>URFL01000005.1 GCA_900547105.1 uncultured Oscillospiraceae bacterium | reverse complement strand
AGACAATCTACTATTTCAACAACGAGCGACCTGTCCGTAAACTAAATGGAAAACCACCAGTCCTGTACAGAACAGTACTGGTGACTTAAGAAATTTTGTGTCTACTAACTATTGACTACTTCACTGTTATCAGGCGGGGCTTTTGTGTGCAGAGGATACTTTTTCTCAAGGTGCATTGTGCGCACCCAAAGGATGGCTTGGCAGCGAGGCGTGACCGCTTGATAATGGCGGCGGTGGCGGTTGATAGGCGAGGGGCGTGTTATCAAGCGGCAGTGAGTTCATCTCCACCATATGCTTCCAATACTTTTTTGGCATCAGCTGTCGTTGCAGCTGTGGGTTGATGCGCTCTTTGATGGCAATGCGTTGATAGAAGGTTTTCCAAAGCTGCTGTATGGAGGCTTCGCGCGCAGAAATATCCGGCATAGCTAGTGTGGACGAATCGGTGATGTACCAGTCGCCGCCCTGTGCGACCCCTGCCAGCTGATGGGTGCAGTCTTGGATGAGAAACGGCTGTGTGGAAAACCGTTCCACGAAATGCGGCATCAACAGCGGCAAAATGCGGTGCTGGGGGCTGATCTCGCCGTAGTACACCCCGCCCTCGCGCTCGGATAAACGCAAAAACTCACGCAGGGCACACGCTTCTCGCGCTACCAACGCCACCGCCTTGTCTATTGCCAGCGCGCGGTCGTCCACCAATCGCGTGCGGATGTCGGGCCCTACCTCAAATCCCCAAAGCAGATATTGATAAATGGTCTGGCTGATGTCCGGCTTGTCCAGCAAAAACGCCATCCACGCCTTTTCGTAGGCAAATTCACCGACACAGCGCCGGATGCCCCGTACCACACGGGCAGCCTTGGCTTCGTCGGTGGAAACGGTGGTGTATCGCTGCCCGAACTCCAGCTGACAGGCAGCTTCCGGCAACAGCGCGACCGGATGGGGGCGGCGGGCATAAGCATCAAAAAAAGCCGTCATCAGCCCTTCGAAGCTGCCGTCAAACAGCAGAGTTAGTGGAGCGCCCATGTCGCCGCCCCCTTTGGTGCCGCCAGCTGCGGTAAATCGTTCCAAGTCAGCTGCTGCGGAGCGTCCAGCGGCAGTTGTTGCTCCCGACGGGCGCTATCGGTTAGATTGCCGTAAATGAATTCCGGCGAAAATTGCACCGCGTCCGCCATTTTGCCGTTGCAGGTGATGAAATATACCGCGCGCTTCAGCACCACCCCCAGCTTTTTCAGCCCCTCAAAGGTCAGCGACCCGCTGCGGCGTGCGGTCAAGATGCGCAGCGCGGATTTTACGCCGATGCCGGGTACGCGCAGCAGCGTTTCTTTATCGGCGCGGTTGATTTCCACAGGAAAAAGATCCAAATGCCGCAGTGCCCATTGGCATTTGGGATCGAGCAGCGGGTCCAGATCCGGATGCTTCTCGTCCAGCAGTTCGCTGGCCGAAAAGCCATAGTATCGCAGCAGCCAATCCGCCTGATACAGGCGATGCTCCCGCAGCAGGGGCGGCGGTTGGTCGCGCGGCAGCAGCGCGTTGGTACCCACCGGAATATACGCCGAGTAAAACACACGCTTCAATGCGTATCGCCGATACAGCGCCTGCGCCAGATTGACAATTTGATAATCCGTGTCGGGGGTGGCACCGATGATCATTTGGGTGCTTTGTCCCGCCGGAGCAAAGGAGGGCGCGTGGCGGTACAGCGCCAGCTCCTCCCGGTTCTGCTTGATGTTGTCGGAGATCGCGCCCATGGGGCGCAGCACCTTTTGGCGGGATTTGTTGGGTGCCAGCAGCCGCAGACTGTGTTCGCTGGGCAATTCGATATTGACGCTCATCCGGTCGCACAGGTGCCCCAGCTTGGTCACCAGCTCCGGTGAACAGCCGGGGATCGCCTTGGCGTGGATGTAGCCGTTGAAGCGGTAGGGGCCGCGCAGCAGCTCCAGCACCCGGCACATCTGCTCCATGGTATAATCGGGATCGCGGATGACACCCGAGCTTAAAAACAGCCCCTCGATATAATTGCGGCGGTAAAAATCAATGGTCAGCCCCGCCAGCTCCTCCGGCGTGAAGGTAGCGCGGGGGACATCGTTGGAGCAGCGGTTGACACAATACTGACAATCAAATAGACACGCGTTGCTCATCAGCACCTTTAGCAGCGAAATGCAGCGGCCGTCCGCCGCGAAGCTATGGCAGATGCCCGGGGCACAGGTCGCCCCCATCATCCCTTTTTTGCCGCCGCGCGACGACCCGCTGGAGGTACACGCCACATCGTATTTGGCAGCGCCGGTCAAAATGCGCAGTTTATCCAAAACATCCATTCGATTCACCTCGATAAAGAACATCTGTTCGACGCTATTATAGCACGCTGCACCAACAATGTCAAACATTTGTTCGCTGCTTTTGCGTGGGAATTTCTGTCGAAGGCTTGCCGGCGGAAACCGCGGCGATTTCGCAAAATAGCCCCGCGCCCTCTTGACACACTCCCTATATCTAGTATATAATGGTAAACAGGTATTTGGTCATTTGACCGAATCCCTTTGGAAATCGCAGCAGGATCTTTTTTCAAGGGAGACAGCTTGTCGTTTATTTATAGATAACAGAAAAATATGGTCGCTTCGGGCGGTCCGGTTATAGATAAAAAAGCGGGTTGTTTTTTGATAAAGGGCGTATTCCGTCCTTTTGTTGTGGATAATCTACACCTCCGTTGAAAAGGGTTCTGTTTCTTGACAAAACCGTTTTTTATGGAGGTGTATTGTTGTATGGAGCTTTGGCAGGGAATCCTGCTGGCTGTGGCAACGCTGATTGTCGGCGCTGTCGTGGCGGGCATCGTCGCCTATAAAAAAGGCGAGGAGCATCGCCGCAAAGAAGCGGAGGCTGCCATCGGTTCGGCCGAAGCCGAGGCCGAGCGCATTGTTGCTGACGCGAAAAAAGCAGCCGCAACCAAGAAAAAAGAAGCACTGATCGAAGCCAAGGACGAGATTCACCGCTTGCGCAACGAGTCCGAGCGGGAAATCAAAGAGCGCCGTAGTGATGTGCAGCGCCAGGAGCGCCGTATCCAGCAAAAGGAAGAAACGCTGGATCGTAAAATTGAAAATTGCGAGAAAAAAGAAGAAAGCATTGCGAAAAAGCAAAAAGATGTGGAAGCTCGCTTGAAGGATGCCGAGGATCTGAAAAAAGGTCAGTTTGAAATGCTGGAACGCATTTCCGGCTTGACGGCGGAGCAGGCGAAGGAGTATTTGCTCAACAATCTGGAACAGGAGCTGACCCACGAAAAAGCGCTGAAGATTAACGAGTACGAAGCGCGCCTGAAAGAGGATGTGGATCGCCGTGCCCGCACGCTGATCTCCCACGCGATCCAGCGGGTCGCCGCGGATCAGGTGGCGGAAACCACCGTGTCGGTGGTGCCGCTGCCCAACGACGAGATGAAGGGGCGCATCATCGGTCGCGAAGGCCGCAACATCCGCGCCATCGAAACGCTGACCGGTGTGGATCTGATTATCGACGACACGCCGGAAGCTATCACGCTGTCCGGGTTTGATGCGGTGCGCCGCGAGGTGGCGCGCATTGCGCTGGAGCGCTTGATCTCGGACGGCCGTATCCATCCCGCCCGCATCGAGGAGATGGTGGACAAAGCCCGCCGCGAGGTGGAAGCAACCATCAAATCCGAGGGTGAGCGCGCGGTGCTGGAAACCGGTCTGCGCGGGATCCATCCCGAAATCATGCGTCTGCTGGGTCGGCTGCATTACCGCACCAGCTACGGTCAGAATGTGTTGAACCACTCGATGGAAGTGGCGTTCCTGTCGGGCATCATGGCCAGCGAGCTGGGCGTGGATCCCGAAGTGGCGCGCCGCGCTGGCTTGCTGCACGATATCGGTAAGGCGGTCGACCATGAGGTGGAAGGCTCGCATATCGAGATCGGTGTGGATATTGCCCGCAAGTATAAGGAAAGCGAAGCGGTGATCCACGCGATCGCCGCTCACCACGGCGATGTGGAGGCGACCACCGTGATCGCCTGTCTGGTGCAGGCCGCCGATGCCATTTCGGCTGCGCGCCCGGGCGCCCGTCGCGAGAATTTGGAAAACTACATCAAACGGTTGGAGAAGCTGGAAGAGATCGCCAACGAATTCGACGGCGTGGAGCGTTCGTTCGCTATCCAGGCGGGTCGCGAGGTGCGCATTCTGGTGAAACCGGATGTGGTCAACGACGACCAGATGACCTTGCTGGCGCGCGATATCGCCAAGAAGATCGAGGAAAATATGGATTATCCGGGTCAGATCAAGGTGAATCTGATTCGCGAAAACCGGGCGGTCGACTACGCCAAATAAACAAATGCACAAGGGACCGCTTTTCGCTGGCAATCCGGTGGAAAGCGGTCTTTTTACAGGAGGAACAAGTATGCGCATTCTTTGTGTGGGCGATGTGGTGGGCAGCGCCGGCTGTGCTCATTTGCGGCGGGTGCTGCCCCCGATCAAGCGGCAGTACGGCGTGGATGTCTGCATCGTCAACGGCGAAAATTCCGCCGATGGCAACGGCATCACTCCGGTATCGGCGCGCCATATTCTGGACAGCGGCGCGGATGTGGTGACCGGTGGCAACCACACCTATCGCCGCCGCGAATTCTGGCCGCTGCTGGACGAAGATCCGGCGCTGCTGCGCCCCGGCAACTATCCCGCCGGTGCGCCGGGGCGGGGGCTGTATATGGTGGATAAAGGCCGCTACCAGGTGGCGGTGATCAATCTGCTGGGCGTGGTATATCTGGAGCCGCTGGCGTGTCCTTTTGATACGCTGGATGCGCTGCTGAAACAGGCGGGCAATCCGCGCTTTTGTGTGGTGGATTTCCATGCCGAGGCTACCGCCGAAAAAAAGGCGCTGGCGTATTATGCCGACGGGCGCATTTCGGCGCTGTTCGGCACCCACACGCACACGGCGACGGCGGACGAGCAGATTTTGCCGCAAGGCACCGGCTTTTTGACCGATGTGGGCATGACCGGACCGGTCAACTCGGTGCTGGGGGTGCGCCCGGAACAGTCGGTGCAAAAAATGCACGATAAGCTGCCGGTGCGGTTCGCGGTGGCGGACGGTCCCTGCATGATGAATGCGGTGCTGTTCATCTTGGATGACAAAACCGGCCGCACCGTCGGAGTGGAACGGTTGGATGTGCGCTGAACAAGAATGGTGATATTGCTCGAATAGGAGGGCCTCCCATGCCGCAGACAGAGCGAAAAGGATGGATCGACATCGCCCGTGCGTTGGCGATGATATTTGTGATTTTTGGACACGTCGGCAACGAAACCGTAGCGGCCGGTGTGTCGGCGGATGCCGTATACGGGGGGATCGCCACCGTCATCAATCCGCTGAAGCTGCCGTTGTTTTTTGCCATCTCCGGTTATTTGTTTTCGGCGAAGAATGACGATCCGGTGTATTTTTTCAAAAAAATGCTGCGTACCCGTCTGATCCCCTATGCCGTGTGGGGATCGTTTATGGGTATCGTGGCGTTCGGAATGGATATGTACCGCTGCGGGTTCCAAACGAGCCGGATCGGCTCGCTGCTGGTATCCAATTATCTATTGCCCTTTGTGCGCGGCAATTTGATTTGGTTCATCCCATGCCTAATCGTGCTGGAGATTCTCTTTTTCGCGATGCAAAAGCTGGCACGGCACAATCTGGTCGCTTTGACCGCCATCACGCTTGTGTGCACAGTGCTGGGGTATTGGTGGTCGGCGGACGGGGTCGTCAAGCCGTGGAAGCTGGATACGGCGCTGACCTGCACGCAGTTTATGACGCTCGGTTATCTGATCCGCCATGTGGTGGAGGAGAAAACGGCTGCGATCAGCATGAAAAAGCAGGCCGCTGTGTGTTTGGGTGTATATGCGGTGGCGCTTTGCTTGCTGCAGTTGGTATGGCCGGGCTGCACCGTGGACATCAACCGGGGACGCTATTTTAACCCGATTGTGTTTTCGCTGCTGGCTTGGGTAGGGGTGTACGCGGTTTTCTGCGTCACCAAGCTGTGCCGGGAGATGCGGCCGTTGCTGTTCGTTGGGCGCAACACCTTTATCTATTTTGTATGGCATATGTACGCCGCCAAGCTGGTGCTGACCGTGGGGCTGAAGCTGCCGTTTGTCGGTGCGCTGCCCATGACGCTGCTGGTGCTGATCGTGACGGCGGTGGTGTGCGTCCTGGTGGCAGTGGTGTGTCTGTTTGTCAACCGCTTTTTGCCCTTTACGGTGGGGCATCGCGCCGCCCCGAGAGGAAAAAGCGCCGGGGCTTGATTCCTGTGAAAAAAAGTGGTATACTAAATTGCTTTTAGAAAAAGTGGCCGCCGCTATTGCACATTGCGCGGCTTAGGGGTATAATAAACCTGTATACCACTGTATAAGAAAAACCGGAGCCATTTCGCATGGCTTGATAGAAAGGCGGGAAAGCTCTATGATCCGTATTGAAAATCCCCTTGGCACCATCGAAATTTCGCAAGAGTACTTTTCCTATCTGGTGGGCAATGCGGCCACCTCCTGCTATGGCGTGGTCGGCATGGTCAAAAGTGGCACGCGGCAAGGGCTGCGCTCGGTGTTTTATCGCCGCAGCTTTGCGGATGATGGCATCCGCGTCCACAGCGAAAACGACAAGCTCGTGGTGGATCTGCACATCGCTGTGATCTATGGCATGAATATCTCTGCCATTGCCAAAAGCATTGTCAACAAGGTGCGGTACACCGTGGAACAGGCGACCGGCCTGGAGGTTAAAAAGGTCAACGTGTTTGTAGACGGCATGAAAGCCGAATAACCGATCGAAACAGCCGGCCGCCCGTGTGGTGTGCCTAAAGGAGTGCTTATATTGATTCAAGGTAGTGTATTGCGCGACGCCATGGTGTCCGCGTCCCGACAACTCGCGCAGGTCAAACAGTCGGTGGATGAACTCAACGTTTTTCCGGTGCCGGATGGCGATACCGGTACCAATATGTCGATGACTCTGTCGGCGGCTGCCCGCGAGCTGGAACGGCTGCAGCAGCCCACCGTCAGCCAGACGGCAGACACCGCTTCGTCGGCGCTGCTGCGCGGCGCGCGGGGTAACTCGGGCGTGATTTTGTCGTTGCTGTTCCGCGGTTTTTCCAAAGGTCTGAAGGGCAAGGAGCAAGCGGACGGCGTGGACTTGGCGAATGCGTTGTCCATCGGTGTGGAGGCCGCGTACAAAGCGGTGATGAAGCCCACCGAGGGCACCATTTTGACGGTGGCGCGCGAAGCCGCCGAAAAAGGCAAAGAGGTCGCCGCCGGCGGCGCGGATGCGCTGGTCGTGTGGGACGCGATCTGCGCCGAAGCGGAAGCATCGCTGGCGCGTACGCCGGAGCTGCTGCCGGTGCTGAAAAAAGCCGGTGTGGTGGACGCGGGCGGCAAAGGCTTGTGCGTGATCTTCCGCGCTATGCAGGTGGTGTTGAACGGCGGCGAGATGGTCGCGGCCGAGGGCGGCGCGACCGCTGCGGCGGCTCCCCAAAAGGTGAGCGCAGCGGGGGCGTTTGAAACCGATATCACCTTTACCTATTGCACGGAGTTTATTGTGGCGCGCGATAAGGACAACGATCGCGACCCGGTGCGCTTGCGGGCGTATCTGGAAACCATCGGCGACTGTGTGGTCGTGGTGGACGACGACGAGATCATCAAAGTGCATGTGCACACCAACGACCCCGGCAAAGCGCTGTCCGAGGGCGTGAAATACGGTCAGTTTGAAACCGTTAAGGTCGAAAATATGCGCATCCAGCATGCCAACGCGGGCTGGGTGGAGGAACAGGGCGTGGAACAACCCACCTATGAGCGCGCGGAGCCGGAGAACGAGTATGGCTTTGTCGCGGTGGCGGCGGGCGACGGCTTGCGCCATCTGTTCAAGGATCTGGGCAGCGACCAGATCGTGTCGGGCGGTCAGACCATGAACCCCTCGACCGATGACATTTTGAATGCGATTCAGGCGACTCCCGCCAAAACCGTGTTTGTGTTGCCCAACAACAAGAACATCATTCTGGCGGCGGAACAGGCGATCGCGCTGGCGGATCGGGAAGTGCATGTGTTGCCCACCCGCACCATTCCGCAGGGCATCTCCGCCATGCTGGCGTTTGATCCGGAAAGCGATGCCAACGACAATCTGGTGGAAATGATGAAAGCAGCGGACGATGTGTCCACCGGTCAGATCACCTTCGCGGCGCGCAACAGCGATTACGAGGGCTACGCCATCAAAGAGGGCGAGATCCTCGCGCTGGACGGCGGCAAGCTCGCGTTTGTGGATACCGATGTGGCGCACGCCACCGTGAAGTTGACCAAATCGCTGGTGTCGGCTCGCCGTTCCAACGGACAGGAGATCAACTTCATCACGCTGATGTATGGTGAAGATGTGACCGAAGCCGAAGCCGAAGAGGCGGCGGCCGGGATTCGCGCCAAGCTGGGCGACGATGCGGATATCACGGTGCTCAGCGGCGGTCAGCCGGTGTACTATTACATCATTTCGGTGGAATAAATCGACCAAACAGGCAAGGGCGTACAGGGTGACCTGTACGCCCTTTTGAGTAACCGGACAGAAAGGGGGAGATGGGATGACGGCGGATCAATCGGTACGCTTTTTGAAAGGCGTGGGCGAGCGCCGCGCTGCCCAATTTGAAAAGCTGGGCATTGCCACACTGCGCGATTTGGTGCGGCATTTCCCGCGCGAATACGAGGACTGGTCCCAGCCGACACCGCTGTCGGAAGCTCCCTTGGGCGAGGATTGCTGTGTGCGGGCGATCGTCACTACCGTGGTATCCACCCATCCGGTGCGCCGCGGTATGACGCTGTACCGCTTTGGCATCAGCGACGGCTCGGCACGCGCGCAGGTGACGCTGTTCAACAACCACTACGCGGCGGATAAGATCCGCAAAGGGGATGAGCTGCTGCTGTACGGGCAGGTCAAGGGCGATTTTCACCGGTTCGAAATGACCGCGCCGCTGATCGAGGCGGCGAGCACCGGTGCGCGCATCCGCCCTGTCTATCCGCAGACCGAGGGGCTTTCCTCCCGCATCATCGAGCGCACGGTGGCGCAAGCGCTGCAGCAGCTGGAAGAGTGGCTGGACAGCGATCCGCTGCCCGCCGCCTTGCGGCAGCAGCAACAGCTGTGTACCCGCCGGTACGCGCTGGAAAACATTCATTTCCCGACCGACCAGACCGCACTGGCACTGGCGCGGCGGCGGTTGGTGTTTGAGGAATTGTTTTTGCTGCAGCTTGGTATGCTGCAAATGAAAGGGCGCACGCGGCAGGAAACCGCTGCCGTGATGCCCACCGATTATACGGCGGAGTTTGAAAAGCTGCTGCCCTTTACTCCCACCGGCGCGCAGCAGCGGGCGATCGCCGATTGCGTGCACGATATGGCGCAGGGGCGCCCCATGAGCCGTTTGGTGCAGGGCGATGTCGGCAGCGGTAAAACGGCGGTGGCGGCTGGTGTGGCGTACACCGCTATTCGCAACGGCTGGCAGGTGACGCTGATGGCGCCCACCAGCATTCTGGCGGAGCAGCACGCGCAATCGCTGACCGCTTTGCTGGAACCGGGCGATGTGCGGGTGGGGCTGCTTACCGGCGCCGCCACCGCCGCCCGCCGGCGGGAACTGCTGGGTGATCTGCGCGAGGGGAACATCGACCTGCTGGTCGGCACCCATGCGCTGCTGTCAGACGGGGTGGACTTCGCCCGGTTGGGGCTGGTCATCACCGACGAGCAGCACCGCTTTGGGGTGGGGCAGCGCAGCCGCCTTGCTGCCAAGGGGAACAATCCCCACCTGATGGTGATGTCTGCTACCCCCATTCCGCGTACACTGGCGCTGATGATCTACGGCGATCTGGATGTGTCGATACTGGACGAGCTGCCCCCCGGGCGGCAGCCGATCGAAACCTACGCCGTGAGCAGCCGCAAGCGGGAACGCGCCTATGGATATGTAAAAAAACATCTGGACGCGGGGCGACAGGGCTATGTCGTTTGTCCGCTGGTGGAAGAGGGCGAAACCGACCTCGCTTCGGCACAGGAATACGCCGAGCGGCTGTCTGCCGGTGCGTTTGCGGGCTATCGGTTGGGGCTGCTGCACGGACGCATGAAAGCCGCCGACAAAGAGCGGGTGATGTCCGCTTTTGCTGCCGGTGAGATCGATCTGCTGGTATCCACCACCGTGGTGGAGGTGGGGGTGAATGTGCCCAACGCGGTGATTATGGTGATCGAAAACGCCGAGCGGTTTGGGTTGGCACAGCTGCACCAGCTGCGCGGGCGCGTGGGACGTGGCCGATATGCCTCCACCTGTATTTTGATTTCCGATGCGCAAAACGAGGAGGCTCGCCGCCGCTTAAAGGTGATGTGCGAGACCAACGACGGCTTTCGCATCGCGGACGAGGACTTGAAGCTGCGCGGTCCCGGCGACTTTTTCGGCAGCCGCCAGCACGGCTTACCCAACTTGAAAATCGCCGATCTGCAAGCGGATATGGCGTGGCTGCGCGAGGCGGGGGACGCCGCCCGCCGGTTGACCGCGACCGACCCCGCGCTGGAACAGCCGGAAAACGCGCTGCTGCGGCAGGAGATCGCGCTGCTGTTTGGGCAAGTGGGCGAACAAGGCTTCAATTAAGGCTTGTATCCATCTGCAAGGTATGATAAAATAAAACAATATGGATCTGCTGAATCGACAGGGAGGTTGACAAGATGGCAGAGGAAAGACAACTCGCAAAAGTGTACGACCCGCATGAGGTGGAGGACCGCATTTACCAGTTCTGGCTGGACGGCGGCTATTTTCATGCCGAGGTCAATCCGGATAAAAAGCCCTATACCATCGTGATGCCGCCCCCCAACATCACCGGGCAGCTGCACATGGGCCACGCGCTGGACAACACCTTGCAGGATATTCTGATCCGCTGGCGGCGGATGCAGGGATACGAGGCGCTGTGGGTGCCGGGCACCGACCACGCGTCCATCGCCACCGAGGCGAAGATTGTGGAGGCGATGGCCAAAGAGGGGCTGACCAAAGAGGATTTGGGGCGCGACAAGTTTTTGGAGCGCGCTTGGGATTGGAAAAACACCTTTGGTAACCGCATCGTGAGCCAGCTCAAGAAGATGGGCTCCTCCTGCGATTGGGAGCGCGAGCGCTTCACCATGGACGAGGGCTGCTCCAAAGCGGTGCGCGAGGTGTTTGTGCGGCTGTATGAAAAAGGGCTGATCTACCGCGGCGAGCGGATGGTCAACTGGTGCCCGCATTGCTGCACCTCCATTTCGGATGCCGAAGTGGTGTTTGAGGAAAAAGACGCGTTCTTCTATCATCTGCGCTATCCGTTGGCGGACGGTTCCGGCTATGTGGAGCTGGCGACCACCCGTCCCGAAACGCTGCTGGGCGATACCGCCGTGGCGGTGCACCCCGACGACGAGCGCTACCGCGCACTGGTGGGCAAAAATGTGATCCTGCCGCTGGTGGGCAAAGAGGTTCCCGTTGTGGCGGACACCTATGTGGAAATGGACTTCGGTACCGGCGTGGTGAAGATCACTCCCGCCCACGACCCGAACGACTTCGAGGTGGGCTTGCGCCATGATCTGGAGGTCATTACCGTTACCACCGAAGACGGTCACATGAACGAAAAAGCGGGCAAATACGAAGGTATGACGCTGGATGAGTGCCGTAAAGCGATCGTGAAAGACCTGGAAGAGCAGGGCTATCTCATCAAGATCGAGCCGTTGCGCCACAATGTGGGCACCTGCTACCGCTGCGGCACGGCGATCGAGCCGCGGGTGTCGATGCAGTGGTTTGTCAAGATGAAACCGCTGGCGGAGCCGGCGATCGAAGCGGTGCGCAACGGCGAAACTAAATTTGTGCCCGAACGGTTTGACAAAACCTATTATCACTGGATGGAAAACATCCGCGACTGGTGCATTTCGCGCCAGCTGTGGTGGGGTCACCGCATCCCGGCGTGGTATTGCGCCGACTGCGGCGAAACCATTGTTTCGCGCGAGGACCCGACCGTTTGCCCGCATTGTGGTGGCACCCATCTGCATCAGGACGAGGACACGCTGGATACCTGGTTCTCGTCGGCGCTGTGGCCGTTTTCGACGCTGGGCTGGCCGGACAACACGCCGGAGCTGAACTATTTCTATCCCACCGATACGCTGGTCACCGGCTACGACATCATCTTCTTCTGGGTGGCGCGCATGGTGTTTTCCGGCGTGGAGCATATGCACAAAGCGCCGTTCTCCACTGTGCTGATCCACGGTTTGGTGCGCGATGCCCAGGGACGCAAAATGTCCAAATCGCTGGGCAACGGCATCGACCCGTTGGAGGTCATTGACCAGTACGGCGCGGATGCGCTGCGGTTTATGCTGGCGACCGGCAACAGCCCCGGAAACGATATGCGCTTTATCGAGGAAAAGGTAGCGGCTTCGCGCAACTTTGCGAACAAGCTGTGGAACGCGGCGCGCTTTATTCTGATGAACATCGACGGCCAGCCGGTGGAACTGTCGCTGCCGGAAACGCTGACGCTGGAGGACAAGTGGATCGTGTCTAAGCTGAACACGCTGGCGCGCGATGTCACTGAAAATCTGGAAAAATTCGAGCTGGGTATGGCGGTGCAAAAGCTGTACGACTTTATTTGGGACAACTTCTGCGACTGGTATATCGAGCTGTGCAAATCCCGCCTGCAGGGCGAGGGCGCGGCGGATGCCCGCCGGGTGCTGGTATATGTGATGACCCGCCAGCTGCAGCTGCTGCATCCGTTCATGCCGTTCATCACCGAGGAGATCTGGCAAACGCTGCCGCACGAGGGCGCGACGCTGATGCGCACCGCGTGGCCGGTGTACGACGCGGCGCTGCATTTTCCGGAAGAGGAAAAAGAGATGGAGCGCATCATGGATGCGATTCGCGCCATCCGCAACCGCCGCGCGGAGATGAACGTGCCGCCGTCGCGCAAAGCACAGGTGTATGTCGAAACCGCGTTTGCCGATACGTTCGAGAGCGGCCGTCCGTTCTTCAGCCGGTTGGCATCGGCGGCGGAGGTCACCGTGGGGCAGTCGTTTGATGTGCCGGGCGCGGTGAGCATCGTCACGGCGGATGCGACCATCAAGATCCCGATGGCGGATCTGGTGGATCTGGAGGCGGAAAAAGCCCGCCTGCAAAAGGAAAAAGAAACGGTGCAAAAACAGCTGGACGGTGTTTTGGCGCGGTTGAGCAACGAGGCGTTCACCTCCAAAGCGCCGGAAGCGGTGGTCAACACCGCCCGCGACAACGCGGCGCGCCTGCAGGAGAAGCTGGCGCTGCTGCAGCAAAGCATGGAGCAGCTGGGATAATCCAAAGCAGCCTCATAAAAGGCGGTGACACGATGGTGTCGCCGCCTTTTTATGCATAGCCGGGGTGCCATCGGCGCATACTCTTTACCAGAAGCAAGGGGAGGGGAATGCGTTCATGCTGGATATTCTCAAAGTGATCGGGATGTCGCTCGGGTCGGCGATCGTGCTGTTTTTGCTGACCAAGCTGATGGGCAACAAACAGATTTCGCAGCTGACCATGTTCGATTATGTGATCGGTATCACCATCGGCTCTATCGCCGCCGAAATGTCCACCGAGCTGGAAAAACCGCTGCATTCGGTGACGGCGCTGGTGGTGTATGGGGTGCTGGCGTTCATCATTTCGGTGGTGGTACAGCGCTCCATCAAAGCGCGTAAGGTGATCGACGGGCGCGCCATCGTGCTGCTGGACAACGGCAAGCTGTATCGCGAAAATTTCAAAAAAGCGCGATTGGATCTGAACGAGTTCTTGACTCTGTGCCGCATCGAGGGGTATTTTGATCTGCGCCAGGTGCAAACGGCGGTGATGGAATACACCGGCAAGATCAGCTTTTTGCCGGTATCGCAAAACCGACCCGCCACACCTGCCGATTTGGGGCAATCCCCCACACAGGAAAAGCTGATGGCGGCGCTGGTGCTTGACGGGCATGTGCAGCACGAGAATTTGCAGCGCACCGGCAAGGACGAGATCTGGCTGAAACGCCAGTTGTCAGCGCAGGGGTATCCCGACGAAACGCAGGTGTTTTTGGCGATGTGCGATGACCAAAACGCGCTGATCGCCTTTCCGATGCACAACCCCTCCGCCCCACAGGATGCGTTCCAATAAACGGCAAAAGCCGCTCCGGATCATCATTATCCGGAGCGGCTTTCGTGTAAAGAGCGGTTAGCCGATAAACATTTGTGTCCAGTAATGACCGTCCGCCACATAACCTACGCCGATCTGGGTGAAAGAGGCGTTCAAAATATTGGCGCGATGACCGTCTGAATGCATCCAACCGTCCACCACCGCCTCGGGTGTTTGGTAGCCCATGGCGATGTTTTCACCGGCGGTGCGGTAGGTGATGCCAAAGCGTTTCATCATATCAAACGGGCTGCCGTAGGTCGGGGAGGTGTGGCTGAAATACTGGTTGTCCTTCATATCCTGCGATTTCAGCCGCGCCACCGCGGACAGCTCGCTATTCAGTGTCAACGCCGACAACCCCTTTGCCACGCGAATTTCGTTGACCAGCTCCACCACCCGCTTTTCCGCGTCCGAAACCGTGTCGTTCGGGATATCGGGGGTGTTGTCCGGAGCCGAATCACCAGTATCGGGCAGAGAGGGGGCGTCGGTATCCGGGGTGCTGTCTGCGTCCGGATTCTCGTCGGTGGCGGGCGGAGCGATCCACTCCGGCAGATTGCAGCCGTATTTTTCAAGCAACTGCTGAAGCGCGGCGGTGTCCAGCTCGCAGCCCTCTGATGCGTTGACAGCATACGCGTACACATGTGTGTTCGCTGTATTTCCTTCTGCCATGACGGGAATGGCTGCACCGGACGCCAAAACCAGCGCGCTCATAGTGGTAGCAGCATATCGTATCGTTTTGTTCATAGGGAAATACCTCCTGAGAAATTTTAAGGAAACGCGTGGTTTCCTTGGGTTCCATCATACCGGACCCGGGTGGGAGATACAACCCACAATATCTGGCAGTCCTGCCAGCGCTTTCAAAAAATTGCAAAAAAGTTCCACCCCCGGCGATCAAATCGTCGGGGGTGGAACTCTATGTGGGAAAGGAGATTAGAAATGAGCAATTTGTCCGGTGGCTGCTTTCAGGATTAGCAGCGCATCGGCAGCGGTGATCGCGCCCTGCGTGTCGCCGTCTGCGTTGGCGGCAGCCGCCTCGGTCGCGGTGAGCGTAATCTTGCCCGCAGCCGCTTGCAGCGCCATCAGTGCGTCGGTCACATCAATTTTGCCGTCGCCGTTGACATCGCCCTTGGCGTATTGCAGCGCTGCCAGCGCGGTATTCAGCGCAGCAGTGGCTTCGTCCACCTGCGCCTGCGTCGCGGCGGTGTCGTTCAACATTGCCTGTGCCGCAGTCAGCGCGGTTTGCAGCGCTGCTTTGGTGTCGGCGGTGTACGCTTTGCCGTCCGCCAGCACCGCGTTCACGCCCGCGATCGCCGCGGTCAGCGCCGCTTTATCGACGGTGGGCTGCACACTGGTGTCCTCGATCCAGATATCCGACAGCGTCAGCCGGCATATCGGCGATTCGTCGGTATCAGGCAGTTTGTACGCATCGTTTATATCGCATTGGATGATAAGCTCTTTAACATCTTTCCAGTCGAGCTGGCGTGTGCCCATAGACGACAGCGGAATGTCCACTTCAAACACATCCGGTGTCAACACATCTGCCGGTCGGATCTGAACAAACTCACTGGCGCATTCGGTGTTATCCACATGGGAGGAACGCAGCCGGAGTCGCAGCTCTTTCCAAATCGATGCGGGATCCACGGTTTGATCGGTGGTGCTGAAGATAACGGTGGCTTTCAGATGCATATTCGGGTTGGCACCGTTTTCGGCAGAGCCGGACAGATCGATACCGTTGTCCGGCTGCAGCGCACCAGCCACACCATCCGCGGCAGTCCAGTCAATATAGAACATACTGCCGTACAGCAAGCGGGAGTTTGTGCCTTCGGATTTCGAGAAGGTCATCATCACACCGGCGGTGGACAGCCGTTTCAGGTTCTTTTTGGCTTCCTTCAAATTCGCCAGCGCCTCGTTGACTTCTTCCTGGGTAGCGTTTTTGTTGGCGTTGACAACCATCGCCAAGCGATAGGCCTCTTTGTATGCCACCACCGTTTCCGGCGTATATGCTGACTCGTTGATGACATATTTCAGCTGAATTTGCAGCGCGCTCTTGTCCGCTGTCGGACGCTCGGTGTAATACGCCGAACGGTCAATGTGGACGCTTTCCGCCAGCGCGTTGCCGCTTTCATCGGTCAGAGCCAGAGTGAGCGTTTGTCCGGTAGCATAGGGCGTTTCCAGCTCACGAATGATCTGCAATCGGTCGTTGCCAGCCAGCGTGACCGGATAGCTTTTGGTTTCCTTGACCGTATCGTTTTCAGTCAGCGTCACGGTCAGTGTGCCGGTGCGGTCGGACGAGCCGTGGTTGACCAGCCAGCTGTACATCGTCTGCCCGTGGGTGACCACGCAATACGGGTCGATCTCCACCGGATAGGCACTCGGATAGCCGACCAGATTGATGCCGGACGCTTCCTTGCCGGAGGCTTCCACCGACACGATGGTCACGTCGTAATATTCGCCGTTTTGCAAGCCGTCAACCGTCAGCGACTGTTTGCCTTTTTCCACGGTAAAGGTGTTGTCGAACGGTGCCGAGCTGATGTCCGGATCATTGCTTTGCACCCGCACCCGCACCTGCTCGGTCGTGGCGGCGTCGGTCCACGACAGACTCAGCGCGCCGTCCGCAGGGTCACAAGCGGAATCGGTCACATTGGCGACCAGAATATTTTCGCTATTCGCCAACGCCTGCATATCGCCGGCTTCCAGCGCGTAGTTGTACAGCGTTGCTTCGTCCATGGTGCCCTTAAAATAGTTGGGGGAGTGCGGTTCGTTTTCGCAGCTGCGCCCCAGCACCAGCGGATAGGTGTTTTGGCCGATGGGACCGGCAAACGCACAATTGCTGTCGTTGCTGACCTGCACCCCGTCCACATAAATGCGGACAATGCCGTCGCCGCCAATATCCTTGCTTTTCCATGTAAAGCCGACCTGGTGCCATTTACCGTCTTTTTCCACCTTGACGGATTTGGCGGTCGTTTTCTGCGTTTTGCCGCGAGCATCCTTGTCGGTTTGAATTTCCAGCTGCAGGTCACTGCCGTTCAACAGAATAAAGGAGAACCCGGGGTTGTCATAAGCGTTGCCGCCCTTATTCACGATGTTGGCGTGACCGGTGCTTTCGTTTTTGATCCAAGCGGAGAACGAGATTTGGTGGGTTATACCCAGCGACCGGCTGTCCGGAACCTGCACACAGGTGCCGGCCGTGCTGGCGGAACCGCCGCTGAAGATCATCGCGTTGCCGGATTTGCCGTCGGCGGTCCAGGTGCCCAGCTTTTGTCCGCCATTGTTGAAATAGCCGGAATCGTCGCTGACCTTTTCACCCTCGCCTTCGCGGAACGGCCAGTAGCCGACCATCGCTTTGTCTGAAGCTTTGACTGAGGGAGCCGCCCCGGGAGAGGGCAGGGTATCGGTATCCAGCGGCGGGGTCGGAATTTCAAAGCTCGGGTCAAAGGTGACCGATGCCTCGCCGCCGTTATAAGCGACCACGGCAGTGTCTTGATACGCCGACGAAATGGATTCGCCGGTGCCGTAGCCGGGCTGCACAAACACGATCTTGAAGGTGCGGTTTTCCATCATACCGTCGAACGAACCCTTACGCTCGCCGATGGTTAGCGTTTTGGTCGTGTCGTTGTAGCTAAACGGGATGGTAGAAAATTTGCCGCTTTCGTAATTATAATTGTTGCCTTCATCCTCGTACAGTGTGAACGCGCCATCCGCGCCCGCATACACGCGAATTTCGGTAGGATCCTGGCTTTCATCCACATACTGGTTTTCGGGGCCCATCGGGATGATGGAGCCGCCGCGCACAAACAGCGGAATCTGTTTCAGCGGCGCGGAGGCAGTGATGGTTTCGCCTTTGCTGACGATGGATTCGCCGGTCCAGAAGTTGATCCAAACGCCCGCCGGCAGATACACACTGCGGCTGCGCTGACCGGAGCTGGTGACCGGGCAGACCATCAGCTGCGAGCCGAACATAAACTGATCTTTGATGTGCTTGACATTGTTGTCGGTGCGGAAATCGAAGATAAGCGGACGCACGATGGTGTAATCGTCCTGAGTCACCGCACCCGCCAGCGAGTAGATGTACGGGATCAGCCGCTCGCGCAGGTTGATCAAATCGGTGATGTAGCCTTCATAGGTGGTGCCGAATTGCCACGGCTCGCGGGCGTTGCCGGCGCCATGCGACCGCATAATGGTGTTGAAAGTGGAGAATTGCAGCCACCGCAGATACATTTCGCGTCCGTCCGGATCAGACGAGTTAAAGCCAAAGTAGCCGCCGGTGTCGGTGCAGAAGTAGGGAAGTCCCGCCGCAGAATAGTTGGCCACGCCGGACACCTCGGCGGTCAGCTGCTCCCATGTCGAGGGAATATCACCTGACCAGCTCTGGCCGCCGTAGCGCTGCACGCCGGCGACCGCGCCACGGGTCAGGGTGTTGACACGCTTGGTGTTGCCTTCGATGCTGCGCTGCCCCTCGTACACACCCTGGTTGGTCAGCAGCGGATACATCGCGCCGATGCGTTTGGAATCCCCCCACTGAGTGGGGTCGCTGTTGTTGTTGCGCGCCCAAGCGCTGTTTTCCGGTTCGTCCGCATCCAGCCAGATGGAATCTAAGCCTTTGGAGAACACGGTGTCGTGGATCATACCCCAATACATCTCACGCGCTTCCTTGGTGGTGGGGTCATAGGTGTAGCCAAAACCGCTGCCGGTGGGCAGAATAAAGCCTTTTTCGTTCAGCCGGCGATACGCT
The DNA here is from genome assembly GCA_900547105.1 of uncultured Oscillospiraceae bacterium. GTDB lineage: Bacteria > Bacillota > Clostridia > Oscillospirales > Acutalibacteraceae > UMGS1474. The sequence continues at coordinate 155,980 of URFL01000005.1, read as the reverse complement.
TCGGTTTGGTCACTGAAGGTCGGCCACACAGAGATGGAGGCGGTCACATGGTTTTGGTGCAGCGTGTCCATCATGGCTGCCGGGTCCGGCCAATCAGCCGCGTCCCAGCTGGTGATGTTGTTGAACGGACGATCGTTTGTGCCGGGGGTTTTTGCCCACCAGTGGTAGTCGATGACCAACGTATCCAGCGGAATTTTCTTTTCGCGGAAGGTGTTCAGTGTTTCCAAAAACTGGTTTTGGCTGCCGTATCGGTTGCGGGACTGCACATATCCGAACGAATTCTTCGGCAGCATGGTGGCTTTGCCGGTGACGGTACGATAGCCGGAGATCACCGTATCCGCATCCGGACCGTAAAAGAAGTAGTAATCCATACTGTCGGCCGCCAACCCGGTGTAGCGATAGGCGGTGTTGCCGTTTTGCCACTCCAGCTGCCCATTGGACACGATGTCGAACAAAATGCCGTAGCCCATGTTGGAATAGAACATCGGCGAGCGCTTGCTAGTGTTGGCCTGCTCGATCCGCACCGTCTGACCTTTGATGCCCATGGTGCTGTTGATATTGCCGAACCCGTACAGCGCTTCGTTTTCGTCGGAGACGAAGCTTTGGGCGATCTCGTGGGAAGAGGTGTTGTCTTTGAGCGTGATGGCTTTGGCGGTACGGTCACCCTCCGCCAAAATCAGATTGCCCGCCGCATCGCGGTAGGTCACTTTGCCGGTGGCTTTATCAATGATGACGGTGAGCTGAGCTGTTTTTACCGTCAACACATTGTCTGCTTCGGTAACCGTAAAATCGTTGAAGCTCTTGTCGTAATCTACGGTAAAGGTCATGCTGCCCTTGTCCGGCAGCTTGTCGCCGGGCGCCCAGCGCACATAAATAGTATTGGCGGCGCATACCGCTACTTTCATGATGGAGCCATCAACATTGAAAGTCAGCATGTTCTCTTTTTCCTCCTTGGATGGGGAATTGTCCGTGGGGGCTGCGTACACCAGCCCGCTGGTCAGCAGCATGCAGAGGACCAGCAGACAGCTTAGCAGTCGTTTTGCCATGGAAATCGCTCCTTTCTTGTGAAACCTGTTCTTTTTCTCGTGATGAGAGGGTCGCGACCTCATATCAATCACAATATAGCACAAAAGAAATGAATCGTCTTCCGGTTTTTTGACTACTTTTTCCTGTTTTTGACACTTATACAAAAAGTTCCACCCCCGACGACCAAATCGTCGGGGGTGGAACTCTATGTGGGAAAGGAGGTTAGATGTGTTCGATTTGTCCGGTGGCCGCTTTCAGGATCAGCAGCGCATCGGCAGCGGTGATCGCGCCCTGCGCGTCGCCGTCTGCATTGGCGGCAGCCGCCTCGGTCGCGGTGAGCGTGACCTTGCCCGCAGCCGCTTGCAGCGCCATCAGCGCATCGGTGATATCAATTTTACCGTCGCCGTTGACATCGCCCTTGGCGTATTGCAGCGCTGCCAGCGCGGTGTTCAGCGCGGCAGTGGCTTCGTCTACCTGCGTCTGCGTCGCGGCGGTGTCGTTCAAAATCGCCTGTGCCGCAGCCAGCGCGGTTTGCAATGCCGTTTTGGTGTCGGCGGTGTACGCTTTGCCGTCCGCCAGCACCGTGTTCACGCCCGTGATCGCCGCGGTCAGCGCCGCTTTATCGACAGTGGGTGTCGACTGGTTGGTGTTCTGAATCCAGATGTTGGAAAGCGTCAGGCTGAGCGTGGCGTTGTTTTGATAGTTGTCCGCCACATCGCTGGTGATGATCAGCTCTTTCACATCCGCCCAGTTGATGGGTTTGTGCCGCTCGTCCTCGGGACCTTTGCCGAACGCCGTCAGCGGGATATCCACCTCGAACGAATCGGGGGTGTTCTGCTGCGACGGAGTGATGATGGCAAAATCGCTGAGGCTTTCAATGCCGTTTTGATGCGACGAACGCAGACGGAACTGAATTCTCTTGGCGATCGTTGCCGGATCAATGCTCTTGTCAGTGGACGCATAGGTCACGGTTGCGCGGAAATGCATATCCGGGTTGGAGCCGTTTTCGGCGGAACCGGACAGATCCACACCGGCGCCCGCTTGCTGCGCACCGGTCAGCCCGTCCGCCGCTTTCCAGTCGATATAGAAGGTCTTGCCGTTCATCAGGTTGGTGAAGGTGCCCTCCGATTTCGAGAAGGTCATCATCACACCGGCATCCGGCGAGATCTTCAGATTTTGTTTGGCGGCTTTCAGATCCGCCAGCGCTTGGTTGACCTCTTCCTGCGTGGCAGAGGCTTTCAGGCTGATGATCTTCGCCGCGCGATACGCTTCTTTGTACGCTTCCACCGATTCTTTGGTGTACAGCGTTTCGTCCACCGTGTATTTCAGCTGTGCCAGCAGCGCGTCTTTGTCCACCGGCAGCTGTTCCACATAGCGGGCGGTACGGTTCACCGTCACCGCGTCTGCCAGCGCTTTGCCATCGGCATCGGTCAGCGTCAGGGTGAGGGTTTGACCCATCGCATACTCGGTTTTCAGATCGCTCTTCACCTGCAGCCGGTCGTTGCCATTCAGCGAGATCGGATAGGTGAGGGTTTCCTTCACCGCGTCGCCTTCGTTCAGCGTCACGGTCAGTGTGCCGGTCAGCGGAGCTGAGCTGTAATTCACCAGCCAGCTGTACATCGTCTGTCCGTGGGTGACGATGTAGTTTTCCAAAATGGCAGCCGACTGGGCGTTGGGATAGCCCACCAGATAGATGCCGGAGGATTCCTTGCCGGTCGCATCCACTGCCACGATGGACACATCGTAGTATTCGCCGTTTGTCAGACCGTCCACCGTCAGCGATTGTTTGCCTTTTTCCACGGTGAAGGTCTTGTCGTAAGGCGCAAGGCTCATGTCGGGATCCACGCTTTGCACGCGCACCTGCACCTGCTCAGTGGTGGCGGCATCGGTCCACGACAGCTTCAGCGCCCCGTTCGCCGGCTCGGCAACAGCATCGGTGACATTCGCCACCAGAATATCCTTGCCCTCCGCCAGCGCCTGCATATCGTCGGCTTCCAGCGCATAGTTGTACAGCGACACTTCATCCATAACGCCTTTGAAATAGTTGGGGGAGTGCGGCTCGTTTTCGCAGCTGCGTCCCAGCACCAGCGGATAAGTGTTCTGACCGATCGGGCCGGCGAATGCGCACTCGTTGTCCTTGCTGGTCTGCACACCGTCCACATAGATGCGGACAATGCCATCGCCGCCGGCGGCTGTGCTCTTCCAGGTGAAGCCGACCTGATGCCACTGGCCGTCATTTTCCACTTTGACAGACGATTTGGCAGTGGTTTTCTGGGTCTTGCCGGTCGCGTCCTTGTCGGTTTGAATCTCCAACTGCAATTCGCTGCCGCGCAGCAGAATAAAGGAGAACCCGGGATTGTTGCTGCTGTTGCCGCCCTTATTCACAATGTTGCCGTGACCGCCGCATTCGTTCTTCACCCAGGCGGAGAACGAGATCTGGTTGGTCATGCCCAGCGACTGGCTGTTTGCGACCTGCACAAAGGTGCCTTCGACATCTTTGCTGCCGCCGCTGAACTGGATGGCGTTGCCCACTTTGCCGGTGGTCCAGCTGTTGGTCTGGTTCAGGCTGCCGTTGTTGAAGTAGCCGGAATCGTCGCTGACCGCCGCGCCTTCGCCCTGGCGGAACGGCCAGTAGCCGACCATCGCTTTTTCGGTAGCTTTGGGCGAGGGAGCCGCCTCGGGAGAGGGCAGCGTATCGGGATCCAGCGGCGGGGTCGGGATTTTGAAGTCGGGATCCACCGTCACGGTGGTGGCACTGCCGTTGTAAGCGACCACCGCGCCCTCTTGATATTGCGACGAGATCGCGCCGCCGGTACCGTAATCCGGCTGCACAAACACCACTTTGAAGGTGCGGTTTTCCATCATACCGTCGAACGAACCCTTTCGCTCGCCAATGGTCAGCGTTTTGGTTGCTTCGTTATAGCTGAACGGGATGGTGGAGAATTTGCCGCTTTCGTAGTTGTAGTTGTTGCCTTCGTCCTCGTACAGGGTGAACGCGCCGTCCGCCCCTTGATACACGCGGATTTCGGTGGGATCCTGGCTCTCGTCCACATACTGGTTTTCGGGCCCCATCGGGATGATGGAACCGCCGCGCACAAACAGCGGAATCTGTTTCAGCGGGGCAGAAGCGGTGATGGTTTCGCCTTTGCTGACGATGGATTCGCCGGTCCAGAAGTTGGTCCATGTGCCCGCCGGCAGATATACGCTGCGGCTGCGCTGTCCGGATTTCGAGATGGGGCAAACCATCAGCTGCGAACCGAACATGAACTGATCCTGGATGTGCTTCACATTGTTATCGGTGCGGAAATCGAAAATCAGAGGCCGCACCATGGTGTAATCGTCCTGAGTCACCGCGCCCGCCATCGAGTAGATGTAGGGGATCAACCGCTCGCGCAGATTGATGTATTCGGTGATGTAGCCCTCGTAAGTAGAACCGAACTGCCACGGTTCGCGCTTGTTGTCGCGGCCGTGCGACCGCATAATGGTATTAAAGGTGGAGAATTGCAGCCACCGCAGATACCGCTCGCGCTCGTCTGTGTCGTTGACGTTAAAGCCGAAGTAGCCGCCGGTGTCGGTGCAGAAATAGGGAAGTCCGGTGGCGGAATAGTTGATAACGCCGGGGATCTCCGCGGTCAGCTGATCCCAGGTGGAGGCGATGTCGCCCGACCAGCTCTGGCCGCCGTAGCGCTGCACACCGGCGACCGCGCCGCGGGTCAGGGTGTTGACGCGTTTGGTGTTGCCTTCGATGCTGCGCTGGCCTTCGTACACGCCGCGGTTGGTCAGCAGCGGATACATCGCGCCGATCATGCGGGAGTCGCCCCATTTGGTGTTGTCGCTCAAATTGCTCTTGGCCCAGTAGCTGTTTTCCGGCTCGTCCGCATCGATCCAGATGGAATCCATGCCTTTGGAGAACACGGTGTCGTTGATCATGCCCCAGTACATCGCGCGTGCGGCTTGGGTGCTGGGGTCATAGGTATAGCCAAAGCCGGTGTCCGAGCCGTGTTCCAGAATAAAGCCCGCGTCATACAGCCGCTTGTAGGCTTCGGTTTTGGAGTTGAAGGTCGGCCACACCGAGATGGAAGCGGTCACATGGTTTTGGTGCAGCGTGTCCAGCATTTTTGCGGGATCCGGCCACGCGGATTCGTTCCATCCGGTGATGCTGTTGAAGCCGTCGGTCTTCCACCAGTGGTAGTCGATGACCAGCGTATCCAGCGGAATTTTCTTCTCGCGGAAGGTGTTCATCGCGTCCAACAGCTCGTCCTGCGACGCATAGCGGTTGCGGGACTGCACATAACCGAACGCGTTTTTCGGCAGCATGGTCGCCTGACCGGTGATGGTGCGGTAACCGGAGATGACCGTATCCGCATCCGGACCATAGAAGAAGAAATAGTCCATGCTGTCGGTCGCGATGCCGGTGTACTGATAGGTTTTGTTGCTGTTCAGCCATTCCAGCCGCCCGTTGCAGACGATGTCGAACAGAATGCCGTAGCCCATGTTGGAATAGAACATCGGCGAGCGTTTGCTGGTGTTGGCCTGTTCAATCTTGACCGTCTGACCCTTGATGCCCATGGTGCTGTTGATGTTGCCGAAGCCGTACAGCGCTTCGTTATCATCCGACACAAACCGCTGGGCGATCTCGTAGGTGTTTTTGTCCTCTTTTTCGCCCTCGGCGTTTTTGGAATAGGGCAGGGTGACAGCCTTTTTGGTGCGGTCGCCCTCTTCCAGAATCAGATTGCCCGCCGCGTCGCGGTAGGTGATCTTGCCGGTGGCTTTGTCAACGGTGACGGTGAGCTGCGCCGTCTTTACCGTCAGCACATTGTTCGCTTCGGCGACCGTGAAGTCGTTAAAGCTCTTGTCGTAGTCTACCGTATAGGTTTTTTCGCCCTTGTCCGGCAGTTGGTCGCCGGGTGCCCAGCGAACGTGGATGGTGTTGGCGGCGCATACTTCTACCTTCATGATGGCGCCGTCGACGGTGAATGTCAGCATGTCCTCTTTTTCCTCCTTGGATGGGGAACCGTCCGAGGGTGCTGCGTACACTATTCCGCTGGTCAGCAGCAGGCAGATGACCAACAGACAGCTAAGCAGCCGTTTTGCCATGAAAATCGCTCCTTTCCTTTTGGCGGGGAGTGCGATTGGCGTGGCAGAGTCGTTGCGAAAGGCTCTGCCTTGCGCCTCGAAACCCCAGTTCTGTGTATACCATGTGCAGTATATCATAAAAGGGTCATCAAAATCTTCCTGTTTTTATGGGTATTATTCCTGTTTTATCGATTAAAGAGCCGGTTCGCCACGCTCTATCCGTTGCGGCAAGCCGAAAGAGATGCCGCGTTTTCTACAAAAAAGTCCCCCGGCGCTGCCGCAGCAGCGCCGGGGGACGAATGGGTGGTGCGAAAGCGGATCAATCGCCGCAGCTACCCTTTTCCGAGCAGAATTTGACCTCTTTGCCCTCCAAAATCAGGTTGGTGGTGCGCACGGCGCACATTTTACCGCACATCGAGCAGGTGTGCCGCTCGGCAGGCGGGGTGGATTCGTAATACCGGCGCGCCTTGTCGGGATCCAACGCCACTTGGAACATCGCTTCCCAGTCCAGCTTGTGGCGCGCATCCGCCATCGCATTGTCGCGATCCCGCGCACCGGGCAGACCGTTGGCGATGTCGGCGGCGTGCGCCGCGATCTTGCTCGCCATAATGCCCTCGCGCACATCGTCCAGATCCGGCAGCCGCAGATGCTCCGCCGGGGTGACATAGCACAGGAAGTTGGCGCCGTTGGCTGCCGCGATCGCGCCGCCGATTGCCGAGGTGATGTGGTCGTATCCGGGGGCAATATCGGTCACCAGCGGTCCCAGCACATAAAACGGCGCGCCGTGGCAAATGCGTTTTTCCATCGCCATGTTGGCGGCGATCTCGTTCATCGCCATGTGCCCCGGGCCTTCCACCAGCACCTGCACATCCGCTGCCCAGGCGCGCTCGGTCAAATGCCCGATCTCGATCAGCTCGGAGATCTGACCCGCGTCCGAGCTGTCGTCCAGACAGCCGGGGCGCAGCGCGTCGCCGATGGAGATGGTCACATCATGCTCGCGCAAAATCTCCAGCACATCGTCGTACCGCTCAAAGAACGGGTTCTCGTTGCCGGTCATCATCATCCACGCAAACAGCAGCGAGCCGCCGCGCGACACGATGTTCATCCGCCGACCCTCGCGCCGGAACGCCTCCACCGCGCGGCGGTTGATACCGGCGTGGATGGTCATAAAGTCCACGCCCTCTTTGGCGTGCGCTTCCACAACCCGCAGAAAATCGTCCGCGCTGATATCCAGCAGATCCTTGTCCAGATACCCGATCGCGTCATACATCGGCACCGTGCCAATCATCGCGGGGGAGTAGTCGATCAGCTTTTTGCGGAAATCGTGGGTTTTGCCGTAGTTGGACAGATCCATAATGGATTCCGCGCCCATCTCTACCGACATTTTCACCTTGTTCATTTCCAGCTCGTAGTCCTTCGCGTCGCCGGAAATGCCGAGATTCACATTGATCTTGGTGCGCAACCCGTCGCCGATACCCTCGGCGGACAGCGAGGTGTGGTGCACATTGGCCGGGATGGCAATGGTGCCGGCGGCCACCCGCTCGCGCACCCATTCGGGCGTGCGGTTTTCTTTTTCCGCCACCGTGGCGATCTGGGGAGTGATGATGCCGTGCTTGGCGGCATCCATTTGCGTTTTGTACATCATACGACACCTTCTTTTTCATAATAAGCGGCGATGAGCGCCCGGGGGTCCGGACAGGTCATCAGCGCATTCATAACACAATAGCCGGCGGCACCGGCTGCCAAAACCGCCGGCACCCGCTCCGGCGTGATCCCGCCGATAGCGTACACCGGCTGCGCCGCGGCGGCGCATACCTGCTGCAAAAACGGCAGCCCGCGGGGGGCGAGCCCCGGTTTGCAGGCGGTTTCAAAAATATGCCCCGCCACCAGATATTCCGCGTGGCTTTGCCGCAGCGCGGCGGCTTCCTCCACTGCATGGATGGATACGCCAAACGGCGTGTCCGGTGCGTGCTCCCGCGCGGCAAACGGCAGCTGCACCGCGCAGCCGGGCAGGGGCGCTTCCTCCGGGGCGTACCGCAAGGTCAGCGGCACATCGTAGCGGGAGCAGATGGCCAACACCCGCTCGGCGAGCGCGCGGTAATCGGCGGGCGGCAGCGCCTTTTCCCGCAAAATAAGGCGGGCGGGGCGCATGGAGGCGATCGCTTCCATGCGCGCTTCAAAATCGTCGCGGCACGCCTCCCGCTGGGTCACGCAGACCAGCCGCGCGCTCCCTTTACGACACATAGATGTAATCCGCCATTACCGGCTGCATGCCGCCGTCCACAATGGCTTTGTACACCTCGTCAAACGAGCGGGGATCGGAAATTTCAAACTGTTCGTCGCCTTTGCTTTCGCCGCTGTGTTCACCGATGCCGGTGGACACGCCCGCCGAGATCTTGGTAGCGGCAATTTGAATGATATGGTCGCGGAAGCCCGCCCGTTCGCGGGTGGAGATGGTGATGCTGGCAAACGGCATAAACAGCCGGTAGGCGCAAATCACCTGCAGCAGCTGCCGTTCATGCACATCCTTGGGGTTGATCTTATCGTTGTTGATGATGGGGCGCAGCCGCGGGCAGGAAAACGCGATCTCGGCGTGGGGGTATTTGCGCTGCAGCAGATACGCGTGATAGCCGGTGGCAAACGCATCCTTGCGATAGTCGGACAGCCCCAGCAGCGCGCCAAAGCCCACGCCGCGCATCCCACCCATCAGCGCGCGTTCCTGCGCGTTAAAGCGATAGGGGAAAATGCGCTTGTGACCGCCCAGGTGCAGCGTTTCGTATTTGTCGGAATCGTAGGTTTCCTGAAACACGGTGACATAATCCACCCCGTGCTGGTGCAGATAGGCGTATTCGTCCGCGTTCAGCGGGTAGATCTCGATGCCCACCACGCGGAAATATTTGGCCGCCAGCTCGCACGCCTCGCCGATGTATTCCACCGGCGACATGGAGCGGCTTTCGCCGGTCAAAATCAAAATTTCCTGCAGCCCGGTCGCGGCAATGGCTTGCAGCTCCTTTTCCACCTCTGCCATGGTCAGCTTGGCGCGACGGATGCGGTTGTGACAGTTGAATCCGCAGTAAATGCAGTAGTTTTCGCAGTGGTTGGCGATATACAGCGGGGTGAACATCATCACCGAGTTGCCGAAATGCTTGCGGGTCTCTTTTTGGGCGCGCGCGGTCATTTCTTCCAAAAACGGCGCGGCCGCGGGGGAGAGCAGCGCGGCAAAATCGTCGGGTGACAAAACCTCTTTATCCAGCGCCCGGCGCACATCCGCCGCGGTGAACGCGTCAAAATCACACGCGTTCATGCGGGCGATCACCTCGTCCATCACGTCGTGCGGAATTGGCTGCATCCCCGGCTGGTATTCCATATGATTGGTGTTGCGGTCGATCATACCAGCGCCCCCTTAATCCTGCAAAAAGCCGGTCAGCGGGGAGGACGCCGACGCACCCTCGTGCAGCACCCGTCCGGTGCCCGCCAGATAGGCGGCGCGTCCGGCTTCGATCGCCAGCTTAAAGGCGTGCGCCATGGCGGGCACATCTCCGGCGGTGGCGATGGCGGTGTTCGCCATCACGGCGGCGGCGCCCATTTCCATCACCTCGCACGCCTGCGAGGGCTTGCCGATGCCCGCGTCCACGATCACCGGCAGGTCGATCTCGTCAATCAAAATGCGGATGAAATCCTTGGTGCAAAGCCCGCGGTTGGAGCCGATGGGCGCAGCCAGCGGCATTACAGCGGCGGCGCCTGCGTTTTGCAGATCGCGCGCTACATTCAGATCGGGATACATATACGGCAGCACCACAAAACCCTCTTTAGCGAGCTGTTCGGTCGCTTTGATGGTTTCGGCGTTGTCCGGCAGCAGATATTTGGAATCGCGGATAACTTCGATTTTGATAAAATCGCCGCAGCCACATTCGCGTGCCAACCGCGCAATGCGCACCGCTTCCTCCGCGTTGCGCGCGCCGGAGGTGTTGGGCAGCAGTGTCACGCCTTGCGGAATATAGTCGAGAATGTTGGCTTCGCCGCCTTGGTTGGCGCGGCGCAATGCCAGCGTGATGATCTGCGCTCCGGCATGTTCCACCGCCGCGCGGATCAGATCCAGCGAGTATTTGCCGGATCCCAGAATAAAGCGGGAGGAAAACTCCTTGCCGCCCAGTGTAAAGGTATCGTTCATTGTTTTTGTGCCTCCTGTCAAATGGTGAAAAACGGGCGGGGTTCAGCCGCCGCCCACAAAGCGGACGATCTCCAGCGTGTCGTCGTCGGTCAGCTGTATGCGGTCAAAATCCGCCCGCCGCACCACCTCGCCGTTGCGTTCCACCGCTACGCGGGTGGGGTCATAGCTTTGCGCGGTCAAAAACTCCCGCAAAGTCACCGGCGCGTCCAGCGTGATCGCTTGTCCGTTGCAGATCATGGCATCGACCCTCCTTTATACACAAAAAAGCCGACCCCCGCAGGGAGCCGGCTGCAACGATCACTATACTGCCAGCATTCCTACGATGGTACTAACCATACAGGTTCTAAGGGTTGAACCGGTGGTTCTCTCAGCCGCCCTGTGACGGCACCCCCTGCTTTATGGTTCAGTATACACGCATCCACAGGGATTGTCAAGAAAGCACGGACATTTGTAAACAAGCTCTTAAATAGCGGGAACAGCCCTTGCAAAAGCCGCCAGACCCAGTATAATAAAGACAGATTGATTTTGGCTTATCGGAGGCTTTTGCATGACCTTTTCGCAACAACAATGGCGGCTGTATGCCGTGACCGATACCCGCTGGCTGCGCCCCGGCGAAACGCTGGAAACGGTGGTGGAAGCACTGCTGCGCGGCGGCGTGACCATGGTGCAGCTGCGGGATAAACACGCCGACCGCCAGCAGCTTTGTGCGGCGGCGCGAGCACTGCTGCCGGTGTGCCGCCGGTATGGCGCGCCGCTGATCATCAACGACTATCCCGATGTCGCCCGCGAGGTGGATGCCGACGGCGTGCATGTCGGGCAGGACGATATGGCGTATGCGCAGGCGCGCCGTCTGCTGGGCGCGGATAAAATCATCGGCGTCAGCGCTCACAACCCCGAAGAAGCTCTCGCGGCGCAAGCGGCAGGGGCGGATTACCTCGGCTGCGGCGCGGTGTTTGGCTCCGCCACCAAGGACGGGGTGCAAACGCTGACTCCGGCGGGGCTGCGCACCATCTGTGCGGCGGTATCGCTGCCGGTGGTGGGCATCGGCGGCATTGACGAACACAATGTGGAGCAGCTGAACGGCTGCGGTGCCTCCGGTATCGCGGTGGTGTCGGCACTGTTTGCGCCCGCCGACAAGCAGGCGGCGGCGCAGCGGCTGCGGGCGCTGGCGGAAAGGATGGTGCAGGGATGATCGCGTATGCCCTGTTGGATTGGGACGGTACGCTGGTGGATTCCATGCCGTTTTGGTATGCGGTGCCGCAGCGCTATTGCCGCGAAAAGGGCGTGGCGTATTTTCCGCAGCTCGGCGAGGTGATCGGTTCCATGACCATGGCGCAGGCGGCGGTGGCTGCCACCGATATGCTGCATCTGGATCAGACGCCCGCGCAAACGCTGGAAGAGATGAAACAAATGGTGCGCCGCGCGTATGACGAAGAAATTCCGCTGAAGCCCGGTGTGCTGGACACGGTGCGGGCGTTCCACGCGGCGGGGGTGCGGCTGGGCATTGCCTCTGCCAGCGATACCGAGCTGATCCGTACCACCCTGCCCCGACTGGGGCTGGCACCGTATATTGATGCGGTGTGCACCTGCACCGACACCGGCGACGGACGCAACAAAGAGGAATCGCCCGCGGTGTATGAGGAATGTTTGCGCCGGCTGGGCGGATCGGATCGGACGCAGACGGTGATTTTTGACGATGCGTTGTTTGCGGCGCGCACCGCGCTGGCAGCGGGATTCCGGGTGGCAGGTGTGTTCGAGTCCACCGCTCCCGACGACCAGGCGGAGCTGCAGCGTATCTGTACCTATTATTTTAGAAACGCAACAGAATGGAGGACATTGCTGTGAAAACGGTATTGACCATAGCCGGTTCGGATTGCAGCGGGGGAGCGGGCATCCAGGCGGACATCAAAACCATGACCGCCCACAAGGTGTACGCCATGAGCGCCATCACGGCGCTGACCGCGCAAAACACCACCGGCGTTTACGGTGTGCAGGAAGTGACACCGGACTTTTTGAATCAGCAGCTGGACTGTATTTTTACCGATATTATGCCGGATGCGGTGAAGATCGGGATGGTCAGCAGCGCGGCGCTGATCGATGTGATCGCCGACGCGCTGCAGCGCTACCATGCCCGCCATATTGTGCTGGATCCGGTGATGGTGGCGACCAGCGGCAGCCGCCTGATGGCGGACGGCGCGGCGAGTGCGCTGCAAAGTCGCCTGTTCCCGCTGGCGGAGGTGGTGACCCCCAATATTCCGGAGGCGGAGGCGCTCAGCGGTATGACTATCCACACCAAGGAGGAGATGCAGCAGGCGGCGCGGATCATCGCGGAGCATACCGGCGGTGCGGTGCTGGTCAAAGGCGGTCATCTGACCGATACGGCGGACGATCTGCTGCTGCAAGGCGAGGACAGCCTGTGGTTGACCGGCGAGCGGGTGGAGACCCACAATACCCACGGTACCGGCTGCACCCTGTCCAGCGCCATCGCCAGCAATCTGGCGCTCGGCTATTCGCTGGCGGACAGTGTGGCGCGCGCCAAAGCGTATATCACCGCCGCGCTGAAAGCGGGGCTGGATCTGGGGCGGGGCAACGGCCCGCTTGACCATATGGCGCTGTTATCCGACTGACGAAACACGCTTTGCCGTTTTAAGCGAAGAATTTAAGCAAGCGGAGGATTCCGCATTGGCGTTTATGATAAAGGAGAGTTTCATGAACATTCTGTTTTTGCTGCGCCCCAAGGTGACGGTGGCGTTTTTGTACCACGACAACACCCTGCGCCAGGGGCTGGAGAAAATGCGCGCGCACGGCTACACGGCGCTGCCGGTGATCGAACGCGACGGCACCTACGCCGGCACGGTGAACGAGGGCGACTTTTTGTGGCATATGGTGGATCACGGAAACGCAGACATGAAAGCGCAGGAGGCTTGTTTTGTGCGGGATATTCTGCGCCCCGGCTGGAACCCGGCGGTCACCGTGAACGCTACGATGGACGAGCTGCTGCTGCGGGTGATGGAGCAGAACTTTGTACCGGTGGTGGACGACCGGCAAGCGTTTGTCGGCATCATCACCCGAAAAGATGTCATCCACTATTTTTATGAAAAAGAGCAGGCGGCGCCGCCCGCCACGGAGGAAACGGTATGACCAAAGAGATGATCGCGCGGATCAACGCGCTGGCAAAAAAGAAGCGGGAGCAAGGGCTGACCCCCGCCGAGCAGGAGGAACAGCGGCAGCTGTATGCGGCGTATCTGGCGGATGTGCGCGGGCAGATGACCGACCAGCTGGATCGGGTGCTCATCAAGCAGCCGGACGGCAGCACCCGGCCGCTCACCCGCAAAACTACCATCAAGCACTGAGAGGGGCAAGCGTATGACACGCCTATTGCTGGTTGAGGACGATGCGGATATCGTCAAAAATCTGACACTGCTGTTGCAGCAGGACGGCTTCGAGGTGACCACCGCGAGCGGACAGGCCGCGGCGCTGCAAGCGCTGGAGCAACAGTCGTTTGATCTGCTGCTGCTGGATATTTCGCTGGCGGACGGCAACGGCTATGCGGTGTGTACCGCTGCCAAAAAGGCTTACCACACACCGGTGATCTTTCTCACCGCCTCCGGCGACGAGATGAGCGTGGTGGCGGGGCTGGATATGGGGGCGGACGATTACATCGCCAAGCCCTTTCGCCCGCTGGAGCTGCTGTCCCGCATCCGCAGCGTGCTGCGGCGCACCGGCAAAGCCGCCTCGGTGGTGGAACTGTCCGACCTGCGGGTGGACACGGTGCGCGGTGTGGTGACCAAAGCGGGGCAGGAGGTGTACCTGTCGGCGCTGGAATACCGCCTGCTGCTGGTATTTATCAACAACCGCGGGGTGGTGATGTCCCGCGCCCAGCTGCTGGAAAACATCTGGGATATCGCGGGCGAATTTGTCAACGACAACACGCTGACGGTGTATATCAAGCGGCTGCGCGATAAAATTGAGGATGATCCCCAAAACCCCACCATCATCCGCACGGTGCGGGGCATGGGATATAAGGTGGAATGAGCAATGCAGTTTTGGCATGACCCCGCTACCCGGCGGGAGATCGCGGTGGGCGCGGGTATCACGCTGGCGGGGCTTGGCGTGGGCGCGTGGCTGTCGCCACAGGCGCTGGGGCTGGCGGCTGGGCTGGCGGTTGCTTACGGCGCGTGGTTTGTCGCCAGCAGCTATCGCCGCCGCCGCGCGATCGCGCAGCTGTCCTGTTTGCTGGATCGGATTTTGCACGGTGGGGCGGTGTTTCCCATCGACGATCAGCAGGAGGGCGAGCTGGCAGTGCTGCGCAGCGAGATTTACAAAATGACGCTGACCCTGCGCCAGCAAGCGGACCTGTTGCACCGCGACAAGCAATATCTGGCGGACGCACTGGCGGATATTTCGCACCAGCTGCGTACACCGCTTACCTCCACCAATATGGTCGTATCTTTTTTGCAGCAGCCGGATCTGACTCCGCAGCGGCGGGGCGAGCTGCTGCGCGAGCTGCAAACGCTGCTGGCGCGGATGGATTGGTTGATCGTGGCACTGCTGAAAATGTCCAAAATCGACGCGGGCACCGTGCAGTTTGAACAGCAGCCGGTGACGCTGGACAGCGTGATCCGCGCGGCGATGGAGCCGTTGGCGATCCCGATGGAGCTGCGCGAGCAAGTACTGCGTATCGGCGGCGACACCGATGCGGTTTTCACCGGCGACGCGGGCTGGACAACCGAAGCGGTGGAAAATATCCTGAAAAACTGCATGGAGCACACCCCGCCCGGCGGGCACATTTTTGTGACGGCGGAGCAAACGCCGCTGTATACCGGGTTGAGCATCCGCGACAGCGGCGCGGGCATTGCACCGGAGGATCTGCCCCATATTTTCGAGCGGTTCTACCGCGGAAAAAACAGCCAATCGGCGGGGTTTGGCATTGGGCTGGCGCTGGCGCGTATGATCGTGTCGGCGCAAAACGGCACCCTCACCGCTGAAAACCACCCGCAAGGCGGGTCGTTGTTCACCATCAAATTTTATAAGCAGACGATATAATCCGGCGCCCGGTGACACTTTTGTTATCAAAAAGTCACCGGGCTGTTATGATGTGGGGGTATACTGGACTCATCAACCGGGAAAAGGAGCGGTATTATGGAAATCTTAAAGGTCGAAAATCTGTGTAAGACCTACGGACGCGGCGACAACCAGGTGACGGCGCTGGATCATGTGTCGTTTTCGGTGGAAAAAGGCGAGTTTGTTGCCATCATCGGGCCGTCCGGCTCGGGAAAATCCACTCTGCTGCATATTTTGGGCGGGGTGGATACCCCCAGCTTCGGTAAGGTGTATATCGATGGGCGGGATGTGTACCAGCAAAATGCGGAGCAGCTCGCCATCTTCCGCCGCCGCGAGGTGGGGCTGATCTATCAGTTTTACAACCTTATTCCGGTGCTGAATGTG
Source organism: uncultured Oscillospiraceae bacterium (assembly GCA_900547105.1). Lineage (GTDB taxonomy): Bacteria > Bacillota > Clostridia > Oscillospirales > Acutalibacteraceae > UMGS1474. The sequence goes on along the minus strand of URFL01000005.1, from coordinate 140,259 downwards.
GTGGAGAACATGACGCTGCCGCTGCTGCTGGATGGGCGCGAGATCAATCAGGAGCGGCTGGAGGAGCTGCTGCACACACTGGGGCTGGAGGAGCGGCGCGGACACCTGCCGGGGCAGCTGTCCGGCGGTCAGCAGCAGCGGGTGTCCATCGGGCGGGCGCTCATCAACGCGCCGGCGCTGGTGCTGGCGGACGAACCGACCGGCAATCTGGACAGCCGCAACAGCCAGGAGATCGTGGAGCTGCTCAAGCTCTCCAACCGCCGGTATCAGCAAACGCTGCTGATGATCACCCACGACGAGCGCATTGCCATGCAGGCTGACCGCGTGATCGCGATCGAAGATGGCCGTATCGCCAAGGACGAGGTGATCCGCCGATGAATGTTCTGCATAAAGTGACCCGCCAAAATCTGCTGAAAAACCGCACCCGCACCATCGTCACCATCATCGGGGTGATCTTGTCGGTCGCGATGATGACCGCCGTGACCACCATGATCTCCACCATGCAAAACTATTTGGTGGAATCGGTGAAAGCGGAATCCGGCGACTGGACGTTGATGGCGTTTGGTGCCAGCGATAAGCTGATCGGGCAGCTGCAGCAGGACGAGCGGGTGGAGCGGCTTGCCAAAATGCAGTCGCTGGGCTATGCCACGGTCGAGGGCAGCAAAAGTGAAGAAAAGTTCTACTGGCATGTGACCGCGTGGGACGATACCATGCTGAAAACCCTGCCGGTGCATATCACCGAGGGGCGCATGGCGCAAAACGACCGCGAGATCGTGGTGCCGGAAAATATGGCGGCGGTCAGCGGCGTGGCGTATAAGCCGGGCGATAAGGTGACCCTGTCGCTGGGGTATCGCGAATGGAACGGCCAGCGGCTGAATCAATGCGTGGGATATTACGGCAAAAATGCCCCCGACGAGGACGGAAACCCCACCCAAAGCGCGCCGGAGCATCTGGTGCCGGTGGCGACCCGCACTTTTACGGTGGTGGGCGTTTGCGAACGGATGCCGTTCGCGGTGGAGGAGTCCAGCTCGCCGGGCTACACGGCGATCACCCGCCCCGGTGCACAGGACAAGGTGCTGTCCACCGATGTGTACCTCTGCAACCGTCATCCCAAGGACGCGCCGGAAATGTATACCGCGCTGAAAGAACAGGATAACGAAACGGGCAGCCTGATGTTTCAATGCAATATACACAGCGATCTGCTGCGGGTGATGGGCGTGATTGACAACGAAAACATCGTGGCGACGCTGGGCGCGATGGGCGCGATTTTGCTGATCATCATTCTGGTGGGGTCGGTATCGCTGATTTATAACGCGTTTGCTATTTCGGTCAGCGAGCGCTCCAAGCAGTTCGGGCTGTTGTCCAGCGTGGGCGCCACCCGCAAACAGCTGCGCAGCAGCGTGCTGTATGAGGCGCTGGTGATCGGCGGCATCGGTATTCCGTTGGGGCTGCTGGCGGGTGTCGGCGGCATCGGGGTGACGCTGTACTTTATCGGCGACTGGTTCCGCGACATGGTGATCAGCGGCGGAGGATTGTCCATGCATCTGTCGGTGTCGTGGCTGGCCATTGTGGTGGCAGCGGCGCTGGGGATGGTCACCATCCTGCTGTCGGCGTGGATCCCCGCCAAGCGCGCCTCGCGGGTGACCGCGATCGAAGCGATCCGCCAATCGCAGGATATTCAGATTCGCGCCAAACAGGTGAAAACCTCCCGCCTGACCCGCAAGCTGTTCGGGTTTGGGGGCGAGCTGGCGCTGAAAAACCTCAAGCGCAGCCGGCGGCGGTATCGCAGCACAGTGTTGTCGCTGGTGGTCAGCATGGTGCTGTTTATCAGCGCCTCCGCTTTTACGATGTACGCGACCGGCGGCAGCGAGCAGGTGTTGGATGTTGCCAACTACGATGTGGCGTATGTCAGCTATCCCTCTGAAAACACCGATTATTTTACCGATCGGCTGGATACGGCGTTTGTCAACCGGTTGTATCACGAGCTGAAAGAAACCGACGGTGTTGTCGAAAGTGCGCTGGTGGAGCGGGTGTATCTGGAAACCCTGATTTCCAAAGACGACGCGAACAACAGCTATTACCAACGGAAACAGCAGCTGCAAGAGCAGTTTGAGGAGGCGACCGGCGCCACCGGCGAGGATGCAGAGGCGTACCTCACCCCGCAGGGAGAGGTGAAGCAGCAAACGATGCTGTACGCAATGGACAGCGCTTCCTTTGCCCGCTTTGCGCGGGAGGCGGGGGTGTCGCTGCCCGCGGATGACAAAGGTTTGACCGCTATCGCGATCCGCAACAGCTACGAATACGACAGCGACGAAAATCGCTATCAATCACTGGCGTTTTTCAAAGACAACAGCGCCCGTACCGTGTCGCTGCGTCCGATGGGGCAGTCGGTGAAAACCGGATTGTCGGTCAAAATCGCCGGCTTCACCGATACGCTGCCGATGGGTATGCAATTTATCCAAACCAGCGATGAGCTGATGCTGATTCTGCCGGATACCCAAATGTCGGCGGTGCGCGAATGGGCCAAAACCGCCGGCAAGGATACGCCTGTCATCAGCCGGGTGCAGATGTACTTCCAAGCGGAGGATTCCGCCAAGGTGACGGCTACCATGAAAACCGTGCTGGAGGAGCAGAAGCAGCCCACCAACGGATTGGTCGATATACACGAAACCGACAACTATACCCAGCGGCTGTATGCGATCCTGAAGGTGTTCACCTACGGCTTTATCACGCTGATCTCGCTGATCACGGTGGCGAATGTGTTCAACACCATGTCCACCAACATCCGGCTGCGGCGGCGGGAATTCGCCATGCTGCAATCGGTGGGGATGAGCCCCCGCGAATTCAGCCGTATGATGCGGTTTGAGTGCCTGTTCTACGGATTGAAAGCGCTGCTGTTTGGCTTGCCGATTTCGTTTTTGCTGATGTATGCGATGTATCGCAGCATGATCGCCAGCGTGGATATCCGCTTTTTGGTGCCGTGGAGCAGCGTGATCATCAGCATCGCCGGTGTGTTTGCGGTGGTGTTTGTCACCATGCTGTACGCGACCCACCGTATCCGCAAGGAAAATATTATTGATGCGCTGAAAACCGAAACCACCTGACGCGTTGTCGCAAGCCGCCTGCCGGCATATTTCGGCGGGCGGCTTTGTAAAAAGTGATTGACGGCAGCGACAAAATATGATAAAATATCCCGATATCTTTTTGAGGGAAGGCGGAAAAAAGCGGATTTTTCCGCCCCTTTTACGGCGAAATTCGGTGAAGTGAGGTTATGCGCAATGAAAAGGAACGACATTCACAAGGTACTGATCATCGGCTCCGGCCCGATCATCATCGGCCAGGCGTGCGAATTTGACTATTCCGGTACCCAGGCGTGTAAAGCGCTGCGGCAGCTGGGATACGAGATCGTGCTGGTCAACTCCAATCCGGCTACCATTATGACCGACCCGGGCACGGCGGATGTGACCTATATCGAACCGCTGAACGTGGAGCGGCTGACCCAGATCATCGAAAAAGAGCGTCCCGATGCGCTGCTGCCCAACCTGGGCGGTCAGTCGGGTTTGAACCTTTGCTCCGAGCTGGCTAAGGCGGGCGTGCTGGATAAGTACAATGTCAAGGTCATCGGCGTACAGGTGGACGCGATCGAGCGCGGCGAGGATCGCGTGGAATTCAAAAACACCATGAACAGCCTCGGCATCGAAATGGCGCGCAGCGAGGTGGCGTATTCGGTCGAGGATGCGCTCGCCATCGCCGACAAGTTGGGCTATCCGGTGGTACTGCGCCCGGCGTACACCATGGGCGGCGCCGGCGGCGGTCTGGTGTACAATGTGGACGAGCTGAAAACCGTTTGCTCGCGCGGCTTGCAAGCCAGCCTGGTCGGCCAGGTGCTGGTGGAAGAATCCATCCTTGGCTGGGAAGAGCTGGAGCTGGAAGTGATCCGCGACGCGAAAAACAACATGATCACCGTCTGCTTTATCGAAAATATCGACCCGCTGGGTGTACACACCGGCGACTCGTTCTGCTCGGCTCCCATGCTGACCATCTCGCAGGAGGTGCAGGATGAGCTGCAGCGGCAGGCGTATAAGATCGTGGAAGCCATCGAAGTGATCGGCGGCACCAATGTGCAGTTTGCGCACGATCCGGTCAGCGGCCGTATCGTTGTGATCGAGATCAATCCCCGTACCTCGCGCTCGTCGGCACTCGCCTCCAAAGCGACCGGTTTCCCGATCGCGCTGGTGTCCGCGATGCTCGCCAGCGGCCTGACGCTGGACGAGATCCCCTGCGGTAAATACGGCACGCTGGATAAATATGTGCCCTCTGGCGATTATATCGTTATCAAATTTGCCCGCTGGGCGTTTGAAAAATTCAAAGGCGTTGAAAACAAGCTGGGTACTCAGATGCGCGCCGTGGGCGAGGTCATGAGCATCGGCAAAACCTATAAAGAGGCGTTCCAAAAAGCCATCCGCAGCTTGGAAACCGGTCGCTACGGCTTGGGCGTTGCCCAGTTCGCGGGCAAGAGCAAGCAGGAGCTGCTGGATATGCTGCGTGTGCCCACCAGCGAGCGCCAGTTCATTATGTACGAAGCGCTGCGTCAGGGTGCGACGGTGGACGAGCTGTACGAGCTGACCAAAATCAAGCACTACTTCATTGAGCAGATGAAAGAGCTGGTGGAGGAAGAGGAAGCGCTGAAGGCGTTCCACGGTCGTGTGCCGGACGAAGCCACCCTGCGCCAGGCGAAGCTGGACGGCTTTGCTGACCGGTATCTGGCGGGGCTGTTGGATGTGCCGGAAGCGGACGTGCGTGCCGCGCGGCACCAGTACGGCATCGAGGAAGCGTGGGAAGGCATTCATGTCAGCGGCACCAAAGACGCCGCCTACTACTATTCCAGCTACCATATGAAGGACGAAAGCCCGGTCAACACCGACAAGCCCAAGATCATGATTCTGGGCGGCGGCCCCAACCGTATCGGTCAGGGTATCGAATTTGACTATTGCTGTGTCCACGCGTCGTTGGCACTGAAAAAGCTGGGCTTTGAAACCATTATTGTCAACTGCAACCCGGAGACCGTGTCCACCGACTACGACACCTCCGATAAGCTGTATTTCGAGCCGCTGACGCTGGAGGATGTGCTGAGCATCCACGAAAAAGAGAAGCCGGTGGGCGTGATCGCGCAGTTCGGCGGTCAGACCCCGCTGAATTTGGCGGCTGATCTGAAAAAAGCCGGTGTCAACATTCTGGGCACCACCCCCGAAACCATCGATCTGGCGGAGGATCGCGATCTGTTCCGCAACATGATGGACAAGCTGGGCATTCCGATGCCGGAATCCGGCATGGCGGTCACGGTGGACGATGCGCTCAAGATCGCGGGCGAGATCGGCTATCCGGTGATGGTGCGTCCCTCCTATGTGCTGGGTGGTCGCGGCATGGAAGTGGTGTACGACGCCGAAGCGCTGACCTACTATATGCAGCAGGCGGTGGGCGTGACTCCCGACCGTCCGATCCTGATCGACCGGTTCCTGCACCACGCGACCGAGTGTGAAGCCGACGCGATCAGCGACGGCGAGCATGTGTTTGTGCCGGCGGTGATGGAACATATCGAGCTGGCGGGTGTCCACTCGGGTGACTCTGCGTGCATCCTGCCCTCCAAGAACCTGACCGACGAGCAGGTCGCCACCATCAAAGAATACACCCGCCGGATCGCTGCGGAAATGCACGTGGTGGGTCTGATGAATATGCAGTACGCCATCGAGGACGGCAAGATCTATGTGCTGGAGGCCAACCCCCGCGCCTCGCGCACCGTGCCGCTGGTGTCCAAGGTTTGCAACATCCAGATGGTGCAGATTGCGACCGACATCATGACCGGTCATCTGACCGGTCGTCCGTCGCCGGTGCCGGGACTGAAAGAGAAATCCTTCTCCCACTACGGCGTGAAAGAAGCGGTGTTCCCGTTCAATATGTTCCCCGAAGTGGATCCTGTTCTGGGGCCGGAGATGCGCTCCACCGGCGAGGTGCTGGGACTGGCTCCCACCGTGGGCGAAGCGTTCTACAAGGCGCAGGAAGCCACCAAGACCTGCATCCCGCTGAGCGGCACGGTGCTGCTGAGTGTCAACGACCGCGACAAAGCGGAGCTGGTGGATCTGGCCAAAGGCTTCCACGAGTGCGGCTTCCGCATTCTGGCGACCGCCGGCAGCTACGCGCTGATCCACGAAGCGGGCATTCCTGCCGAAAAGGTGTTCAAGCTGCAGGAGGGGCGTCCTAACATTCTGGATAAGATCACCAACGGCGAAATTGATCTGATCATCAACACGCCGGTCGGTAAGCAGAGCGCGACCGACGACAGCTACATCCGCAAAGCGGCGATCAAAAACCGCGTGTCGTACATGACCACCATGGCGGCGGCGCAGGCGACGGTCGAGGGCATCAAAGCGGTCAAGCGTCCGGAAAGCCTGGGCGTCAAATCGCTGCAGCAGTTCCACGCCGAGATCACCGATAAATAAGCGATTGCAACCGACAGGCTCTGGAACATGGTTTCAGAGCCTGTCTTTTCAAAAAGGAGGTTCCCATGCTGACCATACAAGCGCTGACCCCGCAGCAGGTCACGCAGATTTACCACCGGCATATGGTGCGCGATTTTCCGGCGGACGAGCTGAAACCGCTGGACAATATGCTGCCGCTGATGCGGCGGGGACTGTATCGCGGCTACGGCTTGTGGGAGGACGGCGCGCTGTGCGCGTATGCGCTGCTGATGACGGTGCCGGACGGTCGTGTGCCGCTGCTGGATTATCTGGCGGTGGTGTCTGACCGGCGGGATCATGGCTACGGCAGCCGCTTTTTGCAGCTGCTGAAAGCGGAGCTCGCCGACTATGACGGCATTGTACTGGAAGCGGAGGCAGTCGCATACGCTGTGGGTGGGGCGGATCGCGCCATCCGCACCCGGCGGCTGGCGTTTTACCACCGCAACGGGCTGCGCAGCACCAGCCTGCAAACCCATCTGTTTGGGGTAACGCTGTCCATTCTGTATCTGCCTTGCGGGCGCGATGTATCGGATGGACAGTTGTATTGTGAGCTGGACGCGCTGTATCGACGGATGTTCCCGGTGTGGTTGAGTCGGTACGCCTGTTTGTCCATGCGCCACGCGTAACAAGAGGAAAAGGCAAAAAATGTTTGCCGAACCCTCTTGTTCCCATAGGGCATTTTGTGCTATACTGGCGACAGAAACGCAGAATACGACAAAAACGGCGGCGCCGGATTCGCGCTGCCGCCGACATACGATTTTTGGTACCGAGGAGGAACGGTTATGTATTGTAAATACTGTGGTAAGGAAAACACCGGCGACGCCGTGTTCTGTTCCTTTTGCGGGAAACCGCTGAAAGACAACGCTCCCTCTGCCGGTCAGAAGACCTATGCGCCCCCTGTGCAGGACGGCTATACCGGTCCGGTCAATATGTGGGGCGAACCCATCGATGATCTGACCCGGGAATTCCACCCGGTCGAGGACATCCCCCAGCCGGCGGATGATATTTCCGCCACGCGGGTGGCACCCGCCATCACCGACCTGTCGTCCACCGAGGCGACGGGCGAAGCGCCGTCCGAACCGGAAGGGGAGGGCGCGCCGCAGCCGGGCGGCTTTTTCTCCCGCTTTAAGAATCCCAAGCTGGTGATCGGTGTGATCGTGGCGACTGGTGTGCTGCTGTTTGTGTTGATGCTTACGCTGGTGCTGACGCTGGTGATGCCGGGCAGCGATCCGGACGCGACCCCGCCCGACCAGTTCCTGTATACGGTGGAGGACGACCATGTCAGTATCCAAGCCTACATCGGCAAGGACAAAACCGTGGTGATCCCATCGCGCATCGAGCGCACCTCGGTCACCACCATTCTCGCCAACGCGTTCGCCAACCGCGATCTGCTGAGCGTGACCATCCCGAACAGCGTGACCTCTATCGCGGATACCGCGTTTGACGGCAACCCCGATTTGATCATCTACGGCCGCAAGGATTCTTACGCCAAGCTGTTTGCGGAAAAACACAATCTGACCTTTGCGTTGACCGGCAGCGCCACCTCGCGCACCGAAACGCTGACCACCGGTGACAACACCACCGCCGCGTCCAAGACGCTTCCGGCGCAGGATGAGCCGGAAACCACCACCACAACGGAGGAGGAAACCACCACCACGACGCGCCAGACGACCACCACCGCGCCGGAGGCGACCCATGCGCGCACCACTGCGCCGCCGCCCGCCACCGACCCCAACGCGTCGGCAGCCTCGCTGCTGGGCGAGAGCTTCAAGCAGGTCAAGGTGCGGCTGGGCAGCGATTACACCGCCAAGGTGGGCGGCTTGAGCTTCCCGCACCACTCGTTTGTGGAATTTGCCGGGCTGACCGGCGGTTCGCCGTCGGATACCAGCACGGTCAGCAGCGTGACCATCACCGAGGGGCACATCACCGAGGATGCCCGCATTGGTCATACCATGAGCCAGCTCAAGGCGATGATGCCTTCGTCGTCGGATTGGACGATCCAGGATAACCCCGGTGTGGGTGACCAGGCGAGCTTTACCATGACCTATGGCGGACGCACCATCAGCGTGGTTCTGTATTTTGACGGCACCGGCGACAGCGCCACCTGTATTCAGGCGTCTGTCAGCGCGGGCTGATGAGAAAAAGCGGCTTTTGACAGAGTTTCTGCCAAAAGCCGCTTTTGTCGATTCCACCAAAACCAACCCCGCTTTGGTTGTGAAAATTGACTTTGACACTGGCGGGAAAAAATGATAAAATAGCATCATTATGTCGATCGTGAAATAATGTGAAAAAGAGCAGGAGGCAGACAATATGGGTGGCTTTTTTGGCGTGGTATCCAAGGAGAGCTGTGTGTTCGATCTGTTTTTCGGAACAGACTATCATTCGCATCTGGGAACCCGGCGGGGCGGTATGGCGGTGTATGGCGAGAGCGGCTTTGACCGCGTGATCCACAACATCGAAAATTCGCCGTTCCGCACCAAGTTCGAGCGGGATGTGGAGCGCATGGAGGGCCATTTCGGCATCGGCTGTATTTCGGACAGCGAGCCGCAGCCCCTGACGGTGCGCTCACATCTGGGCACCTACGCGATTACCACGGTCGGCCGCATCAACAATGTGGACGAGCTGACCCGCCTGTGCTACGAGCGCGGTCATATGCATTTTTTGGAGATGAGCAACGGCAACGTCAACCCCACCGAGCTGGTGGCGGCGCTCATCAACCAGCGGGACAATCTGGTGGATGGCATCCGCTTTGCCCAAAGCGTGATCGACGGCTCCATGTCCATGCTGCTGTTGACCAAGGACGGCATCTACGCTGCCCGCGACCGGCTGGGACGTACCCCCATCATGATCGGTCAAAAAGAGAATGCCTACTGCGCTTCGTTTGAAAGCTTTGCCTATTTGAATTTGGGATACCACGCATACAAGGAGCTGGGCCCCAACGAGATCGTGTTTATGACACCGGATGGGGTGCAAACGCTGGCCGCCCCGCAAGAGGAAATGAAGATCTGTTCCTTCCTGTGGGTGTATTTCGGTTATCCCACCTCCACCTATGAGGGGGTCAATGTCGAAGAGATGCGCTATCGCTGCGGCGATATGCTGGCGGGTCGCGACAATGTCACGGTGGACGCGGTGGCGGGTGTGCCGGATTCGGGCACCGCGCATGCGGTGGGCTATGCCAACCGCTCGGGTGTGCCTTTCTCCCGCCCGTTCATCAAATACACCCCCACCTGGCCGCGCTCCTTCATGCCCACCCACCAAAGCCGCCGCGATCTGATCGCGCGTATGAAGCTGATCCCGGTGGATGCGCTGATCCGCGATAAACGGCTGCTGCTGATCGATGACTCCATCGTGCGCGGCACCCAGCTGCGGGAAACCACCGAGTTTTTGTATAACAGCGGCGCCAAAGAGGTGCATGTCCGCCCGGCGTGCCCGCCCATTATGTTCGGCTGCAAATACCTCAACTTCTCTCGCTCCACATCGGATATGGATCTGATCGCCCGCCGGGTGATCGCCCAGCGCGAGGGAGATCAGGTGTCGCCGGAGGTGCTGGCGCAATACGCCAACCCCGAAACCCAGCAGTACAACGATATGGTGGCAGAGATCGGCAAGCAGCTCAACTTCACCTCGCTGCGGTTCCATCGGCTGGACGATATGATGGCATCCATCGGCATCGCCCCCTGCAAGCTGTGCACCTATTGCTGGAACGGTCAGGAATAAGAAAAATAAAAAAGCGCCCGCATCCGTCAGACATGGATGCGGGCGCTTTTGGGTGAACTCAGTAAATTGTAAAGGGGATCTCGGCTTTCAACTGGATGTCCGCCGACGGGTCCTCTTTTGTGGAAAGCTGCAAATAGGCGATGGCCTTGTAGTCGCCTTTGGTCAGCTTGCCAGCCTCGTATTCGGCGCTGCCGTCACTTCGGAGGGTGACCGGCTGCTTAGAATGCAGCACGGTGGAGTAGGATACATCGGCAAAGGCGCGGTTCAGCAGCGATTGGCCGGAGGCATCGGCAATATCCACCAAGCAGAGCGGGTCGCTGTGCTGCACGGTGATGTCGGACTGATCACCGGTGTAGGTGTAGGTGTAGGTGTAGGTGACCGTCACATCCAGCAGCTGTCCCGGCTTCAGCTCGCTGGCTTTATACGCGCTTTGGGAAGAGGCGATGGTCAGCGTATAATCACCGTCGGTGGCGGTGTTGCTTTGCGGCTGGCTGGATGGCGTTGCCGAGCAACCCGCCAACATCCCACATGCCAGTACGATTCCGAATAATCTGCGCCATTTCATAAGCATACCTCCCAAATTTTATTCATTCCTGTTTTCGGTATCATTATAACACGTGGCAAAATCGTGTCAATACATATACGGCGAATTTGTAGGAACGCATAAAGCAGGGGAGCCGTCCCTGTGCAATATGGAAAAAAAGAGGAACGCCCGCGGGCGTTCCTCTTTTTTGCGTGCCGATGACTATTTTTCGTTGACGATCACCCAGTCGCGGTTTTCCTCCACGCTTTCGTCGCTGGGACGCGCCACATTGGTTTGGGGAAAGCGGCGATCCGGCTTGGTGATGGGCTGCATCGCGTAGGCGCCGGTGATTTTGCCTTTGGCTTTGTCTGCGCGCATGTCTCGGCGCAGGATGGCTTCCTGTTGTTTCTTTTGCTGCTGCTTTTCGTCCATGATGAATCCCTCTTTTCGGAATTAGTATGCACCGCGCAACCGCCGCTTATGCATCGCTCGCCGCCGCAGCAGGGGAGCAAAACGACCCGGCAAACGCCGTGTGCAGCCGGCAATATATAGCAACGCCGCCTAGCGTTCCTTGTTGGCAAAAATGAAAGCGAATTGGGCGGAACCGGACGGCGAATCGCTGCTTTTTGCCGAAATAAAGAAAAAAGGCCGTCAAATCGCAAAAAACGATTGACAACCGTATGACTCTATGGTATGATAAATTCCTGTATCGCACAGTGGGGCTCTATGCCTATTCTGGTGACATCATAGCACATAACCCCGCAAATGGCAAGAGGGTTTTGCAAACTTTTTGCCGACCGGCCAAAGCCCCGCTTTTGGTATGGCGGAGAATGAAATTTCGGAAACAGGAGTGAACGCGGATGGTGAACATTAAACCGGTAAAACTGGGAAACAACACCCGTATGAGCTTTGCGAAGATCAATGAGGTCTTGGAAATGCCCAACCTCATCGAAATTCAGAAAAACTCGTACAAGTGGTTCCTGGAAAAAGGGCTGAAAGAGGTATTCAACGATTCGACCTCGATCACCGACTACACCGGCAATCTGGTACTGGAGTTCGTGGATTATCGTTTGGACGAAAATCCGAAATATTCCGTGGAGGAATGCAAGGTGCGGGATGTCACCTATGCGGCGCCTCTGCGTGTCCGTGCTCGTCTTATCAATAAAGAGACCGGCGAGATTAAGGAATCCGAAGTGTTTATGGGCGATTTCCCGCTCATGACCGAAAGCGGCACCTTTGTTATCAACGGTGCCGAGCGTGTCATCGTATCCCAGCTGGTGCGTTCGCCCGGCGTGTACTATGGCATGAGCTACGATTCCACCGGCAAAAAGCTGTTCACCTCGACGGTGATTCCCAACCGCGGCGCGTGGCTGGAATATGAAACCGATTTTTCCGATATTTTCTATGTTCGTATTGATAAAAACCGCAAAATGCCGGTGACGGTGCTGCTGCGGGCGCTGGGCTTGGGCAGCGACGCCGAAATTCTCGATTTCTTCGGGGATGACGAGCGGATGCACGCCACCATTGAAAAAGATATTACCAAAAACACCGAGGAAGCGCTGCTGGAAGTGTACCGCAAGCTGCGCCCCGGCGAGCCGCTGACGTTGGAAAATTCTCAGCAGCATTTGGAGGGTCTGTTCTTTGACCCCCGCCGCTACGACCTCTCCCGCGTGGGCCGCTATAAATACAACAAAAAACTGGGCTTGTCCAACCGTCTGGCGGGCTGCACCCTCAGCCGCCCGGTCGTCAATCCCTCTACCGGCGAGCTGATGGCGGAGGCCGGCGAGCTGATCGACCGCGCCCGCGCCATGGAAATGGAAGATGCCGGCGTGACTGTCGCGTATGTCACGGTGGAAACCCACGGCGGCGAAACCCGCGAGGTCAAGATCATCACCAACGGCATGGTGGACATTCATAAATATGTGAACTTCGATGTGGAAGAGCTGGGCATCAACGAGCGGGTGTCTTTCGCGGTGCTGCAGGAGATTCTGGAGCAGAACGAGGACGAAGAGTCGCTGAAAGAAGCGATCCGCGCCCGCGCCGGCGATCTGATCCCCAACCACATCACGGTGGACGACATCTTCGCGTCGGTCAACTATGTCAACTGCCTCGCGTTCGACATCGGCACCACCGATGACATCGACCACTTGGGCAACCGTCGTATCCGCTCGGTGGGCGAGCTGCTGCAGAACCAGTTCCGCATCGGCTTCTCCCGTATGGAGCGTGTAATCCGTGAGCGTATGACCCTGCAGGCGCAGGATATGGATGTCATCACGCCCCAGGCGCTGATCAACATCCGCCCGGTGGTGGCGGCGATCAAAGAGTTCTTCGGCTCCTCTCCGCTGTCGCAATTTATGGATCAGACCAACCCGCTGGCGGAGCTGACCCACAAGCGCCGTCTGTCGGCTCTGGGCCCCGGCGGTTTGTCGCGTGACCGCGCCGGATTCGAAGTGCGTGACGTTCACTACAGCCACTATGGCCGTATGTGTCCTATCGAAACGCCTGAAGGTCCCAACATCGGCTTGATCTCGTATCTTGCCACCTTCGCGCGGATCAATGAATATGGCTTTATCGAAGCGCCGTTCCGCCGGGTGGACAAAGAAACCGGTGTCGTAACTGACGAAGTGGTGTATATGCCCGCCGATGTGGAGGATGACTTCATTGTGGCGCAGGCGAACGAACCGCTGGACGAAGATGGTCATTTCGTGCGCGAGCGCGTCAATGCCCGTCACCGCAGTGAGTTTTTGGAAATCGACCGTTCCCGCATTGATTACATGGACGTTTCGCCGAAGATGGTTGTTTCGGTCGCGACCGCGATGATCCCCTTCCTGGAAAACGACGACGCCAACCGCGCATTGATGGGTTCCAACATGCAGCGGCAGGCGGTGCCGCTGCTGAAAACCGAATCGCCCATTGTCGGTACCGGTATGGAATACAAAGCCGGTGTGGATTCCGGCGTGGCGGTGCTGGCGAAAGAAGCCGGTACGGTGGTATCCGTGTCGGCGGATCGCGTGATGATCAAACGCGATTCCGACGGTTCGATCGACACCTACAAGCTGATCAAATTCATGCGTTCCAACCAGGGCACCTGTAACAACCAGCGCCCGGTGGTGTCGCATGGCCAGCATGTGATCAAAGGCGAAGTGGTGGCGGATGGTCCGTCCACCAGCAACGGCGAAATCTCGCTGGGTAAAAACGTGCTGATCGGCTTTATGACCTGGGAAGGCTACAACTACGAAGACGCTGTCCTCATCAACGAAAAAGTGGTGCGGGACGATGTGTTTACCTCAATCCATGTGGAGGAATATGAGATTGAATCCCGTGACACCAAGCTGGGGCCGGAGGAGATCACCCGCGATATCCCCAACGTGGGCGAGGACGCGCTGAAAGATCTGGACGAGCGCGGTATCATCCACATCGGTGCCGAGGTGCGGTCGGGCGACATTCTGGTCGGTAAGGTTACCCCCAAGGGCGAAACCGAGCTGACCGCCGAGGAACGCCTGCTGCGTGCCATCTTTGGTGAAAAAGCGCGCGAAGTGCGCGACACCTCGCTGCGTGTGCCGCACGGTGAGTACGGCATCATCGTGGATGTGAAGGTGTTTACCCGCGAAAACTGTGACGAGCTCAGCCCCGGTGTCAACATGATCGTCCGCTGCTATATTGCGCAAAAGCGGAAGATCAGCGTCGGCGATAAGATGGCGGGTCGTCACGGTAATAAGGGTGTTGTGTCCCGCATCCTGCCCAGCGAGGATATGCCGTTCCTGCCGGATGGCCGTCCGCTGGACATCGTGCTGAACCCCTTGGGCGTGCCGTCGCGTATGAACATCGGTCAGGTGCTGGAAGTGCATCTGGGCTATGCGGCTGCGGCGCTCGGTTTTAAGATCATGACACCGGTTTTCGACGGTGCGCATGAGCAGGATATTCAGGAGCTGCTGGAGCAGGCGGGCAAACGCCGCGACGGCAAAACCGAGCTGTATGACGGTCGTACCGGTGAGAAATTCGACAACCCGGTCACCGTGGGTTATATGTACTTCCTGAAATTGCACCATCTGGTTGACGATAAGATCCACGCGCGTTCCACCGGTCCCTACTCGCTGGTTACGCAGCAGCCTCTGGGCGGTAAAGCCCAGTTCGGCGGCCAGCGTTTCGGCGAAATGGAAGTGTGGGCGCTGGAAGCGTACGGCGCCGCTTACACGCTGCAGGAGATCCTGACCGTGAAGTCGGACGATGTGGTGGGTCGTGTCAAGACCTACGAAGCCATTGTCAAGGGTCAGAATGTGCCGCAGTCGGGTGTGCCGGAATCCTTCAAGGTTCTGATCAAAGAGCTGCAGTCGCTGGGTCTGGACATCAAGGTGCTGGATAAGAACAAAGAAGAGATCGACCTGAAGCAGACCTTCGATGATGACGACGACATCAACATGGTACCGTCCGATGATCAGGCGTTCCAGGAAGTGACCGACGAAAGCGAACTGGTCGGTTACGGCGTGGAAGAGCCGGATCCCGACGAGCTGCTGGCCGATGTCGATGTGTTTGACGAGTTCGACGGCGACGCGTCGGACGACGATGAGCTGTAAGAGGGGAGGAACAACAGATGGAATTTAATGTTTTCGATTCGATCAAAATCGGTCTGGCCTCTCCGGATCAGATTCGTGAGTGGTCTTACGGCGAAGTCAAAAAACCCGAAACCATCAACTACCGCACGCTGAAACCCGAACGCGACGGCCTGTTCTGTGAGCGTATCTTTGGACCGACCAAGGACTGGGAGTGCCACTGCGGTAAATACAAGCGTATCCGCTATAAGGGCAAGATCTGCGACCGCTGCGGCGTTGAGGTCACCCGTGCCAAAGTGCGCCGCGAGCGTATGGGTCATATTGAGCTGGCCGCGCCGGTGTCGCACATCTGGTACTTCAAGGGTATTCCGTCCCGTATGGGTCTGTTGCTGGATCTGTCCCCCCGTCTGCTGGAGCAGGTGCTGTATTTCGCCTCGTACATCGTGGTGGATCCGGGCAGCACCCCGCTGACCAAACAGCAGATCCTCAGCGAAAAAGACTATCGCGATATGCGCGAAAAATACGAGGATGATTTTGACGCCGGCATGGGCGCCGAATACATCAAAAAGCTGCTGGCCGAGCTGGATATGGAAAAACTGTCGGCCGAGCTGAAAGAGGAACTGGAAACCGCCACCGGTCAAAAGCGGGCGCGCCTGCTGAAACGGCTGGAAGTGGTGGAATCTTTCCGCCTGTCGGGCAACCGCCCCGAATGGATGATTCTGGATGTGGTGCCGGTGATTCCGCCGGATATCCGCCCCATGGTGCAGCTGGACGGCGGTCGTTTTGCGACCTCCGACCTGAACGATCTGTATCGCCGGGTCATCAACCGCAACAATCGTCTGAAACGCCTGCTGGAGCTGGGCGCGCCGGACATCATCGTCCGCAACGAAAAGCGTATGCTGCAGGAAGCGGTGGACGCGCTGATCGACAACGGCCGCCGCGGTCGTCCGGTCACCGGTCCCAACAACCGCCCGCTGAAATCGCTGTCGGATATGCTGAAAGGTAAACAGGGTCGTTTCCGTCAGAACCTGCTGGGTAAGCGCGTTGACTATTCCGGTCGTTCGGTTATCGTTGTCGGTCCCGAGCTGAAGATGTACCAGTGCGGTTTGCCCAAAGAGATGGCGCTGGAGCTGTTCAAACCGTTTGTGATGAAGCGTTTGGTGGAAACCGGTGCCGCCGGCAACATCAAATCCGCCCGCAAAATGGTGGAGCGTGTCCGCCCCGAGGTGTGGGATGCGCTGGAAATCGTTATCAAAGACCATCCGGTCATGCTGAACCGTGCGCCTACGCTGCACCGTCTGGGCATCCAGGCGTTCGAGCCGGTGCTGGTGGAAGGCCGCGCGATCAAACTGCACCCGTTGGTGTGTACCGCGTTTAACGCCGACTTCGACGGTGACCAGATGGCTGTTCATGTGCCGCTGTCTGCCGAAGCGCAGGCGGAAGCGCGCTTCCTGATGCTGGCGGCGGGCAACCTGCTGAAACCGTCGGATGGCCGCCCGGTGGCGGTGCCGACGCAGGATATGGTGCTGGGTTCCTACTACCTGACTATTGACAAGCCCGGCGAAGACGGCGAGGGCAAGGTGTTCCGCAACGAGGACGAAGCGATGATGGCGTATGACAGCAAGGTCATCGGTCTGCACGCCAAAATCAAGGTGCGCCGCACGCTGGAAATTGACGGTGTGCCGCAGCAGAAGCTGGTGGAAACCACCATCGGCCGTATCATCTTCAACCGTCCCATCCCGCAGGATCTGGGCTTTGTGGATCGTTCGATCCCCGGTAACGAGTTCCTGTATGAGATCGACTTCAAAGTCGGCAAAAAGCAGCTGTCCACCATCATCGAAAAATGCATCAAGGTTCATGGCGCGGCGCGCACTTCCGAGGTGCTGGATGCGGTGAAGGCGCAGGGCTACAAATATTCCACCCGCGGTGCGTTGACTGTGGCGGTTATCGATGCTGCCATCCCGCCGCAGAAGAAAGACTTGATCGCGCAGGCGGAAGCCAAGGTGGATAACATCACCGAAATGTTCAATCAGGGCTTGCTCAGCGACGAAGAGCGGTATCGCGGTGTTATCAGCACCTGGAACGAAACCACCAACCTGGTTACTCAGGCGCTGAACGACAACATGGATCCTTACAACCCCATCTTCATGATGTCCGACTCCGGTGCGCGTGGTTCTATCAGCCAGATCCGTCAGTTGGCGGGTATGCGCGGTCTGATTGCGAACACCTCCGGTCGTACCATCGAGGTTCCCATCCGTGCGAACTATCGTGAAGGTTTGAACATCTTGGAGTACTTCATCTCCTCTCGTGGCGCGCGGAAAGGCTTGGCGGATACCGCTCTGCGTACCGCTGACTCGGGTTACCTGACCCGCCGTCTGGTGGACGTGGCGCAGGATGTTATCATCCGCGAGGAAGACTGCGGCACCCACGAGGGTATCGAAGTATATGACATCAAAGACGGCAAGGAAATGATCGAGCCGTTGACCGAGCGTCTGGTGGGTCGCTATCTGTCGGATGACTTTGTGGATCCGCAGACCGGCGAAGTGGTTGTCAGCCGCGATGTCATGATGGGCGATAAAGAAGCGGATCTGCTGGTCAACAAATACGGCGTGACCCGCATCAAGATTCGTTCGGTGCTGACCTGCGGCGCGAAACACGGCGTGTGCGCCCGCTGCTACGGCGCCAACCTGGCGACCACCGGTCCGGTGTCCATCGGCGAAGCGGTGGGTACCATCGCGGCGCAGTCCATCGGTGAGCCGGGTACCCAGTTGACCATGCGTACCTTCCACACCGGCGGTATCGCGTCCGGCGAAGATATTACCCAGGGTCTGCCCCGCGTTGAAGAACTGTTCGAAGGCCGTAAACCCAAGCACCTCGCTATCATCAGTGAGATCGACGGTACGATCCGGCTGGGCGAAGAGAAGAAAAAGCGCGTGGTGTATGTCACCGATAACACCGACGGCAACATCGACGAGCGCAGCTATCCGGTGCCGTATGGCTCCCGTATTCGGGTGCAGGACGGCGATGTCGTGAAGAAGGGCGATCGTCTGACCGAAGGTTCCATCAACCCGCACGACATTCTGGCGGTCAGCGGTCCGCAGGCTGTCCAGAACTACCTGATCCAGGAAGTGCAGCGCACCTACCGGATGCAGGGCGTGGATATCAACGATAAACACGTGGAGGTTATCGTGCGCCAGATGATGCGCAAGGTCAAAGTGGACGATGCCGGCGATACCTATCTGCTGGCGGGGGCCATGATCTCGCGCCCCGAATTCGATGCCGAAAACGCGCGTGTGCGCGAGCGCATTGAAAACGGCGAGATCCAGCTGCGCGAAGCGACCTGCTCGCCAGTGCTGCTGGGTATCACCAAAGCGTCGTTGGCGACCGACAGCTTCCTGTCGGCGGCATCCTTCCAGGAAACCACCCGCGTGCTGACCGAGGCCGCGATCAAGGGCAAGGTTGACCCGCTGATGGGCTTGAAAGAGAACGTCATCATCGGTAAGCTGATCCCTGCCGGTACCGGTATGCAGGTGTACAACCGGGTCGAACCGGTCAACACCCATGCCAGCAGCAACGATCCGTATGTGACCGCGCTGCGCAGCATGCTGGAAGATCAGGACGAACCCGATCTGATCGTCGAAGACGACGACACCGAAGAATAAGACCAAAAGCGGCGATGCCCCTTATCGGGCATCGCCGCTTTTCTGTGTGTAAAAACGGACAAAGCATTCGCTTTTGTCCGTTTTTTTATGAACGCGTGGCAGACGAGGGCAACAGCCGGCGCTTGCGCCAGCCGTAATACCCATATCCCACCGCATCTGCCAGTCCCCAACCGATGGGGATCGCGATCCAAATGCCAAATTCGCCCAGCGGTGTCGCCAGCGCATAGGCGAGTGCGACCCGTGTGCCCAGCGAGATCACTGTCAGCACCACCGACATACCCGGTCGCTCCACCGCACGGTAAAAGCCGTACAGCAAAAACAAACAACCGATACCGGCGTAAAACGCGCCCTCCACCCGCAAATATTGCACGCCGGACGCGAGCACCGCGGTTTCCTTGGCGCTGACGAACAGGCGCATCAGCGGTTCGGCAAACCCGCATACCAACGCCGATATCACCACCGAGAACCCGATGCTGCAAGCGGTCGCTTTGCGAAATCCCTCCCGCAGCCGTGCGGTTTGTCCCGCTCCGTAATTTTGCGCTACAAAGGTGGAAAATGCGTTGCCAAAATCCTGCACCGGCAGATAGGCGAAGGTGTCGATCTTGACCGCCGCGGCAAAAGCCGCCATAGTCACCGCGCCGAAGCTGTCCACCAGCCGTTGAATCAACAGGATACCGAAATTCATGGTGGATTGCTGCACACAGGTGAGCAGTGACAGGTCGCCGATCTGGCGCAGAATGGCTCGGTTGAGATGGAAATGTCGCCGCCGCGGCAAATACACGCGCAGATGGCGCAGCGTATATATCAGCAGCCCGATCGCGGACACATATTGCGCGATCACCGTGGCAATTGCCGCTCCCGCGATGCCCATGCCGAACACCGGCACAAACAGCAGATCCAGCCCGATGTTCAGCACCGCCGCCGTGCCCAAAAACCACAACGGTGCCACCGAGTTGCCCACCGCCCGCAGCAAACACGCCAGAAAATTGTATAACGAGGTTGCCACCAACCCCGCAAACACGATGCCGAGATAGTCGCGCATCGCGCCGTATAGCTCGTGCGGAATCTGCAAAAAGCGGAACAGCGGCTCCATTCCGGCGTAAACGGCGGCGTTGACCACCAGCGTGACTGCCAAAATCAGCCCGGCGGCGTGCGCCACCGCGCAGCGCAGCGATTCGCGGTCATCCTTGCCGAAATAGATGGAAAACAACGCGCCCGCGCCCATGGACAACCCCAAAAACACCGAGGTCAAAAAGGTCATCAGCGTATAGGCGGAGCCAACCGCCGCCAGCGCGTTTTTGCCCAGCACCTGTCCGACGATCAGCGTGTCGGCAATGTTGTAAAACTGCTGGAGCAGATTGCCCGCGATCATCGGCAGCGCAAACAGCACCAGCCCCTTGGACACGCTCCCTTTGGTCAAATCACGAACCATGATGTTCACCGAATTTCATTTTATAATCTCCGCCTTGGTGTATATCTCGAAAATGCCATAGGTGCCTCGTTCGGACCACTCTTCATTTAAGTATTTTACCATGTAACGGTAGGCGTCGTTCCAGTTGCTAAACAAACCGTTTGCATTTAGCTTGGCAAAGTCCTTGGTAAAGAGTGTGCCATCTTCGTCACAGCCGTGCCAGTGGCAAATAAACATACAGTCACATATTATGGAAAATCCACCGGCATAGTTTGGCGGATAACAGATGTCGTAGCCGGCTAATTGATAGGTGGCGGGTGCCGGGACATTTGAGCCAGCCGGCTTTATCCAAATCAGTTCATAATCTTTAGCATCATGAAACAGGTGGAGATACTCTTGCGCAGAGTCTTCATTTGCCATCAATTGGTTCGCCGCAGCATCGTCACGGCGCGTGCATTGCAGCAGTTCACGCTGCGCGTCGCTGAGGTCGTTTCGGGGTGTATCATAGGGATCCAGCCCCATCCGGCCAGCACCGCTATACCACGCCTGCGGTGCGGGAGCGAGGGGCAAACCGTACGCGCGAAAAGGCTGCTCCAAAAAGCGGGGGAGTTCTTCTCGATACAGTATATCGTATTTTTTGACAGTGGCAAACTGCGGCGCATAATCCCATGCTCGCTCCACAATAACACCCGTATCGTAACAGTCAAAAAGAACTTTTTTCATAAGGCACCTCCCTTTTTATGCATCGCATTTTGTTCCTTTGTCACCACATAGCGGGTGTGCGGCATATCCACGCCGCGATAGTGCTTTGTCCAGTGATCCTGCGCGGTCATACCCACGCGCTGTGCGACCCGCTGCGAGGCGGTGTTGGTGTCGCGGATGATGGAACAAACCTCGTCCGTGTGCAGTTTGTCGAACGCATAGCGCTTGCAGGCTTGTGCCGCCTCGGTGGCGTAGCCATGGTGCCACGCCGAGTGGCGCAGCAGATAGCCGATTTCCAGCACCTGTTGCTGTTTCCATGGCTGCATCGTCAACCCGCATTGTCCAATCATCTCGCCGGTTTGGCGGAGTACCATCGCCCACAGCCCAAACTCCCATTGCGCATACCGTGCCAGCTGGCGATCCAGCCATTCCTGCACTTCCTCATCGGTGAATGCCCCCTCGTAGGCGTACATCACCGCCGGATCCTGCAAAATCGCACACAGCGACTCAAAATCGCTTTGCTCCATGCGGCGCAAAACCAGCCGCTCGGTTTGTAAAATCATTGCATCCTCCTGAAACAAGACGAACGGAGCCTACCCGTCGTTATTGTAACTGCTTCAGCAGCTCCAACAGCACCTCGAAAAGGGTGCCGGTGGAAGAAATGCTGAGCTTTTCGCCGGTGGTATGCACGCCCATCATCGCCGGACCCACCGAGATGCAGTCCAGCCCGTCCATCGCCGAGGCAAATACGCCACATTCCAGCCCCGCGTGGATCGCTGCTACCTCCGGTTGCCGACCGGTGCGCGCAGCGTATACTTGGCAATACAGCTCTTGCAGACGGGAATTGTCCCGAAATTCCCATGGCGGGTAGTATCCGGTGGTTTCGTGCGCGATCGACAGCGCATCCAGCAGGGCGCACAGCCGCCGCTCCAGATACCGCTGGGCACTTTTCTTGTTGCTGCGCAGCGAAAAGCCCAGCGTCAGCGCATCGTCCCCGGTTTTCAGAATGCCCAGATTCAGCGAGGTTTCCACCAGCCCCTCGATCTCGGCGCTCATCTGCATCACACCGTTCGGCACGCACAGCAGCGTGCACAGCAGCTTATCCTGCGTTGCCCGATCCCAAACTGTGTACCGGGCGGCATCACCGATCGTAATCTCTGGTGCAAAAGTCGGTTCGCGGTGGCTGATCTCGCTTTGGATGGTATCCAGACACCCTTGCGCCGCCGCCCGGAACGCCTCGACATCCTCAACGCACAGTTCGGCGGTGCAGCAAGGTGGAATAGCGTTGGTTTTGTCGCCGCCGTCCAGCCGGATGATATCAAAATCGCACCGGCCGCGGAGCTCGTCCAGTATCCGACCGGTCAGCAGATCAGCGTTGATTCGCCCACTGTTAATTTCTGTTCCCGAATGACCGCCCTGCAGCCCTTTGACCGCCAGCGTCACGCGGGTGCCCTGCTTGGTTTGATGGGCGAGGGAAAGGGTGGCGGTGACATCCGCGCCGCCGGCGCAGGATACCGTAACGGTGCCCTCCTCCTCCGAGTCGATGTTGATCATTTGGCGGCCTGTCAGCACGCTCATGTCCAGCTCCATCGCGCCCAGCATACCGATCTCCTCGTCGGCGGTGAACACCGCTTCGATCGGCGGATGAGCATAGCAGTTACTTTCCAAAATGGCAAGAATCATCGCCACGGCGATGCCGTTGTCTGCGCCCAGCGTGGTGCCGCGGGCTTTGACAAAGTCGTCGTCTACATACACATCAATTCCGTCTTTTTCAAAGTTGATGGTGCAGCCGTCCACCTTTTGGCACACCATATCGAGATGCCCTTGCAAAATGACGGGCGCGGCGTGTTCGTATCCGGCGGTGCCGTCTTTGAACAGGATCACATTGTTCGCTTTGTCGCGGATGCACCGCAGATGGTGCTCGCTTGCGAACGCTTCGCAAAACGCGGCGATCCCGTCGCGGTTGCCGGAGCCGCGCGGAATAGCGCTGAGCTGTTCAAAATAATGAAATACGCGCGATGGCTGCAGTTGTTCCAGCTTGGACATGACCATTCCTCCTGAAAATGTGGTGTGGATCAGCGCCGGGGATAGCCCGGGCAATAGGGCGTGCCGTTGAGAGCGTGGGTATAAATGAGTGGCATCGGATGGCAGCACTCTGTGCCGGCTGCTTCATAGCATTCCTCCGGTGTGACCTCCCGCCCGAGAATAGGACAGACCACGCGGCACGACGGGGGCGTGAATCTTTTGCAAATAGCCTTGGTGACGCTCGCCGGATAGGGAGCGTAGTCCCGGCGACTTTGCGCCACCCAGACTACCTCGGCAATGGTTTCCTTGCCTTTTTCTCCAACGGGAACCACCACCTTGTCACCCACCCGCACGAAAAGCCCACCGGTCAGATAACTGTACGGATGACCGGTGCCATCAAACAATACCCCGCAAAGGGAGGATACCCCCTCGCGGGTGTCCGGCTGTAACGGGTCCGGTGCCGGTTCCACCGGCACCGGCGGGGGGATTTCCGGCAGAGGAATGTCCGCCATCTCCCTTTGAAAATCAGGGCTTTCGCCACGAATGTCGGCGGCCGCCTGGTCATCCGTGTTCCACGCTTCTTTCGCGGTGCGAATGGTCTCTTCCAATGCCGCGACATAGTCTTCTTTGGATTCAAAATCGTCGGGGGTGAACGATTCTCGAAAAAGATCGTCACACTCTTCCCGCCACTCGTCTTGGGCGTCCTCCACCGCTTCCAGATATTCGTCCTCGGTGTCGTAAAGGTCCGGGTCAACGCCCATCGGCGGGTTATCCCGATAGGGCGCCTTCCATGCTTCGCGCGCCTGCTCCAGCGCCTTTTCGTATTCCTCCTCGGACGAGAAATCTTGGGGATCCAGATCATAATCCGACCCATCCTCGCAAAAATCCCGCCAATCGTCGTCTTCGTCGTAGAGGTCGGCATCCCCCCGTAAGTTGTCCAAGGCGTCGTTGACGACCTTGTACCCGATCAAAGCTTCGCCCAAGTCAATGCTGCCGTCGCCGTTAAAATCAAACATATCGTCCCATCCCATGCGGGGTTCCTCCTTATCGTTGAATACAATAAAAAAATCCCGATCACAAAAGCAATCGGGAGGAAAAAGACAGTACAGTTGATATACTTTTGCGGCTTTTGTTCATATAAAACACCGTCCATGTTTCATTATACTTTCTAAAATAAAAAAAGCAAGGCAAAGCCTTGCAAAAATCGACAGCGGAAAATAATGAAAAGAGAAGAGCAAAAAAAGCAAAAAATCGACAAACATCTTGCGATGCTTGTCGATTTTTGGTGGGGGAAGGTGGATTCGAACCACCGAAGTCAGTGACAACAGATTTACAGTCTGCCCCCTTTGGCCGCTCGGGAATTCCCCCATGTCGAACAGCAGGACTAACTATACCACAAACTTCGCCGCGTGTCAAGAATAAAATCGTATTTTTTCTAAAAGAAAAACGCGCTTTGTCCGTGCGGCCGATGACGTTTCTATATGGTCGGTTATTCTTCTTTAGTGCGTCCCCATCGGCAGGGGAGGCGACCGTCCAACGCGGCAATCACGGTGGCGGGCGCTGCATCCGGCAACTCCAGCCATGCGGCGGCATCCGCCAGCTGATGCAGATAGTGCGCGTCCGAGCTGCACAGCAGCGGCAGCCCCTCGATAGCGGGGTACGCTGCCCGCATCGCTGCCACATCGCCCTCTGCGGTAATCTCGACCGCGGGGAAGCCCGGCGGAATATCACCCAGCGCGGCGGGCACACTGTACGAATCGCGGTCGATATGCGCCGGAAAGGCGGTGCCGCCGTGGGTGCGCGCCAGCGGCAGCACCTGTTCCAGCGATAATCCGGTGGCGGTCAACAGCAGCACCGGTTCGGTGCCCACCAGCTCGTCCCGGGCGTTCAGCCGCTGCTGTTCACCGAAAATGTCCGGGCGGTTGGCGATGTCCGGGCGGTGGCGCACCACCTCCTGTTCAAATGCCTGCGCGGCAGACAAAGCGGGGAACAGGCACACCACATGAATTTCTTCCGCGGTGCAAAGCTCCATGCCGGGCAGCACCGTCAATCCCGCGGCTTGCCCCACCTCCATCACCGCGGCGCAGTTGCCGCAGGTGTTGTGGTCGGTTACCGCGAGAATGTCCAGTCCGCATAGCTGCGCCATACCGACGACGTTGTTCGGTGTCATATCCGCATCGCCGCAGGGGGACAGCGCCGTGTGAATGTGCATATCGTAGTAATAGCGCAAACGACCGCCCCCTTATATACTAATACTATTTATTCGCCCAACAGGCGACCGAGCGCCACCGCCAGCCGGTAGATAGATTGCCCGCTTTGCAGTATCGTCACGCCTTGGGCTTCCGCTTTTTCGCGGGCGGCATCGTCCAGCGGCGCATCCTCTGCCAGCACCACGCACGCGACATCCGCCAGCACCGCCACCGCCACCGCGTTCACATTGCCCATCACGGTGATCCATGCCGAATCCGGCAACGCGCGCCCCATCACCCAGCTTAGCAGATCGCCGCAGCTGCCGCCGGTGACCAGACGGGACAAATCGCCTTCCACCAGCACCCGCAGCTCCAGCGCTTGTATCAAATCATGTATCGTCATGGTTATCCCTCAATGTAGACAGTTGTTTGGCAATGCGCTGGATCTCCTGCCGCATCAAAAAGATGCAATCGGTATCCCGCGCCAATCCTTTGGCGACATCCTCCGCCAGTGCCCGACAGGTGGGCGCGCCGCACGCGCCGCAATCCAGCTTTGGCAAACGGTCGCCGATGTCGTCCGCCTCCTGCATCAGCCGCATCGCTTCGGTCACGTTGTCCGCCAGCTTCATCACCGGCGAATACTCCAGCGGGTGCACCCAATCCATACAGGCGGTGGAACCGGCATCCGACAGCCGGTTGCAGGATACCGGCAGATATTTGCGCAGCCGCTTGATCCGTGCCCGCGCGGCGTAGCCGTTCTCGGCGGTGAAAATGCCGCCGACACACCCGCCCGCGCACGCGTTCAGCTCGATAAAATCCAGCTCCTGCAGCTTTTCATCCTCCAGCTCTTCCAACACCTTGATCACGTTGTCGATGCCGTCCGCTGCCAGATGATTTTCGTTCAGCAACCCTGCCGCCTCGCCGCCGATATACGACCAGCTCACCCCGATGATGCCGGAATGGGACAGCGGCGCGGTTTGCTCCAGCTTGTTCATCTTGCCCAGCAGCGCCGGATAGATATCGCTGATCGCCAACACGCCATCCACCTCGGACGAATCAATGCCGATGGGGCTGCGTGCGTCGGTCACCTTGGCGGCACAGGGCGAAATAAAGAACACGCCGATTTGTTCGGGCGCCAGCCCGCTGTTGGCGACGGCCTGTCGGCGCGCCAGCATGGCGGCCACCTCCATCGGCGATTTCAGCGGCAGCACATGGTCGCACAAATCGGGAAACCGCACCCGAATCAACCGTACCACCGCCGGACAGGCCGAGCTGATGACCGGCTTTTTCAGCTTGCCGTCGTTCATCAGCATCCGAGTCGCGTCCGACACGATCTCGGCGGCGCGCGACACCTCGAATACCTCGTCAAATCCCAGTGCCTGCAATCCGGTCAGCACCACGTCAATATCGTCCAGCCGGTTGAACTGACCGTACAAAGCGGGGGCGGGCAGCGCCACGGTATAGGCAAATTCCTTGCATTTGTCCAGCGTGTCGTGCCGCGCCTTTTTGGCGTGGTGCGGGCACACGCGGATGCATTCGCCGCAGTCGATGCAGCGTTCGGTCATGATCTGCGCTTTGCCGCCCCGCACACGAATGGCTTGGGTGGGACAGCGTTTGATGCAGTTGGTACACCCCACACACTTGTTTTTGTCCAGCGTGACGGAGTGAAAATATCGTTCCATAAACGGACACTCCTCCATGTTCCCGCTGCCGGGGCAGCGGGGTCCACTGTTTACGCCACGGTAACCGCCATGGTCATGCAGGTGCCTTGCCCAATGGCGGTGTCGATCTGCAATTGATCGGTGTATTTTTTAATGTTCGGCAGCCCCATACCGGCGCCGAATCCGAGCGACCGCACCTGGTCGGGAGCGGTGGACCAGCCCTCCTGCATCGCCTGGTCGATATCCGGAATACCGGGGCCGTGATCGGTCAGCACCATCACGATGCGATCCGGCTGAATATCAATATCCGCCTCGCCGCCGCCGGCGTGGATGACCATGTTGATCTCGGCTTCGTACATCGCGATCGCCACCCGGCGAATGACCTGGGCGTCAAACCCCAGTTGTTTCAGCTTGGATTTCACCGCGCCGGAGGCCGCGCCCGCTTGGGTAAAATCGTCCCCGGGGACGACATAATGCAAATGAATCCCCATGTTGCTTATCCTCCCGCCGTCAGCTGTCTTCGCCGCCGCTGAGTCCGCCAGCATACAGCAGCCCGCAGGCGGTGAACATACGCAGCGGTGTGGTCATCAGCACAATGCCGCGCTCTTCTGCCAGCGCGATCATATCCGGCGACGGCTCTTTGCCGCGCACGAACACGATACAGACCATATCCATCATTTCCGCGGTGCGGATCACCTGCGGATTGACCAGCCCCGTGAGCAGCACCGACTGGTCTTTCACAAATGCCAGCACATCGCTCATCATATCGCTGCCGCAGGCGTTATGGACCTCGGTTTGGCGCTTTTCGTCGCCGCACACCAGCTCGGCGCGCAAAATACGCCGGACATCTTCCACCGTCATCATAGCTTTTGTCCTTTCTTGTGCAAAGTTTTTTGATAAATTAACCATATTATATCGTTTCCTCGTTTGAAATGCAAGCAAAATTACAAATTGCCGGTGGGCGACACCGGAAATTTTTTTGAAATTCTGTGCAATTGCACATTGACTATCTTTCGTCAAAAGAGTACAATATTACCAATTAACAAATTCCCAAGTATTTGATGGAGGTTTTGGTTATGGCAAGAGTGTACAATTTTTCGGCGGGTCCTTCGATGCTGCCGGAAAAGGTTTTGCAGACGGCGGCAGCAGAAATGTTGGATTACAAGGGCTCCGGCCAGTCGGTTATGGAAATGTCCCACCGTTCCAAAGTGTATGACGGGATCATCAAAGAATGCGAAGCGCTGCTGCGCGAAGTGATGAACATTCCGGATAACTATAAGGTGCTGTTCCTGCAGGGCGGCGCGTCGTCCCAGTTCGCGATGGTGCCGCTGAACCTGATGACCGGCAGCGGCAAAGCCGACTATGTGCTGACCGGCCAGTGGGCGACCAAAGCGTATAAAGAAGCGGCGCGCTATGGCGAAGCCAATGTGGTGGCGAGTTCTAAGGATAAGACCTTCTCCTATATCCCGAAGCTGGATCCGGCTACCTTCACCAAGGATGCCGACTATTTCCACATCTGCATGAACAACACCATCTACGGCACCAAATATCACACCCTGCCGGAAACCGGCAATGTGCCGCTGGTGGCGGATATTTCTTCCTGCATCCTGTCTGAACCGATCGATGTGTCCAAATTCGGTCTGCTGTATGCGGGCGCGCAGAAGAACATGGCGCCGGCCGGTCTGACGGTCGTGATCGTGCGCGAGGATCTGATCGGTCACGCGCAGGAGATCACCCCCACCATGTTCAATTATCAGACCCACGCCGACAACGGCTCGATGTTCAACACCCCGCCCTGCTACACCATCTACATCTGCAAGCTGGTGCTGGAGTGGCTGAAAAACGACATCGGCGGTCTGGAAAAGATGAAAGAGATCAACGAGAAAAAAGCCGCGCTGATCTACGATTTCCTGGACAACTCCAAGCTGTTCAAGGGTACCGTTGTCAAAGAGGATCGCTCGCTGATGAACATTCCGTTTGTGACCGGCAACGACGAGCTGGATGCCAAGTTTGTTAAAGAATCGACCGAGGCCGGCTTTGTCAACCTGAAGGGTCACCGCACGGTGGGCGGTATGCGCGCCTCTATCTACAATGCTATGCCGATCGAAGGCGTGGAGAAACTGGTCGCCTTTATGACCGCGTTTGAAAAAGCCAACGGCTGATGTCCGTCTGGCAAGAAAGGGTTACTGCTATTATGAATATTCTGACTTTGAACAAAATTGCCGTTTGCGGCACCGAGCGGTTTGACAAAAACCGTTACACCGTGAGCACCGAAGTGGAAAATCCCGACGGTATCATGGTGCGTTCGGCGTCCATGCACGATATGGAGCTGCCGGAAAATCTGTGCGCTATCGCTCGTGCGGGCGCGGGTGTCAACAACATCCCGATCGATGCGTGCAGCGAAAAGGGCATCGTGGTGTTCAACACCCCCGGTGCCAACGCCAACGCGGTGAAAGAGCTGGTGCTGGCCGGTCTGCTGATCTCTTCCCGTAAAGTGATCCCCGCGATCGAGTGGGCGAAAACGCTGAAGGGCGAGGGCGATGCGGTCGGCAAGCTGGTGGAAAAAGGCAAAAGCAACTTTGCCGGTCCCGAGATCATGGGCAAAAAGCTGGGCGTGATCGGTTTGGGCGCGATCGGCGTGCTGGTTGCCAACGCGGCGGAAAAACTCGGCATGGAAGTGTACGGCTACGATCCGTTCCTGTCGGTGGACGCGGCGTGGCAGCTGTCCCGCACCGTGCACCACGCGGCAACGCTGACCGAGATTTACGAAAACTGCGATTATATCACCATTCATGTGCCGCTGACGCCGGATACCAAGAATATGCTGAACGAAGCGGCGTTTGAGGCGATGAAAGACGGCGTGCGGGTGCTGAACTTTGCGCGCGGTGGTCTGGTCAATACCGCCGACATCAAAAAAGCGCTGGCGGACGGCAAAGTCGCGGCGTATGTGGTGGATTTCCCCGACGACGATATGCTGGATGTCGAAAATGTGGTGGCGATCCCGCACCTGGGTGCGTCCACTCCCGAAAGCGAGGACAACTGTGCGGTGATGGCGGCGGATGAGCTGCGCGATTATCTGGAAAACGGTAACATCACCCATTCGGTCAACTTCCCGGCGGTGTCGGCTCCCCGCAGCGGCAGCGCGCGTGTGTGTGTGCTGCACCGCAATGTGCCGGATGTGCTGTCGCAGGTGAGCGGCGCGTTCGCCGGCAACAACATCGAAAGCCAGACCAACCGCTCCAAAAAGGAGTATGCGTACACCATTTTGGATCTGGCCAATGCACCGACTGCCGACAGCCTGCAGAAGATTCAGGCGATCGACGGCGTGATCCGTGTGCGGGTGTTGTAAGCTTTCCCTTAACTCAAACAAAAAGCCCGGTGCGTATGCACCGGGCTTTTTTGCGTAGTGGGAACACTACTGCTTTTTGCCAACAAATTTATTTTTATACGATATATATTGACGAAAAACAAAATATTTTGTATAATTAACTTGTTAAATGTGACCTTGTTGAAAAAGAAAGATGGAGGATGTGTTTCGATGGAAACGTGTGTTAGTAAGGTGTGCCCGTTTTGTCAAACGGATATCCAAGAGGGTGAGGCAATCAAGGAATGTCCATCTTGCGGTGCTGTTTATCACGAGAGATGCTGGGAGCAGCATAAGGGATGCGCTACAGTTGGATGTCCGGAACATCCAGATGTAATACCTGATGTTCCTGTAGCGGATGTATGCCCAAATTGTGGAGCGGCTTTGGGCGACGACCAAAATTTTTGCACTCAATGCGGTAGGCTAAAGGTCGGCGAACAACAAATTTCTTGTGTTAATTGCGGCGCAGAATTACAAATGGATCAGCTGTTTTGCCCAAAATGTGGTGCTCCCACAGGAAATATGGCTGGAGTAAATACGCCTCCTGTAGTATATCCGGTTAACGGTGCTGTTGTGCAAAAGAAATCGTCAGCGGCGAAAATCGTTGCTTTGATTGTTGCGTTGTTAGTGGGCATTTCCGCTGCGGTGGTGGCGGGTGTATTGTTGATTCCGCGTTTGCTGGTGTCAACAGACGATTTATTGGCTCAAGGAGCGTATGCGCAGGCATACGAAAGAGCGGGAAGCGACGAAAAAGAAGATGTACTCACCGAAAATCAGATTGCCTATCTTTGCAAGGATGTAATAGAGGAATTGAAGGATCCTTCTTCTTTCAAACTGAGAAACGCTTGGTATGACCAAGAAGGACAGTATATTGTTTTGAAGGTTAGTGGAAAGAACAGTTATGGTGGCGTTGTTAGCAATTACTGGTGTTATACCTATGATAGCGATAAGGATGAGTACGAACTTTTTTGCACCTTATCCGATTTGGATGAAGAAAAAGCCTATTCTTGGGATGACACCGGTGAAAGGCTAGAAAAATGGAGGAAAAATGCTGCCCGCGAAAGGGTAAAGGATTTGATGGCAGACGAATCCATAAAGATACAGGACAAAAGTATTGAAAATATCAACCATTTGTTTAAAGAAGATCTTTTGGATGGGGTGGAATTAATTTTTAATAGCTGATAGTACACAAGAATGAAAAGCCCGGTGCGTATGCACCGGGCTTTTTTGCGCGCATTTTAGCACGCGAAAAGCGGGACAGCCGTTTTCGGCTGCCCCGCTGACTGTTTTATCGGTTATTCCGCGGGCACTTCCAGTACCACATCGTCCAGATAGGCGGCAAAGCGCTCCTCGCCGGGGGAGGTGTAAGCCACCGTCACCGCGCAGATGGTTTGTCCCGTAAGCGCCGCGGGCAGCGTATGCTCCACCGCATACCACTCGTTGGGGGAAAAGCGTCCGGCCGCGAGTGATTTGTCCGCCAGCACCTCGGCGCAATGATCGCTCAACCGGCTGCCGTCGCTGAAGACCAGATCCACCCCGACGCGGCAGCCACCTTCGTTGATCGCCCGCAAGCGATACCGCAGCCGCAACCCGTCCACCACCGGAATGGCGGTTTTGGCGAGCCGGTAATGCACCTCGCACGCACCGTTGTTGATGGCGATGCCGCTGAATGCGAAGCTGTTGTCGCCGGTGTAGCTGAGGCGACCGCGCTGGCCGCGCACGATGGCAGCGGTTTCCAGTTGCACACCCTCCTGATCCAGCACCGCGCCGTCCGGCACGCCCACATCTACATTACGCCACACGCTGCCGCGTACCTGTCCGCGGCTGAGCGTTAGCGTGGCGGCGCGCTGCTCAAACCCGTTGCGCCAGTACACCGGTCCGGTGGAGTGGGGAAGCTCCGGCGTGTCGGTGATGGCGCGCTCGCCGCGCAGCATCGCCGTGACCGCGCCCGCTTCGCGCAGATAAAAATCCGACGACAGCCAAACCCCGTCCGCCGACAGCGTTTGAAAATATTGCGAACCGCGCGGCAGATCAAACGAATCACGCGCCGCTTTCGCCAGCGCGGTGCCCTCGTCGTATTCGTCAAACATCGCAAAATACGCGTGGTGCACCCCCGCCTCGGCATACAAGCGCGCCTGATCCCACAAAAATTGACCCGCCAGACGCGGCGTGGCGTTGGGGTCGCCGCCGTCGCAGAAGTTGCTCCACGCAAAGCCGGGGAACATCACCGGTTGATAGCGGATGCCGTGCGCCCGGCAATAGGCGAGATCCCGCTTCAAATGCCGCCCGATCCACGCGCGCAGCGTTTCGGGGCGGAAGCGTCCGGGCGTCCACGGCGATGCCATATCCAGCGCCGCATACACCGCAGCATACTCGTCGGTCACTTCGGTCCACCGATTGTCCGGCAGTCCGCCGATCACAAAATAGCCGCGCTCTTTCAGCCAGCGCACCAGCTCCAGCGCGTCCTGCGCGTTCGGATAGCGCCCCGGTTCGGTGCCCGCCAGCCCCCAGATGCAAATCACCGGCTTGCCGTCGGCGTGGGCATAGGCGGGGGAGGCGATCAGCTTTTTGCCTTCCACATTATACTGCACATCCGCTTTGAACCGCTCGATCGCTTTGGCGCCGTCGTGTCCGCAGCCGGAGGTGTCGTACATCACATAAAACACGCGCCCATACCGCTCGGCGGCGGCGCGAATCGCGGTCAGATGCGACGGCTCCGGCTGGGGGGCGGTGTCGGTGGTGCCGTAAAAACGCTGGACACCCACGCCGTCGATGCCGTATTGCTGCATCCAGCGAAAATGCACATCAATGGTACCCGCGTCGTGTGCCTGATAAAAGCGCACCGGCCGCCCGTCGGGATAGGGGTCAAACCGCCCGGTGTGCATCACCTCGTCGGGATATTCCCGAAAATCCGGAAACAGCTCGGGGTGAACATTGCCGGGTTCGGGCGCGGTCTGGTGGCTCCAATGCCCCCAACCGTGATCCAAATCGTCGCTCGCGTGAAACCATGCCTGGTATCCGGCGGCGGTTTTGGTGAGCAGATCGTTTTCCGGCGTTTGGGGCGAGGGCGCAACAGCAAACTGATTCATAAGAGGAAGTCCTCCTTGTTCGTGATAGCACCGGTGGTGCAAAGCATTGTGCCGCTATTATAGCACCCCGCCTCCGGCTTGTCTATGCTTTTTTCAAAGCTGCTGCAGCACCCGCCCGATATCGGCATCGATGCAGACGGCGCGCCGCTCAATGGAGGCCGGACATGCCGCTTCACCCCGGTTGATACAGGCGTACACCGCGTCGGGATTGTCCGCTGTCATCCGCCAAAACGGAAACTTGATGATGGCGGGGGTGTTCATACCCACCCCCAGCTCCCAAAACAGCACCCGCCCGCAGCGATGACGACGCAAAAACGCCTCGTATCGCTCGGCAGCGGCATACCATCCCTCGTCCTGCACAAAGCGGTCATCGCAGCGCAGATTCATGGTCATCGCTCCGCCGCACACCGGACAGCGTGGAACAAGCGCGGTGGGTACCCGCCGGTCAGCTTGTTCCGCCACCATACGGCGCACGACCGCCTCGTTATCATAAGTCTTTTGATGACACGGCGTGGCGCATTGCCACAAACCGTAGTCGCCTTGGGTATAAAACAGGCGCTTTTTGTCGAATCCCGCTTTCTGAAAACAGTGATCCACATTGGTGGTGAGCACAAAATACTCCCGCCCCTCCACCAGCCGCCGCAGGTCGTTGTATACCGGCCGGGGGGCATCCCCATAGCGGTTGATAAGGATATACCGGCTCCAATATGCCCAGTATTCCTCCGGTGTGGCATACGGATAAAAGCCGCCGGTATACATATCGTGAAAGCCGTATTCTTTTTCAAAATCCGAGAAATGCTGCCGGAACCGCTCGCCGTTGTAGTCGAATCCGGCGGAGGTGGACAGCCCCGCGCCCGCACCGATGACGATGGCGTCGGCGGTGTCAATCTCCTTTTTCAGTTGGGTTATTTTATCCGAGAAGCTCCCGGTAGATGTCGTAGTCCATATCCTTGAAAACATTGAAAATCACCTCGATGGGGGTCTGTGCCTGAAAGGCGCGCACGGTTTTCACCGCGATTTCAGCGGCGCGTCGGTTGGGAAAATGAAATTCGCCGGTGGAAATGCAGCAAAACGCCACGCTGTGCAGTCCCTTTTCCGCTGCCAGCGCCAGACAGGCACGGTAGCAATCTGCCAGCTGCTCGTCATCCTGCGGTGTGACCGGCGCGCTGATGATGGGTCCCACTGTGTGCAGCACATAGCGGCAGGGCAGGTTGTAAGCGGGGGTGATCTTCGCTTGCCCGGTGGGTTCCGGATAGCCTTGCTGCTGCATCAGCTCGTGGCATGCCAGCCGCAGCTGCACCCCCGCAAAGGTGTGGATGCAGTTGTCGATGCAGGCATGATTGGGTGCAAAACAACCCAAAAGGCGGCTGTTGGCGGCGTTGACGATGGCGTCACACCGCAGGGTGGTGATGTCGCCCTGCCATAGATACAGCCCCGGTTCCACCGGCAACAGCTGATGTATATCCGTGACGCCTTTGTGCGTCAGCTCGGTTTGCAGATACGCATCCTGCACCGCTAAAAATTCGTCGCTGACCGGGCGGGGAAGCCGCACATTCAGCAGCGCCCGCAGCAGTCGCCGCTGCGCCGATGAATCGGCGGGAATTGCTATCGTTGCGGCATCTGCCCGCTCTTTTTGTAAATACTGTATCATGAATAACCGGCGTTCGGTTTGGTTCATGACCTATCCCTCCTTGTTATATCCGGAACGCACCGCGCGCCCTGCAAAAGGGTTGACTTTTGCAGGGCGTTGCGGTAACATCGGCAGGATTTACGCGCCCACCACGCTGATGCGCTGATACAGGTGTTGCCCGCCGACCACTTCGTCCACCATGGCGATGGCATAATCGGCGTAGCTGACGACGCTTTCGCCGTTCGCGTTCAACAGCATTTCCTCGCCACCCAGTGTGTACTGTCCGGTGCGGGCACCGTCCGCCTGAAAATCGGCAGCGGGACTGATGTACGTCCACTGGACATCCCGGCGGGGACGCAGCAGCGCCAGCGCTTCATCGTGAGCCGCCGCCAGCGGCTTAAACGCATCGGGAAAATCCGGCGCATCCGCCACGCACGCGGTGTGCTCGGGGTTGACATACAAGCTGCCCGCGCCGCCGACGATCAACAAGCGGGTGTCGGTGCCGGACAGCAGCTCGCACAGGTGCTCCACCGCGCGGGGAATGCCGCCGATGGTATCCGGTGTCCATGCGCCGAACGCATCCACCACCGCGTCGAATCCCTGCAGATCCTCTTTGGTGAGATCAAACAGATCCTTTTGCAGCACAGACGGGGCAGTCGAGGTGTTTTGGCTGCGTACCACAGCGGTCACATCCAGCCCGCGGCGAACAGCCTCGTTCACGATCAGTTTTCCTTCTCTGCCATTGGCACAAACAACAGCGATTTTCATTAGAATAGTCCTCCTTAGCGCCCCGCCGACTCGGGCAGCGGGGTGATTGAAATGTTGCAGCTTCGGAGCGGCCGTTCCCCTTGGCTTGACTTTAGTATAAGCGCCCTTTCGCCGCTTGTAAAGTACGCACAATATTGTGGTGTAGTTACCAAAAGGATACCATGGGAGTATTGCGTTTGTTTTGAAGATATGGTATATTGTGAGTGTAAGTATCTAATAGAAACCATTAGAAGGAGGAATGCGATATGCCACAGAATTCGTCGCCGGCCGAGCTGCCGGCTTGCCCGGTGGAAACCACCCTGTCACTAATCGGGGATAAATGGAAAGTGCTGATTTTGCGCGATTTGATGCCCGGCACCAAACGGTTCGGGGAACTGAAAAAATCCATCGGCAGCGTGTCACAAAAGGTGTTGACCGCGCAGCTGCGGGCGATGGAGGACAGCGGATTGGTGCACCGCGAGGTATACGCCGAGGTGCCGCCCCGGGTGGAATATTCGCTGACTGCGTTGGGGCGCAGCTTGCAGCCGATATTGACCGCCATGCAACAATGGGGCGATGATTACAAACGCCGGCAGGCGTAACAAAGCGGCAGCCGCTCTCTTATCGTTCGAGAGCGGCTGCCGCTTTGCTGTAGGGTGCTAGCTGATCAATTTTTCGCGCAGCTGGTGCAAAATCACCTTTTCCCGCCGGGATACCTGCACTTGGGTCATGCCCAGCTGGTCGGCGGTGACCTGTTGGGTCTGCCGCTTCATATACCGCAGCGTGATGAGCATTCGGTCGCGCGGCTCCAATTCGGTCAGCACCTGCCGCAGCGCCAACCGATCGGTGAGATCTTCTTCCGGCGGCGGGGTGGGAATATCCTGCACCTCGCCGTCGTCCTCGTCGCCGTGGCGGGTGAGCGACACCGGCGGCAGCGCCGCGCCCAGTGCTTCGGCGACCTGCTCGCGCGGGAGCGCCATTTGCTCCGCCAGCTCGCTTACGGTGGGCTCGTGTCCCTGTTTGCCCAAAAACGCTTCGCGTTCCCGCGCCACCCGCATGGACAGCTCTTTGAGTGTGCGCCCCACCTTGATGGCGCCGCCTTCGCGGAACAATCGCCGAATCTCGCCCAGGATCACCGGCACCGCATAGGTGGAAAACCGCAGCCCGCGCGCGGGGTCAAAACCGTCGGTCGCCTTGATCAGTCCCATGCACCCTGCCTGAAACAGGTCGTCATATTCCACCCCGCGTCCCACAAATCGCTTGCAGCAGGTGTGCACCAGCCCCATGTTGTTGCAGATGTGCTCGTCGCGATCAGTCACGGGCATCCGCCTGCCGATCCCGCAGCAGTATGTATTTTTCCAGCGTGACCACGGTGCCCTTGCCCTTGCGCGACCGCACCCGCACCTTGTCGCTGAAGCTTTCCATCACCGAAAATCCCAAGCCGGAGCGTTCCTCGCCGCCGGTGGTAAACAGCGGCTCCATCGCTTTTTCCACATCCTCGATGCCGCAGCCCTTGTCGCTGATTTTGATCACCACCCGTCCGTCCCTGTACAGCCGCACCTGCAGCGTGATGCTGCCGATCTCGCTCGGATAGGCGTGCACAATACTGTTGGTCACCGCTTCGGACACCGCTGTGCGGATATCCGCCAGCTCGTCCACTGCCGGGTCCAGCTGGGCGATAAACGCCGCCACCGCCGCCCGGGCAAAGCCCTCGTTGGCGGAACGGCTTGGAAAGGTCAATTTCATTTGGTTCAGTGCTTTTTTCATGCCGATGTTGCTCCTTTCTTCACGATTTGGTCGTGTGCGACGGCTCGTCCGGTTCCAACACGCCCAGCTTGTCCAGCCCCGCCAGCCGCATCACCTTCTTCATCCGTTCGGCGGCACCAGCCACCGTCAGCTGCCCGCCGCGCGCGGTCATCAGCCGATACCGTCCCATAATCAGCCCGATGCCGGAGCTGTCCATAAACCCGATTTCGGAAAAATCCAGCACCAGCCGCTTGACTTTGCAGCGTTCCACCGCTGCGTCGATTTGGGCGCGCAGATCCCGCGCGGCGTGATGATCCAACTCGCCCGACAGCCAAATGCACAGCCCGTCGGGGATGGATTGCATGCGCATCACCATAGTATGCCCACCTTTCTAAGGATATATACAAAAAAGCCTCTACCCATAAGGATAGAGGCTGCCGCTTGATTTTTCACGAAAATCGTGTCGTCGTTTTTTGCCGGTTTAGCCGCCGAAATGCCGCTTTTGCAGCGCGGGGCGCAGTTCGCCGCACAAATAGAAGGATCCGCCCACCAGCAGCGGCGCATCCCCTGCCAGCTGTTCCGCCTGTTCCAGCGCCGCCAGTGGCTCTGTTGCGGCGGTGGCATCGATTCCGGCGGCTTGCGCGCGCCGTGCCAGCTCGTCAGCGACCATCGCGCGGCGGTTCGGCGGGGTGGTGCAGATCATACGGCGGCAATGCGGCGCCAGTGTGCGCAGACAGGTGTCGACCTCCTTGTCCGCCAGCATCCCGAGCAGCATGGTCACGCCCTGCGGTGCGAGACGACTCAGCGTATCCGCCAGCGCGGCAATGCCCGCGGGGTTGTGTGCGCCGTCCATTACGCGCAGCGGGGCACGGCAGAGCGCCTCCTGTCGGCAGGGCATCCGCACCGCCGCCAGCCCCTGTGCCATGTGATCGGGGGAGATCGGGAACCCTTTTTCGCCGAGCAGACACGCCGCTTCGATCGCGGTGAGCGCGTTGCCCACCTGTTCCCGCCCGGTCAGCGCCAGCTCCCATTCGCGTGCGTCATAAGCGAACCGCAGATGGTTCCAATCCTCCGCCAGCACCGTGGCGGCGTGCGCACCCGGCTGGTGCACGGTCAACCCGAGCCGGGCGGCGGTTTCCCAGATAACGCCCAGCGCCTCGGGCGACTGGTCGGGGGTGGTGACGATGCCGCAAGGGGCTTTGATGATGCCGCATTTTTGACGGGCGATCGCTGCGATGGTGTTGCCCAAAATAGCTGTGTGATCGCGCGAAATGGCGGTAAGCACTGCCAAAAGCGGCGGGGGCAGCACATTGGTCGCGTCCTCGGCGCCGCCC
Source organism: uncultured Oscillospiraceae bacterium (assembly GCA_900547105.1). GTDB lineage: Bacteria > Bacillota > Clostridia > Oscillospirales > Acutalibacteraceae > UMGS1474. Next base: position 101,394 of record URFL01000005.1, on the reverse strand, counting down.
AGCCCACATTCAATCACGCAAAAATCGGGGTGCTGCTCCGCCATCCAGCCGAAAGCGGCGGCGGTCAGCGTTTCAAATTCCGAGCAATGCCCGGCATCTCCCATCTCGCCCTGCTTGTCCCGTATCCGCGTGATCCAGCGGGCGAAATCGTCGGCGGGAATGGGCTGGTTATCCATGCAAATGGTATCCCGCACACCGGTCACAGCGGGGGAGGAAAAGAGCCCCACCCGCCATCCGGCTGCCATGCCCATGCGCTGGATCATGCGGGCGATCGAGCCTTTGCCGTTGGTGCCGGCAATGTGCACCGTGCGCAGACGGCGATGGGGATCGCCGCACAGCTGCATAATGCGCTGCATTCGTGCCAGCCCCATCGTCATCCCGCCGGCTTTGATATGTTCCAGATAAGCGATCGCCTGTTGCTCGTTCATGGTGTGTCCCCCTTGGTGTTCTGAGAGGTATTTTACCACAAATGGGGGCGGGCTTACAATCCCTCGTGCGAGGATTCGTGCTTGTATTTTTCCCGGGTGGCGACGCCGCCCCGAATATGGCGCTGCGCTTTGTTGACATCCAACACCTGCCGCACCTGTCCGTACAGCTGGGGATTGACTTTTTTCAACCGATCGACCACGTCCTTGTGCACCGTGGATTTGCTGACATGAAACTGACCCGCTGCTGCGCGCACCGTGGCGTTGTGCTCCACAATATAGGTACCCAGCTCGACGGCCCGTTCTTCCACAGCCCCTTTCAATGCGATCCCCCCTCGTTGCGTGTGCTTGATACAGAGTATGAGAGGGCGGGCACATTTATGATGGCAGCGTGTCGCTGTAGAAGGATCGTTTGCAGATTTTCCAGTTTTTTCAAAAAACCCATTGCGTTTTTGAGCAGTTTTCGCTATACTAAAAACAACCTTTTTGGAGAAATGAGGATGAGAGAATGAAGATTAAAAAAGAGGGGCAAAACCCCATTATCCAGAGCATCTACACCGCCGATCCGTCGGCGCATGTGTGGGCGGACGGACGACTGTACATCTATGCGTCGCATGACATGGACCCGCCGCAGGGCTGCGATTTTATGGATCGGTACCACATCTTCTCGACAGAGGATATGGTCAACTGGCGGGACGAGGGCGAAATTCTGCGCTCGGACGATGTGGAATGGGGTCGCCCGGAGGGCGGCTTTATGTGGGCGCCCGACGCAGCGTATCGTGACGGCACCTATTATTTTTACTATCCGCATCCCAGCGATTCCAAATGGAACGATTCCTTCAAGGTGGGCGTGGCGACCAGCGACAGCCCGCTGAAAGGCTTTGTGGATCGCGGCTATATCGAAGGTCTGGGCGGCTGGTGCATGATCGACCCGGCGGTGTTTATCGACGATGACGGCCGGGTGTATATGTACTATGGCGGCGGCGGTATGCCCAAGGGCGGCGAGATGAACGCCGATATGATGAGCATGAAAACCGAAATGTTCGACATGGAAGGCTTGGTGGATTTCCACGAGGCATCTTGGGTGTTCAAACGCAACGGCATCTACTATATGACCTATTCGGATAACCACGAGGAAAACGGTCGCGGTGCCAACCGCCTGTGCTACGCGATGAGCGACAAGCCGCTGGGTCCGTGGGAGTACAAGGGCGCGTATCTGGAGCCGACCGGCTGCGATACCAGCCACGGCTCGGTGACCGAATACAAAGGCGAGTGGTACGCGTTTTATCACAATCAGGACATTTCCGATCGGGGCAACCTGCGCTCGGTGTGTGTGGACAAACTGGAATTCAATGAGGATGGCACCATCAAAACGGTGGTGCAGACCAAACACGGCTTGCAGTCGGTGGGACCCGCGCCGGTGGAAAATCCGCTGGCGGTGACTTATGCAGCGGATGAGTGTATGCTGGATAAGGGCGCGCGGCTGGAAAACGATACCATTGTCGGGTTGGAAGCCGAAGGCGCGTTTTTCTGGTTGTCCAAGGTGGACGGCCGCAGCGGCGGACGCTACAACATCGCGATCGAATACGCCGCCGCCGAAAAACACCAGAAGCTGCGGCTGTCGGTCAACTCCGAGGATCTGTCCTTCATCAACACGGTGCCCACCGCCGGGTTGGACGATTTCAGCGGCTATGCCGACTTCACATGCCGGTTTAAGCCGGGCAAAACCAACACCATCCGCCTGACCGGCGGCAACGGTGATGTGCGGGTACGCTGCATCACCATCACCCCGCTGGACGAGTGATGACCGCTTTGTAAAAACATATGAAAACCAAAAAGGGCTCCGTCATGTTTCATGACAGAGCCCTTTTTCCGTGTTAATCAATGCCGCGCGTTTTCTTTTCGTGCGCGGCGTACGCGGTGCACCAAGCTGCACCCCAGCAGATACAGCAACCACACCGCGACCGCGGCCCCGCTGATTTGCGCGCCGGCGGAAAGGCCCGGCGTGGTGTAGGTGAAGCGGATGGACACCTTTTGTCCGGCGGGACAGCGCACTGCCATAAAGCCCACGCCGCTGCGCAGAACGGTCGTCGGCTGACCGTTCACCGTGGCGCTCCATCCGGATTCGTACGGCACGCTGAAGAACACCAGATTGTCGGTATCGGCGGAACGAACGGCGGTGAAGCCGGTGTCGGTCACGGTGAACGAGGACACCGACTGGTGCCGCCGCTCGGCACAATCCTGCCGGTAGGCGGTTTCGCTGAACGACACTTCCTCTACCGGCAGGGGAGAGAGCAGACCGCTGACGGCGGCCTCGTCCTTATCCTCTACCACCAAGGCTTTCAGCAGCGCCTTTTCCCGCCGCGAGCGGGGCAGATCGTTGTATTGGCTGCGGGTCAGATAGTAGTCGTAGGAAAAGCCCATCGGGATATAGCAGCGGTTTTCGTAGATGCGGAATCCGTTTTGTTCTCCCGCGCTGACCCATCCCGGCATTTCGGTTTCGCCGTCGGTTTCAAAAAAGTCCTTTTTGCGCAGTTGTCCGTCCGCATCGGTGTAATCGAACAGCCACCGCACCGACAAAAAGCTGCGCAGCGCGTAATGTCCTACCTCCGGGCGGCTGGCAACCGAGCGGTTAACACCGATGCTTTGGTAAAAGTCCATCACCGATCCCGGCACAATGCTGTGGAACGCCTGAATGGTCGGCATCCCCCAAAACATCGCCTGATTGTCCATCGCATGGGGAGTGTCCACCCGCGAAAAATCGGAGTTGTCCGGCAACTGAAAATTGCCGCCCTCAATGGCGGTGTCGATGACATACGAAGCGGGATAGTTGGAGGTGGATTTGGCGACCCCCAACGAAAACCACGCGGTGACCAGCGCGATAACGGCGGTGCAGCTCAGGGCGAAGCGGAAAAACTGCGCGGTCGATTGCCGCCGCATCCACACGACCAGTCCCGCCACCAGCAGTCCGATGGCGGCCAGCGCCACTGTGGCCCAAAAGCGATCGGGACGCTGCATCAATCCCAACACCCACTGACCGTCATCGTCCTTGGTCGGAGCCAGCCCCACCCCCAGCGCGAACGCGGCAGTGATGCCGCCGCTGCACCAAAAGGCGTGCTTCCAATCCACCGGCTGCTCGTCCTCGCGATCCAGTGTCATCACAGTCGCCAGCACCATCATCAGCACCATCATATAGTACCACCGCGCATAATACATCGCGTTCATCAGTTGGAACATGGCGTTCAGCCCGGGAATTACGGTGCAGACAAGGCAGAACAGCAGCATCCGCCGCAGCCAGTCGTTGTGCCGCCGGGATTGCAGGTACGCGATCACACCGGTGCAGCCGAACAACGGCAGATACGCCGACATGGACGCCCATTTGTTATCCGCATCCGGGAAAAAGTTGGGGCGCGCGGGCGGGTCCTGCGGGAAAAAGAAGCTGTGCAGAATATCGAGAAGCCGCTGCGGCTTGCTGTATACCAGCAGATCCCACCCGCTCAACAGATTGGCGGTGCGCGAGTTTTGGATCACCGCGAGATAAGAGGGAAGCAGCAAGATCGCCGCACCGGCGGTACCGACGATTGCTTCAAACGCCAGCCAAAACAGCTTGACGGGCGAGCCGCCCCATCCGCCGGACAACCGGCGGATAAACCAGTAGGCGATTAAAAAGATGGCTTGTCCGATGAAAAAATAGTAGTTGTTCAGCGCACTTAGACACACAAATACCGCAAACACGCCGCGGCGGTTTTCGGTCATAAACACCTCCATCGCCCACAGCATCAACGGGAAATAGAGCATGGCTTCGTGGAAATGGTTGAAAAAGATGTTGTACACCGAAAAGCCGGAAAATGCGTACAGCAGCCCGCCGATACACGCCAGATCCGGTTTGACAAACCGACGCAGATACGCATACGCTGCCAGCGCGCAAAACGCCAGCTTCAGTACCAGCAGCGGCGCCATCAGATACGGCACCGAATCGGTGGGAAACGCGGTGGTCAACCAGAAAAACGGGCTGCCCAGCAGATAGAACGAATACGAACCGATAAAGTTTGCTCCCAGATCGGTCGTCCAGCTCCAGCCCCATTGTCCGTTCAGCACCGCTTCATGCGCCATTTTGTAAAAGGGGATCTGCTGCACGTTAAAATCGCCGTAATAGATAAAATAGCCTTTGTCCATCAGCACAAACGGCAAAAACAGCAGCACCGCCACGCCCAGCGCCGTGACAAAGGTCACACCTGCCCGCGAGCGGGGCTTGATCAGTTGGTGGCTCATACGCGCTCCCTCCTTTTTGTCCAGTATACCAGATACCGCCCCAAAAGGGAAGTGGACATATCCGCCGCGGAATGGTATACTGATGGGCGAGGAGAAGAACGCAATGAAACCGTATGATAAATCGAATATCCCACTGGCCAAAATGTTGCGAAAACATATGACACCTTGGGAGCGAAAGCTGTGGTATGAATTTTTGCGCCAGTATCCAGTGCGCTTTGTTCGACAAAAGGCAATCGGGGCGTATATTGTAGATTTCTATTGTGCCAAAGCAAGGCTAGCAGTGGAACTCGATGGTGGGGAACATTACCAACCAGAGCAAATTGTGCGAGACGAAAAGCGGACAAAAGAGTTGCAGGCGCTGCATATACGTGTGGTCAGAATTAGTAATGCGGATGTTGATAAGAACTTCTGTGGGGTATGCGCTTATATTGATCGTACGGTGAATCAATGCATGATCCCGTGCGGATTTATTGTTACGCAGAATATAATACAAACCGCAAAGCATCATTTATACCGCTGATGAAAGACGCATAGTTGATTATGCTTATCTCGGAAGATTTTTGATTTCGGTGTAAATTTGGGCTTTTCGCAATCTCGTAAGGCTCCCTCTGACGAGGGAGCTGTCGAGCGCCAGCGAGACTGAGGGAGAGATAAGATTATTACAAGACCGAAGGCGCGTAAAATATTTCTCTCCCTCCGTCTTTTTGCTGCGCAAAAATCCACCTCCCTCGTCAGAGGGAGGCTTGCGCCCGCCACAAAATGACCCGCCGATTTTAGCAAACACAGGAACTCCGCAAGCCTTCCCCTTGGAGAACAAGGTGGAAAAGTTTTGCCAACTGTTTTATTGAAATAATCTATAAAGGAAAGTGATTGTAATGTCGTCGTCGTTTTACGCGATGCTGTCGCGTATGAAATACATCTCCCGCTGGTCGCTGATGCGCAACACCCAGCCGGAAAATATCTGCGAACATTCCTACGAGGTGGCGGTGATCGCGCATGCGCTGGCGCTGCTAACCAATCGCCGGTTCGGCGGTCAGGTGCGGGAGGATCGCTGCGTGCTGCTGGCGCTGTATCATGACACCACCGAGATTATCACCGGTGATTTGCCCACCCCGGTAAAATATTACAATCCTGCCATTCGCGATGCCTATCGCGAGGTGGAGAATGTTGCCACCGAGAAGCTGTTGTCCATGCTGCCGGAGGATCTGCGTGATGCGTACCAGCCGGTGCTGTCGCCGCAGCCGGGCGACGAGCAGGAAGCCCGGCTTGTCAAAGCGGCGGATAAGCTGTCGGCACTCATCAAATGTGTGGAGGAATGTCGCCACGGCAACCGGGAATTTGAGAAAGCGCGGCTGTCCACCGAACAGGCGGTGCGCGATATGCATCTGCCGGCGGCCGACTGCTTTTTGGAGGAGTTCCTGCCCGCCTATGCGCTCACGCTGGACGAGCAGGAGTGATTCGCTCGACCGAATGCTGAATGTGATACGATAATAAATAGAAAATCTGCATGAAGGTGAAGCTGTTAAAAAGCAGGGACTCGAAGATCTTCGAGTCCCTGCTTTTGCGTACCGGCGACATTATTGTGCCGGCATCCAGACAACAGCGATAGTGATCAGTGAAGTCATAGTGCAGCGCAAACCGGTGCGGGATATTCGTTATTGCTGCTCGGCTTTTTCGGCGTCGGCTTTGGTTTTGTGTACCGTGCCGAAAGGGTGCTGTGGCGGAGCATAAATCGAATATAGCTTGAGCGGGGCGTTACCGGTGTTGATGATATTGTGCCAGGTGCCGGCCGGAACCAGAACCGCAAACCCACTGGTCACCTTTTGCTGATATGTCAGCGCGTTTTGGCTACGCCCCATCCGGACAACGGCACATTCGTCCTGGATGCTCAAAAACTGATCCACATCCGGATGCACCTCTAACCCAATGTCGCCGCCCACCGGAATGGACATCAGCGTTAGCTGAAAATGCTTGCCCGTCCATAAAGCGGTGCGGAAATAGGGATTGGCTTTGGTGAACCGATCCAGAGGAACGATCAGCGGTCGCCCGCCATAATCGACGGCGGAAAACGCGTTGTGCCTGCCTTTTTGCATCATATGGCCTCCTTGCGTAGTGTCATTGCAGTATATGCTGCTTTGGCGCTGTGGGTGAAGAGAAGGTGGGCTTTTTCTTGACGGTTCGCATAAAACAGAGTACACTATTCGTGTAAGTACGGGAACCGATGAAAGGAGCGCTCGGTATGAAGGAAACCAACAAATTGATTCGCGAAATCGTCAACGATATTCAGCACGATATGTCCGACGAGGAAATCTTGGCGCTGTTGGCCAGCAGCAAGGTGTCGGTCAATACCGCCAAAGAAAAATACTCACTTGGCCAGCGAGCGGCCGATCGTATTGCGAAATTTGCCGGCAGCTGGGCATTTATCTTCTCCTTCACCGGGGTGTTGCTGCTGTGGATGGTAATCAACACCATTTTGGCGCAGCGGGCGTTTGATCCCTATCCGTTTATTTTGCTGAATCTGGTGTTGTCCTGCGTGGCGGCGATTCAGGCACCGCTCATTATGATGAGCCAGAACCGGCAGGAGGAAAAGGATCGCCGCCGCGCCGAAAACGATTACAAAGTCAATCTGAAGACCGAGATCATGATCGAGGATCTGCATAACAAAATGAACCACATTCTCACCAAAGAATCGGCAATACTGAAATTGCTGCAGGAAGAAAAAGAGAAACAATCGGAGGATTGAGAAAAACAATTATCGGGGGAGGGGGCGCTGGCATGGATCCGTTTCTTGCTCGAACTATGGTAGAAAGCTTAAGTAGAGGAGTTGATCCGCTCAGTGGACGGGCGCTGCCCTTGCAGGACAGCTGCTCCAAGGAAGAAGTTCAAAATGCCTTGCTTGAGATGTTGGATCATTGCACGATTGAATCCAACGAGCAATATCTGTTTCGGTTGAAGGAAGAAAAAGCGGCAGTTAAACAGGAACGCCGTGAACGGAACGCTCGAAAGTATCCGCGCGGGGGGGAGCCATGGAGCGATGGAGAGATACAGCAGCTGCTCCAAATGCACCACAAGGGCTTTAATATCTATAAAATTGCCAATATTCTAAAACGTACACCACGAGCGATTGAAGCGCGTTTGAAAGACAGGCAGGAGCGCCCGATTTACAGGAACAAGACGAACGAGAAATGAGGCATAGAGCATGGACAAAAGCATCGACAAACTGGATTTTAACCAGAAAAAAGGTTTCATTTGCGATATGGACGGCGTGATCTACCACGGAAATCGAATTCTGCCCGGCGTGGCGGAGTTTATCCAGTGGCTTCACGAGAAGAAGAAAGAGTATTTGTTTTTAACCAACAACAGCGGCTACACGCCGCGCGAGCTGAATCAAAAGCTGGCGCGTATGGGGTTGGATGTGCCGGAGGAACATTTTTACACCAGCGCCTTGGCGACAGCCGCCTTTTTGAAAGGTCAGGCGCCCGGCTGTTCCGTTTTTGCGATTGGCGAGGCAGGACTTTTGAATGCACTGTATGATGCCGGTATCACGATGAATGATGTGAACCCGGATTATGTTGTGGTGGGGGAGGGGCGGTCTTATTCGCTGGACACGCTCACCAAAGCGACCAATCTGGTGTTGTCCGGTGCCAAGCTGATTGGCGCCAACTCGGATGTTTCCGGTCCCATCGAAAACGGCATTGCGCCGGCTTGCCGCGCGCTCATTGCACCGATTGAAATGGCAACCGGCACACAGGCCTATTTTTGCGGTAAGCCAAACCCGTTGATGATGCGCACAGGGCTGCGACTGCTGAACTGTCACTCTGCCGAAGCGGTCATGGTGGGGGATCGTATGGATACGGATGTCATCTCCGGTATGGAGAGCGGTATGTCGACCGTGCTGGTGCTGTCCGGTGTTTCCACCCGCGAAACGCTCAAGAAGTATGCGTATCGTCCCAGCGTTGTCTTGAATGGCGTGGGAGATATTGCCTCTCTGGCCAGAAGCAGCAAGACGGAGTAAGGGTATATTGATTATTAAATGAAAAGGCGAGGGGCTAACTATGGGTTGATAACAAAGTGAAAATCAAACCGTGATGTCTGGCGCAGCAAGAATAAAACACCAAGATGGGTCTATGATAGACTTTTCTTGGTGCTTTTTGTTTTTACCCGCATATTTGACTAGAAATACTACTGTTTGCTTTATATATGTTTGAATTTTGCAAATCTCAAAATTTTCTTGAGGTTTTGATGCGGCTGTGCTATACTAAAAATGTAAAGCAACATACACCGCAACGCAGAGGGAGAACGAAATATGTCGGTAAACTACAAAAAGCTCTGGAAGCTGATGATCGATAAAAATCTTAGCAAAACCGAATTGACGCACTTGGCGGGAATCAGCACCAATGCAATGGCCAAGCTGGGTCGCAACGAAGATGTCCGGGTAAATGTGCTGGAAAAACTCTGCACCTCGCTTGATTGCAAACTGGACGACATTGTTGAGTTTGAATCTGAACATGAAAAATAATTTTAAAAAGAAAGGGTGTGACGATATGGCATACCGTGCCGAACTCTATGTGCACGACTTGGACAGGCAAGCCGCAGGTGCTTTGAATCAATTCCCGAAGTTTGTAAAGCTGCTGGAATCGTATTCTGCAAATTTTGATGAAAAGGCTGCGAAAATTGATCTTCTCTCGACTGCGATTCGCCTCGGTGAGAAACAGATGCCGGAGGTATACGGCTTATTGCCCCCTATCTGTGAACAGCTTGGTATTGACACCCCGGAGCTTTATTATGTGAGAGACAAGCGGGCCAATGCAGCGACATTCGGTAGTGTCCGCCCTTATATCTATGTGACATCCGGGCTGGTGAATACCCTTCCACTTAAGCTGCTGCCCAGCGTTCTGGCACACGAATGCGGGCACATTGCCTGCAAGCATTCCCTTTACCACTCTATTGCAGCGCAGTTGGTCAATGGTATTGATCGAAGCCCCTTGGTTCGCATCCCGGCTATTGGAAAATATCTCACGCCGACTTTGGTAAGAGCGCTTCTGTTCTGGGATCGATGCAGCGAACTGTCGGCGGACAGAGCTGCCACACTCTGCGACGGAACAGCGGACAAAACCATTGATGTACTGCTCCGGCTCAATGGTTATGGTAAGAATGTGGATCGAAAGGAATTCCTGAAACAGGCACTTGACTTAAAATCCTTTGTCAATGATTCACAATCCAACAAGCTGCTGGAGTTGATGCTGGTACAGGATGAATCCCATCCACGATTGGCTACTCGTGCCTATGAGTGCTACGAATGGTCCCAGTCAGCGCAGTGCTCAGGAATTATTGACGGTACATTTACTTTGTCAGACAAGACAAAGGAGGCCAATCAGGAGTCAGCAGAGGAGGTCGTATCTGCTGAGGCGAAAGTCGAAGCACCAAGCATTGATCGCCTGAATACGGAGCTGGCCCGTGTAAATCAGGAGCTGGATCGCTATACCAATCACGCTGACAAGGCGGATTATGCACTTGCAGTTACAAACGGCGTTCTTGCCGGTTTAGTGGACAGTTTGTTTGTCGGAACATTTTCACTTGCGTATGCAAATCAATGGGGAAACCAGCAGGCTGAAGAACTGGTGCTAAAGGTTGCGAAATATCAGGGCTATGGAGGAACCGATTTTGCACAGGCCATAAAGCATCTGGAAAATCAGTTTCCCATTGCCGCAGACAAGGCAACTGCTGCCTTCGGAGGAGGTCTGCAACACCATCTTCGTGACTTTTCGCACCACCCGACTCCGCTGGGACTGGTTTGTTCCATTTTGACGCAATTTACGGGCAATGTTTATGGCGCCGATGTTGCGGGAGCGTTTCAGTGTGTACCGCTTAATAAAGATGGCCTTGATCTCGTGGGAAAGAATTTTCCCGAAAAGATTATGTTTGGCACTGTAAACTGGTTCTTTCATATGGTCAGTGATGTTGCAGGGTCTTCCGGCTCCGTTATGAAAGGCAGTTTTGGCACAGGGCTGCCGGGACCGCTGGTCTCCCTTTTGAAGGAATTTTCTTCAACCCGTTTGTTCAAAAAGCAAGATGCCAAGGGGTATAAGGAGTTTTCCGTTTATATATCCAAACTGTTCAACGGAACGCTGCTGGGAGAACGGGACTCAAACGGCAATCTGATTCCTCTTAAGTTTGACCTTCGCACCGAAATGGGCGTTGCTATGCAAGTCGGGAAGCAGACCGTTCCGGTGATCATCAACGAATGTATCGTGCGGTCGTTTTTCCTTCTGCGACGGTTGCTGCAAGAACTGTCCAGAGACGACATTCAAGGTTGGAACGATGTCCATAAAATCAACTGGAAAGCCCTCATCCCCTTCCGCAATCGTACCGTTGACCGGATGCTCACCATTGCCAGCATGACCTTTACCGTAGCCGATACCGCCGATGCGGCGATCCACGCCGCCATCGAATCCGGCGGCAATTGGGTGTTGTTTTCCGGCCGCTTTGTTACCCGCTTCAATTATGTAGGAGCTGGGCGTGCAGCCCTTTCCATCGTGCGTGAGGTATCCAATGAGAAGAAAGAGGCACAGCTCATTCACGAAAAGATGATCCTTTCGGAGGCAAAGGCGGCACTGTTCCTCAAGCAGCTTCAGGAATTTAAGGAACAGCTGGACCTGAAGGTCAGCAATTATCTTGCCGAGGACATAGAGGGCTTTATATCCGGCTTTGCGGATATGCAGCAAGGCCTGTCCACCGGTGATTCTGATTTTGTTATTCGAGGGAATGTGACCATTCAGAAGGTTCTTGGGCGAGAGCCACAGTTTACAAATCAGGAAGAATTTGATGCTCTGATGGAGTCCGATGCTCCATTGGTGCTATAAAGGAGGTTAGGTAGAAGTGGATAAGAAGAAAATCGGAGCAGGTTTTGCAGGAGCCTGGCAAAAAGCTGCCGATGCGGCCAAGGCGGCTAAACTGACCGTGCAGGATATGGCGGCAGATGCAAAGCAAAGCCGGGAGAAGAAAAAAGCTGATGCTCAGAAGGCGGCAGCCGCAAAGGAAATAATTGCGGCTGCCGAGTCGGAAAAGGGCACTGTGCCAGAGGTGAAATGCATTGCTACTCAAAATGCACTTCAGATCATCTACTATCTGATGGCAGCGGACGGGACGGTTTACCACAGCGAGGAGGAAAAGTTTGATGCCATAGGCGCAGAGCTTGATCCCAATTTTGTAGATAGTAAGCCCGCCATCATTAGGGACTGCCAGATACAATTGGAAAAGGTCATTGATCCGGAGGACTATTACGATGTTTTGCAGGACGGCGTTGAAGATGCGATCCAGTCTTCCAGTGAAACGGCTGATACCTTCATCACACCCAAGCTGTTGCTTTGGGATCTGCTGACCATTGCATACAGTGATGAAAGCTACGATGAAACCGAGCGCAAACTTCTCAAGTACATCGTCCGCAAACTGCAAATTGACAAAGCTGTTTTTCTGGAAATGGAAAGCAGTATCCTGACAATACTGGATATTGAAAAAGAGATTGCGTGGATCAAGACGACGGATCGTCCGTATTTGACCATCGAAGCACGGGTAAATGAGCTTACAAAACGCCAGACAGTGATTTTTGACAGTGTCAAAGATTTGATCACACTTTGATGGGAGAGAAAGAAAATGCCGTTACCGCTTTTGTTTATCGGTATTGCTGCCGCCAGTGGAATGTTCGGAATTGGCGGCACCGTAAAAGCCGGCTTTGATGCCAAAAATGCCAAGCAGATCAATAAGAGTGCCAATGAGCTTGTTCAGGAGTCCACCGATTATCTGAATGCACAGCGGCTTGCCTGCGGAAACTCACTGACCCGGCTGGGGGCAGAAAAGATGGCCGTCTTGAACGGAACGATTTCCGACTTTTTGAATGTGTTCACACAGATCAAAAATGTGGATTTCAAGGAGACGGAAGGGCTGGATGAACTCCATCGGCTTCATATTGACGAGCAGGAATTTGTAGAGCTTCGTAGTATGGCCCACTTTGCAGGCTCCGTTGCGGGCGGAGCAGTCGCCGGAACAGCCGGAGGCGCATTGGCTGCCTTCGGTGCATATGGTGCCGCACAAGCGTTGGCCTTCGCTTCGACCGGAACGGCGATTTCTGCGCTGAGCGGTGCTGCCGCAACAAATGCCACACTCGCCTTTTTCGGAGGAGGTTCCCTTGCTGCCGGTGGGCTTGGAATGGCCGGCGGGACAGCTGTACTCGGCGGACTCGTAGCCGGTCCTGCCCTCCTGGTTATGGGACTGGTCGCTGGGAAAGCAGCGAAGAAGGGGCTTGAAAAAGCGTACACCAACCGGGCTGAGGCGGTGCAGATCGCAGCGCAGCTCAACACCGCATCCCTGCAATGCGAGACGATTCGCAGAAGAACCTATGTGTTTTACAATTTGCTGGCTCGACTGGATTCTTACTTTATGCCGTTGATTTACAAGATGAGCGACATCGTAAAAGCAGAGGGCGATGATTACAGTTGCTACAGTGCAGATTCCAAAAAGATAATTGCATCCTGCGCCAGTGTGGCAGTGAGTATCAAATCTGTTTTGGACACGCCGCTGCTGACGGATGATGGACTGCTGACAGAAGCCTCGGAGGGAACTGCAACAAATATTGAGGGCTTTCTGAAAAATTTGAAGATACCCTATTGACGAAGAACTTTCTCATATTCAAATCGCAGAAAGATTCGCACTGTCGTAGCGAGCAGACTGTTTTTACTCCTGTCGGAGCCAGACAGTACGACTGTTCCCGATGCCTGCATCATCTTAGCGAGCAGTGCCTTTTTACTCCGTTCTACCGAACTCTGTAAGAAGGCCTCGTTAGGGGCACCCTAATACCCGCTGGAAGTTGTATAATGCATAGATTTGAATTTCTGACAGTGGGCGTCAGAAACGCAGAAAACAAAAACTGACTACCAAAACACAGAGGCGCAGCCTTCGGAGTGATCCGTTGGCTGCGCCTCTTTTTGCGCTCCGGAAGAAAATTTTCAAGAACACCCTCAAAATCTGCGGCTCAGTTCAGAGTAAGTAGAGAGAAAAAATTTTGAGAACCATCCGGAAACACCCCCACAAAAGAGCATTCAAATTCAAAGTAAGTGAGGAGGTCTTTGCAGAACGCACAATTATTGAGCTATTCACAAAAAGTTTACAAAACTTCCTTTGTTTTTTCTGCAAAAAAGTTCCCAGTTGGTTAGTGGGGGGAATTTTCAAATCACTTTGCCAAAACACAAATATTTTTCCCAATTGGTTAGTGAGGGGGTTAATAAATGGCCCTTCCCGCTGGCTACCTATTGAGGGGTCCTCCCCGTGTACCTTGAAAATGGAATGACCGTCCGATCAAGATATGACCTTGCGATGATATAAGCGAGGCGACGCCGCCTGACTGGGGGCAGGAACGATGATCGGGCAGAACGGCGAAAGAAATCCAACAGAAAAGAGGTCAATGCAATGCCGAGATTATCCAAGAAGGCAAAAGCTGAGTGGGCGTTTTTCCTGCATCCGCAGACCGGACGCAGAACATACAACGAGATCTGCCGTAGCTGCACCCACGAGTGCAAGCAGAGCTTCCGTGCACTGCTGCTGGAGTGTCCGAAGTATGAGAGCAACCGGGCGGTTCGGTATGCTCTGAAAAAAGCGCCGATGGACGACAAAAACAAGGAAAACGGCGCAGTAAGGAAATCATATCACCCACTTCGGGAAAGCGGTTTACAGGGCGACAAATCCGGCAAACACGCACCATTTTGATACCAAAATCAGTAAGGGTTTTCTGACGAGAGGAGTTGAAAATTCAATGAGCAAAAAAGCTTACTGGTGGGAGGCGGAAGCCTTCGCCTACTACCGAGTGCCCAAGGCACTATTCACGAATCCACGCTATAAAAAACTGTCCGCAGAGGCAGCCCTGCTTTATGGGCTGTTGCTTGACCGCACTGGCTTGTCCGGCAGAAATGCCGCAGTGTTTTCCGACGAAAGCGGGCGCATCTTTATTTACTACACGTTGAATGAGGTTTGCACCGTCTTTGGCTGTGGTCACGACAAGACCACACGGCTATTCGTGGAGTTGGAAAAGCAGGACCTGCTCATCCGCAAACGGCAGGGCAAGGGCAAGCCCAGCCGTCTTTATGTGCAGAAGTTCCGCACAGGTGGCTGAAAATCAGCATACAACCACGCCCAAAGGCCGCATTCCAGACTGCGGCGAAATAGCAGGTAATCATATCTATTCTATTTACCTGAGCAGTAATTCTCTTACTACCCGAAAAGAGAAAAGCGCTATCCATTCTTTTTCGGGTAGTCAAACACAGAAAGAAGGTCAAATATGAGCTATAAAAATACAGCGTCGGCAGCACCGACGCTTTTGAAAATCACCAGTCTGCATCCATTCGAGGGACATCCCTATAAGGTGCAGGATAATGCAGAAATGGACGCTCTGGTGGAGAGTATCAGGGCAAACGGAATACTCACTCCGCTGTTCGTCCGATCGATAGCGGATACAAACGAATATGAAGTCATCAGCGGTCATCGGAGGCTACACGCTGCCCAGAAAGCAGGGCTTACGGAAATCCCGGTACTTATCCGTGCGCTGGATCGTGACAGCGCCGCCATTACCGTGGTGGACAGCAATCTGCACCGGGAGCATATTCTTCCCTCCGAAAAGGCATTTGCCTATAAGCTGAAAATGGAAGCGCTATCCCACCAAGGTATCACTTGTGGACAAGTTGGCCACAAGTCCCGTGATGACATTTCCGATACAGACAGCGGCAGACAGGTGCAGCGCTATATTCGACTGACCTACCTCATCCCGGAGTTGCTTGAAAAGATGGATAAAGGCGAAATTGCTCTGTCCGTCGGCGTGGAGCTGTCTTATCTCGACGATTCCAGTCAACGGGAGGTGTTGGAGCAGTGTGCCATCAACGACTGCACTCCGTCCTACTCGCAGGCGTGGCGGATGCACAAGGCCGACCGTGAAGGGCTGCTGACGAAGGATGTGATCCAGTTCCTTATGATCGAGGAAAAGGCCAACCAGAGGGAGACAGTGAAAGTCCCCGCATCCCGCCTGCGGGAGGTCCTTCCCAAAGGCTTGGATGCCGGAAAGGCGGAAGATTTCATTATCAAAGCCTGTGAATATTATCGTAAACACCTCATCCGTCAGCGAAGCTGGGACGAAAGGTAAGGAGGACAGTATGGATAAATTTTTTGTAGGCTTCGGCTTGCCGGAGCGGGAGTATGTCATCAATGGGGTTCGGTATTTTGTGGAGAACCGCTATGAACCAATCAACTTCAAGGACATGAGCCAGAACACAAAGATGGGCAGCAGGCTCGAAAAATATCTTGTCAGCGACTTCGCAGATTTGTCGCCTGTGCAGTCCGATGATAAAATTGACGCAGAATATGTGTGTACGGCTGCCGGGAAGGAGGACAATTATGCAGCCGAAAACTAAGAAAGAACCGATCGGGATCACAGCACTTTACTGTCGTTTATCCCGTGACGACGGAATGGACGGTGACAGCAATTCCGTCGCCAACCAGAAGCGCCTGCTCTCTCAGAAGGCAAAGGAGATGGGACTGTCCAACACCAAATACTATGTGGACGACGGGTATACGGGAACAAATTTCAACCGTCCCGGATTCCAGCAAATGCTCAGTGACATTGAAATGGGCTTTGTGAAAGCTGTGATGGTGAAAGACCTGTCCCGCCTCGGCCGTGACTATGTTTCCGTTGGAAACTACACGGACAGCTATTTTCCTGACCACGGCGTCCGCTTTATTGCCGTGAATGACTCCATCGACAGCGAGGAGGGCGAAAGTGAGATCGCCCCCTTTAAAAATATTCTCAATGAGATGTATGCACGGGACATTTCCAAAAAGATCCGCTCGTCCCACCGTCTGCGTGGCAATATGGGTGAGCCGTTATCCCAGCCGCCTTACGGGTATCAAAAAAGCCCTGAAAACAAAAAGAAGTGGATCATCGATCCGGAGGCGGCGGAGATCGTCAAAAGCATCTTCAAGATGTGCCTCGATGGGAAAGGCAATGAGACCATTGCCCGCATTTTGCAGGAACAGAAGGTGCTTGTCCCAATGGCCTATTGGCAGAGCAAAGGCCTTCCGAGAGGCGGCAAAAAGACACAGCCCAATCCGTACAGATGGTGCAAGACCACGGTACAGAAGATCCTCTCCCAGCAGGAATACTGCGGCGATGTCATCAATTTCAAGACCTATTCCAAGTCTTTCAAGAACAAACGGCGGTATGACAACGCCCCGGAAAACTGGATGATCTTCAAGGATGTTCACGAGCCGATCATCGCCAGAGAGGACTTTGAGAAGGTGCAAGCTCGCATTGCCAGGACAAAACGCCGTGCGCCGAAGCCCCATAACGGGCAGAAAAGTATCTTTGCTGATCTGCTGTTCTGCGGCGACTGCCACACGAAGCTGCGTTACCACACCAACACCATCAACAAGGACATTCACTATTTTGTGTGCGCCAACAACAAGGTGGACTACCGGGGAAGCTGCCCCGGACGGCACTATGTGCGGGCGGATGCCATTGAGCAGGTGGTAATGCTGGAGCTGCGGAGGATGGCAGAGTATCTGAGCGACGACGAAGATGCCTTTGTGGAATTGTTGGTCAGAAAGACCGACAAGGAGCTTTTGAAGGAGCAGAAGCACTGTGAGGAGGAGTTGCAAAAGGCAATGGCCCGGAACGATATCGTTTCCCGGCTCTATGAAAAGCTCTATGAGGATAATGCAATCGGAAAGGTCAGCGATGAGTGGTTTATGCAGCTGTCTCATAAGTATGAGGTGGAGCGAATGGAGCTGAAAAGTAAGATCACCACCCTTCGCAAGAGGCTGTCTGAATCCGGAAAGCAGCAACAGCAGCGGGAGAACTTCATCATCGCTGTGCGGCGGTTTATGCAGATGAATTACCTGACAGCGCCGCTGCTGCGGGAGCTGATTGACCACATTGATGTGTTTGAAACGGAGGGAACCGGCAAGAATCGCACTCAGCGGATCGTAATCTATTACCGCTTTGTTGGCTATGTGGAGATCCCGGCAGCGCCAAGGCATCCGCATTACAAAGCGGATACCCGCCAGGGAGTTGCTGTCGAATATCTCACAGAGCCGAAACCAGCATAACGAAAGGGAGCAGGCGAAAACCTGCTCCCTGCATCAGACCGTATCGGAATAGAAAAATCGAGTGGTCATAAGTGAAATCCCTTATGACCACTCGATATGGTGCCGCTGGCGGGACTTGAACCCGCACACCGTTTCCGGCCAGGGATTTTAAGTCCCTTGTGTCTGCCGATTCCACCACAGCGGCTTATGAAGTAGTATAGAATATCATACCGGATTTTGTCAGAAGTGTCAAGAGGTCGTGCGGAAGAAACGCACACTTCTAAACAGGTCTTATGCGCCTTCACTATGTGTAATTCATCATTGACAAACCTGTGCACTTCTCCGGCGAATACACCTTGTTTTTCTTGACAAATGTACTGCGTTTTTTTATAATAGAACGGTGTTCCGTAAAGAATCCGTCCACGCGGCGATGCCGCCATGGCATTGTTGCCGGTCGGTATCATTGGCGAACGCGCAAATTTATATTATCGGGGTGTGGCGCAGTTGGTAGCGCGGGTGGTTTGGGACCATCAGGCCGCAGGTTCGAACCCTGTCACTCCGACCAAATATGCAAAGCCGAGCGAAATACCGGTCATCGACTGGTATTTCGCTCGGCTTTTTGTATCACAGTTCTCCGCTTTCAATACAATGTCCACCAGTAGTCAAATAGGCGGCGATAGAAATTTCCTTTCACCGGAGCGTTTTGGCAGCGGCGGATTCGGCGACCGGTTTCTCGTTTGATCCATTTTTGACGGTGGCTGTTTTGAGGATACCGGATATACTGACCAGTATGCAGCAGTGACCGGCCATCAAAGCCCTCCTCTATATATCCGCGGTGTGGTGCATAACCGCCGCGGTTTATAATTTGCAGCAGCCGGTCGTTTTTTTTGAATCTCTCGAACTCGACGCAGTCTGCGGCGGTCTTTGTTTGCCCAATGCGCCTTGGAAGGCTCATTCATCAGAGGCACGGCGATCCTCCTGCTTCCTACGCTTTCTATCGTAGGTTTTCTTGCTCCGCACAACTCTTGTGACCGGAGAAAGCCCGTTCCAAGAACCACGCTTTGATGCATAGTATTTACGCTGTTCACTTTTGCTTCGTTTGGCAATCGGTGTCAGGTTCACGTTGACGTGTCTCCTTTCTTTTGCTCCATATCATCCATAAACGCATATCCTTTTGGTTAAATCAAATTCCTACCTTGCTGAACAAGCAGCGGATCGGCAGGGTAGGAGAGGGGCTCAAAAATAGGAAGTAAGCATAGCACAGGGAAAACTTCTGAATGTTCCCGTATAGCTGTGCGTTCAAATTGTCCTCCTTTTCAAAAATAAGTATTGCTTTTTTATGGGAGCTGTGGTAACATACAATGTTACTTTTACTTTCAAAGGAGGCAATCCCATGATCGCAAAAACATACCCTGTGATCGACCTCGTTGCAACAGGAAGCAACATTCGGCGCTTGCGCATGGAGCGCGGCTTGACGGTTCGGGATCTGCAAAGCTACTTCGGCTTTGAGGAGCCTCGGGCCATCTACAAGTGGCAGAAGGGTGAAAGCCTGCCCACGGTAGATAATTTGTACGCACTGGGAGCTCTGTTTGAGGTTCCGATGGATCAAATCCTGATTCCCACTGCGGTAAAATTCCATATCGCTGGTGAGCAGCAGGCTGAGTCCTGCTGCTCAAGTCATTTTATGACCGGCTATTTTGGATGCGGCAAGCGTTCGATGCAGCTTCAACCATTTGTTTTACTTGCACGGAGGGCGGCGTGACGAATCGCGTCGTCGTTCATGCGTGCAGAAAATCGCATCGATTTTCCGTTTTATCATTATCGAAAATGGCTTGCATGCCTTACTATGGAGATGTCAGCTTGGGAGCAAGAATAAGAGAAATGACGCAGAAACGATTTGACGAAAGAGCGTTTGGTGTGGGTGGAATCGTCGGACGTCTGTCTTTCCTATCTTGATGGCTCAAAGGATGAGCCCAAACCAGTTGCTTTTGGGGAATGTGCAGCGTTATCGTTCATCTGCACCTGAACCGGTATCCGCATTCTCGTATCTTGCCGCATCAAAAATAGCCGGTCGGGCCGGGGCGTTACGCCCCGGCTTTTTCCGTGTATGCTTCGAATGCCTCGGCAAAGCTGGAATTCACATCAAATGGCGGGTTGTATTCCACCTTAGAGGTTACCAGGCAGAGATCGATTTTGGCGGACATTTCATCCGCTTGCCGGTTGAGTTTTCCGAGGGCGGTGCGGATGACCTTTCGGTCGTAGTTGATGGTGGTCACATGTCTTACATCGCAGCAGTAGGAAATCTGATTTCCCTCGGCGTTGAAGCGATAGCCGATGCCACCGTTGCGAATGATTTTTTCGGAGCCGCGCAGATCGTTCATGCGCTTGAAGATATTGGCAACGCGTTGGCGCGCAGCGTTGAGGCTCACCTCGCTGTCCATGTCGATGTCCAGCTCGTCCTTCGCGTGGCGAATGGCGGAGAACAACTTTTCCTTCTCGTCGAGCAGATACAGGAGGAAACGGGCGATGTCCGTGATGTGTTCGTAATACTCTGTTTCCGGTACGGACAGAATGGTTTCGTCCTCCGCCTCGGCCGTGACCTTGTGGCGCAGGTAGGTGTCCTCGACCTTTATAACATTACAATCATAGTCAAGAACGCTCTGTGCCTCTTCCATAAAAGATTGGAGTTTGTTCTGATAACGGAAAGCTTCTTTCAGATTCATGGTACCTTCACCTCAGTTTTTCAAAATCATTTTCTGAGGTTATTATAACGCGCTGCTTCCGGGATGTCATGGAACTCCTGGTTCACCCCGGCTTCTCTTTAGGTGCGATTCATTAAAAAAGCACTTAGCATAACGCTAAGTGCTTTTTTAGAGTTGCGGAGGCCGGATTTGATGAGCGACCTTAACGGTTGTTCGGCAGCTTTTTATTTATAATGTATCAATTTTCTTCGGTACTGTAAACGGTACAAGTTCCGTTTGGTTTTACCGCTATAAGTTTGTTTTCGTCGCCGCTTACCGTCCATAATATGTCATTGGGATCAATATGATTTTGTCTGGTAGGCACGTCAATGATATAAGGCTTAGCTTTGCCGATACACGTTTCTTTTATCTCACCGTTGCCGTTACTGTCCGAAAGCAAGTAATCCTTTCCGTTAACGCAAAGCTCGCCTTCCCTTATAAGAACTACCGTTCCGCCGTTGCCCAGCTTTACCAAAAGGACGTTCTTGCTTTCTTTTACCGTGTAAAGTTCAGCCGATATAGTATCGTCAGCGGTTTTATATGTTCCCTCAAAATCGTGTGCGTCGCCTAAAAGTTTATCAGCCGTGTACGCTTCTTCTATGACATAATCGGTAAAATCCTGTATATATTCTTTACCGTCAATCACGACCAGCCCCAACATATCTCCGTTTATATAGGCATGCTTTGTTTCGTCCGTGTCAGATGCGCTGTCGGTGCTTTGAGTCATGTTTTGATTGCTTTGGGATGAACCGTTTTGCGGAGTGGAAACAATATCCTTTACACCTGCGCCGTGAATCGCAACACCCGCCATGATTGCTGCGCACAAACAGCAAATAGGCACCGCTGCTCTTATACATATTTTCTTTTGCCGTTTTTTTGCCGTTTCATATTCGTGTATGCGGTTTAGCACACTCTGTGCCATTTCATTATAATTTTTCATCCATAAAGCCCTCCTTTTCAAGTGCCAGTTTCAATGATTTTCGGGCGCGGTATACAAGTGTTTCTATGCTGTGAACGCTTTTTTTCATAACCAATGCGGTCTCTTTAGCGGATAACTCTTCAAAATACATAAGCCAAAGAACTTGACGGTATGCGGGTTTAAGATTGCTTAACGCTCTGTAAAGGGTTATTTTTCGTTCCTCGCGGAGATAAGACTCTTCAAGACTTTCTTCATCTGCGGCCATGCTCGAATATTCTGCGTCAGACACTTCGCAGACTGTCCTGTTACGCCTTACATTATCGATGGCTATGTTTCGCCCTATTGTATAAAGCCATGTTTTGAACGAACCTTTGCCCTTGTCGCGCGGCTTTTTAGTGCCCAGCAATACAAAAGTGTCCTCTGCCAGATCTTCTGCCGTATGTATATTGCCGACAATGCTGTTTAGGTAAAAAATAAGCCCGTCCTTATATTCTCTTATGATTTCTACCAATCCGCCTTCATCTCCGTCGTCGCGAAAACGGCGATAGTTGCGGCTTCCACTGTCCATATATCCGCCCTCCTGAAAAGCTTTTCACTTATTACACGAAAAAAGCAGCAAAAAACTCACAGTAAATTAAATAAATATTTTTTAACTGTCGGATGCAAAAAAGCAAAAAAATAACAGCCGACAAAGTCGACTGTTATTTTATGGTTGCGGAGGATAGATTCGAACTACCGACCTTCGGGTTATGAGCCCGACGAGCTACCCCTGCTCCACTCCGCGATATTCACAAACCGCTCTTAACGGTTCCTGTATATATTAGCACAGCGCTCGGCGTTTGTCAATAGCTTTCCCGATGATTTCCGGAAAAAGCTCTGAAAACCGTGCGACCGTTTTCGCCCTTGTTCGATGCGGGGCAGGGGAGTGTACAACACAAAACCCCCGCCGCAAAACCGATGCCTGTTCTGCAGCGGGGGCCTGTAGTGAGATTAAGCTGTCAGCGTAATTTTGCCTGCGGCGGTTTCCAAAATCATCAGCGCATCGATGACGGTCACGCCCGGCTGACCATCCACATCCGCGCATGTCTGCTGCGCAACGCTCAGTGTAATGCAACCGGTGGCGGCTTTCAGCGCTAACAGCGCGTCCGCAGCCTGCACTGTGCCGCTGCCGTCCACATCGCCCGCGATCATCGCGTTGGAGGGAGTCATGGTCAGCGCCGCGCTGAACCATGCGGATTCTCCATCCTCGTCAATGCTCACCTGATTGGGATCGCTAAAGGAGATCAACTGGCCATTGATTTTGAGCTTGGTCTTTTCCGGATCAAACTGGTATCGGTTCCGATAGCCGTTCGCGGACAGCCCAAAGCACACACGATAGGTGTATGTTTTACCCGCTTCAAAAGCGGTCAGCGGCTTGCCCCAGCTGCCCGCCTCGTCGCCGTAACGACTATTCCAATAGTCGGAGGAGGTCCAACCACTGCCGTCGGTTTCCCAGCCCTCATGGTCGATACTATACGGCGCATCGTCGGCGACAACGCCGGTAAACAGCGGCGCATCTCCCACATGGAAGCTGGTGGTCACATTGTTGATCTCGATAATATCGATCGTCTTGACCGGGATAGGCTCCTCCGGAACGAAGGAATAAAGCACATCGGCAAAGCAGGTGGTGCCGTTATTGCCGACTATCAGCATGGCGTATTTGGGCTGCTGCCCGTTTAACTCCATTTTCACATCGTTCGGGAACACATAGCCGTATTTGGTTTCCAAAAACAGTGAGTACATATACGTTTTGCCCGCCTGGAAGGTGGTGATCCGCGGCGTGTTCGGGCGATACTGGGATTCGTCCGAATACCAGAAAGCCACCGGCTCCAGCGTGCCGTCTGCCTGTTTCTCCATCTCTTCCCAGCGCTCGTATACGATTGTATATTTGATGTCGTCGCCCCAAGCGGTCGCTTTGGGAGTTTCCCCTGCCAGATAATACAGGGAGGCGCTGTGGATGTCAATCGTGTTGACGGCGGACTGATCCTCGCCCAACCACAGGGCCGCGCTGTAATTTGACCAGTCGCTGCATCGACCGGTGCGATGGTAATCCTTCATCTCAACATTTTGCACGCGGCAATAATACCCGCCGGTTTTCAGTTCTTCGGGCAGATCGTCGTTGAAATAGCTATCCAGCGAAAACCGCACCGGATCGGTCGCGTTGAGATACGCCTCGTTGGTGCCGCCAATAGAATAACGCGGGCTATCTTCTCCCACCCGATACAACTCGAAATTGTAGAAAACGTCATAATCGGCATCATCGTCACCGGAGGGGACGAATGTATCCCTGTGGCTGTTCCATTCGACGTAGAGCTTGCCGTTTTCCTCCACGATCTTCACATCGGTGGGAACCGGGAGATTGGTCGCCTGTCCCGCCACAACATTCAGCGTGTTGCTGTCGCTCGACCAGTCGCTGACCGTATCGGTTTTGGTGCCGTACAGCATGTCGATGTTCTGCACACGGGCGTAGTATTGGTCGGTGCTCTGATCTTTGAAAATGTCGCTGAGATCCAGTTGCTCGGTATAATCCCACCGGCTGTTATACAGCGTGGGCTGCGTTTGATACACGCAGGTGTTGTCGCTTTTTCGATACAGCTCCATCACATAACCGGCGGCATAGCCGTCGTCCGGATCGCCGACGCGAACAGCCTCGTCCTGGTGCGTAGTCCACTTGACGAAGAAACTGGTGCCCTCCTGCGTCAGCCACACATCGGTCGGCGCCGGCATAGACATCGCCATGGCATCCGCGAGCGCGGTCAGCGGCGACAAAGCCGCGGCCAGACAGACCGTGAGCAGCCCGGCCAGCAAACGCCGGGTGGGCGAAATACGGTTGCGTTTTCTCATATTCCTAACCTCCTGTTGGATTCTTGTGTGCCGCGGCACAGCCGGGCATACCCCTTCATCCAAAGTGTAGCGGGTGTCGCCCAAAAGAGCAATACGAATTTCCAAACTGGCAGTTGTCAATTTGGAAATTGCCAGCGTGACAGCGGCGGGAGAAGGACTTGCAACCGATAGGCAAACTTGGTATACTGATGACAGACATGAAAAGGAAGGTGCAAGCATGGTTTCTTTTGAATATTACACCCCCACCCGCGTGGTGTTTGGCGCGGGTGCGGAAAAACAGGTAGGTGCGCTTTTGCAGCAGCAGGGCGCGCACAAGGTGCTGATCCATTACGGCGGCGGCAGCGCGGTGCGATCCGGATTGATCGACCGTATCAAGGCGTCGCTGACCGAGCAGGGGATCGGGTTTGTGGAGCTGGGCGGCGTGGCGCCCAACCCGCGCCTGTCGCTGGTGTATGAGGGGATTGCCCTTTGCCGGCGGGAGCAGGTGGACTTTCTGCTCGCGGTGGGCGGCGGCAGCGTGATCGATTCCGCCAAGGCGATCGGCTATGGGCTGGCGAACGACGGCGATGTTTGGGATTTTTACGACCGTAAGCGGGTCGCCACCGCCTGTGCGCCGATCGGCGTGGTGCTGACCATCGCCGCCGCGGGAAGCGAGATGAGCAACAGCTCGGTCATCACCAAGGAAGATGGCGGCATCAAGCGCGGTTACAGCAACGATCTGGCACGTGCCAAATTTGCCGTGATGGATCCGGAGCTGACGCTGACCCTGCCGGATTATCAGACTGCCTGTGGCTGTGTGGATATTTTGATGCACACGATGGAGCGGTATTTTGTGTCCGGCAACCGGATGCAGCTGACCGACGGCATTGCCGAGGCGCTGATGCGCACGGTCATCCGCAACGCGCGTATTTTGCGGGATGACCCGCAAAACGGCGATGCCCGTGCCGAGATCATGTGGGCGGGCAGCCTGTCGCACAACGGGCTGACTGGCTGCGGCAACAACGGCAATGATTTCGCCACTCATAAGCTGGAGCATGAGCTGAGCGGTATGTTCGATGTGGCGCACGGCGCGGGCTTGGCGGCGCTTTGGGGCAGCTGGGCGCGGTATGTCTACCGTGAGGCATTGCCGCGGTTCGAGCGCTTTGCGGTGCAGGTGATGGGGGTGACCCCCGCCGCTGATGCCGCCGAAACGGCGCTGCGCGGCATTGAGGCGATGGAAGAGCTGTATCGCTTTTTGCGTATGCCCACCTCTATGAGCGAGCTGGGGCTGCATCCCACCGACGAGCAGCTGCGTCTGCTGGCGCAAAAATGCAGCGTGGCGTGCGGTGGCGTGACCGGCTCTGCCAAGCGGCTGCGCGAAGAGGATATGCTGGCAATTTACGAGATGGCACGATAAAGATAGGCATGACAAAAGCCCCGGCGAACCATAAGGTTCGCCGGGGCTTGCTGCGCTTTTATGCGATCATACTTCCCAGTCTACCG
This sequence comes from uncultured Oscillospiraceae bacterium, assembly GCA_900547105.1. Taxonomy (GTDB): domain Bacteria; phylum Bacillota; class Clostridia; order Oscillospirales; family Acutalibacteraceae; genus UMGS1474. The sequence continues at coordinate 75,550 of URFL01000005.1, read as the reverse complement.
ATACGCTGGCGGAACGGACGGCGTGCATATGCGCCTTGACCACGTCCACATGGTAGGGGTGCTGCTGATACGCGTCCAGCGCGGCGCGGTCGTCCAGCAACACCTGCAAAATCAGATCATACGAGCGGTCGGAATGCAAAAAATCCACACCCACTTCGATTTGGCGGATCTGTTCCACCTTGCCGTCCATCGACAGCAGCACTTCGCGGGCTTTTTCACAATTTTCCGGGGTGGGGTCGGTCAGCTTGAAGCAGACAACGTGTTTGATCATGGGAAGCAACTCCTTTTTTCTTACAGCATGTGCACAAGGTTTACCGCCAGCGTGCCGAATTGGTACACCATAAAGGCAACCACCCACGCCACAACGGTTTGGAAGGTGACCGTGCCAATCGCCCATTTCCACGAGTTCATCTCGCGGCGGATCGCGGAAAATGCTGCCACACACGGCATATACAGCAGCACGAACACCAAAAAGGACAGCGCCGCCACCGGCGAAAAGATGCCCTGCAAGATCTGGGACATGGCGGCATCGGTTGCCGGGTGGTACAAAATGGTCAGCGTGCCGACCACCGTTTCCTTGGCGAGCAAGCCGGTCAGCAGCGCCACCGCCGCCTGCCACACGCCAAAGCCGAGCGGGCGGAACACCGGCGCGATGGCTTTGCCGATGGAGGACAAAATGCTGCGATCCACTTCGCTTTCAGACAGCAAATGAAAGCTACTGTCAAACGAACGCAAAAACCAGATGGCGACCGAGGCGGCAAACAGAATGGTGCCCGCGCGGATAACAAAATCCTTGATACGGTCGTACATATGCATCCACAACGTTTTCAGGGTGGGCAGCCGATAGGGCGGCAGCTCCATCACAAAGGGAGCGTGACCACCCTTCAGCACCGTCTTTTTCAAAATCATAGCACAAATGATCGCGACAATCAACCCGGTGGCATACAGCCCAAACACCACCAGCCCGCGGTGACGCGGGAAAAACGCGGCGATAAACAGCGCATACACCGGCATTTTGGCGGAGCAGGACATAAACGGTGTCAGCATAATGGTCATGCGGCGGTCGCGCTCGTTTTCCAGGGTGCGCGCCGCCATCACGCCCGGCACCGAACAGCCGAAGCCCATCAGCATCGGCACAAACGACCGCCCGGACAGACCGGTTTTGTGCAACAGCTTATCCATGATGAACGCAGCGCGCGCCATATAGCCGCTGTCCTCCAAAATGGACAGGAACAGGAACAGCAGCAAAATCTGCGGGAAAAAGGACACGATCGACCCCACCCCCGCGATCACCCCGTCGCAAATTAAGCTGACGATCCAATCCTGCGCTCCCAGCCCGGTCAGCGACTGCGCCACCCACGGCGAAAAATGATGCGAGATCAAATCGTCCAGTCCGTTGGTCATCCAACTGCCCAGCGGACCAAAGGTGATGAAAAACACCAGCAGCATAATGCCCGCAAACAGCGGCAGCGCCAGATATTTGTTGGTGGCGATCGCGTCCACCTTGTCCGATAGCGTCAGCTCGCCCGGCTTTTTCAGATGGGTCACGCATTGCTGGCAAACGCGGCAGATGAATTTGTATTTTTGGTCGGCGATGATCATATCCCGATCGCCGTAAACCGCTTCCAGCCCGCGAATGATCTCGTCGATCAGATGGGCTTCGCCGTCCGACAGCTCCAACGCCTCCAGCGTGGGGGTGTCATCGTCGATGATCTTGACCGCCGACCACCGCAGCGCCATCTTCTTTTTCATACAGATGGGTTCGATGATCTCTTCGATACGCAAAATGGCTTGCAGCACATCCGGCGCGTAGATCTCGTCGATCACATGGGTGGATAAATATTCCTTGCCGTGGTGATCGCGCCGATCGTGCAGTTGGTGCTCAATATAAGCATTCCCGCCGTACAGCTTGTGGATGCGGGCGGCGAGCCGTTCTTCATCAAACGGCGACAGGGTGGTTTCCTGGTGCTCCACCCCTTCGTGATAGGTGCGGTCGATCAGCTCGCGCACGCCTTTGCCGCGGCTGGCAGAAATCGGTACGATCGGCATCCCCAGCAGATGCTCCATCTTTTGCACATCAATTTCGAGCCCGCGGCTTTTCAGCATATCCATCATGTTCAGCGCCACGATCAGCGGTCGCCCCAGCTCGGCGAGCTGTAGCGTCAGATACAGGTTGCGCTCCAGATTGGTCGCGTCCACAATATCCAAAATAACATCCGGCGCTTCTTCCATCACAAAGTTGCGGGTGACCATTTCTTCGGCGGAGTAGGGGGACAGCGAATAGATGCCCGGCAGATCCACCACCGTGATATCGTCGCCGTGGCTTTTCAGCTTGCCGCCCTTTTTCTCGACTGTTACCCCCGGCCAGTTGCCGACATATTGGTTGGAACCGGTCAACTCGTTAAACAGCGTTGTTTTACCGCAGTTGGGGTTGCCGGCGAGTGCGTATGTATGGCTCACGAATGGTCAACTCTCCTTTTCCTTTGGCGGCACCACCAGAATTTCTTTGGCTTCCGAGCGGCGAATGCTCAGCTCATATCCGCGCACATTGATCTCCAGCGGATCGCCCATCGGCGCTGCTTTGCGCATGATGACGACCGCCCCCGGGGTGATACCCATATCAATGATGCGGCGGCGCAGCGCTCCCGCGCAGCCCAGTCCCGCGACCACGGCGGTTTCTCCTATCTTCATATCGTTTACGGTTTTGTCGGACATAAACCCGTTCCTTTCTCTCGACCTTGCAAAGTTAGCCAAGCCTTAATTAGTCACACCTTACTATAATACGAAGCCCCGCCTTTTGCAACCGTTTTGTCGAAATATTCCGCCGGTTCGGGGGGAATAGTAAACCCAAAAGGGGGAGCGGGGAATGAAAAAATCGTATGTGCAGCTTTGCCTGCGCCACAACTGGGGACAGGCGGTGCTGGCGGAGGGGAGCGTGCTGTGTGTACAGGCGGCGTTGCGGCTGCTGGAAATGGCGACACTCGCCGTGCTCGGCACCCCGACGGGGGTGGTGTGGTATCCCGATCTGCTGGGGCGCGATGCCTTGATTCAGGGGGCGGTGCTGCTGGCGGCGACCGGGTTGGATCTGCTGGTGCTGTCACCGTTCAAGCTGAGCCGTGCGGCGCTGTATTGGCAGCTCAGCGCCGCGTGGCGCCCGCAGCCCCCCGGCAGTTGGCGACGGTATTGGGGCGCCGGGCGGTATGGTCAGGCGCTCGCGTGGCGGCTGCACCGGTGGGCGCGTTTCGCGTGGGTTCTCTTTTGGTGCTGGCTGCCGGCACTTGTACTATTGTGGATCGGCGAGCGGTTGCGGCTGGACAGCCTGCGCCATGGGGCGGCAGACCTCACCGGTGCGGCATTTTTGCTGCTCGGGGTGGCGGCGCTGGCGGTGGGTGCGGCGGCAGCCGCGCTGTGGATGTTGCGGGTGCGCCCCGCCGCCTGCCTGGTGGCACAGGGGGTGCCGGTCGGTCGGGCGTTTCGCCTGTCGCCGCCGCTGATGAAAGGGCATATCGCCTCGTTTGTTCATCTATATGCCCGCTACGCGTGGAAATTGCTGAGCTGTGTGCTGGTGTTTCCGGCGCTGTATGTGCTGCCGCTGCTGCATACTGAGCAGGCGTGCCGTTTGCGAAAATGGGTAAAAATGCCGCCGACTATTGAAAAAACGACCATCCTGTGGTAAAGTAAAGCTACTAAGCAGGAGGGGCGGCGATAGGAATGAAAACACCATCCAAGGATAAACCGACCCGGCGGCATTGGCCGGCGGCATTGCATAAAGGAATCGTGTGGTTTGGCGTTTTAGCGGCCGCCATTCTGTTCTATTTTGCGCTGCTGCGGTTTGATGTGATCGTCGGGGTGATCTCGACCGCTATCAACGCGATCAAGCCGGTGATCTATGGCCTTGTGATCGCGTATCTGCTGAATCCGGTGATGCTGTTCTGCCAGCACCATCTCGACCCGTTTTTCAAAAAGCGCTGTTCATCCGAGCAAAAGGCGCTGGGCATCTCCAAAGCGCTCAGTATCACCTTGGCCATGCTGGTGGGTATCAGCTTTTTGGTGATTTTGTGCTTGCTCATTATTCCGCAGATCAGCCAGAGCATCTTAAAACTCATCGACGATATGCCGGGCTATCTGGATAACTTTATGACATGGGTGAACGGCGTGCTGAACTCGCCGGAGGACTGGGCGAAAACGCTGAATTCGCTGCTCAAGGATGCGGTGCAGCATTTGGAGCAATGGATGAAAACCAGCTTGCTGGGCTACGCCACCGATATGCTATCCTACGTCACCTCCGGTATCATCAGCGTGGTCAATGTGGTGTTCAACCTGTTTGTCGGTCTGGTGGTGGCGGTGTACACCCTCAACGAGAAAAAGACCTTTGCGGGACAAAGCAAGAAAATGCTGTATGCGCTGTTCAAACCCGCCCGTGCCAACCAGATCATCGACACCGTGCGCCATGGTCACAAGATTTTCGGCGGCTTTATCTACGGCAAAATTCTGGATTCCATCATCGTGGGCGTGGTATCCTTCATCGTGTTGTCCATCATGAATATGCCCTATACACTGCTGGTCAGCGTGATCGTAGGGGTGACCAACATCATCCCGTTCTTCGGTCCCTTTATCGGGGCGATTCCCAGCGCGCTGCTGATTTTGCTCGCCAGCCCGATCAAGGGGTTGTACTTCATCATCTTCATCATCGTGCTGCAGCAGCTGGACGGCAACATCATCAATCCCAAGATCGTGGGCAACACCACCGGCATCTCCGCTTTTTGGGTCACCTTTTCGCTGCTGCTGTTTGGCGGACTGTTCGGGGTGATCGGTATGATCATCGGCGTGCCCGCCTTCGCGGTCATCTACTATCTGGTGCAAACCTGGCTGAAAGGGCGGATGCAAAAGCGGCATTTGCCCCAACAGTCGGAGCTGTATGTGGATGCCGCCCATATGGACACCGAAACCGGCGAGCTGGTGTACGACACGCCGCCGGAGCCGGAAGCGCCGGTCGAGTCCAAATAAACCGCTGCAACCAAAAACCGCCCCGCCTTGCCAAACGACAAAGCGGAGCGGTTTTTCTATGCGGTTATCCGTGAACCGGCAGTCCGGCGCGGGCAAAAATCTCTCGCGCCATGTCCACCTGATCGAATGTAGGCGGCTGTACATCGCTCAGCCGATAGGGCAGCTGCAGCTGTTCCCATTTGAACTCGCCCATTTTGTGAAACGGCAGCAGCTCCACCTGCTCAATGCAGGTGTACGGCGCCAAAAACGCTGCCAGCTGTTCCAGCCGCTCGCGCTGCAGCGTGTATCCCGGCAGCAGCACATGCCGGATCCACACCGGCTTGTGCAGTTCTTCCCGCAGCGCCAGTGTGCGCAGCGCGCCGGCGTTGTCCTGCCCGGTGATCTCGCGACATAACGTGGGATCCAGCGCTTTGATATCCAGCAGCAGCAGATCCGCTTCGCGCAGCGCCGGCAAAGCGGGGGAGAAGGGAAAATATCCGCAGGTGTCAATCGCGCAGTGGATGCCCTGTTCGTGCAGCGCGGCGATGGCGGCACTGATAAAATCCGGCTGCAACAGAGGCTCGCCGCCCGAAAAGGTGACACCGCCGGTGCGGATGAAGTGGCGATAGGACAGCACATCCTGCACAAATTCCTCCACCGACATCATAAACGAATAGTGGGCGCTGTTCCATGTATCGGGGTTGTGACAAAACAGACAGCGCAGATGGCACCCCTGCATAAACGCCACATAGCGTATGCCGGGACCGTCCACGGTGCCAAAGGTTTCTTTGGAATGAAAATGTCCGCGTATAGCCATGTCAGACATATGGCTGACTCCTTTCCGCCGGAATGAAAAAGCCCGTCCTCCACCGTCGGAGGGCGGGCTTTTGGCAGTGATTAGAAGCGGGTGTGGAAGGTGCGGTTGATGATATCCATCTGCTGCTCGCGGGTCAGCTTGACAAAGTTGACCGCATAGCCGGATACCCGCACCGTCAGCTGCGGATACAGCTCCGGATGATCCATCGCGTCCAGCAGTACTTCGCGGTTGAGCACGTTCACGTTGATGTGGTGACCGGTTTCGTCAAAGTAGCCGTCCAGCAGGTGCGCCAGATTTTCTACCTTTTCGTCTTTGGTTTTGCCCAGCGCGTCCGGAACGATGGAGAAGGTGTAGGAAATACCATCCTCCGCCGCGTCATACGACAGCTTGGCGACCGATTTCATCGATGCCACGCAGCCGCTGGTGTCGCGTTTGTGCATCGGGTTGGCACCCGGCGCAAACGGTTCGCCCGCCCGGCGACCATCGGGAGTGTTGCCGGTCTTTTTGCCGTACACCACATTGGAGGTGATGGTCAAGATCGACAGGGTGGGTTTGGAGTGGCGATAGGTGTGGTGGGTGGACAGCTTCTCCATAAAGCGCTCCACCACTTGGCAGGCGATCTCGTCCACGCGGGGATCGTTGTTGCCGAACGCCGGATAGTCGCCTTCGATCTCGTAATCGACCACCAGACCGCTGTCGTCGCGGATGGGTTTCACCTTGGCGTATTTGATAGCGGACAGGCTGTCCACCACCACGCTGAAGCCCGCAATGCCGCAAGCCGAGGTGCGCACAATGTCTTCATCGTGCAGCGCCATCTCCAGCTTTTCATACGCATATTTGTCGTGCATATAGTGGATGATGTTCAGCGTGTTGATATACAAGCCGGCGAGCCAGTCGCACATCTTGTCGTAGTTCTTGTACACCTTGTCGTAATCCAACACATCGTCGGTGATGGGCGGGAACGCCGGCGCGATCTGATCGCCGGTTTTCTCGTCGCGGCCGCCGTTGATGGCGTACAGCAGCGCTTTGGCAAGGTTGGCGCGCGCGCCGAAGAACTGCATCTGTTTGCCGATGCGCATCGCGCTGACGCAGCAGGCAATGCCGTAATCATCGCCGAACTTCGCCCGCATCAGATCGTCGTTCTCATACTGGATGGACGAGGTTTCGATGGAAATGCGCGCGCAGAATTTTTTGAAGTTTTCCGGCAGCTTGGAGCTCCACAGAATGGTCATGTTGGGTTCGGGAGCCGGACCGAGGTTGACCAGCGTGTGCAGGAAGCGGAACGAGGTTTTGGTGACCATGGTGCGGCCGTCCAAACCCATACCGCCGATGGATTCGGTGACCCAGGTCGGGTCGCCGGAGAACAGCTCGTCATACGCGGGGGTGCGCAGGAACCGCACCATGCGCAGTTTCATCACGAAGGAATCCACGATCTCCTGAATCTCGCTCTCGGTGCGTTTGCCGCTCTGCAGATCGCGCTCGGCGTAGATATCGAGGAAGGTGGACACACGGCCAAGGCTCATCGCCGCGCCGTTCTGCTCTTTGACTGCGCCCAGATAACCGAAGTACACCCACTGCACCGCTTCTTTGAAGTCCTCGGCGGGGCGGGAGATGTCATAGCCGTATTTTGCCGCCATGACTTTCAACTCTTCCAGCGCACGGATCTGATCCGACAGCTCTTCCAGCTCGCGAATCTCTTCGCCGTGCAGCCGCGGTGCCGCGCCCACGCGCACCTTGGCTTGCTTTTTCTGCTCGATCAGGAAATCCACGCCGTACAGCGCCACGCGGCGATAGTCGCCGATGATGCGGCCGCGGCCGTAAGCGTCCGGCAAACCGGTGATGATGCCGGTGTGGCGGGCTTTTTTCATCTCGTCAGTGTAGCAATCAAACACACCGTCGTTGTGAGTTTTGCGATAGGTGAAGATTTTCTCCACTTCGGGGTCCATCTCGCGATCATACGCTTTCAGCGAGCTGCGCACCATGCGGATGCCGCCAAAGGGGATGATGGCGCGTTTCAGCGGCGCATCGGTTTGCAAACCAACGATCTCTTCCAGATCGCGGTCGATATAGCCCGCTTCGTGTGCCGAAACGGTGGAAATGGTATGCTCGTCAATATCCAGCACGCCGCCGGCCTGACGCTCCTTTTCCATCAGCTCTTTCACCTGTGCAAACAATTTTTCGGTTTTGGGGGTGGGACCCGCCAAAAACGAATCATCGCCCTCGTAAGGGGTATAGTTGTTGACAATAAAGTCGCGTACATTGATGGGGTTTTCCATAGTTTTCCTCCTTGACTTTGCGTGTTTGGTTCACCGGATAAAGTGGACCATTTTTGTCTTCTTTATGCATTTATCATACCGATTGCCCTCTTAAAAGTCAATGGCTTTCGACACATTTTTTGCGGTTTTTCCGGTGCTTTTTCTCCGGCTCAAAAAGCGGTGAACGCAGCCGTATAAAACCGGTTTGAAAAGGGGAGAAAAAATGGAAATATTGTTGAAGCTGCCGCTAACTTTCGGCGGGAGACGGAAAGCCATTTTGCCATTATATTGCCCGCGCCAAGGGCGATTATGCCGCCACAACCGGCGGATAAAAAGCGATAATATCAAAATCTGCAAGGTTTTAATCAATCTGCGCAATGGACAACCGAGCGTTCCATCGGGTATAGTATAAATGAACCTGTTCGTTATGGTTAGGCGAATAGGCTGCGTTCCGTCTGCTCAACGGAACGCGGGACATACACTATCTTCTTTCTCCTTTCGGGGATAATCCATTGCTCTCGGCTTATCCCCTCGCTTGTTCCACCGGTACCATCGTCTGATGGTACCGGTTTTTTGCGTTTGTCATAAAAACTGCATAGCCGCGACGGATGAGGTGGGAAAGTATTGCTTGGTGAAACTATGTATAACGCTATAAAATCGGAAATGCATATTGGCTATTTTTACAATCGGGCATTCTTGACAGGCTATAATTAGCCGTGATATAATCAAGGTTGTAAGTAACGCGGGCGCATCCGCGTTGCAACGGAAAAAGGAGATTCACGAAAAGGAGAGAGCAGTATGAAAAAACGATGGCTATCCCTGCTGATGGTATGCACCATGCTGGCAACCTGTTTGCCGGTAGGGTTTCTGACCGCCGGCGCGGAGGGCGAAAGCGCTGTGCCCACCACCGGCACGGCTACGATCAAACTGACCGATGGCAATAGCAATCCGCAGAAAGGTCACGCGATGCAGTGGGGCTATTTTCTGAAAAACGAAAGCCTCAAGCAAAGCGTAGATATGACAAAATACGGAAAACACGATGTGTATGTCCGGTTCCAGCTGACGTTGCACGAGGATGACGCTTCATCCAAACTGGCGGAGCAGTTGACGGATGCGCTGAAAGCGGCGTTGCCGGACGCTAACAAAGAGGACAGCAAAGCCACAATTACGGAATCGGACTGGTTGCCGTACATTCGCACGCCGCGTGTGACGCTGAAAGATGCGGATGGCAAAGAGCTGACCGGGGCTGTACAAATTTTGTCCACGGCAGCGTTTGTGAAGCAATCGGATGGCACATGGGTGTGGAACAGCCAAACGGCGGTGCCTCTCGCAGCAAGAACCACGCTTGGACGGGTAGAAGTGTTGGTGTATAATGACCTGCACAGCTTGTTGAACGATCGCTACAAACAAATTACCGGCAGTAATGGCTCTTTTGCCGAAAACGAATGGGGCAGCAAAGGCGTCAATATCACCTTTGGCGAGCAATCGCTGGTGATTGGTCAAGAAGAACTGGTGACCCAGTTTTATTGGAATACGCCGATCAAAACCGAAACCACCAACAACTTCGGCTTTGACTGGAGCCGCGTAGCGGATGGCGCTACCGGCGACCATTCCAGCGGTGGCACGGGTATCGATGTGTCCGGTTCGGCGGCGAACAGATTGAATCCCAATTATGTGTTGAAGGCTGACTTTACCTTTACCGATTTGGGCGCGAACACGGCGGAAGAGGCGTGGAGCGAGCTGAGCCAAATTTATTTCCGGCTGCGTTCTTATAAAAACCAAGACACCGGCAGCAACAGCGAACCGGGATGGACGTATCTGCATTTGGCCAATCGGCAGGATTCCGAAAAAGACTACTTTACGATTGATGGCAACACCCTGCACATGGCGTGGCCGCTGTCGGCAATGACCGAAAACGATAAGGATAAATGGGATCCGACCAACGCGATGCAGTTGAACATGATTGCTGAGCGCAAAAGCGATAAGCAGGGACTGGCGCTGCAAATGGCTATTTCCAAAGTGCGCATTGTGGACTTGTCGCGCGATTTGCTGCAGGAAGCGGTGGATGCCTCCGACAACTATCTGTACACAACCGGTGGCGATTTTGCTACCGCGCTGGCTGACGCGAAACAGGCACTGGCAGCGGATAACGACGATTGGGTCGCATTGTTGACCGCGCTGCAAGCTGCCAAAACGACGGATACGCAGTTTGAAGATCACAGCAAAGCGGTGGCACTGTATGGGCCGGATGACAGCACTCTGAGCGGCGGAGCCGACTGGATGAACATGGGCGGCGTGGCCAACGATAACAATGGCGTGCATTTGTACGGCGATTTGAACAATTATGCGCTGCAGCTGAAACTGACCACCACAAAAGCATCGCTGAAAGCCTCCGGCTTTGATAACGATTATCTGATTGAACTGCGCCACACCACCGGCGGTGAGCATGTGTATGGCTGGTATGTGAATCTGCAAGAGATTCCCGACGGTGATAAAACGGAAGCGATTGTGACCATTCCGCTGACTCCGTCCGAAAAAGACGGCCAGTGGGGTAAAGATGGTGCCAAGGTGGCACAGGGCGTGTACCTCTATCGTGCAAGAACCAACAACGATAACGACGATGTTCGCGATGTGCTGCACTATATCACCCAGATGCGTATGGCAAAAAACCAACTGAAAAGTGCAGACGTAACGGTGTCGGATATCCAAATTGTCGACAACACTCGTCAGGTAATGGTCGAGCAGCTGGAAAATGTGTTCGATTTCAGCAAAGATGTGTATGTGAACGGCGCGGAAGCAAAGGTGAAACAGCAATATCAAACCAAGGTGGCAGAGCTGGTTGCCAATGGTGATACTGCCCCGCTGCAGGACATCAGCGAAATGATGACCGAGGTTAAAGCGGCCATGGCCAATCTGGTACTGGGCGAAACGGTTGCGAAAAGCGAGTTTGCTCCGTGGAACAAGATGGTAAATATGGAAGCAACCAAAGATGAAGCCAACACGGATTGGCAGAATAGCAATCTGATTGATCCGGCGTTGGATTTGCTGAACGGTGTGTCCGAGCCTACCAAAGAGGACCTGTCGAATATGTACATCCGCTTTGGTGTGAAAGTTTCTAACCCGGCTTATCAAATTGTCGGCGGCGCCTTTGTGGTGCGTCAGGGTGGCGACACTGGTACTGAGGTGGGATTCAGTGTGACGGCGCACGATTTGGTTGATGGCTATGCACTGTTCAACCTGAATATGGCTGAGGTCATTAACAACGGGAATGCCAATGATGCGGAGCGTATGGCTACGCTGAAGAATCTGAACAATCTGCGTGTATATGTTACGGTTAAAGATCAAGACGGAAACAAACCCGCTGAAGCTTATACCGTGACCTACGAAGACATCCGCATTGTGAAACTGCAAACGGTGACCGTCAATTTTGTTGGCAAATATAATGTGATCTTCGACAGCCACACCTTTGTCAAGGGAGCAACCCCCATCAGTGAACAGTTTACAGATTATATCTATTCTATCAAAGTGCCTGCCATGTACGGCTATGTGTTTAACAAATGGGATGCCGAAGTGGAAAACTTCGCCAATCAGTTGGACGATGAAGCGTTGTATGGCACAACGCAGCAGATTACTGCCTATTATGCCAAAGACGACACAGATGCTTATACGCTGGCAAAAGATAGCGATCATCATGGCAACGACATTGCCGTCGCATCCAACGGAAGCGCTTTGGAAACCTATGAAAATCTGGTGTTTGACCAGGGCGTGACTGTATCCGTGTCCGACAAAACGGTGGCCTATTGGCTGCTGGACGGCACCAAAGTGGGCTTTGGCAAAACCAGCTATACCTTCTATGTCAGCGGCAACAACACCATCGGCGTGGTGTACGAGGGCGAGAGCACAGAAGCAATCACGGCTGATGTGGTGCTGCAGCAGGCTGCCATCAAGCGCGGTGACAACGGAAAATCGATTTTCACCGTGATCGCGCAAACCTCGATCCCAAATGATGCAGCCGTCCAAGAATACGGTGTGATCTTCAGCAATAAAGTCGATAGATTGGAGGCGTTGACCGGCGTGGATGATCTTAGCAGCAGCCAATACATTCAAGTGGTTTCCAGCTCTACGGCTGCCAACAAGCAGTATATGATCAGTCTGCTGAATATCGTAGACGGCAGAACGCGCGTAGCGCGCGCTTATGCGGTGCTGAATGATGGATCTGTTATCTTTAGCTCGGAGTATGCGATGGTAACAACGGGCGAAAACGCAACGACGGATATTCAGCCGTTTGCTGAGTAAAGGAGAGTGACGCTGATGAAAAAGATATATGAAGAGCCTCAAGTGGATGTGGAACGTTTCGTGTTCGAGGATATTTGCGATATGAGCGGTACGGACCCCAATATCCCGGATAACGGCAAGGAAGACGGCTCGTTGGAAGGCGAATAATCGCCAGATATGGTTGCTATGGAATGCCCCCGGCTGGGAGATCTCTCCCGACCGGGGGCATTTTCGTTGCTAATTGCTCTACACTGGTCAAAAGCAGCCATTTTATTTCTTTGGATGGAGATAAAATGGCGAGTCATATTGCAAAAACAATCAATTTGTCATTGGAAGCCTCAAAAGTTTGTAAAACCAATCAGATTTTTGTATTTTGCCGGTATCCTTCCTTGACACACTTTGTGTGTTTTTTATATAATTGATTAAATGGATGAAAGACGAAGCATGATCTTCATCCAAAATGGAAAAAGGAGAGAACGCTATGAAAAAACGATGGCTATCTCTGCTGATGGTGTGCGCCATGCTGGTGACTTGTTTGCCGGTCGGGTTCGCTTCTGTCAGCGCGGAGGACAGCACGCCGCAGCTGGTTGACGGTGTCTACCAGTTGGCAAACGAAACCGATTTGTTTTGGTTTGCCAATACTGTTAGCAAGCAGCGGGATCTGAAAGTGATGCTGACGCAGGACATCACACTGACGGAAAATTGGCCCACCAATGTGTCGCCTTATAACCAGGGGTTCCGGGGCGTGCTGGACGGCAACGGGCACAAAATCATTGGTCTGACGATCGACAATACCGGCGATAGCCCGGTGGATCGTGCGGGTATGTTCCTGCAACTGGAAGGCGGTACGATCAAAAATCTGACGCTGGAAAATGTAAATATTAAGTCAGAAAAGCAGCGCGTCGGCGGTTTGGTCGGCGAGGTGCTGTGGGGTACCATCTCGAATTGCACCGTCAGCGGTTCTATCGAAACCAGCCAATCGGGCAACGCCAATATGGGCGGTATCGCCGGTTTGGTGACGGCTGGTTGGCAGGCAGAAAAAGTAGCTGTTATCGAAAACTGTGTGAATAACGCTTCGATCACCGCTACGGCTACCGATGAAAGCGACAAGAATGTGGCGGGTATCGTCGGTAAAATGGGCGATGAAAGAACAACGGATGCATCGGTTATCCGCAACTGCGTCAACACGGGCACGATTACGGGTGTTGAGGCGAAGTCTAAGAAAATAGCGGGTATTGCGGGCGAAAGCTATTCGTCCATCGTTAACTGTGTCAACACGGGCACCATCACCGGCTACAAGGACGTCGCCGGCATTGTGGGTGTATCCTACAACCGGTGCTTGTTGGATGAAACGGGCGGAAATGTGTTAAATGGTACAAGCAAACAATACACGCGTATGGCCTACGTGGCTAACTGCTATAACACGGGCAATGTGGTTGCCAGCGCTTCTGTTAACGAACAAGGTGGCTTGGTTTCTCGTGTAAATATGGGCTCGTCTTTGGTGAACAGTTATTCTACTGTTTCGGCTGGTGCCACATCCCAGAACAACAAACTCCAGAATGTGTTCTATCTGGATACGGCTACAAAGGGTAAACAGGGTACGAAAAAGACATTGGCTGAGATGCAGTCGGCGGCTTTTGTTCAGACTCTGAACAATTTTGTGATTGAGAAAAAGGATGACGAAGAGCTGGGCGCCTTGAAAATGTCCAAATGGGCAAAGGGCGCCAATGGTTATCCGGTGCTGACCGGTGAACCGGCCGGTGCGGATGATGTAGTGGATGAATCTGCTTGGATCGAAACGGTTGCCCAATTGTTGGCGCTCAACAACCAGACCGGCTCGTACAAGTTAGCAAACGATATTACTGTTACAAGTAGTGATGTGTCGCAGAGCACAGCCGTTTTTCTGGTTGGTTCGTTTAACGGTACGTTGGATGGCCAAGGCTATACGATCAAACTGGAGACCGGTGTTAACAAGGTTCTGTTTGGCAATTTGAACGAAACAGCTCGGGTGAAGAATCTTAACATTACCGGTACCATTGATTTGTCGGATAATCAAACAAGCACAATGATTGCGCCTTTTGCACAAACCTGTAAAGGCTCGATTGATGCGTGCTCTTTTGATGGAACTGTTAAAGGGAAACAGTATGTGGGCGGAATCGCAGCCGGATTGGTCCTTGGGGGCTCGATCACCAATTGCAGTACTTCGTCCGGCTCAGAAGTGATTGCCACCAATGATGACAATGTTTTTCTTGGCGGCATTGTGGCACGAATGGCTGAGGGAGCCAGCGTGCGTGGATGCGTGAATAATGCGACTCTTAGTGCCACGGGAGCAAAAAATAAAGACTATACCGGCGGTATTGTGGCGCAGGCTACCAGCCTGAGTGCTGGCGGCACATCTGTAATTGATGGTTGCACAAATAACGGTAAGATTGATGCGGGTAACACCACCGGTGGTATTATTGGTGCTGTTGAATCAGATAAAGTTGTTGAATTTTCTGTTGTGATTAGTAACTGCCAAAATTTGGCTGCCATTACCGGTAAAAATTATACCGGTGGCATCGCTGGACGTGTACAGAAAATGAATGCTCAAGCGGTTCATTTTTACACTCTAAATTGCAGCAATCATTCTGCTATCACCGCCACCGGAACAAAAGGTGGTGTTGTGGGGACTATTCGGAATAAAAATGTTACCGGGTATGTGTACAACTGTTATACGGTGGATCAAAAAGTTGTTGTGGAGCAAGGAGCAGATCATGTTTTGTATATGAGCAATGGCTACACGACAGCGAACGATAACACAGCCGGTGCTGTCAAAAAATCTTTGGACGAGATGAAATCCGCTGATTTTGTTTCTTCTTTGAACGACAGCAAGGCCTCCTTTGGTGACCAGCAGGAGGCGGTTTCGGCTGTCCTTTCTGCGAACAACATCACCCTTTCCACATGGAAACAGGGGACGGATGGACTGCCGATGTTAGGCGTTGTGGTGAAGTTCTATGGAAAATCCAACATTTTGTTGGCGACCAAAAACGCGTATTCCATTGGCGAACTCCGCGAGGTTTTGAATACCACCAAAGCGCCTGCGCTGGGTGGATATTCGTTTGAATCTTGGGGCGACGATACACAGGATGTGGAGTCGCTTTGGGAAACGAATCTTTCCAACGACACGGCAATGTCGTTGACCGCGGTGTATGTGACCTCTCCGACGGAGAAAAAGTACACGGTTACTGTTGAAAACGCCACGGCCGTTGCGGGTGACGATACACCTGTGACCGCGGACACTCCGCTTTCTTTTGACCAGCGCGTGATTGTGTCGGCGGATTCGGACCAAACCGTTGCTTATTGGGAGCTGGATGGTGCCAAAGTTGGTTTTAACTCGAACACCTACACCTTCTATGTCAGCGGCCAAAACACGATTAAAGCCGTATTTGAAGGTGCGGGCAGCTATACGCCGGAAGTGGTGCTGCAGCAGGCTACCTATGCGGTAGATAGCGAGGGTCAGAGCACGTTGTCCGTGATTGCTCAAACATCTATCCCGAGCGGATACACCGTGAAATCTTATGGTGCGTATTACACCGGATCGGCAACGGTGATGAAAGCGCTGGCGGAAAACGCAGACGCGGTGGATGCCAGCAAATATGTACAGGTTGTATCGTCCAAAACAAAAGCAGGGGAACAGTATATGACCCATCTGCTGAATGTAGGGGTCGGCAAAACCCGTTATGCGCGCGCCTATGCCGTGGTTGAAAACGCGGCGGGTGAGCAGCAGATCCTGTGGAGTACCGCTGTGTATCAGTTCAAGACGGCGGCGGATGGCGTGACCATTACCAAGGGGGCGATTGAATGAGCAAAATGTACGAAGCACCGATGATGGAAATTGAGAAATTTCGATTCGAAGATATTCTGACGGTTAGTGGCGGCATGGGCGACGGCGATGCCGGCGCTGACAAAGATGGCATGGACGGCGATACCGACAGCGGTTTTGTCGGAAACTAATCCTTCATCCAAATAGCGCCGCTTTTGCAGCGCGAAATGGAAACTTCTAACCATACACAAGACACAGGCGGAGAGCACGTGGTGCCCTCCGCCTGTTTGCGTATACGGGGGGCAGAGCAACATCGCAAATCGTACATATTTTTGCGCAAAATCAACGCAATTTACAGCGAACATTCATGGTATACTGTCGACAGAACAACACGAAAGGATGATGCCGACATGGCTTTTCAATATCCCCATTTGGAGGATGTGCAGCGCGCCGCGGCGGCGCTGGGCGTGACCATCCCGCTGGAGGAGGATCTCTCTGCGTTGGCGCAGCCGCTGACCATCGGCGCGCACACCTCCGCCAACCGACTGGCGATCCAACCGATGGAGGGCTGTGACGGCAAAGCGGATGGTTCGCCGGATGAGCTGACGGTGCGGCGGTATCACCGCTTTGCCGAAAGCGGCGCGGGACTGATCTGGGGCGAGGCGACGGCGGTGTTGCCGGATGCGCGCGCCAACCCGCGCCAGCTGATGCTGACACCGCAAAATGTGGATGCGTTCAAAGCGTTGGTGGAGCAGGTGAAACAGCGCTGCTTGGCGAAAAACGGTTTTGAACCGGTGATGATCGTGCAGCTGACCCATTCGGGTCGCTATTCCAAGCCCACCGGAAAGCCTGCGCCGCGGGTGATGTACCACTGCCCGCCGTACGAAGCGTCGGCGCCACTGGATGACGCGTGCCTGATGTCGGATGAGGAGCTGGATGCGCTGCCGGAGGCGTACGCCGCGTCGGCGCGGCTGGCGGAGCAGGCGGGGTTCGACGGCGTGGATATCAAGGCGTGCCACCGCTATCTGTTCAGCGAGAGTCTGTCCGCCTTTACCCGCCCGGGGCGGTACGGCGGTAGCTTCGACAACCGCACCCGCTTGCTGCTGGGTACGGTGGATGCGGTGCGGGCAACCATATCCGCCCGCACGATTTTGACCAGCCGTTTGAATATTTATGACGGTGTGGAAGCGCCCTATGGTTTCGGTATGGCTCCTGACGGCAGCCTGACGCCGGATATGACCGAGCCGGAGCAGCTGGTGCGGATGCTGCATGAGCAGCGGGGACTGTCGCTGATCGATTTCACGATCGGCAACCCCTATGTCAACCCGCATGTCAACCGCCCGTTCGATCAGGGCCCGTATGCGCCGCCCGAAGACCCGCTGGTGGGTGTGGCGCGTATGGCGGATTGCATCGGCACCGTCGCGTCGGCGTTCCCGAATCTGTCGGTGATCGCCTCCGGCTTGTCCTATCTGCGCCAATGGTCGCCGCAGTTCGCCGCCGGTATGCTCGCGCAAAAAGGCGTGGCGATGGCGGGATTCGGGCGTGAAGCGTTCGCTTATCCCACTTTTGCATCGGATATTTTACATAAAGGGGCGCTGGATGCGTCCAAATGCTGCATTGCCTGCGGCAAATGCACCGAATTGATGCGGATGGGCTCGCGCGCCGGTTGTGTGGTGCGGGACGCCGCTGTGTATGCCCCGCTGTATCGCGAGGGAAAGGAGAAAATGGCATGTCAAAAGTAGCAATTGTGACCGGTTCGGCGCGCGGCATCGGCTATGCCACCGCGTGCAAGCTATGCGAAAACGGCTATCTGACCGTGTTTTCGGATGTGCGGCCGGAGCAGGAGATGACCGCATTTGTGGAGGAGCTGCACCAAAAGGGTTGGCAGGCGGATTATATCCGCTGCGATATCAGCCAAAGCGAAGATCGCGAGCGACTGTTGCAAACCGTGCTGGAACGCTACGGACGGCTGGATCTGCATGTCAACAACGCCGGTGTAGCGCCCACGGTGCGGCTGGATATTCTGCAAACCACCGAAGAGAGCTTTGACCGCTTGATGCGGATCAATTTGCGCGGCACCTTCTTTATGTGCCAAACGGTCGCCAACGCGATGATTGCGCTGCAGGAGCAGTCGCTGCCGGAGTATACACCGCGCATTGTCAACATTTCGTCCATGTCGGCGTACACCTCGTCCACTAACCGCGGCGAGTATTGCATCTCCAAAGCCGGCATTTCGATGGTGACCGAGTTGTTCGCGGATAAACTGGCGGAATACGGCATCGGCGTGTTTGAGGTGCGCCCCGGTATTATCATGACCGATATGACCAAAACCGTGACCGAAAAATATCAGAAGCTGATCGATGAGGGCGTGACCCCCATTCGGCGGTTTGGTCAGCCGGAGGATGTTGCCAACTGCGTGTTGGCGGCGGCCAGCGGGCTGTTGGATTTTTCCACCGGTCAGGTGCTGAACGCCGACGGCGGGTTCCATATCCGGAGGCTGTAAATGGAGCAGAAAAAACAAATGCTGGGCGGCTGGGAGCTGCCTGTTACAACGGTGGATACGGTGGTGATCGGTTCCGGCTGTGCCGGACTGAATGCCGCCGATTCGCTGTATGATCTGGGATGCCGCGATCTGTTGCTGGTGACCGAGGGCTGGCATCGCGGCACCTCGCGCAATACCGGCAGTGACAAGCAGACGTATTACAAGCTGTCGTTGTCGGGGGACGAGACGGATTCGGTCGCCGAAATGGCGCGCACCCTGTTTGCGGGTGGCGCGGTCAACGGTGACACCGCGCTGGCGGAGGCCGCCGGTTCGGTGCGCGGCTTTATGAAGCTGGTCAACTTGGGCGTGCCGTTTCCGACCACGCGCTATGGCGAATACGCCGGGTACAAGACCGACCACGACCCGCGGCGGCGCGCCACTTCGGCGGGTCCGCTGACCTCCCGCTATATGACCGAGGCACTGGAAAAATCGGTGCGCAGCAAGCCGATCCCCACGTTGGAGCATTGGACAGCGATCCGCTTGCTGGAACGCGACGGCGCGGTGCAAGGGGTGCTGGGGCTGGATGCCACCCGCGTGGGAGAGGACAGCCACGGGCTGTCGCTGATCCGGTGCCATCGGGTGATTTTGGCGACCGGCGGTCCCGCGGGGCTGTACCACGCGTCGGTGTATCCCGAAAGCCAGTCGGGTATGACCGGACTGGCGCTCGCCATCGGCGCACAGGGCGCGAATTTGCAGGAATGGCAGTATGGGCTCGCCTCCACCAAATTCCGCTGGAATGTATCCGGTACCTATCAACAGGTGCTGCCGCGGTACATTTCGGTGGATGCGAAGGGCAACGAACGCGAGTTTTTGCTGGATTATTTTGACACCCCGCAGGATGTGCTGAATCGGGTGTTTCTGAAAGGCTACCAATGGCCATTCGATGCCGCCAAGGTGGATGGCTCATCGCTGTTGGATCTGATCATTTACCGCGAAACGCGGGTGCTGGGGCGGCGGGTGTTTATGGATTTCCGCCGCGAACCCACCGGGTTGGAGCAACAGCAGTTTGACACCCTATCCACCGAAGCGTATACTTATCTCAAAAATTCGGACGCACTGCTGCCTACGCCGATCGGGCGGCTGCAGCGCATGAACCCGCCCGCGATCGAGCTGTATGCGGCGCACGGGATCGACCTGTATAATGAGCCGCTGGAAGTCGCGGTTTGCGCCCAGCACCACAACGGCGGGCTGGCGGTGGACAGCGATTGGCAAACGACGGTGCAGGGATTGTACGCGGTGGGGGAGGTCGCCGGAACCTTCGGCGTATGCCGCCCCGGCGGCTCGGCGCTGAACGCGACCCAAGTGGGGGCGATGCGCGCGGCAGAGCATATCGCGTGTCATCCGTGTGCGGAACCGGAGGCGGATGCTGCTTTTGCCGCTTTGGCGGAGCAGGCGGTGGAGCAGCTGAAAGCCGATTGGGCGTCCGCCGCGCCGGACGCGCGCCCAGCATCGGAGTGCTGGCTGTGGCTGCAAAAAGCCATGAGCGACCACGCTGCGCCGCTGCGTAGTGCGGGCGATCTGGAACAGCTGGCGCAGCAGCTTTCGGCGCTGGAACAAGACTTTTACCGTGTCACCCGTGCGGAGGATACTGCCGGGCTGGTCACGCTGGAAAAAACGCGGGACATGGTCATCACCGCCCATGCCGTGGTGTCCGCCATGCAGACATCGGCGCAACAAGCCGGCAGCCGTGGCTCGGCACTGGTGGTATCGTCGGACGGTACGCCGGTGGCGGGGCTGCCGGAATGGGCGTATCGACCGGAGAATCCGGCATTCCGCCAAACCGTGGCGGTTACTGCCCGCACACCGGAGGGCTTTACCACCCACTGGCAGCCGGTGCGGCCGCTCCCGCAGGAGGACGACTGGTTTGAGCGGGTGTGGCAGGATTACCGCGAACGCACCGCCTCTCTTCATCGGAACTGACCCCACGGCGGGGATGATAAAGATTGCAGTTAAAGGAGTGTGTACCCATGAGAGCAATGCCCAAACGATTGTTGTCGATGCTGTCGGTGCTCGCGATGCTGATGACCATGCTGAGCGTGCTGCCGGTTTCCGCTGACGACAGCGACACGCAGCTTCAGGACATGGCGCTTATCAAATCCCGGTTTGCCGCGTATTTCCTGACCTTGAGCATGGATAAACGCTATGGCGACGAAACGCAGGCAGAAGCCTATCTTGACACCGTCCGTGCGGATGGTTCGTGGGCGGATATCGATTATTACGACCAAACGCATACCGCCAACGGCTTGATATGGCAGCCCAAGATCGCGCTGGCGCGTATGCTCGCGATGAGTATGGCGTATAGCGACCCGGAGGGGGCGCATTATCACGATGCCGCGATGCTGAATGCCGTCCAAAAGGGCTTGGAGCATTGGCGCAGCATCCGCGATGCCAACCCGAACCAGGCGGACTATGAGGGGCCGTGGTGCTCGAACTGGTGGGAAAACGGCTTCGGCATCGGACAGTATATCTATAAGATCGGCAATTTGCTGGAAAAAGAGCTGACCGCCGACAACCTGTCCATGATCTGCCGCAAGCTGGAGCGGTTTGGTTCCACCGGCACCGGACAAAACGCCCTGTGGCAGACCCAAAACGCGCTGCATCGGGCGTTGCTGGAAAACGATCCCGCCATGTTCCGCAAGGTGGTGGACCAGTGCCTGTGCGCCAATCTGGGACGCAGCGATGTGCTCAGCGATGAGGCGCTGATGGTGGACAACAGCTTCCACGCCCACGGCAATCTGATGTATTCCAACGGCTACGGCAAGTCGCTGATCCAGGATCTGTCGCTGTGGATCTATTTCCTGCGCGGCACCTCGTTTGCGCTGCCGCAAAAGGTGCTGGATCTGATGGCGGATTACATTCTGGATGGCAACCGCTGGATGATTCGCGGCGATTTGCTGGAAATGGGCACCCTGTACCAGCCGTTTAACCAGAACTGGGCGCGCCAGAACTATGCGGTGCCGCTGCAGCGGATGATCGAAAGTGATCCCGCGCGCGCGGCGGAATACCAGATACTGCTGGATAACCTGAACGGCAAGCGGGCAGACAACGGCTTGTCCGGCAACAAAGATATGTGGACATCGTCGTATATGAGCCATATGCGCGCCGGCTACGGCGTGAATGTGCGCGGCGATACGGCGATTATGAAGAGCAGCGAGTGGCGCTCGACCTGGCCGGACGAAGAGCTGGGCTGCCTTGTGTTCTGGACCACCGCCGGTATGACCACCGTGGCGGTGGACGGCGACGAATACAGCAGCGTGCTGTCCGCTTACGATTGGCGGCATCTGCCCGGCACCACCGCGCCGTATTATTTTTCGGATCGCTACAACGATTTCGACAACGCCAACGACGATACCATCAGTGTATCCAACGGCCAGTACGGTGCCTTCGCGTATACCTATGAAAAAACCGACATCCGCCCCAAAGCGGGCAACGATTACAGCGGTGCCACCACCGGCGGCAAGCTGAGCTACTTCTTCTTTGACGATGAATATGTGGCGCTGGGCACGGACATCCACTCCAACCACAAGGCCACGATCCACACCACCATCAACCAGACCAAAGCAGCGGATGCCGCCGTCAACGGCACCACGGTTGCGGACAATACCGCCGAAGCGAGCTATAACGCCGATTGGGTTTACAACAACAAAATCGGCTACATCTTCCCGGAGCAGACGGCGGTCAAGGTGTCGCGTCAGGATCAGACCGGTAAATATCCGAGCCTGTGGCCGGAAGGCAGCGCGTCGGCCGATACCTTCTCGCTGTGGATCGACCAGGGTGTGGCACCCAAAGACAAATCCTATGCCTATATCGTGCTGCCAAACGCTACCCAACAGCAGGTGAAAGCGTACAGTGCCGACAACCCTATCACTATTGTGGCGAACACCAAAACAGTGCAGGCGGTGCGGCACGAGGGACTTAAACAGACCCAGGTCAACTTCTACGAAGCCGGTTCGCTGGAATACGCTGCCGGCAAAACCGTGACGGTGGACGGCGCTTGCTCGCTGATCATCGACGAATCCGGTGCTGTGCCGGTGGTGACGCTGGCGGTGTCGAATATGAAACCCGCCGAAAAGCGCATCGTGCGGCTGAATATCAACGGCACGGCGACCCGCACGGTGTTTGTGTCCGGTGAAACGCCGTATGCCGGCCAGAGCATGACGCTGGCGGCAGGCGATAGCACCCTGATCCAAAGCGGCGCTTCGCAGGACGGTTCCGCTTTGGGGCTGGCGTTCGACGGCCGCGAGGACACCTTCTGGAAAGCTGCGTCGGCAGCGGACAGCTGGATCACCGACGATATGCAGGAATCTATGGATCTCGCCACGCTGAACATCCGGTGGGGCAATGTGTACGCGACCGGCTATGATGTACTGGTATCGGATGACGGCGAAAGCTGGACGACCGCCTACACCACCGACACCGGCAAGGGTGGCACCGAGCAGATACCGCTGCAGGTATCGGGACGGTATTGGAAGCTGCAATGCCGCACTCTGTCGCAGAACGCCGGTGTGGAAGTGGCGGAAATCGCTTTTGTGGATAAGGATTTTGCGCTGGCCACCCCGACCTATCCGGATATGACGGCGCTGAAACAGGCGATTGCTCAACCGGTGCAGGAAAATCTGTATACCGATGACACGCTGGCGGCGTATCACCAAGCGCTGCACAAAGCGAAAAAGCTGCTGGTGCTGCCGTATGCGACCGATGATATGGTCACCGCTACCATCGACGGATTGACCGCGGCGCGCGAATCGCTGGCGTTCCGGGATCTCGGCTTGACCATGGCGACCGTGAAGCTGGCTGACCCCGTGGTAACGGTGCACAAAAAGACCTTTGGCACACCGTGGACATCGCTCGACAACGCGCTGGATCTGTCCGAACGCAACCTGAACAACATTTACCTGTTCTTCACCGTGAACATCACCGCCGAGCAGGCGCGCAGCGGCATGTTCTCGTCCGGGCGCATCTATCTGCGCTCGCCGGACACCAACGGCAAGGAAAACAGCGCCTATTGCACGGTGGATTCGCTGCAACTGCACGAGGGCGAGAATGTGCTGTACATTCCGCTGTCGGCGCTGAACAAAACGAACAACGCGATGGATTGGAGCAATGTGCGCTCCTTTAGGATGTATGTGGACAGCGTCAACAACTATGACCAGGACATCACCTTTGCCTTTACCGACATCAAGATTCTGGATTCGGAAAACCGCGTGCCGGATTCGCCGGACAAAATCGCATTGAAACAGCTGCTGCGTGACCAGCGCACCGATCTGACCGCGTACACGCTGGAATCGGCGGCGGCGTACAATCTGCTGTTTGAACAAGGCTGGGCGGTGTATCGCAACGAAGCGGCGGCTGAAAGCGAAGTCAAAGAGATGCTGGCGGCGATCCGCAAAGCGGACGAGCTGCTGGTGATGGATGAGGACGCCAAAGTGGTGCTCGGCACATTGTCCGAAGGGGTAACCAAGTCCAACGAGGGGCACCATATGAAGGTGGACATCAAAGCGGACGAGCCGATCAGCACGGTGGGCTACGACACCGTGTATGTCCAGTTCGACATTCGGGTGGATACCACCCATACCGACCCGGCACCCAGCAACGGCAACTGGCTGAAACAGGTGAAAAACGGTCAGTTCGAGATGGGCGAAAGCAAAACCGCGGCGCGTACCGTGGTGCGCAACCGGATCCAAGGCACCCAGGATGTGCTGCCGCGGGTGGAAAGCTGGATCACCGTCCGGCAGGAGCTGCCCGCCGAGCTGCTTGCCAAAGGCAGCGTGCAATCCTTCTATATGTTCCTGTATAACGATACCGGCGCGTTGGGGACCGACGCGGACGGCATCACATGGTCGGATAACAGCGGCGTCACCTTCAGTGTGCGCAACGTCCGTTTGCTGGCGGATAAAGCGATCGACCCGCAGCCGCCGGTGTACACCTTGGGCGATGTGGACGAGAACGGCGTGGTCAACATCACTGATGCGCTGATGACGCTGCAAGCAGCGAGCGAAAAGATCACCCTGACCGAAGCGCAAACGCTGGCGGCGGATGTGAACGCCGACAAAGCGGTGACTGCGAGCGATGCGCTGCAAATTCTGCAATACGCGACGGGGCAGATCGCGAAGCTGGGCTAAATTCATTCTTATCAATAAAGAAAACGGAGGGACGATCCATGACAGGACTTACATCCATTACCTTTCGGCAGCTGACCGTTGAGCAGATCGTGGAGCTGGTGCAGCAAAGCGGGCTGGACGGCATCGAATGGGGCGGCGATGTTCATGTGAAGCCGGGCGAGGAAGCGCTCGCGCGCGAGGTGGGCGACCGCACCCGACAAGCGGGACTGCAGGTGCTGTCCTATGGCTCCTACCTCCATGTGGACGGTCCCGAGCATATCGCCGAGGATTTTAAGCCGGTGCTGCAAAGCGCGCTGGCGCTGTCTGCGCCGGTGATCCGGGTGTGGCCGGGCGGCCGCGAGCCCGACCGGGCAGACGAAGCCTATTATGACCGCAACGCCGAGGCGCTGCGTATCATCGGTGAGATGGCAGGACAGCACGGGCTGACCGTGGCGACCGAATATCATCGCGGCACGCTGACCCAAAACGCCGAAAGCGCCCAAAAGCTGATGCAGCGCATCAACAGCCCATATGTCAAAACCTATTGGCAGCCGAATCCGGACATTACCGCGGCGGACAACTGCCGCGAAGCCGCTGCCATGCGGCCGTATCTGGCGAATGTGCACGTGTTCTGCTGGACAAAGGGGAACGAACGCCACCCGCTGGCGCAGGGCGATGCCGATTGGCGCGCCTATCTGCAAGCGCTGGAGCTGGATCCGCAGCGCCAGCACGCCATCATTGAATTTGTGAAAGACGACAGTCCCGCGCGCTTTTTGGAGGATGCCGAAACGCTGCGCCGCTGGACAAAGGGGGAGAGCGTATGCTGAACGCCATGTTTTTGAGCAAAGCCGGCAAAGGGCTGATCGATCAGGTGTACGATGCCGAAACCCAGAAGATGCTGAACGAACGGCTGCACTTTTTGGACGGCTTATACCAGCAGGACGCGTGGAAAGAGCGCCGCGAGGATTGCGCTCAGGTGGAGGTGCTGTTCTCCACTTGGGGAATGCATCCGTTCACGGCGGAGGAGCTGGCAACCTATTTTCCGCGGCTGAAAGCAGTGTTTTACGGTGCGGGAAGCGTACAGTTCTTTGCGCGTTCCTGCTTTGAACGCGGCGTGCGGGTGTTCAGCGCGGCGGCTGCCAACGCGGTGCCGGTGGCGGAATTCACCGCAGCCCAAATTGTGCTGGCGGGCAAAGGCTATTTCCAAGCCACCGCGCAGTACAGCCGCGGGGAACACGATCCCGGCCGCGCCCATTCCAACCGCAGCCATGGCAATTACCATGTGCCGGTGGGCATCATCGGCGCGGGAATGATCGGCAAGCTGGTCATCAAGCTGCTGCGGGCGTACGCTTTGCCGGTGATGGTGTTCGACCCGTTCCTGCCGCCCGAAAAGGCGGAGGAGCTGGGGGTAACGCTGTGCGATCTGCCGACTCTGTTTGAACAGTGCCAGGTTATCTCCAACCATCTGGCGAACAACGCCCAAACCAAGGGAATGCTGAATTATGACCTGTTTGCGCGGATGAAACCCAACGCCACCTTTATCAACACCGGTCGCGGTGCGCAGGTGGTGGAAGCGGATCTGGTGCGGGCGCTCACCGAGCAGCCGGATCGCACCGCGCTGCTGGATGTGACCGAGCCGGAACCGGTGGAAGCGGGGCATCCTTTCTTCACCATGCCGAATGTGTTTTTGTCGCCCCATATCGCGGGCAGCATGAACAACGAAAATGCTCGTATGGGCTTGTATATGGCGCAGGAGCTGGATCGCTTTTTGCAGGATCAGCCGCTGCAATATGAAGTTACGGCGGAGATGCTGGCGACCATGGCATAAACGCATGATAAGAAAACACAGATAAAAACAGCCTCCGGTGGGATCGTGTTCGATCCTGCCGGAGGCTGTTTGTGTATTGGTTATCCTTTTTTTACCGCCAGACAGTAGCAAACATGCTCAAAGGCGGTCATGTCTGCGCCGGCTTTATCGATAATGTTCCGCTGAATATCCGCGGGGGTCATCCATTCGTAAATTAAAAACCCGTGTTCCGCAAGCAGTTTTTCCAGCCGGGGATAGGAAAACGAGCAGCACATCGGCTCGCCGCCCGCCTGCGCCATCATGATCGTGTTTTGCACCCGCCGCTCGGTTGCGTCAAAAAACGCCTCGTCGGGATAATCGAACACCAGCGTGCTGCCCTCGGCGCAAAGACCGGCGATGTCGCCCAGCGTGCGGTCGATCGCTTCTTCCGGCAGGTAATAGGTCACGCCCAGCCACGAGAAAAAGGTTTTGGCGGTTTTGTCAAACCCGCTATTGGTCAGCTTTTCCGCCAAGTCGTCTTTTGTAAAATCCACAGGAACAAAAGTCAGGTTGGCAGGCATCGTCCAACCGGCGCGTGCGATTCGCTTCTGCTTATCCGCTTGGGTCAGCGGGTGATCCACCTCAAAAACGCGGTGGGGCTGCACGAACGCCGTCTTTCGAAAAGCGAAGGTGTCCAACCCGGCACCCAACAGGACATATTGCGTGGTGCCGGTGCGCGCGGCGGTCGCCAGCGCCTGTTCGGTGTACGCCGCCCGACACAAAGGCGACGGCGCGATGTGTTCGTTCACCAGCCGCCGCACCATCTCCTGCGGGGTGTGCTGACTTGGATCCAGCTCCGGTTCGAAAAATGACGCGCCCTCCAGAATGTATCCCTGCACCGCGTGGTATTCCTCGTCGGTCATCAGCTGTCGCGCAAGCCGATCCTCGAAAACCGGGTGTGCCTCGTTTTCGGCGTGGAACGCCCGCCCAAAGGCGCTCATCAGCGCGGTGATGCTGCTTTTGTTGTCCATGGGTTCTCCTCCTCTTTTCTGCTTTATGCGCCTGCCAACCGGTGCCGCACAGCGGTCGGCGGGCGGGTGTGTGATGCGTTATCCCCGCCCTTTTTCGGCGGGATGGATGATTTATTATACGCAGGATGCCAGCCATCGTCAAGCAAAATATTTGCAAAAGCCCGCTGTGGAACAGATGTCCGCAGCGGGCTTTTGTGTGGGAAGGGATAGCGCCTCGGGCGGCGCGCATACTAACCGGGGGAGGGGAGCTTATGTGCTATGAAAATTTGCAGCAAATGATCCGCGCCAGCAGCAGCGCACGGCAGTTTTTGCTGTCGCTGCCGGTGGAACAGCAGCTGGAGATGCACCGGCAAGGAGCCTATCTGCATACTGCCGACGAGCTGCGCCGCCGCGCCAGTGAATGGGCGGCGTACGGCGACTGGGTCGCGCGGGTGCATCCGCCGAAAGGGTAGCTTTATTTTTTGTGGAACAGCGAAAAGCTCTTTTTCTCGTACGGCTGGGTCTGCATCGAAACCACCGTGTAGCCGGTATCGCTGATGGCTTTTTTGACAGCAGCCTCGTCCAGCGGTTGATCTGCGACAATTTCGGTGAGCCCCTTGCTGTGCGAGGAGGACACCTTTTTCACCGCAAACTGCCGGCGAATGGTATCGTTGACATGCGATTCGCACATTCCGCAGGACATTCCGTCAATCGTTAATGTGATCTTGACCATAAAAACAGCACTTCCTTTGGTTTGGTTGCCCCGCGCCCGCCAAAGCAGGCGACAAGTGGGGCTGTGGTTAGCGTTTGCTAACCACAGCCCCACTATACCACTTCGTGTAAGCGAAGTCAACCCATCGGCAAAAGTTTTATGCCAGCGCCGCGCCCAACGCTTTGCAGGCCGCCAGCGCATCGTCGTCCGGCGCATCGTTGCAGATCACCGGATCGCACACCAGCACCGCTCCGTCGGCGCGGCAGGTTTCCTCCCATGTCCGCATCCATTCGCCGTCGCCCCAGCCATAGGAGCCGAACAGCGCGATCTTTTTGCCGCTCAGCTTCGCTTCACAGGCGGTGAACATCGGCTCAAATTCGGTATCCTCCAGCTGCTCCGACCCCATCGAGGGGCAACCGAACGCCACCGCGTCGAATGTATCCATCATGGCGGCGTCAAATTCCACCGCGGTCAACAGCACCGCGTCGGCACCTTTGTCTTTGGCACCCTGTGCTACCGCCGTCGCCATGGCTTCGGTGTTACCGGTGCCGCTCCAATAGACTACTGCTACTTTGCTCATATGTATCCAACCTTTCCATAAGATAAAATGGTCAATCAAACGGTTACCGTGAGCCGTTCGATGGATCGTCCCTGCGCATACAGCGCGCAATACACATCGGTGCATTTTTTGTATTTGGCAAACAGCTTTTGTGCCGCGTCGGCATCGCCGTATACCTTCCAGCAACCGGTGCATTTGCATCCGCCCGCCTTGTTTTCGATAAAGCCGCAAACATCCTCCGGCGGGTATCCCAAAAACAGCCCGATCTCGTGCGGAAATTCCTCGCTGGTGCGCAGCCGCTGCATCAGCCGGGTGATGCAATGCTCCGGTGCGGCGGCATCGTAGCCGCGTTCCCGCAGCAAGCGGCAGGCGGTGGCTTGCTGCAAATCGCGCGAAAGCTGCGCGGGGCGATACACATACAGCAGCGCCCGCCCATTCTGATACTGCAGCGGCAGCACCCGCAGCCCCTTTTTCACCAGCACACTGTTAAGCCGGCGCACATCCTGTGTCATTTCGCGGGCGGTGGCAAACGGGCACCCGAACAGGTTGCCCGTTTTCATTCCGGCGAGTGTGGGCGAACAGTGCCGTACCAGCAATTCTTCCGACATGAGCGTTCCTCCTCGATCACACGCAGGCGACGTGCTCCTCCAAAATGCTTTTCAGCGCACTCATCGAACTGGTGTGGCAGCGGGCGATGCGCACCGACTGACCCTTGGTCTCGTTCAGCGCACAGCGCACCATTTTGTGTGATACGGTGTTGGTGAACAACACCAGCAGATCCGGCGAACCGATGTCTTTCAGCCCGCCCGACATTTTCGGATAAACTTTGGCCTTGCATTTGTACGCACGGCACAGGTCTTTGTACTGGCGGACCATACATTCATTGCCGCCGACGATCACCACACTCATATTGTGTCTCCTTTTTGCGGTTAGCATACGCTAACCGCAAGTGAAAAATAATGGTCGAAATTCCTTTCGACGGGGGATAGTGTACCATGCCAAACGGCGCCGCCTCCACTCTGAACGGGCGGAGAACGGCTCCGTTTGGACACGCCTTTATGAATTTGGTTCGCATCGGTGCGCCGCCCGGTAGGCGCTGGGGGTCATGCCCTTGACCTGCCGAAAGGCGCTGGCAAATTTGCTGCCGTTGTCGTATCCGTGCTCGCCCGCGATCTGCAGCACCGATTTGTCGGTGTGCTCCAGCATATAGGCGGCGGATTCCATCTTTTGGGTGCGGATATACGCGTACAGCGGCACGCCATACACCGCCCGAAACGCGCTTTTGATCAGTGTGCCGGACACCGCAAAGCGGGCGGACAGCGCTTCCAGCGGGATGCGTTCGTCCCGGTGCGCCATCAGATAACGGCTGACCTTATTTGCCAGCGCCGCCTGTGACGAGGGGAGCGCGTGGCGCGCAAATTCGTCCTGCTCGGTATCCAGCACACTCAAAAACAGCAGCAGCTCCAAAATTTTCACTTTGTAATAGCCCTTTTGGATGGCGGGCGGCACCGCGTACAGCTCGGCAAACAAATGCGCCACCGCGGGATCGGAACGCGCGATAAAGCAGCCGCCGTGGCCGCACAACCGCTGCGCCAGCGCCTCCGGCTGCACGGTCACATCCTGCAAAAAGCAGGACAGACACCGCGGCGCGCGGCGCATATCAATACGCACGATCGCGCCGTGGTAATGCTGCAGCGGGAACCGCCGCTCGCGCCCCAGCGTGGCGGCACGAGCGATCAGCAGGTCGCCGGGCGCGATATAACACGCCTCGTCGCCCAGCCGGCATTCCATGCGCCCCTCGCGGCAATGGTGGATTTCCAGCACATCGGGAGAGGACGGTGTCCCCGCGGCGCTGCCCGGTGCGTGCGCGTTGACATAGCAAAGCTGTATACCGGGAAATACTTCGTGCACCGCGGTGTCGCACCGTCCTGCGTGAATTGCCTCGTTCACGGCTTATTCCGCGCCCTTCAGCGCTTCCACCATGTCGATATGGCGGTTCTTGCGCGCTACCATCAGGCTGACCAGCAGCGCCATACCCACCGTCAGCAAAAGGCTGAGCAGATAGGTCGAAGGCTGGATCACCATTTTCATTTCGTATTCCGATGCCAGCGCTTTCAGCAGATAATCCAGCACCGCCGCGCCCAGCGGGATGCCGATGATCACGCCGATCAGCGAAGCGCCCATGTTTTGTCCGGTCAGCAGCGCGCCGATCTTTTTGTCCTTGAACCCGACTACTTTGAGGGTCGCCATTTCGCGATACCGCTCGGTGTAGCTCATCACGCCCAGATTGTACAGCACCACAATGCCCAACACAATGGCCGCCACGATCAAAATCACGATCATCATGTTCATCATCTCCAAAAAGCTGTCAAACGAATCCACGATCGACTGCTTGGACTGAACGCCTGAGATGATGTCGCTCGCCGCCACATTCGCTTTGTCGGCCTTGGTGTAGATGGTGTTGACCGTGTAGGGCAGCTTCAGCGTTTTGGCGTAGGCGGGGGAGATGACGATGTTTTCGGACATCGACCGCACGATCCCCGCCACCCGCAGAGTGTAGGTATCGTCCGAACCGTAGGGGCTGACCGTGAAGGTGTCGCCTGCCTCCAGCCCAAACTCATCCGACAACCGCACGCAGAGGTACGCGCCATCGTCGCGCAGCGTGATGAACTGGTCGTCCTCATCCGGGAACCGCACCAGATCGTTCGGCGTGTCGTACACATCCAGCGCCACCGCCTTGTCGCCGAGCTGCACACTGACCGAAGCGCTGCTGTCGCCATCGTATTGGTCGATCAATTCCTGTGCCTGTGCGGCGGTGGCTTGCTCGGTCAGATTGATGCGCGCGCTGTAATGCAGCGCATCGTTATAGTACAGATCCAAAAACGCGTTCATCGTGTCGCCCATACCCAGCGATGCCACCACGATCACGCAGCAGCCGAACACACCGATCAGACTCATCAGCGTACGGGATTTGTGGCGCATACTGTCGCGCAGATTCCAACGGGTGCCGAAGCCCAGCTTTTCCCACAACGCGGTGCGTTCCAGCAACAGCTTTTTAATTTTTTTCGGTGCATACGGCCGCAGTGCGTCGGCGGCGGTGCCCTTCAGCATCTGCCGCACCGACAAAAAGCCGATCAGCGTCAGCAGCACCAAAATGCCCAGCATCACCACGATGCAGAACCACGGCAGATACAGCTTCCATTCCGGAATATCGATATAGGTCGCCATCATCCCGTGGGGGTTCAACACCATCCAGCCGATGCCGTAGCCCAGCGCGATACCGATCACGGTGCCGATCACACCAATCATGAACGCATACGAGGTGTAGTGCCGCAAAATGCGTTTATCGGTGAAGCCCAGCGCTTTCAGCGTACCGATCTGCGTTTTCTCCTTGGCGGTCAGCCGGTGCATGGTGGTCACCATGGTCAGCACCGCGATCAGCAAAAACAGCACCGGCAAAATGGTGCCCATCGTCTGGCCCTCTTCCGCTTCGCCTTGCGGACCGGCGTAGGAGATGTTTTCGTCCTTGGTCAAAATCATGCGGGTGGTGCCCAGCGTATCGTCCACCGCATCGGTGAACGATTTTTTGTCCAAATCGGACAGCGCGTTGATCTGCGGATAAAATGCCACGCCGGTCGCTTTTTCATACATGGCGGGAGAGATGTAGGCGAAGCCGTAGCTGTTGAAATCGGGCATCAGCTGCGATTCGTCCCGCACGCAGATCATATGCTCGCCGGATTTGATCAGCCCGACGACCTTGCCTTTCAGTTCGATGCTCTTATACGCCAGCGTCAGCGTATCGTTCAGCGCAATGTCATTGGCGGCGGCGTATTTGTCCGACAGCCAGATGCCGTCGGTGCTGGCGGCGTCATAGGCTTGTCCGTCCATCAGCATAAACCCGGATACATCCGCATCCTCGGTCACCGACAGCGCGACCATATCGCCGCTTTTCTCTTTGACATCCGCCTGCACCGACAGATACCGCGCGGCGTTTTGCACGCCGGACATCGCCGCGATCTTGTCGGCATCTTCTTTGGAAAAACCGGTTTCGGACACGATCCGGTAATCGGCAAAGTGGGTATCGTCCAAAAACGCATCGGTGTTTTTCTCGATGCTGACCCACTCCATATTAAAGCCCACGAACACACCAATGCCCAGCGCGATCATCACGATCATGGAAATAAACTGCGCCTTGTATACGCCCATGGTTCTCCACAATTTACGAAACAGCATATTACCACTCCACTTCGTCGGCGCTCAGCGGGTTGACCTGCTGTTCGCAGGAACGGATCTTGCCGTTTTTCACCCGAATCACGGTATCCGCCATTTTGGCGATGCTTTGGTTGTGTGTGACGATCACGATGGTTTTGCCATAGCTGCGCGCCATGGACAGCAGCAGCTTCAACACCATCACGCCGGTTTCGGAATCCAGCGCGCCGGTCGGCTCATCGCACAGCAGAATTTTGGGGTTTTTCGCCAGCGCGCGGGCAATGGATACCCGCTGCTGCTCGCCGCCGGACAGCTCGGCGGGAAAATTGTTCAAATGGTCGGACAATCCCACCTCGTCCAGCATTTTCTCCGGCGACAGCGCGTCGGGCGCGATTTCTTTGACCAGCGCGACATTTTCCTTGACTGTCAGGGTGGGGACAAGGTTGTAAAACTGGAACACAAATCCCACCGTGGCGGCGCGATACGCCGCCAGATCATCGCTCGACAGGGTGGAAATGTCCTGCCCCTGCACCATGATTTTGCCGTCGGTCGGGCTGTCCAGCCCCCCCAGCAGGTTCAGCAGCGTGCTTTTGCCGGCGCCGCTGGGCCCTAAAATCACGACAAACTTGCCCTCGTCCAGCGTAAAGCTGACGTGATCGAGGGCTTTGGTGTCGTGGTCGCCGCTTTGATACACGCGGCTGACATCTTTGAATTCCACAATAGGCATATTCTGTACCTCCTTAAACTTGAGCCGTAGCGTGCTGCTGCCGAATGCTGCGGCACAGCGCGTCCAAATACTCCTCCGGCAGCTCCGACAGCAGCGCATACACCGCGTCGGTCATCTCTCCGTCCGGAGGGCTGTATTGCGAGAGCATGGTGCAGATGGCGGCGTAATACTCCCCGTAACGCTGCGCGACAGCGGCGCCCGCCGGGGTCAAATGCGCCGCACAGCGGGACGGCTGGCTCACCAGCTCCCGCTCTTGCAGCGTGCGCAGCATGGTGTGCACGCTCGGCTTGGTCACGCCAAGTGCCGTTGCCAGATCGCTGCCGCGTACACCCTTGCCGTGGTTGTCCAGCTTTTGCAGCAGCAACAGGTACTTGATGTGCGAAGCAGACAGTCGTGTTGCGTTAGCCATTGCTAACCTCCTGAATAAAAATGAGGGGAGACGCAAGCGCCTGTCCTGCGTCTCCCCGGGGGTTCACTGTTTCGGATGGCAGGCTCCGTTCATCGAACAATGAGCGCATCCACCTGAGCAGGAGGATTTCCCTTTCTTCTTGTTGCGCACCATGCTGATGACGATCGCCGCAACGATCGCGATCAGTACCGCACAAACGATGATGGTTGCCAAATTATCCATAATCCATGCCAACATAGAACGGTTCCTCCTTTATAAGTTGCCTTGCAGCAGGGGTTTATTTGTTGACTTTCACAGTTTTGGTCAGCTTGGTCGCTTCTTTATACGGTCTGAACAGCAGG
This sequence comes from uncultured Oscillospiraceae bacterium, assembly GCA_900547105.1. Taxonomy (GTDB): domain Bacteria; phylum Bacillota; class Clostridia; order Oscillospirales; family Acutalibacteraceae; genus UMGS1474. The sequence goes on along the minus strand of URFL01000005.1, from coordinate 41,019 downwards.
AACAGGATGACCGCCAGCACCACGATAGCGGCAATCAAACCGATCACATTCAGGTTGCCGGTGAAGGCCGAACCAAACTGGTTGACCATCAGCGCTATCGCATACGCGAACACGCACTGATAACCGATAGCGAACCAGGTCCACTTGGGCGAGTTCATTTCCCGCTTGATAGCACCGATAGCCGCGAAGCAGGGCGCGCACAGCAGGTTGAACACCAGGAACGAATAGCCCGTGATGGTGGTGAAGTGCGCCGCGATCTCGGTCCAGCCGTCCGGATACAGGATACCCATCGTACCCACGATGTTTTCCTTCGCCACCAGACCGGTGATGGAGGCGACAGCCGCCTGCCAGTTGCCCCAGCCCAGAGGAGCAAAGATCCACGCGATCGCGCCGCCGATGGCCGCCAGGATCGACTGATCCATTTCGTCCTCGCCCAGCATACGGAAACCGTCCGCCGTGAAGCCGAAATAGGTGGTGAACCACACAAAGATGGTGGACAGCAGGATGATGGTACCGGCCTTCTTGATGAAGGACCAGCCACGCTCCCACATCGAACGCAGCACGTTGCCGACGGTCGGCAGGTGATACGCCGGCAGCTCCATAACGAACGGAGCCGGCTCGCCGGAGAACATCTTGGTTTTCTTCAGCATGATACCCGAGATGATGATGGCCGCCATACCCACGAAGTAGGCAGAGGTCGCGACCCACGCCGAGCCGCCGAAGATAGCGCCCGCGATCATCGAGATGAACGGCACCTTCGCACCGCAGGGGATAAAGGTGGTGGTCATAATGGTCATACGGCGATCGCGCTCGTTTTCAATGGTACGCGACGCCATGATGCCGGGGATACCGCAGCCGGTACCGATCAGCATCGGGATAAAGGATTTACCGGACAAACCGAATTTGCGGAAGATACGGTCCAGCACAAACGCGATACGCGCCATGTAACCGCAAGCCTCCAGGAACGCCAGCAGCAGGAACAGCACCAGCATCTGGGGCACAAAGCCCAGCACCGCGCCGACACCGGCGACGATACCGTCGTTGATCAGACCGGACAGCCAATCCGCCGCACCGGCCGCTTCCAGCGCGTTGCCGACCAGCACCGGTACACCGGGAACCCATACGCCGTAGTTGGCGGGATCCACGCCGCCTTCGTACTTTTCGTACGCCGCCAGCGAATCGTCCAAGTCGGCGATCTTGGCGGTTTCGTCGGTTTTCTCCAGCGTTTCCTCATCTTCCAGCGTGTAGCCGAAGGAGGTAAAGGTCACTTTGCTTTCGACATCTTTCACAGCCGCGACCGCCGCTTTCGCGTCGTAGTTGTCGCTTTCCTGATCCAGAGCTTCTTCGGCGGCTTTGGTGTCTACACCCTCGGAAGCCGCTTTTTCAATAAAGCCGGCGATGATCGCGTCGGTGTCGCCGTATTCATCCTCCGCTTCCGCGGTGGCCGCCGAACCGATACCGAACAGGTGCCAGCCGTCGCCAAACAATCCATCGTTGGCCCAGTCGGTCGCCGAAGCACCGATCGTGACCATCGAGATGTAGTAAACCAGGAACATGATGACCGCGAAGATGGGCAAGCCCAGCCAACGGTTGGTCACGATCTTATCGATCTTGTCCGAAGTGGACAGGGTGCCGGCGGATTTCTTCTTGTAGCAGCCCTTGATCACTTCGCCGATGTAGATGTACCGCTCGTTGGTGATGATGGATTCCGCATCGTCGTCCATCTCTTTTTCGACCGCGGCAATGTCCGCGTCGATATGTTTGCGGGTGGCTTCGTCCAGCTGGATCTGCTCCAGCACCTTGTCGTCCCGCTCGAAGATCTTGATCGCGTACCAGCGCTGCTGCTCTTCCGGCATATTGTGCACGGCAGCTTCTTCGATGTGGGCGATCGCGTGCTCCACCGGACCGGCAAAGGTGTGCATCGGCACGGTCTTGCCGTTTTGTGCCGCATCCACCGCGGCTTCTGCCGCTTCCATGATGCCGGTGCCTTTCAACGCGGAGATCTCAACCACTTTGCAGCCGAGTTCGCGCGACAGCTCGGCGGTGTTGATCTTGTCGCCGTTTTTGGCAACAACGTCCATCATGTTGATGGCGACGACCACCGGGATGCCCAGCTCGGTCAGCTGGGTGGTCAGATACAGGTTGCGCTCCAGGTTGGTGCCGTCGATGATGTTCAGCACCGCGTCCGGACGCTCGTTGATCAAATAGTTACGCGCCACCACTTCTTCCAGCGTGTACGGAGAGAGCGAGTAGATGCCGGGCAAGTCGGTGATGATAACACCGTCGTGCTTTTTCAGCTTACCTTCTTTTTTCTCGACCGTAACGCCGGGCCAGTTACCAACAAACTGGTTGGAACCCGTCAGCGCGTTGAACAGGGTAGTTTTACCGCAGTTCGGGTTACCCGCAAGGGCAATTCGCAAATTCATCTGTCATTTCCTCACTTTCACAATTAGCGCTTGCTAACCGTCATTTAACCAAACAGGAGGCGCCCGCCAACGGCGCCGGGGGGTTATTCGACTTCGATCATTTCCGCGTCCGCTTTGCGGATGGACAACTCGTAGCCGCGCACCGTCACTTCCACCGGATCGCCCAGCGGCGCGACCTTGCGCACATGAACCTCCACGCCTTTGGTCAGACCCATGTCCATGATGCGGCGTTTCACCGCGCCTTCGCCATGCAGCTTGACAACCTTAACGGTTTCGCCAACGCTGACCTGTCTCAGTGTTTTCATGCCCAAACTCCTCCTTTATACAAATTTTATTTAAGTGTCATTGGCACATCCGATCAAACCATGATCTTTTGCGCCATTTCCTTACTGATGGCAATGCGGGATTCCTTCACATTCACGATCACATTGCCGCCGATGGTGTTGATGACCTTCACGGTTCCTCCCACCACAAAGCCGAGAGTTTCCAGATGGCTTTTCACCTCCGGCAGACCGCCGATCTTTTTAATGATGTTTTCTTCTCCGGCATCCGCAAGCGTAAGTGGCATCATAAAATCTACACTTCCTTGAACCGGGCGAGATTAGCGGGTGCTAACCGCGCGCCCAAAATAGAGGTTAGCTCTCGCTAACCAGCTAACATTATAGACACCCCTCCGCGGTTTGTCAATAGAATTTTCGCGTTTTTTCGCTTTTCACCAGCGTTTCAGCAGTCCCGACAGCAAGTTAGCCACTGCTAACAATTTCTTTGGGCAAGTTGTCTAATTTTTCCCGGCGCGGCGGCGGGGGAGCGCTATCACTTCCACATTGCATATTTTTTTGCATTTTTGGCACTTTCGGTATGGACATAATTGCCGTTTTGTATTATTATGGTATCTGCATATGGTAGTGATCCCGCAAGGGAACATTCAAAAATAAGGAGAGAAACGACTATGAGTCAACCGTTTACCCCCACCTTTCAGGCGGATAGCCTGAAAAACGGCGAGTGGCAGACCTATGATCGTGGCCAGTTCAGTGTGCAGGATGGCGTGCTGACCGTGACCGACGGCTGGGTGACTGCTCCCGGTGTGCAGCTGGAAAATGCGGAATTCGCGTTTTCTGCCCGGTGCCCGCAGGATGCGCCCCAGGTGCAGATTTGGGCAGGCTTCCGGCATTACAGCCGGGATTATCGCTATGTGGTCGCGCTGCGCGGCGGCAACAACAACCACCTCTATCTCGCGCGTCTGGGCGCCGAGGGCTACGACAAAATGCTGGCGTTGCGCCCGCTGGAATCGTCGCCGATGCCGGGCGTGTGGTACGACCTGCGGGTGGTGTTCGCCGGCACTAAGATCGCCGTTTATCTGGGTGACGATCAGCAGCCGCTGATGTGTGTGGAAGATGACGATGCCCCGTTTAATAAGGGCAGTGTGTCGCTGGGCGGCAGCTATCTGCCGACCGAATATAAAAATGTCCGCGTGACCGAAGTGGCGGCGGACGCGCTGGCGAATGTGGAAAAACAGCCCGACTATCTCGCGTCGGTCACCATGACTCCCGACGAGCGGGAGCATGCCCGTGTGCGTCAGCGTGCGGCGTATCGCCCCTATGCGGTGCCGGCGGTGCACGCCGATCGTTTGGAACTGTCGCTGGACGGCAAATGGCTGTTCACGCCGGATTACGAGCTGAACGATGACCCGCTGGCAGCCAATTTTGACGATAGCACCGCCCATGTGATCGATGTTCCCTCGGCTTGGATCCCGCTGCAGGCGTGGCTGGAAGGCGAGAACATGCGCGAGCTGAACAAGGGCATGAACGACAGCTATCTGGTGGAGGAAATGACTCGCTGCCTCAACCAGACCTTTGATTATCGCCGCACCAAATCGGCGTGGTATCGTCATTATCTGGATCTGCCCCGCGGCATTGAAAACAAACGCGTGGTGCTGGATTTTGAAGGCATCGCGCTGATCAGCGCCATCTATTTTAACGGTGTGCGGGTACACGAGAATATCGGTATGTTCGCGCCCCAGACGGTGGATGTGACCGAGCATGTGCATGCCGGGCGCAACACCATCGCGGTGGAAGTGCATCGCCGCTTGACCGATGAGTCCGAGCATGCGTTCAAAACCTCCACGGTGGACGATAACTATGCCACCGCGTGGGATATTCTGGATGCGGCGGACAAAAACGAAGAGATTTCCACCAAGGTGGAGCGCCGCGAATTCTGCACCGATGATATTGCCCACGGTTTCTATATGAATAACCCGGGTGGCATCTGGCGCAGCGTTAAGCTGATTATCAGCGACAAAATGTGCGTGGAGGATTGCTATTTCCGCCCGACCCGCGAGGATGCCACCATCGAGGTGACCTATCGCAACGACCGCGCCACCGCGGAGCAGGCGACGCTGTCTTATCAGCTGGTACATAAAACCACCGGCGAATACCTGTGTGGCGGCGTGGTGGAAGATGTCACGCTGGCGGCAGGGGAGAAACGCACGGTTTCCTTTACCACCCCCAAAGTGTCGCCCCGTCTGTGGGGCCCCGGCACGCCCAACCTGTATGACCTGAAATTCACGCTGGAGCAGGACGGCGATGTGCTGGATACCTATCACGAGCAGGTCGGCTTCCGCACGGTGGAATTCGACGGTGCAACGCTGATGTACAACGGCAGCCCGCTGTGGGTGCGCGGCGGCAACCATATGCCGGCTCATGTGAAGCCCACCGATAAGTTGCTGGCGCGCAAATTCCTGACGCTGGCGCTGGAGCAGAATGTGATGGCGACCCGTACCCACGTGGCGCCGTGGTGCAGCGCGTGGCTGGATGCCGCGGACGAGATCGGCGTGATGGTGTCCTTCGAAGGCACCTGGTCGTGGCTGATGCTGGAGCATATCCCCAGCGAGAAATCCATCACGCTGTGGAAAGAAGAGCTGGTCAAGCTGGCACGCCGCCACCGCAATCGCCCGTCGCTGTTCCTGATGACCATGAACAACGAAATGAAGTTCTATGCGCTGGATGCGCCGGATGAGGTCACCATCGAAAAAGGCCGTATTCTGGAAGGCGGCGTGCGCCTGATGCGCAAAACGCTGCCGCATCTGCCGCTGGTGTGCGACTCCGCTTATCACCGTTCGCAGGCGATCCGCAACGGTCGCTACGAGCGTATTATTGAAAAATACGGCTACGATGATGGCGATATGGACGATCCGCACGGCTATTTCGGCTGGTACAACCCCGGCTTCTTCCATTATATGAACGGCGAATTCGGCGATAACTACACGGTACCGGGTCGTCCCTGTATGTCGCAGGAGTGCGCGACCGGTTATCCGCGCGCCGAGGACGGTTTGCCGGTGCGTGCCTACCTGTTTATGCACCAGACGCCTCAGACGACGGTGGGTAAAAAAGCGTACGAGCACAACGATCCCCGCTATTTCCTGACCCGCCACGCGATGCTGACCAAAGGCCTTTTGGAAACCTTCCGTCGTGTGGAACACGAGCGGATGTGCGGCGTGTTGCTGTTCGCGTTTGAAACCTGGTTCTACAACCAGCATGATTATCGCCGTATCCAACCGATGCTGTCGGCGAAACGGTTGAAGATGGCATACCAGCCGGTGCTGGCGAGCGCTGAGCTGTGGGGCCGTCACCTGTATGCCGGCGACACGCTGGATACCAGCGTCACCCTGATCAACGATTCTACCTATAAAGAAACGCTGAACGCGCCGCAGGTGGAGGTTACGCTGTTGGCGGGTGACCAGGTGCTGGCAAGCGAAACGCTGCATTACGATTCGCTGCCTTACTTCAAAACGGCGGCGCAGCCGCTGTCGCTGACCATCCCGACCGATCTGCCGGGCGACCGCGTGGAAGCCAAGCTGGTGCTGAAAGTGCGGGTGGATGGCCGCGTGATCTCGAAAAATGATTACGACCTGCTGCTGGCGAGCCGTGCGTGGGGTCAGGGCGTGACCAGTGCGGACACCTGCTATTATCGCAGCGGTGACGACACCGCGCGCGATCTGCTGGCGCAGTACGGTTTGAAAGCCGAGGCGGTGGACGATCTGTCCGCGCTGTCCGGCAACGGCCGTCTGGTGCTCAGTGGCGATGTGGCGGATGCGGATGTCGCGGCGCTGCGCGCGTTTGCCGAAAAAGGCGGCAATGTGATCCTGCTGGGTCAAAAGGTGCTGCCGGAGCAGCTGCTGCCCGAAACCGAAACCACCTTTAAGGAGCATCGCCAGGAGATCCTTACCATGAATATGCCGGAAAGCACTGTGTTTGACGGCTTGGATGTGATGGATCCCGCGTGGTTCACCGACGGCCGTCATGTGCCGTATGTGGCGTTTGGCCGTTACAGCGTGGATCGCTTCAGCCCGGATGTTTGTGTGCTGGCGGAAACGCTGGAATGGCACGGCTACATCAACAAACCCACCGACTACAAACGCTTCGGCGGTACGCCGCTGTTCAGCGTGCGGGTCGGCGAGGGTCATATTCTGGTCAGTGCTCTGCGCACCGACGCCGGTTCGTTTGATCCGGTCGCGTCCCGCCTGACCGGCAATATCATCAGCTGGGATTTTGATCTCGCGTAAACAGTCTAAAACACCGCTCGTCCCGAAAGGGGCGGGCGGTGTTTTCGCGTGGGCAAAAATGCCGAAAAAAGCGCGGAATTTTTTGCTCTTTTGTGAATGGAGAAACATTCATAAAATGGCAAAAAGAAGCTGACCCCACTGCACCGTCTTTTTTGAGGAATTCTATTGAAAACGGTCGGTTTTTATGCTAACATGGGTCTTGTGTGTAAAGTATATATCGAAATCGCGGCCGCCGTGTGACGGAGCGGCAGGCGGGAGGAAACGCGCGTGAATGTAAAAACAGTACTGGATACATTGACCTTGCTGGGCGGCATCGGTATGTTTTTGTTCGGCATGAATTTGCTGGGCAGTTCCCTTCAAAATCTGGCGGGGGCGAAGCTGGAAGGTATTCTGGAACGCCTCACCAACAACCGCATCAAAGGTGTGGCGTTGGGTGCCGGTGTGACGGCGGTGATCCAAAGCTCGGCAGCCACATCGGTGATGGTGCTGGGCTTTTTGAACGCCGGCATCATGAAGCTGGTGCAGGCGGTTCCGGTCATCATGGGTGCCAACATCGGTACCACCGTGACCGGTCAGATTTTGCGGCTGGGTGATATTTCCGGCGATGGCGGCGCGTGGATCTCGCTGCTGAAGCCGTCGTCCTTTGCGCCGCTGTTTGTCGCGATCGGCGCGGCGATCATGCTGGTGTCCAAGCGCAAGCGTATGCACGATATTTCCACCCTGATGATCGGCTTCGGCGTGTTGTTCATCGGTATGACCAGCATGGAGAATGTGCTGGGGCAGCTGCGGGATGTGGAATGGTTTCAAAATCTGTTCACCGCGTTCAAAAACCCGTTTTTGGGCGTGCTGTTCGGTGCCATGGTTACGGCGCTGCTGCAAAGCTCCTCCGCTTCGGTGGGTGTGCTGCAGGCGGTGTCGGTCACCGGCAACATCACCTTTTCCATGGCGCTGCCCATTATCATGGGTCAGAATATCGGCAAATGCGTGACCGTGATTCTGGCGAGCATCGGCACCAACCGCAAGGCGAAACGCGCGGTGCTGATCGATGTGATGGCGAATGTGATCGGTACGCTGATCTTTTTGGTGGCGATCTACGCCATCCAGTTCACAGTGGGCTTCCCGTTCTGGGAGGACGCGGTCAACCGCGGTTCCATCGCCAACTTCCACACCCTGTTCAATATCGGCACCACCTGCTTGCTGCTGCCGTTCTGCAACCTGCTGATTGCGCTGTCCAAAAAGATCATCCGCGACGACCACGGCTCCAAGATGGATCAAGAGCTGGCGCTGTTGGACGATATTTTCCTGGCGACCCCTCCGGTGGCGCTGGAGCAGTGCAAAAAAGTGGTCATCAGCATGGGGGAGGCCGTCAAAGAGAACTTTGCGATCTCCTGCGACCTGCTGCGGCATATGGACGATAAAAAGCTGACCATGCTGCAGGAAAATGAACGCTTTTTGGATCGCACCGAAACGGTGCTGGTGGAATATCTGGTCAAGATTACCGCGCGCGATCTGAACTCGGATGAAAGCCGTTTGGCGACCGAGCTGATCCACAGCGTCAGCGACTTTGAGCGCATTGGCGACTATTGCGAAAATGTCGCCGAAGTCGGGGCGTTCAACCGCGACCAGGCGATCGGTTTTTCGGATATCGGCAAACGCGAAATGAACTATCTGTCGCAAGCAGTGCAAGCCATCATCGATATGACGGTGCAGGCGTACCGCACCGAAGATGTGGTTGCGATGCAGCGGGTGGAGCCGCTGGAGGAAACCATCGACAGTCTGGTGGAAATGATGCGTGCGCATCATATCGAGCGGCTGACCAACGGCAGCTGCGATACCCAAAGCGGCATCTCGTTTATGGAAGCGCTCACCAATATGGAACGCATCGGTGACCACTGTTCCAACATTGCGGTGCATTTGATCCAGCGGGTCAACCGCAACGAAATTTTTGATATTCACGCGCACCTGCGCCATGTGCACGAAGGTGTGACCGAAGAATATAAAGCCCTGTATCGGTATTACGAAACGCAGTATTGCGATCCGATCAATACCGACAAAAACCCCGCGGCCTCAATCGCCGAGCCATCGGCGGTTTGCCAATAAATTACGCTGTAAAGGAGAGATCGAACGGTGTATACGATTGTGAAAAAGCGCGTTCTCAACGAGTCTGTCACCTGGATGGAGGTGGAAGCGCCGCTCATCGCGCGGAAAGTGCGGGCGGGTCAGTTCATCATCCTGCGGGTCAACGAGACCGGCGAGCGGATTCCGCTGACCGTGGCTGACCACGACGAGCAAAAGGGAACCATTACGATTATTTTCCAGAAAGTGGGCAAAACCACCCTGCTGCTGGATACGCTGGAGGAAGGCGACGCCATTTTGGATGTGGTCGGACCTCTGGGCAAAGCGACCGAAATCGAAGGCTATCAAAAAGTCGCGGTGATCGGCGGCGGCGTGGGTTGCGCCATTGCCTATCCGGAAGCTAAGGCGTTCCACCAGGCGGGCGCCAAGGTGGATATGATCGCCGGTTTCCGCAACAAGGACATTGTGATGCTGGAAGAGGAACTGGGTGCCGCCAGCGATCGCCTGTTTGTGATGACCGACGATGGCTCCAACGGCAACAAGGGCTTTGTTACCACCAAGCTGCAAGAGCTGCTGGATGCGGGCGAAAGCTACGATATGGTGCTGGCGATCGGACCGCTGCCCATGATGCGCGCGGTGGCGCAGACTACCCGTGATCGCGGGATCAAAACGCTGGTCAGCATGAACCCCATCATGATCGACGGCACCGGTATGTGCGGCGGATGTCGACTGACGGTGGGCGGCGAAACCAAGTTTGCCTGTGTGGACGGACCGGAGTTCGACGCGCACGAGGTGGATTGGGACGAGGCGATCAAACGGCTGACCCCCTTCAAAGAGGAAGAGCAGCACGCCTGCAATCTGTTCAAAATGAGTCAAAAGTAAGGGGCGATAAGGTATGGCAATCAATAAACAAACGACGAAAACGCCGATGCCGGAACAGGAACCGGCTGTTCGTGCGACCAATTTTGAAGAAGTAGCCAAAGGTTACACATGGGATATGGCGGTGCAGGAAGCGCAGCGCTGCCTGAATTGTAAGGCGCGCCCCTGCGTGTCCGGCTGCCCGGTCAATGTCCAGATTCCGGATTTCATCCAGAAGCTGGTGGCGGGCGATCCCGAGGGTGCCTATCTGACCATCGCGGAAACCAGCGCGCTGCCCGCTGTTTGCGGTCGTGTATGTCCGCAGGAGACCCAGTGCGAATCGCATTGTGTGCGCGGGCGCCAGGGCGAGCCGGTGGCCATCGGTCGTCTGGAACGGTTTGCGGCCGACTGGCATATGGAGCATGACGAGTCCAAACCGGCACCCATTGCCTCCAACGGCCACAAGGTCGCGGTGGTGGGTTCCGGTCCTTCCGGTCTGACCTGCGCGGGCGATCTGGCGAAAAAAGGCTACGATGTCACCGTGTTTGAAGCGTTCCATACCGCCGGCGGTGTGCTGATGTATGGTATTCCGGAATTCCGTCTGCCCAAGACCATTGTGCAAAAAGAGGTCGAGGGTCTGAAAGCGATGGGCGTGAAGATCGAAACCAATATGGTGATCGGCAAGGTGCTGTCGCTGGACGAGCTGCTGGAGCAGGGTTTTGAAGCGGTGTTCGTGGGCAGTGGCGCGGGTCTGCCGAGCTTTATGCGTATCCCGGGCGAGGATCTGGTCGGCGTGTATTCCGCCAACGAGTTCCTGACCCGTATCAATCTGATGAAAGCCTATCGCGACGAGTACGATACCCCCATCAAAAAAGCGCACCGTGTGGTGGTGCTGGGCGGCGGTAACGTGGCGATGGATGCGGCGCGTTGCGCCAAACGGCTGGGCGCCGAGCATGTGTACATCGCGTATCGCCGTGGCGAAGCGGAAATGCCCGCCCGTCAGGAAGAAGTGCACCACGCGAAGGAAGAGGGCATTGAGTTCCTGTTCCTGACCGCGCCGACCGCTGTGCTCGGCAACGAAAACGGCAATGTGCGCGCGCTGCAGTGCGTGAAGATGGAGCTGGGTGAGCCGGATGCGTCCGGTCGTCGTCGTCCGCAGCCGATCGAGGGCAGCGAGTACGAGCTGGAAGCGGATATGGTGATCGTGGCGATCGGCAACACCCCCAACCCGCTGATCCGCACCACCACGCCGGGTCTGGAAAGCGATAACCGTGGCCGTTTGATCGTGCAGGAAGATACGCTGCAAACCACCCGCGAGGGCGTGTATGCCGGCGGCGATGCCGTGACCGGTGCGGCGACGGTGATTTTGGCGATGGGTGCCGGCAAACAGGCGGCGGCTTCCATCGACGAGTATCTCTCCAAATAAAAACAGACTTTCTACAATAGAATGTCGGAATTATAAAAAATCGCGCAAAATAAAAAACATTTTGCGCGATTTTTTAATATTCTTCATAAAGGCGAATAAAAAACTGTTGACATTTTCTCAAAAAAAGTGTACACTACAAATATGTTCCGGGGTTTCGATGATCCCTGTGCACACGAAGTGGTCAGGGGGCGAGCGCTTGGCAAGCGAAGATATGACTCGGTGGGACGATCAGGCGTTGTTGCCGGCGGTCCGCGAGGGATCGGAAGAGGCGTTTGCTCAACTGGCCGGTCGCTATGCCCCCATGATACAAAAGCTGGCATCCCGCTGCCGGAATCCGCTGATCGATACGGAGGATCTGGCGCAGGAGGGGATGCTCGGGCTGCTGTCGGCGGCGCGTCATTTCCAAAACGGCTCTGCGTCGTTTGGTGCGTATGCGTTTGTGTGTGTGCAGCATCGAATGTTTTCCGCGGTATCTCGTGCCTCTCGGCGGCAAGATCGGACATTGTCCGATGAAGATTGGCAGCAAGAGATGGAAAAAATTTCGCCGGAACGCGAACATGGCGTCGATCCCGCCCAGCAGGTGCTGCAGCGGGAGGAGGAAGCGCAGCTGTTTGGTCAGATTCAAAAATGGCTCAGCGCGCGCGAGTATCAGGTGTTGATGCTGTATTTGGACGCCTATTCGTATGAGGAGATAGCGAAGAGGTTGGGAGTTTCCGTAAAAACGGTTGACAACGCGTTGCAGCGTGCCCGCAAAAAGGTATCAGCCAAGCTGATCGAATCTCCGCAAAATAGTTAAAAACGATGCCGAGCGCATCGTTGTATATGCCCGGGTAGCTTAAGCAGAGCGTTGTATTTTTCAAAGGTGTCGGTCCAAATCCGTCGCAGGGCAAAATTTTTTATCTTAAAGCGAGGTAACATCATGTACGAAGACAAGACTCTTACTTGCAAAGAATGTGGCGCGGAATTCGTGTTCACCGCCGGTGAGCAGGAATTCTATGCGGAAAAAGGTTTCGTGAACGAGCCGCAGCGCTGCAAGAGCTGCCGCGATGCCCGCAAGGCTGCCAGCCGTGAGGGCCGCGAAATGCATACGGCCATCTGCGCCAACTGCGGTAAGGAAGCGAAAGTTCCCTTTAAGCCCCGCGAGGATCGCCCTGTGTACTGCAGCGAGTGCTTTGCTGCGATGAAAGGCGAATAATTTGTCTTAAAAAAAGCAGTCCGCTCAATCGAGCGGGCTGCTTTTTTTTTGCGTTAAAAGAGGACGGGAATGCGGCTCCCGCCCTCTTTTAACTATCTATGCCAGCGCTTCCATTCACGAAAGCGACGCATATGCCTCATCTGACACCGGCTCCAACCATTCGTTGCTGCCGTTTTCGCCGGGGACCTCTACTGCCAGATGGCTGAACCAGCTGTCCGGCGCGGCACCATGCCAGTGCTTGACTCCCACCGGAATGTTGACCACATCGCCCGGATGCAGCTCTTGCGCGGGCTTGTCTTCTTCCTGATAATACCCGCGACCGGCGACACAAACCAGAATTTGTCCGCCGCCTTTGTCGGCGTGGTGAATATGCCAGTTGTTGCGGCAGCCCGGTTCAAAGGTCACATTGAAAATGCCGACCTGTTCGGTGGACAGCGGCGCCAGATAACTCTGACCGCTGAAATACTGGGCAAACCCGTCGTTGGGCGCGCCAATGGGGAAAACCATTGCCTGCTGATGCGCCGCTTTCGCGTCGTCAGCGGGCTGTTCGTCGTTCCAAACCTCTTTCGCCATGCGGAACGCCGCCCAAGCCTTCGGCCAACCGGCGTAAAAAGCGGCGTGGGTCAGAATTTCCGCAATCTCGGTTTGAGTGATGCCGTTTTTCTTGGCGCTTTCCAAATGGAACCGGAAGGACGAATCCACCAATCCCTGCGCCATCAGCGCCACCACCGTCACCAGACTGCGATCGCGCAGCGAGAGCTTATCCTCGCGGCTCCACACCTCACCGAACAACACATCGTCGTTCAACTCGGCGAATTTCGGGGCGAACGCGCCCAAATCGCGGCGTCCTGCCGTTTGTTTGACTGCCATGTTGCATTCCTCCTGTTTTTTGCGTTTATGCTGTCATATGGTTTTTGTCTAACCATTGGGTAATGCTGTCTTCGTCCGACCCGCTGATGCGCAGTCCATCCCGCACATCCGCCTTCGGCGCCGCCTGGCGCAGGTCGCTTACCGATTGGCTAATGCTGCTGCCGCCCGATGTGCAAAACGGTAGCACCACCTTGCCGGACAGGTCATGAGTTTCCACAAAGGTGTTGATAATGCGCGGCATTGTGCCCCACCAGATCGGGTAGCCGAGCAAAATGGTGTCGTAATTCGCAAGATCCACCGATTGCCCGCCGATAGCCGGACGCGCCGAGGCATCGTTCATCTCCCGGTTGGCGCGGCAATTGTCGTTGTTGTAATCAATATCGTCCTCGGTGTACGGCTGCGCCGGCACGATCTCGTACACATCCGCGCCCAGCTTATCCGCGATTTGCTGCGCCGCCGCTTTGGTGTTGCCGGTGCAAGAAAAATAGACCACCAGCGCTTTGCTGTGTGCGCTTTGGGAAGTGTCGGTGTTCGCGGCGCTGGCGGTGGTGTTGTCGGCTTGGGTGGTCAGCCGCGCGTCGGTGCTGGTGGGTGTTGTGTTGTCCGGAGTGCTCGCTTTGCTGCAACCGGCGGCGGTGAGCAGCAGTGCGCACAGGGTGAACCACGAGAGAATCTTTTTCATTCGGAACGCTCCTTTCGGCAAATCGTATCGTCGACGCAGCTGCGTCGCATTTCGTACCGCAAATAATCCAACCGATCCAACTGCTGCTGGCTTTTGTGGATCGCCTCCAGTGTGCTGTCCCGCTTGGCGCGCAGCAGCTGCAGTCGCTCGTCCGCGGAGGGATCGCCCGCCAACCAAAGCTGCATATAGCGGTGTGCTTCTTCGCCGGTAAACCCCGCCTCATACAGCGTGAGCACCATGCTCAACCGGTCGATATCGGTTTGGTCATATGCCCATGCGCCGGGCGTTTTGGCGCTATCCAGCCCCCAGCGCTCGTATTCCTGCAACAAGGCGATGGGCAAATGGTAGCGTTCGCTGATTTGGTGTATCGTCATGCCACCGCTCCTTTCGCCGGGATACAACAATACCGGGATACAACAATAAAGGTGCTCCCGTTTGGGAACACCTTTATTGTACCGCGTGGCAGTGGCAATGTCTAATGCTTATCCATTATCTTCAGATATGCTTTTCAGGTATTCTTTAATAAAGTCGATAAAGGTGGTGGTGGCGACGGAAAACACCTGTTCTTTTTTCCATGCCAACGCCGTGCCGCTGACCAGCGGCGGCGAAAAGGGGAGGAACCGCAGCCCGTCATAGTGGCAATCCAGCCGAATACCGATCGCCGCGCCCCGGTTGCTTCGTGCCAGCAGCGCCTCGTTATACAGCAGGTTACCGCCGGCGATGATATCCACCTGATCCATCGCCGCGCCCAGCCATTTGCCGATGCGGCTTTGCGCGATATCGCTGACCGCCGAGATCAGCGGAATCCCGATCAGATCGGTGGGGGAGATTTGTTGCTTTTGTGCCAGCGGCGAATCCTCCCGCACCAGTGCGCCCCATTCTTCCTGTATCGGCATGGACACAAACGCGTATTTGCGCATATCCACCGGTTCGGACATCAGCCCCATGTCCAGCAGCCCGCGTTCGATGTTGTCGTGGATATTGTGGGCGTTGCCGCTGTACAGCTCGAACCGCACCAGCGGGTATTGCCGGTGAAAGGCGGCAATGCCGTCGGTTAGCAGGCGGGTGGACAAAAACTCACCGCTGCCGATGGCGATGGTGCCCTCTAACTGCTCGTTTTTATGTAAAAAATCGCGCTTGGTTTTGTCCGCCAGCGACAGCATTTCCTGTGCGCGGCGTTTGAGAATCATGCCGTCCTCGGTCAGCACGATGTGGTGATTGCTGCGCTGGAACAGCTTGACCCCCAGCTCATCCTCCAGCTGGGCGATCTGCCGCGACAGGGTGGGCTGGGTCACATGCAGCTGCTCGGCCGCTTTGGTGAAGTTTTCTTCTCTGGCGATGGCCAGAAAATAGTGGAGTACCCGAAGTTCCATGTTGCATCCCTCCGTCGCCAGTATACCGCAACCGGCGGGCAAAAGCAACCTTTGCGCCTGCCGACCGACACACACTGACGGGGGAAACATATACTGAAACAGAGGGCGCTCGAGCGTACAAGCCCTCTGAACAATTTTTTTAGGAGGTGTTTGTTTTTTGAAATATTTTCACCCACGACGCGAGGAAGAGCCGGAGGAAAATGCCCGCGGCTGTTCCTGCTGCCATAGCTGTTGCTGCCAAGGTCCCCAAGGCCCGCAGGGACCCGCCGGTCCACAAGGCGAAACCGGCGCCCAAGGCCCGCAGGGACCTGCCGGACCGCAAGGCGAAACCGGTGCCCAGGGTCCGCAGGGACCCGCCGGTCCGCAAGGCGAAACCGGTGCCCATGGTCCGCAGGGACCCGCCGGTCCGCAAGGCGAAACCGGTGCCCATGGTCCGCAGGGACCCGCCGGTCCGCAAGGCGAAACCGGTCCCCAAGGCCCGCAGGGACCCGCCGGCCCGCAAGGCGAAACCGGTCCCCAAGGTCCCGCCGGCACCTGCAGCTGCCCTTGCACACAGCGGGGCGAGCTGATCCGCAATGGCGGTATGGAAGTCGTTGCGAATAATCGCCCCACAAATTGGGATTTCACGAATCCGTCCGCCATCATCTCGGAATCGGCGCAAGGCCGGGTTCATTCCGGCAATTGGTCGGTGAATATGCAGAATGATACCACTCTGTCGCAGCGTGTGACGGTGAGCGAAGGCTGCTTTTATGCACTGTCCTTCTTCGCCCGCGGCGAAGGAGCACAGGTAGGGGTCACCGCCAGTGTGATCTTTTCGACACCGAGCGGCGATGTGGCGGGGGGTTCCCTCACCGTGCGTCAGCAGGATATGCCTAACAGCAACCGTGCGTTTGGCTATTACCGTATAGTCACCACCGCCGCACCGGCGAATGCGACTGCCGCGACCATCACCTTCCGCGTATCCGCCAACGGTAACCAGTCGATGGATCTGGATGATGTGTCCTTTGTCGGTCTGTAACCTCGCCCGGTAAACACTTTTCTCGACCCGCTTTCTGTTGTCCCAAAACAGCCGGCATCTCCTGCTCGGGCAGGAGATGCCGGCTGTGCCATGATATCCTGGTGGAAAAACGACAACAATGGTAGTATAATACAGATGGAAGCTGACCGAACACGAGGAGAAAGGATGTTGCATATGACTTTGCCAAACGGTATCGCCATTCCTGCCATCGGGCTTGGCGTCTATAAAATGGAGGCGGGCGAACAGATGAACACCGCCGTTGGTGCGGCATATCGGCTGGGTTATCGCTTGTTCGATACGGCACAGATGTACGGCAACGAAGCGGCGTTGGGGGAGGCGTTGCAGGTCAACGACATCCCGCGGGACAAGGTGTTTCTTGTCAGCAAGGTGGACAACGGCAACCAGTGGTATGACCAGACGCTCGCCAGTCTGCACGCCTCGCTCCACAAACTGCAAACGCCGTATCTCGATTCGTTCTTGATCCATTGGCCCGGGCAAAACCACGAGCGTATGCTCAGCACATGGGCGGCGATGGAGCGGGCGTATCAGGAGGGCTTGGTGCGCAGCATTGGTGTGTGCAATTTTGAAATCAGCCAGCTGGAATTTTTACTGGATCATTGCCGCATCGCGCCGATGATCGATCAAGTGGAGCATACGCCGCTGCTGCACGATACACAGCTGCTCTCTTTTTGCGAGCAGCGGGGAATGCGGGTGATGGCGTGGGCGCCGTTGCTGCGCGGTAAATTCGGTGAAGAGATCGAGCACATTGCGGAGAAATACCAAAAAACACCGGCACAGATTCTGCTGCGCTGGAATGTGCAGCAAGGGATCATCCCCATCCCGAAATCCAAAAATCCCGACCGCTTAGCGGAAAATATTGCGGTGTTCGATTTTGCACTGCAGCCGGAGGATATGGATGTGCTGAATCATATGCACACCGGTCACCGCACCAGCCACGACCCGCTGACCTTCGATTTTTGATTCCGCACAATCAAAAGCTTTGCAGCGTGAGATGGCTGTGATATAATGAAAACAGATAACGTCGGGGAGGTGTAAAACGCTTGGAAAATCAAGAAAGAACCACCGGTATTGTTCCCAAACCGCTGTATAAGCGGTGGTGGCTGTGGGGTATCGCCGCGATGGTGCTGGCGGTCATCAGCGGCATAGTGATCTATCAGATGGTGATGTGTAGCCGTACCTCCGACAAGGATATGGGAACCATTGAATCCTCCGAGTCAACGGTGCTGTACCTTCAACGCCGTGCCGAGGTGGAAGGAATTTTGTCGTCCCCCAAACCGACCGAGCCACCCACGACTACACGCACCACCCACGATCCTCTATGCGATAAAGACGATTGCGGGGATGACGAAATCGATGATGAAATCGATTGTGTGTATGACTGGGATGAAAATTACTACTCTATTATACGGGCCACCTCTGCCGAAGTAACATACGAAAATCTTAGAATTTGGTATTTTAATTATGTGGCGCGCAGGGGTTATCGGTGGTGCATGATCGTTTATACCGATAAAAGTGACCATTCCGGCGTGTATGCTGTCCCTGGACTGATCAAAAAAGATGTGATCTTTGAAGAAGCGCCCATCACCAGCGGTTGCGAATATGTGCGCGACCCGGATGGCAACATGATTCTGTTTCATGAAACTGACCACACGGTGGAATATCGCCCCGCCGATGAGGAAAGGTTGGTGTCTTCGGTTGATTTTGTAAAACAGGTTAAGGTGGCTCTGCAAAATGCCGCCGTCAGCGGTGTCACCGTGACCGATGTGGCGCTTTCTGAGAATGACTTGCGTATCTATGCCGATATCAATCCCCAGGATGCGGCGCCGGACAAATGCGAAAAAGCTGCTTTTGCTGCCACCACCGCTCTCACCAAGCCGGTTTTGCTGCTGAAGGAGTATGATGCGTTATGGGACACGATTACGGTGGATTTTGGCGAGATAGGCTATGTTACGAACGACAAAGACAACATCAGTATAGAGGATTATGCCCTTTGGTGGGAGACCACCAAAGCAGAGGGAGAAAACGAAAATAACCCCTTGCGGCGCTATTTTATCCCGAACAATTTCAAGTTGCAATCCCATTCCTGAACCAACAAAAAAGGCTTGACCGATAAGGTCAAGCCTTTTTTCATGTCCATGATTACAGCGGCTGGTCGTAATGGTGCGCCTGCGCCAACATCATATCCTTGACTTTCATCAAACGGATCTGGGTGCTGCGCTCATTTTCGTCCAGCTTCATGGTGATATACTGGATGTTCTTTTGCGTTTCGGGAATCATCACATGCTCCAGCGCGTTGACCCGCCGGCGGGTCTTTTCGATCTCCGCCGCGATCAGCTGGCAGGACTTTTCGATCTCCGCTAACCGCAGCAGATCGGGCAGAATGTCCGCCAGCGACTTGACCGCATCGTCCAGATCACCCGAGGTAAACGCAAAGCCGTAGGAATAAATGTCCTCCGGGTTGGCGGTGCGGGTTTTGGCGTGCAGCACCGGAATGTCCACGCTCATCACATTGCGGGTGTCGGTATCCAGCGATACCTCCTGCGTGGGAGCCAGCATGGCGGTGTTCAACGCTTCGTCGCTCATGCTGGCGCGCGCCATCACAAAATTCTGGTTTACCGCCAGAATATCCGCCTCCACCTTTTCGCGCAGGCGCTTGTTTTCGCGCACCATATCCAAAAACTGCCGCATCAGCTCGTCCCGCTTATCCTTCAGCAGCTTGTGCCCCCGCACAGCGGTGGTCAGCTTTTTCTTCAGCCGGGTCAGCTCCATCCGGGTGGGGTTTATCTGTGTGGTTGCCAAGGGTCATGCACCCCCCTTATTGCTTTCCGTAATACTCGTCCAAAAATTCGTCCTTGATACGCTTCAGCTCGCTGCGGGGCAGGATGGAGAGCAGCTTCCAGCCGATATTCAGCGTTTCTTCAATATCGCGGTTGGCATCGTATCCCTGTGATACATACTGCTCTTCAAATGCATCGGCAAACTGAGCATACAGCTTATCAATGTCGGTCAGTGCCGCTTCGCCCAACACCACCATCAACTCTTTGGCCTCTTTGCCGCGCGCATAAGCGGCGAACAGCTGGTTCATCGTGTTGGCGTGGTCGGCGCGGGTTTTGCCCTCGCCGATACCCTTATCCTTCAAACGCGACAGCGACGGCAGCACATCGATAGGCGGGGTCACACCCTTGCGGTACAACTCACGACTCAGGATGATCTGCCCCTCGGTGATGTATCCGGTCAGGTCGGGGATGGGGTGAGTTTTGTCGTCCTCCGGCATGGTCAAAATCGGGATCATGGTGATGCTGCCGCTGTGTCCCTTTTGCCGACCGGCGCGTTCGTACAGCGACGCCAGGTCGGTGTACATATAGCCGGGATAACCACGGCGTCCGGGCACTTCCTTGCGCGCCGCCGACACTTCACGCAGCGCGTCGGCGTAGTTGGTGATATCGGTCAAAATCACCAGTACATGCATATCTTTTTCAAACGCCAGATATTCGGCAGCGGTCAGCGCCATACGCGGGGTTGCAATGCGTTCCACCGCCGGGTCGTTCGCCAGGTTGATGAACAGCACCGTGCGGTCGATAGCGCCGGTTTCGCGGAAGCTTTCAATAAAGAAGTTGGATTCCTCAAAGGTGATACCCATGGCGGCGAACACCACGGCGAACGGCTCATCGGTGCCGCGCACCTTTGCCTGCCGCGCAATTTGCGCCGCCAAATTGGCGTGGGGCAGACCGCTGGCGGAGAAGATGGGCAGCTTTTGCCCGCGCACCAGCGTGTTCAGTCCGTCGATCGCGGAAATACCGGTTTGGATAAACTCCTGCGGGTAGTTGCGCGCTGCCGGGTTGATGGGCAAGCCGTTGATATCCCGGCGCTGCTCGGGCAAGATCGCGGGACCGTCGTCGATGGGGCGGCCCAGACCGTCAAACACGCGCCCCAGCATATCCTCCGATACGCCCAACTCCATGCTGCGTCCCAAAAACCGCACCTTGCTGTTGTCCAGATTGATACCGGTCGCGTTTTCAAACAGCTGCACCAGCGCGTTGGAGCCGTTGACCTCCAACACCTTGCAGCGGCGTTTTTCGCCGTTTTGCAGCTCGATTTCGCCCAGCTCGTTATAGGTAACGCCTTCCACGCCGCGGATCAGCATCAGCGGTCCGGCGACTTCCTGGATGGTACGATATTCCTTCGGCATTACTCTTCCTCCTTTTGCTTCAGCGCGTCGATCTCCTCCGCCAGCTGCCGGGCGATCGCCTCATATTCGGTGGCCACCTGCGCGTCGGGGGTATATTTGAATCGACCAATCCGCTCGCGCACCGGCAGCTTCACCAGATCTTCGATCGAAACCTGATCCAGTGCGTCGGACGCTTCGGTATAATACAGCAGAATCAACCGCATCATGTCATGCTGCTTGTCCAGCGGGGTGTAGGTGTCCACCTCGTGGAACGCATCCTGATGCAGGAAATCTTCACGAATCGAGCGGGCGGCCTCCAGCTTCAACCGATCGGAGGGAGACAGTGCGTCCATACCGACCAGCTTGACGATCTCGTCCAGCTCGGACTCCTCTTGCAGCAGCCGCATAATGCGGGCGCGCAGTGCCATCCAGTCGCTGTCCTCCACCTGCTTGTCAAACCATGCGCCCATGCTGTCGGCATACAGCGAATAGCTGGTCAGCCAGTTGATAGCGGGGAAGTGCCGCCGATAAGCGAGCGAAGAATCGAGGCTCCAGAACACCTTGACGATACGCAGGGTCGCCTGCGACACCGGCTCGGAAATATCGCCGCCGGGAGGGGATACTGCGCCGATGACCGACAGCGCGCCTTCGCGCGGGTCGCTGCCCAGCGTGTGTACCCGACCGGCGCGCTCGTAAAACTGCGCCAACCGGCTGCCCAAATACGCGGGATAGCCCTCTTCACCGGGCATTTCTTCCAATCGACCGGACATTTCACGCAGTGCTTCTGCCCAGCGGGAGGTGGAATCCGCCATCAACGCCACCGAATATCCCATATCGCGGAAATATTCGGCAATGGTGATGCCGGTGTAAATGGAGGCTTCACGCGCTGCCACCGGCATATCCGAGGTGTTGGCGATCAGCACCGTGCGCTGCATCAGCGAATAGCCGGTTTTCGGGTCTTTCAGCTCCGGGAACTCGTTCAGCACATCGGTCATTTCGTTGCCGCGTTCGCCGCAGCCGATGTAAACCACGATGTCTGCATCTGCCCATTTGGCGAGCTGGTGCTGCACCACGGTTTTACCGCTGCCGAACGGACCCGGCACCGCCGCCACACCGCCTTTGGCGATGGGGAACAGTGTGTCGATGACCCGCTGGCCGGTGACCAGCGGATGGTCGGGAGACAGCTTTTCTTTGTATGGACGCCCCACACGCACCGGCCATTTTTGCATCATGGTCAGCGGATGCTCGCCGCCCTTGTCGTCGCGTATGACCGCCACCGTTTCGGTAATGGTGAACTCGCCGTCCTCGATCGAGGCGACCTGTCCGCTCACCCCGGCGGGAACCATAATGCGCTGCTGCACAATGGGGGTTTCCTGCACGGTACCGATGATGTCGCCGGGCACCACCGTGTCGCCCGCTTTCACCGTGGGGACAAAGTGCCACTTGGCTTCACGGTTCAGCGCGGGTACTTCCACACCGCGCTCCAAATTGTTGCCCACCGCTTGCACGATCGCTTCCAGCGGGCGTTGAATACCGTCGAAAATGCTGCTGATCAAACCGGGTCCCAATTCCACGCTCAACGGCGCGTCGGTGGATTCCACCGGTTCGCCGGGTCCCAACCCGGAGGTTTCTTCATATACCTGAATGGACGCGCGGTCACCGTGCATTTCGATGATCTCGCCGATCAGACGATGCTGGCTGACGCGCACAACATCAAACATATTGGCGTCGCGCATTCCTTCGGCGATGACCAGCGGCCCAGCCACTTTTACAATGGTGCCTTTGCTCATAATTGCCTCCCTTAGAGTCACCGCTGCCGCCCGGGGCAGCGGAAATATCGGCGCGTTCGCCGGTTAGTGGTTAAAGATAATATCCGATCCGACCGCCTGTTCCACCGACTTTTTCACCGCACGAATGCCCATGCCGGTGTTGCCGGATACGCCGGGGATCGGGATGATCGCCGGCCATTGGCGGGTGCGATACTCGTCGATTTCGGTTTCCAGCTCGGCGGCCAGCGCCTCGGTCATGTAAATCACCGCATAATCGGTGTTTGCCAGCTTTTTCAGCAGATGCGCCGCCTCGTCCCGGTCGGTGGTGGGGTGGATCTCCAGCCCCAGCGCGGCAAAGCCGTAAATGCTGTCCTGGTCGCCCATTACCGCTATTTTAGACATACAGATCCCTCACTTTTTCCCGAATCGCGTCCGGTGCCATCTCATGCTCCTTGCCGGACAGGATCATGCGCACGATCTGCATTTCCTGTTCGCGCGCCAGCCAGTAAGCCGCCAGCGGTGCGATGGTGAACGGATTGTGCTGCTGTTCTTTGATCAGCTGCGCCATACGCCGCGCGCACCAACGGTCAAACGCCGACACCGACTGCTTGATCGCGTCGGCGGCATCGGCATAATCGGTCAGCGACAGGTATTCCACCAGCGCTTCGGTGCCGCGCCGCGCCGCCTGCGCCAATCGTCCGGTATCCAGCGTGCGGCAGTCGGCGAGCGCCTGCTCGTAAAACGCTTCCGGCTTGTGGGTGCGATAAGCGCGCATCGCAATTTTGATGTCCGCCGTCGCCACCGTCCATTCGGCGTATTGCCGGATAAACGCGTTGGCGGACGCTTCGCCCGCCCGCCGGATCGCGTCCAGTGCCGTGCGGTCGATCACCGTGTCACACAGCTGGCCGTCGCGGGTATGCAGCAACAGCTCAAACGCTTGCTGCGCCGGGGCTTGCATCTCCTCCGGCAGCAACGAAAAGTCCTGCTGCTGCACCGCCTCGCGGATGCGCTCCGGCTCCACCGTTCCGGCGGGGAGATATACGGCGATCCCCTGTGCCTGGCTGTATACCTGCTTGATCGCCGCTTTCAGATTGTGATAGTCCTGCGGCAGCACAAACACCCGCCAGTCGGGGGCATCGCCCACCAGCTCCTGCAGCAGCTGCCAGGTTTTTTCCCGCTCTTCGGCCATCGACCCCCAGCCGCGTTCTTCCAGCTGCCGGCGACAGTCCTCCGCCGTGGGGGCGGCGATCAGCCGCTCGTAAAACGCGGCGTCCAGCAGCGTTAGCTCCCGGCTGCGGATGCGGGATACCGCATAGGTATAGGATTGTTCGCTCATGGCGTTTCCTGCCTTTCGCTCCATCCCGAATAGCGGAACGCGTCCGCTCCGGTGTTAAAATAAAAGTGCCTGTACCATGTCCTGCAAGGCGTCTGCCTTGTCGTCAAACAGGGCGATGAAGGAACAATTTTCTTCAATGCCGCCGTAGGCGAGCACCACGCCGCCGTCGATGTCACGGGTGTCCTCCGCCAGCGTCAGCTTGGCAGCGGGATCACCCAGCGCGGCGTTCAGCCCCTCTTCAAACAGCGCCGGTACGCGCTGCCGGTCGGCGGGGGAGAGATACAGCGTGCCTTCCTGCGGCAGCGCGTGTGCCACCGCCAGATCCTGCAGCAGCGAAAAATACTGCTCGTCCGGCAGCTCGCGCAGCTGTTTGGCGGCCGCGTCAATGGTTTCGCGAATCAACCGCTGCTTGGCGGTCAGTTCCGCCTTGCGCTCCCACAGCTGGGCGGCGGAACGGGCGCGTTCCAGCGTGTCGGCAGCGTCTTTTTCGCCTTTGGCGGCAATGTCCGCCGCCTGCTGCTTCGCTTGCTGCTGCGCCTGTGTCGCGATCTGCTCCGCCTGCTGCCGTGCCTCGTCCAAGATGGCGGCGGCTTGCGTACGGGCATCCTCGTCGATTTTCGCCAGAATATTCTCTAAGCCGGTCATGTCGGCTCCTCCTTTAATAAAAGGGATTATACATTCAGTCCGCCGATGCCGAACACCGCCAGAATGGAGATCAGCAGCGCCAGAATGGCGTAGGTTTCAACCATCGCGGGGAACAGCATGGATTTACCGAACTGGTCGGGCTTTTTCGCCACCAGATGAATGCTGGACACCGCCACGCGACCCTGACGGATCGCCGACCACAAGCCCACAAACGCCATCGGCAGGCAAGCCGCGAGATACAGCAGACCTTTGGCAACTGAGATATCCGAGCTGCCGCCCAGAATACCGACCTGCGTCAGTGTCAAAAAGCCGATCAACAATCCATAAATGCCCTGCGTACCGGGCAGCAGCTGCAAAATCAGCACCTTGCTGAATTTGGAGGGATCCTCGGTCACCACGCCCGTGGCGGCCTCACCGGCCAAACCCACGCCGATCGACGAACCGATACCCGACAACAATGCGGCCAGTGCCGCTCCGACCAATGCATAAACAACTCCCATGATTACTGATCCTCCTTGAATTTGTAGTAACGGGTGTGTGCCGAGAAGGGAGCGAACGCTTTGCCGCCGCCTTCATAGAACTTGCCAAAAAACTCCACAAACTGCAGGCGGTTGGTGTGTACATACGCGCCCAGCAGATTGATGCCGATGTTGAGGGTGTGCCCGATCAGGAACACCACGATAAACAGGATGACACCTGCCACACCGCCGCCGGCCATGCTTCCCATTTTGTTGAACACGGTGGCGATAACGCCGGTGGCGAGTCCCAATGCCAACAGACGGGAATAGGACAAAATGTCGCTTAAATAACCGGTGACATTATACAGCCCGTACAGCCCTTTCAGCAGCCGCTTGACCGGACTGCGTGAATCGCGCCCCGCCGTCAGCACAATGCCGATGGCACCGATACCGGCGCAAATCGCGGCGATAGTGCCTACCATATCCGGCAGACGGAAGCTCAGCCCCGCCATGTTCAGGAAAGTCGGTACCGTCAGCAGATACACAATGCCGCCGCCCACCAGCATATACCAGAACACCACATCGTAAATGCCGTCCTTGATATGTCCGTTGCGGCAATCGTCCACCAGCTTGACACCCAGTCCGGTAAACAGATGGATGATACCCACCAGGAACGAGAACATCAGCATCCGCATCGGCTCGTCCACCGGCGAGAACCACAGCGGCGGAATGGAAAAGTCGCTGCCGAAGAAGGTGGAGGCGATCACCGCGGGGGCATCGCCAAAGTAACCGCCGAACAGCACGCCCCAAATCGCGGTGGAAATGCCGCCATAGCGGAACATCCGCAGCGACTGGCGCATCCCGCGCTCCATGTTCGGGAACTTGCGCAGCAGCACGGTGGTGGCGATCACCATAATCAGTCCGTAAGCCGCGTCGCTCAGCATCATACCGAACAGAAAATAGTAGAAAATCGCCATGATCGAGGTGGGGTCGCGTTCCTGCCCGGCAGGCAAGCCGAAGCTTTCCACCACCGATTCGACTGGCGAGCTGAAATGTCCGTTTTTCAGCAGCACCGGCGGCTGTTCACCCTCGGCGGGCGCTTCGATCTCCACCGCCGCGTCGTAATGCGCCTCAATGTCCTGCACCAGTGCGGGCGCTTTCTTTTCCGGCAGCCAGCCGGTCAGAATAAACAACCGTCCCGACTGCTTCAGCTGCCCGATCATCTCGTATTTTTCCGACCGCATGGTATAGTGGTCGATGGTGAATTGCAGCGCGTGCCGGAACCCGGCGCAATCAGCGATGCTCTTTTTGGCGGCTTCAATGCCTTGCTCGTCTTTGACGATCTGTTCATCCAGCTGCGTCAGCATCGCGGCGGTGGGCTGCCGCCCGGTCACCGCCGGTCGCGCAAAGCCCAGATCGTTCAGCACCGCCAACACCGCGTCCGCGTCCGGCTTTAAGCAAAGCAGGAACAGACAGGTCTGCTCGGGTGTGGCACGCAGGATTTCCAGCGACACATCCGTTTTCGGCAGCTTTTCCGCCAGGATGGACAACAGCGTTTCGGTCGAATACTCCTGCGGCAGCGACCCGATCAGCACCGCCGTGCTGGTGGTACCGGTGGTGGACAGCGGAATGTCCAGATCCTTCCACGGGGTCAGTGCCTCTTGTTGTGTGCGGCATTTGATGATGTCGGCTTGCTGCTCGGTGATCTGGCGATCCAGCGTGTTCAGCTGCTCCGCCACATCGAAGATCTCGTCCCGGTCGCTGGCGAAGGACTCATAATCCTCCACTGTGATGGGACGCCGCCCCTCCAGCGATGAGAACATGGACGAGGGAAAATCCACCTCGCGTTCCAGAACCGCCAGCGCCTGTGTCATCACATGAATGCGCTTGTCAAATACGGCGCGCGCCGCGGAAACATCCGGCGGCTGGTAACGTTCATCCTCGACCGGACAGGGAGTGATCTCCACCACACCCCGCCGCTGCAGCAATTCCATGATGGATTTGCGGTCTTTTTTTAAGCCATACAGGGTCAGATGCCGCATGGATACAATAGCCATGGGCTGGCCTCCTTTCCCAAATGTGGTGCGGCGATCGGATCACGACAAAATACAGTCGATCACCTGACGCACCGCGTCCTGCCGACGCTGCTGTGCTTGCTGTGCCAGCGCTTGTTCGCGCTCCTTGGCGTTTGCCTGCGCCTGCTCCAGCATGGCATCCCCTTGTTCGCGTGCGGCTTGCACCGCCCGCTGTGCCTGCTCGGTCGCCTGGCGGCAAACCTCTTTGATGTGCGCGTCCGCGTCGCTTTTGGCTTTGGCGACCAGCTCGTCCGCCTGTTGTCGGGCGGCTCGTTCGCGGTCGTCTGCCTGCTGCTCTGCCAAACGCACGGCCTGCAGTGTTTGTTCAGCCATTTCTTCGCCTCCCACCTGCTTGACCAACAGTCAACATTGACGAAAAGTCAAATTATGACCAATGGTCATAAATGTTGCTTTTACTATAATACAATTCCTTAAAAAAGTAAAGCATCTGTTATCGAATTTCAAAATTTGTTCACATTTTATTACCCTTTGCAAAGATACAGCGGATATACTTGCAACCGACGAAAAAAAGCGTTAAACTGTAACTAAAATATTACCGATTAAAAAGGGACGAATGTTCATGGAACAACCGCGTGTGATCACCACCAATTGGCGGGAGCTGTCGCCGCTGCTGGCCGACTGCCTGCAAGAGCATATGGATGTCATCATCCCCATCACCGGCACCAGTATGCTGCCGCTGCTGCGCGCCGGGCGCGACCGGGTCATGCTGACGGCGGCGAACGCCGACGCGTTGAAGGCGGGGGATATTCCGCTGTATCGCCGCCGCAACGGTCAGTTTGTGCTGCACCGGGTGGTGGCGGTGGAGCCGGATGGCTACACCATGCTGGGAGATAACCAAACCACTTGCGAGCCGGGTATCCAGCCGGACCAGATCCTCGCGGTGGTCAAGGGCGTGTATCACGGGGAACGCTATCGCCCGGTGACCCATTGGTGCTATCGGATGTATGTGCGGGTGTGGGCGGCGCTGCGCCCGGTGCGCGGGCCGCTGCTGCGGGTGTATCATCTGGCGCGGCGGGTTGTCCGCCATCTCCAAAAAAGCGCTGGTTGAACCGCGTGTCGAAGCGTCTGCTGCGCCAAAGCGAAAATTCGTGTTAAAATTGGCGTAATTTGCGAAAAAACCTTGACAAGCGGGGCGCTTGCCAGTATCATTAGTATTTGCTATCTGTTCAAACTCTGTTCACAGATATCCAAAGAAAGGCGGTTGAAATCAACCGAAAAACCCTGCTTTTGTGATGGAAGCATCTTTCCGGCTCAAAAGCGCTGCATCTAGCAATAGAAAAGACGGTGTTGAGGCAACGCCGCAGTCGCCCGGGGAGCCCCGGGACTTCTGTGAAAAACCCTTTGCGGAGGGCGCTGCCGGGGACATCGCGGTTCCGGGCTTTCCGGAACACCCATTACCGCAAAGGGGGATGCATGATATGCAACAGGATACGATCATTTCACTGGAAAACATCGCGATTTCGTTTGACGGCGAACAAGTGCTGGACGATCTCAATCTCCGTATCAAAAACGGGGAGTTCGTGACGCTGCTGGGCCCATCCGGGTGCGGCAAAACCACGACACTGCGGATCATCGGCGGCTTTGTTACGCCCGACAGCGGCGATGTTTTTTTTGATGGTGTGCGCATCAACGATCTGCCGGCGTACAAACGGCGGGTCAACACCATCTTCCAGCGTTACGCGCTGTTCCCGCATATGAATGTGTACGAAAATGTCGCGTTCGGACTGCGGGTGCAAAAAAAGAAAAACGCCGAGATCAAAGCCACGGTGGAGGAGATGCTGGCGATGGTCAACCTTAAAGGGTTCGAACACCGCAGCGTCAGCACCCTGTCCGGCGGCCAGCAGCAGCGGGTGGCGATCGCCCGCGCGCTGGCGAATCATCCGTCGGTGCTGCTGCTGGACGAACCGCTGGCGGCGCTGGATCTCAAGCTGCGCAAGGATATGCAGGCGGAGCTGAAAAATATTCAAAAACGGCTGGGCATCACCTTTATCTATGTCACCCATGACCAGGAGGAAGCACTCTCCATGTCGGACACCGTGGTGGTGATGGATGGCGGCAAGATCCAGCAGATCGGCGCGCCGCAGGATATTTACAACGAGCCGCAAAACGCGTTTGTGGCGGATTTTATCGGCGAAAGCAACATTCTCGACGGTATTATGCACGAGGATTATCTGGTGGAATTTTTCGGGCGCAAGTTCCGTTGTCTGGATGCCGGATTTGACAA
The DNA here is from genome assembly GCA_900547105.1 of uncultured Oscillospiraceae bacterium. Lineage (GTDB taxonomy): Bacteria > Bacillota > Clostridia > Oscillospirales > Acutalibacteraceae > UMGS1474. Next base: position 11,817 of record URFL01000005.1, on the reverse strand, counting down.
GCAGGAGCCGGTGGATGTGGTGATTCGTCCGGAGGATATCGACATTGTGGAGCCGGACAAGGGCGACCTGCAAGGCACCATCACCAGCGTGACCTTTAAGGGCGTGCATTACGAAACCATCGTGGATTTCAAAGGGTTCAAGTGGATGATCCAAACCACCGATTTCCATCCGGAGGGCAGCCGCATCGGCATTGTGCTCAACCCGGAGGACATTCATATTATGAAGAAATCGGCGTATTCCGGTATGTTCGGTGACTACAGCTCGTATTCGGAGGAATTCGACGAGATGGCGGATCCGGAAATCGACCTCGTGCACGACGAGGAGGTAGAGGAATGAAGTCGAAATCGGCCGCAGCGCCTTTTGGCGTGTGGATGATTCTGTTCACCATTGTCCCGTTGGCGATGGTGGCGTGGTTCGCCTTTACCGATGACCAGGGCGCGTTCACGCTGGATAATCTGCGCCAGATCGGGGATTATACCGATACCTTCCTGCACTCCATCGCGCTGGGCGCGCTGTCCACCGCGATCTGTCTGCTGCTGGGCTATCCGCTCGCGTATTCCATTGCGCGCCGCACCCAGCGGGTGCAGCAGACGATGATCATGCTGATCATGCTGCCCATGTGGATGAACTTTTTGCTGCGCACCTATGCGTGGATGTCTATTCTGGAAAATCGCGGCTTTATCAACCAGTTTCTGGGGCTGTTCGGGCTGCACGCCAATTTGATCAACACCGACGGTGCCGTGGTGCTGGGCATGGTGTATGACTTTTTGCCCTTTATGGTGCTGCCGCTGTATTCGGTGATGACCAAGCTGGATCACCGGGTGCTGGAAGCGGCGCAGGATCTGGGTGCCAACCAGTTTCAGGTATTCCGCCGGGTGGTGCTGCCTTTGTCCAAACCGGGCATCGTCAGCGGTATCACCATGGTGTTTGTGCCGGCGGTCAGTACCTTTGTGATCTCCAAGCTGCTGGGCGGCGGCAAAAATATGCTGATCGGTGATATCATCGAGATGATGTTTATGGGCACCGGCAACAACTACAATGTCGGCGCGGCGCTGTCGCTGGTGCTGATGGTGCTGATGCTGCTGTGCATGGCGGTGATGCGGCTGGTGGATAAAGACACCGAGGATATGGGAGGGATGACGATATGAAAGTGTTGTCCCGTATCTACAACGCGCTGATTTTTCTGTTTTTGTATGCCCCCATCGTGCTGCTGATCGTCTTTTCCTTCAACAATGGCAAAAGCCGTGTGGAATGGAAAGGCTTCACGCTGCGGTGGTACGAGAATTTGTTCAACAACGAGCTGATTTTGAAATCTCTGCGGGTCACGCTGCTGGTCGCGGTGCTGGCGGCAGCGATCGCCACCATCATCGGCACCGCCGCGGCGGTGGGAATGCACGGCATGAACAAACGGCTGCGCCATGTGTTTATGACAGTCAACAATCTGCCGATGGTCAACCCGGAGATCGTGACCGGCGTGTCGCTGATGCTGATGTTCGTATTTGTGTTCCGCGCCACCGGGTTGCTGAAACCCAGCTTTTTCACACTGCTGCTGTCGCATATCACCTTTTGTCTGCCGTATGTGGTGCTGCAAGTCAGCCCCAAGCTGCGTCAGATGAACCCGCATATGTACGAAGCGGCGCTGGATCTGGGGTGCCACCCGTTCAAGGCGTTTTTCAAGGTGGTGCTGCCCGAGATCATGCCCGGTGTCATTACCGGCGCGCTGATGGCGTTCACCCTGTCGCTGGATGATTTTGTCATCAGCTACTTTAACTCCGGTGCCAACGCCCAAACGCTGTCGGTCACCATCTATTCCATGACCAAAAAGCCCATCACGCCCGAGATCAACGCGCTGTCGACGCTGCTGTTTGGCTCAGTGCTGCTGTTGCTGTTGCTGGTCAATGTGTACCAAATGCGGGATCGCTCCCGTAAACATGCCTAAGAGGGGAGATACCACTATGAAAAAAACACTCGCATTGCTGGCTGCCGTCACAATGGCACTGAGCATGACCGCCTGTTCGTCCAAAAAGACGGAGCGCGACTGGGATTGGGAAAGCGAACCCGCCGCCGCCTCCACCGGTGTCACACTGAATGTGTACAACTGGGGCGAATACATCGACAACGAGGATATGGAGGTCAACAAAGCGTTTGAGCATATGACCGGCATCAAGGTCAACTACCAGACCTTTGACAGCAACGAGTCGATGTACACGCTGATCAAAGCCGGTGCCGCCGATTACGATGTGGTGTTCCCGTCGGATTATATGGTGGGCAAGATGAAGGACGAGGGGATGCTCGCCAAGCTGAATTTCGATAACATCCCCAACTATAAATACATCGACGACCAGTATAAAAACCTGAGCTATGACCCCACCAACGAGTATTCGGTGCCCTACACCTGGGGCACGGTGGGCATCTTCTACAACAAAAAATATGTGGACGAAGCCGATCTGAAACAGGGCTGGGACATTCTGTGGAACGAAAAATACAGCGGCAAGATCTTTATGTTCGATAACCAGCGGGATGCGTTCGGCATTGCGCTGAAAAAGCTGGGCTATTCGATGAACACTACCAACAAAGACGAATGGCAGGCGGCGTATGAAGAGCTGGTCAAGCAAAAGCCGCTGGTACAGGGCTACTTTATGGACCCGGTGTACGACAAAATGATTGCCGAAGAAGGCTGGCTGGCGCCGTATTATTCGGGCGACGGCTCCATCATGATCTACGGCGAGGACGGCAACGAAGACATCGACTTCTTTGTGCCGGATCAGGGCACCAACCTGTTTGTGGACGCGATGTGCGTGCTGCAATCCTCGCAGCATAAAACCGAGGCGGAGCAGTATATCAACTTCCTGTGCCGCACCGAGATCGCCAAGGCGAACGCCGAATATCTCGGCTATTCCACCCCGCACACCGAGGCGCGCAAGCAGCTGGATCCCGAAGTGGCGAACAATCCGGTGTTCTATCCCGCCAAAGAGGTGCTGGACAAGACCGAGGTGTTCATCACCCTGCCGCAGGAAACCAACCGTCTGATGGATTCGCTGTGGATCCAATTGAAAAAATAACCGAAACGGAGATGCCCTTTATGGAAAAAGCCGTCTTGTTTGATCTGGACGGAACGCTCGCCGATACACTGCCCGATCTGGCAGCCGCCACCAACGCGGCGCTGCGCGAAAACGGGTTTCCGGAATGTCCGCTCGGCGATTACCCGCATATGGTGGGCAACGGCGCACGGCTGCTGGTGCAGCGGGCGCTGCACGAAGCCGCCACCGACGACACGGTGGAGCAGGTGCTGGCATCGTTTTTGCGCATCTATGACGACCTCTGTTTGCACGAGGTGTGCCTGTATCCCGGCATCGACGAGACGGTGCGCCGCCTGCACGAGGCGGGCTACCACCTGTTGGTGGTGACCAATAAGCCGCAGCAGCAAGCGGACAAGATCGTGCGCCATTTCTTTGGCGACACCCTGTTTGAAGGGGTGTATGGCGGCGGCAGCGCGTATCCCAAAAAGCCGGACCCCACCTCGGCGCAGCTGGCGCTGCGGCAGGTGAACGCCGATCCAGCCGTTTCCTGGTTCGTGGGCGATTCGGATGTGGATGTGCTCACCGCCAAAGCGGCGCATCTGCGGTGCGTGGGGGCAGCGTGGGGCTTCCGGGGGGAAGCGGAGCTGCGCCGCGCGGGAGCAGACGCGGTGGCGATGACGGCTGCGGATATTTTGCCTTGCATTTTGGCGGATAGACGCGCATAAAATTGCAAAAAAGCATTGATTATTTTCGTATAGTGCAGTATAATGCCTGTATAAATCAATTGATGGAGGGTTTCCTATGAAAAAATGGACCAAAGCGCTTGCACTGGGTCTGTCGGCGGCCATGCTGATGACCGTGGCGGGCTGCGGTAGCAATAACAGTTCTAAGTACGATCTGGTGAAAGACGGCACGCTGACTGTCGGTACCAACGCCGAATTTAAGCCGTTTGAGTATCTGAGCAACGGCGAAGTGGTCGGTGTGGATGCCGATGTGGTGAAAGCCATCGGTGAAAAGCTGGGCTTGAAAGTGGAAATTCAGGATATGGCGTTTGATTCGCTGGACAGCGCGCTGACCAGCGGCAAAATCGATATGATCGCTGCCGGCTATACCATGCGGGCGGATCGTATGGAGAAAATGGACTTTGCGGATCCGTACTACACGGCGGAGCAGACCATCATCGTGCGTTCCGATAGCAACTATAAATCCAAAGACGACCTGAAAGACAAAACCATCGGCGGTCAGACCGGCACCACCGGCTTGACCGATGCGGCGCTGCAGCTGACCAAAGAGTCGAATGTCAAGGGCTACGCCAACGGCGCGGTGGCGGTCGAAGATTTGATCAACGGCAAGCTGGACGCGGTTATCATCGATAACAACCCCGCGAAAACGTACAAGGAACAGCACGGCGACAAGCTGACGCTGCTCACCGGTCAGTTTGATTCGGAAGAGTATGCGTACGCGGTGAAAAAAGGCAACAGCGAGCTGCAAAAAGCCATCAACGATGCGCTGTCTGAACTGAAATCTGACGGCACGTTTGATAAGATCATCTCGGATAACATCAAATAATGACGCTTGGCACAGCAGCCGGCTGTAACGGTCGGCTGCTTTTTCTATTATGACAAAAGGGGGAATCCCGTTGAACGCCATTCTCGACAGCTTTCACCAAATGGTGAATGGCTTTTCTGACGCAGTGTTTTTGGCGCTAATCAAAGAAAACCGCTATCAACTGCTGCTGCAAGGCTTGGGACGGTCGCTGCTGCTGACCGCGCTGGCGGCGCTGATCGGTGTGACCATCGGTCTGCTGCTCGCGATCGCGAAGCTGCAGGATGTGAACAACCTGTCCGGCAACCGCGCGGTGATCTGGCTGCGCAAAATGATTGCCGGCTTTGCCAACGGCTACATCTCCGTTGTGCGCGGCACCCCGGCGGTGGTACAGCTGATGGTGATCTATTTCATCATTTTCGGCCGGGTGTTTCGCGGCGTTCCTCTGCCGGACTACATCATTGCCTCGATCGCGTTCGGTATCAACTCCGGCGCCTATGTGGCGGAGATCATCCGTGCCGGTATTATGGCGGTGGATCGCGGCCAGACCGAAGCGGGTCGTTCGCTGGGCTTGTCCGGCGGTCAAACGATGATCCACATCGTGATTCCGCAGGCGGTCAAAAATGTGCTGCCGGCGCTGGGCAACGAGTTCATCGTGCTGCTGAAAGAAACCTCGGTCGCGGGCTACATCGGCATCGCCGACCTGACCAAGGGCGCGCAGTCCATCGGTAGTGTGACCTACGATTACATCGTGCCGCTGCTGTGTGCGGCGTTCATCTACTTCCTGATGACCACCGCGCTGGCGACCGTGCTCGGCAAGCTGGAAGGGAGGATGCGTCGCAGTGATTGAGGTACAGAATCTACACAAATACTTCGGCGAGCTGGAAGTGCTCAAGGGTGTGGACACCCACATCGGCAAAGGCGATTGCGTGTGCGTGATTGGTCCCTCCGGCGGCGGCAAATCCACATTTTTGCGGTGCATCAACCTGCTGGAAATGCCGACCAAAGGTGACATCATCATCGAAGGCGTTTCCGTGATGAACAATCTCAAGCAGATCGACCAGCTGCGCCAAAAGGTGGGCATGGTGTTCCAACAATTCAACCTGTTTCCGCACAAAACCGTGCTGGAAAACATCACCATGGCGCCGGTGCTTCTGAAAAAGATGACCAAAGAGGTGGCGAACGCCACCGGTATGGAGCTGTTGGATCGGGTTGGGCTGGCGGAAAAAGCCGGGGTGTATCCCAACCGCCTGTCCGGCGGTCAAAAACAGCGGGTCGCCATCGCACGGGCGCTGGCGATGCAGCCGGATGTGCTGCTGTTTGACGAACCGACCTCGGCGCTGGATCCCGAAATGGTGGGCGAGGTGCTGGAGGTTATGAAACAGCTCGCGCGCAATCATACCACCATGGTGGTGGTGACCCACGAAATGGGCTTTGCCCGCGAGGTGGGCGACCGCATCCTGTTTATGGATGGCGGCATTATCAGCGAACAGGGCACGCCGGAGGAGCTGTTCGGCAATCCGCAGCAGCCCCGCACCAAAGAATTCCTGTCCAAAGTGTTGAAGTAAAGGAGGGCGAACCATGAAAACGACCTTGATGATCTACATCGCCATGGGCGTGCTGACCGTGGTGCCGCTGCTCCTGTATAACATCCGCAAGATCTGGGTCAAAAAGCCGCCGGAGCCGGTCAAATTTAATCCGGTGCGGTGCGTGGTGATCGTGGCGATCGCAGCGTTTATTGTGACCTTTCTGGTCAACAGCTACCACGCGACCCTGCGCAACCGGTACGAGATCGCGACCGAGCGGGTGGCGCAGCTGCACGCCGAGGTGCTGACCGGTCAAAAGACCGAACAGGATTTCTGGAATTTCCTCAAAGAAAACGGTTCCTCCACCTTGCAGCAGGAGGCAGCGGTGGATCTGCTGGCACCCGGCAAAGCGGACAGCGTGCAGTTTATGTTGAGCAGCGCTTGCCGTCCGCAGCTGTGGCAGGGCAAGGATGGATTCGAGCAGGTCACCACCCAAAGCAACGAATCGCCGCTGTATCTGATGTATCGCATCAAATCGGACGGCAACGCATCTTACTATGCTCTGCGTCTGGTACAAACCGACGACGGCTGGCAGTACGACTGGTTCGGTGTTGCGAGCGAGAATCAGCAAAACACCATCGAAATCCCGTCGGAACTCAACGGCAAATGGTACACCGTGAAAAAGTGATGGGATAAAAAAAGGGCAGGTCACGCGTGTGACCTGCCCTTTTTTTGTGTGTATGAAGCGATTAGGCTTTGTCGTCCAGCCCCAGCGTAGCGCCGATCGCCACGCCAGTATCCACCAGCGCTGCGCCCCACAGCGGCAGCAGCCCGACCGCGCCGCTGATTACCGCCAGCGTCTGCACCATCAACGCGATGCGTCCGATCCACTTGACCCGGAACAGGGTATCGCGGCAAATCTTGATCGCGCGGGGGAGAGCCATCAGCTCATCAGTGGTCAGCAGCACATCCGCTGCGCTGCGCACCTCCGGCGGCGCACAGCTCAACGCCACGCCCGCGTCCGCTTGGGTCAGGGTGGGAATATCATACAGCCCGCTGCCCACAAACAACGCCGGAGCATGGTCGCGCTGCATATCGCGAAACACCGCCAGCTTGCTTTCCGGCAGCAAGCCGGCGTACACCTTGTCAATCCCAACCTGTACCGCCGTTTTTTCGGCGGAGTTCGGCTGGTCGCCGGTCAGCAGTGCCAGCGGATGCAACCCCTGCTTGCGCAGCCGCTGCACCGCCTCGGCGGCATCCGGACGCAGCTCACCGCGCACCTCAAACGCCGCGATCACCCGATCGTCGATCACCAGATAGGCGGCGCATTCCGGCAGGTTTTCCGCCACCAGATCGTATTGCTCCAGCAAATGTGGGTTGCCGCACATCACGCGGTATTCCGCCATGTGCGCCGTTACCCCCATCGAGGGCAGCACATGCACATCTTTTAATTCAATGTCGCCGGTTTGCTCCACTGCGAGGTGCGCCGCATGTGCCACAATGGCGCGCGCCACTGGATGGTCGACATGCGATTCCAGCATCGCCGCCAACCCCACGCACATATTGGCGTTCACATCCGGCAGCGTGTGCATCGCCGCCACATACAGCGGCTCCGCCACCAGTGTGCCTTGACGATCCAACGCAATGGACCGCGCCGTTGCCAGCGTTTCCACCTCGCGCGGGCGCCGCAATGCCGCTCCGTGCCGCTCTACCGCGCGCTGCCCGCACAACAGGTGCAGCCACACGGTCAGCGGCCAGGCGCCACTCGAAGCCAATACCAGCAGCGTCAGACCGCGGTACAGCCCATCGTCCAGCGGTTGGTGGCTGATGGCGGGCAGCAACAGCCCGACCGCCACGCCCAGGATGGCGACCACCAGCGCGTAAAGTCGCGTCGCGCGCTGTGCCCGCCGCATCATCGCGCTTTTGCCATCGTCCGCGGCGGGGGAGAGCTCGCGGCAAAGGCGCTGCATCCGCTGCTCCAACAGATACGCCCCGACGCTGTACAGCCAGCACGCCAGCGATCCCTGCATGGCGTGACCGGTCAAAAAGGACAGCACTAGCCAGATTGTCGGCAACCATGGTGCGCCTATCGGCTGCTTTTTCCAAAGGGTGCCGCCGCCCAGCGTGGACGGTGCCAGCGCCAGCGTGGCGGAAAATGCCCAGCAAAGCATCCGCAACCACAGCGGAACAGGCAGCCATGCCATCAGCCACAGCAGCAGACTGCCACCCCACAACAGCCACGGCAAAAAGCGCGCGGTGGCGGGGGCGCGAGACACAGTTGCCTCCGGTTGCTCGCGCTGACAAAGGGAGGTGATGTACGAAAGCGACTCGGCATCGCTGGCGCTGCGTATGCATAACAGCCCGCCCGCTGCCCATGTGACCGATTCCACATCGTGCAGCCGCAGCAGCTCGTGCCGGATGCGCATCATGCTGGCGGGGTCGGATAACCCCCGTACCCAATAAACGGTTTGTGCCATGCGATCAGCTCCTTTTTTCTTCCCGCACATGCGAAAGACCGAGCTCAAAAATCTGGCGAATATGATCGTCGTCCAGCGAATAGATGGAGGTTTTTCCCTCGCGCCGATATCGCACCAGACGCGCTTGCCGCAGCAGCCGCAGCTGATGCGACACCGCCGATTGCCCCATACCGATGATCTCGGCGAGGTCGTTGACACAGCGATCCTCTTCGCACAGCGCCCACAGCAGCCGCATCCGGGTGGGGTCGCCCAGCACCTTAAAGGATGCGGACAGCGCGACCAGCTCTTCCGACGAGGGCGCCGCCAGTGTATTGGTGATTTCTGCCATAAAAAGCTCTTCCTTTTCATATGAATTCATGCTCATATATGTCAGTATACCCGTATTTTGTCGAAAGTCAAGTGCTCCCTCTTTTATAATTAAGGTAAAAAGCGGGGAAGAGCGGCGCTTATATGATTGCCACCGTTTGCTGCCAGCGTTCTTTTGAGGGTGCTTTGGAAGCCACTTTTGAAAAAGCAGAAAAATCCTTAAAAATTACAAAAAAAGACTTGACAACTGACCCATCTGCCAGTATAATATAACACGTTATCGCTGCCGCACGGCACGGTATCTGGCCCGGTAGTTCAGCTGGTTAGAACGCTAGCCTGTCACGCTAGAGGTCGACGGTTCGAGCCCGTTCCGGGTCGCCACTTGCTGTTATAGCTCAGTCGGTAGAGCGCATCCTTGGTAAGGATGAGGTCACCAGTTCAAATCTGGTTAACAGCTCCAAACTGTAAAGGGAGAGGACATTGGATGTATCCAATGTCCTCTCCCTTTTTGACTCTAAAAAGCTGAATAGAAACAAGCGGACAAATCGTTGGATTTGTCCGCTTGTTTGCTAAAAATATTTTGTTTTGGAGTCGTGTAGGCAAATGTTTTGGGATTTTTGGTTAACAAAAGCCAGTTTGCATCTGTTTTGCCACGCCGTTGGTATATAAACGGCTGTTTGGCACTTCACTTACGGGAGTAGTACTTTTCTTGAGAATAAGCTGTACAAGTATGGAGATATTTACATGATAGATGTATAAAATTCTTTTTGCCCCATACAGCCTTCGATGGATCTCCAACGAAGCTTTGAGGCACATATTACTGTACCAGTGTAATGTTCTAGATCGGATACGGAAATACCTCCACAATCGCACCAATAAACAGAGCCTTCAGTCAATATTATGGTGGCATCTAATATTTCACAAGTATAGTCGTCTCCGCAAGGGAATAGTTTTAGATACTTTAAACCATCAAATTCCATTTCAATCATAGCATGTTCTTGTGATTGGCGTTGTACAATGACCTTTAAACACCGCTGATCATTAACTGGATACATAGATAATTCTTTGTCTACATAGGCACCACTTAAATAGGACATTTCCTTGATACAACTATCGTGAAACGAACCAACAATATTCATAAAAGTTATTCGATCACTATCGTTGTTAATGCTATGCCACATGTTTTGACCTCCATATAATCAAATCATCAAAATGTAATAATCGAAACAAATAACACATTCTATTGACTGTTAGATAACAACCGAAACAATTCTTTCATGTCGTGTTCAGTATCATCAGTGTTTGAATATAGCGATACTTTTGTTTTAAAAAAAGCCCTCTCAATTGATGACACTATCCATGTAGCTGATAATGAATAATAATCCGCTTAGCCATCAATACTGTTTATACGTACTTCTTTGCCGTCTCTCTGAACTTCACAACATACATAACACGTATAACCAATATGCAACGGCAAACGACGGTTAGAACGCTTCTTGGTAGAAAAATCAATCCAAAAAAGTCTAACGTCAAGAGAACAATCATATTGTTCAAACAATGATGAATAGCTACTAATAATCTTAGAATACGTTTCAAGCATTATATCTTCGTGGTTTATGATACGCTGTGTCTTACTTTCATCATATGCAAATTTCATCAAAATCTTCTCCCAAACAGTGTCCAATGAATTCGACGTCCTGTTATTCCACCTGTTTTTGGGTTCCATGTATTCTGCTGCCAATGCCATTGCTGGTGAGGACCACCTTTATCCAATGTCCTCTCCCTTTTTATGTGCGAATTATTAGCCGAAACAGCACCGGAGCGAAAGCCTTAGTCCTTTTGCAGATCATCGGCATAAAAATAATAGCAATCCGGCTTGATCCTTGAAAGTTCAAATTTGACATATACCGTATACTGGTTCTGCTTATCGTCGGATATGGCAAAAAGACCATTTTCGCTATAGGTCCGCACCGTGCGAACAACGTCGTCTTCTTCCAAACGGCTGTTCTTTTCCACTTCGACAAAGTGGGTGAAGGTCGACCAGCTTTTGGCGTACGACACGCTATCCCCGGTATACCACCAATCGGGAGCGTTTTTCTCGTTGACAAGGGCGATGGTGTCTGGCGTTTCAAAATCAGGATACCCGTCTGAAGTCAGCAGCGATTGTAAAGAGCGGAACCCGGCTTCATCATACTGCAATTGCGCAAACAGGCAGGAGCGTTGATTTTCAAAATGCACCATTTTCAATGGCGTCGGAAACCGCACATCCAGTCGTTTGCTCAAAATATGCAATTGTTCCGCCTCGGTGTCCTGTGGCTCATTCAGATAGCACCGGCTGAGATCCTCCAGAGAAATGTGGTAGTCAGATAGAATTTTACACTTCATATCGGTTTCGCTCAGCGGCGCTTGCGTGGAGTGAGTAGAAGCTGGGGAGTGCCCACTCGTTTCTGCCTCTGTGTGACTGGGTAGAGTGGTGGGGGTCTGACCGCCTGACGGGTGTACCGATGTGTCACTTTGGCAAGAGGTTAAATACACAAGCCCACAGCCCAAGAGAAGAAACGCCCAGAACCTTTTCTTGTTCATATCCTTGATTCTTTTTGTTACAACTTCGGAATTTTTTAATCTGTTTTTCATAAGGTTTCCCATGGGATTCCACCACGCACTTATATCAATATTGTTGCTTATCCTAGCTCCGGTAGCTGCATATGCATACATTGTAATGCTTAATGCAAAAATAGATGCTACAACTATGCCGGCTGTCACAGCCATTCCAACAAATGCACGTGGAATTCTGCCACTTGTATCTCTGTAGAAGGTAGGAGCGTTGTAACAATATGCAAACAAGTTTTTTTCCAGTAAGCTGTTAGTAGAGGTTGCTATCATACCTGGCTCATCCGCGTTGATAAACCGACCGATTTCGGGGTCATAGTAGCGGGATTGGA
>URFL01000004.1 GCA_900547105.1 uncultured Oscillospiraceae bacterium | reverse complement strand
GAACAGTACTGGTGGCTTAAGAAATTTTGTGTCTACTAACTATTGACTACTTCACACCTGTTTGCCCGTTGCGGTTGACTTTTCCTGCGCGGCTGGATATAATAGGAATACTTGTGTGAAAAAGGAGATTATAGCGCCTATGATTACGGTTTCGGATGTCAGCATCAATTTCAGCGGACAAAATTTGTTTTCCCATGTCAATTTGCAGTTCAAGCCGGGCAACTGCTACGGCGTGATCGGCGCCAACGGCGCAGGCAAATCCACCTTTTTGAAAATTCTGTCCGGCGATTTGGAACCCACCACCGGCGAGGTGATCGTGGATGCCAAAACCCGTATGTCGGTGCTGAAACAGGACCACTTCGCGTTTGAGCAGTTCACCGTGCTGGATACCATCATCCAGGGCAACCCCCGTCTGTACGAGATCATGGGGCAAAAGGATGCGTTGTACACCAAAGAGGATTTCTCGGAAGAGGACGGCGTGCTGGCATCCGAGTTGGAAACGGAATTTGCCGAGCTGAACGGTTGGGATGCGGAAACCGACGCGGGCAAGCTGCTGCAAGGTCTTGGATTGTCGCTGGATCTGTTGTATGTCGGCATGGATACGCTGGGCGAAAAAGAAAAGGTGAAGATCCTGCTGGCGCAGGCGCTGTTTGGTCAGCCGGACATCATTTTGCTGGACGAGCCGACCAACGGTCTGGACGCTGCCAGCATCCACTGGCTGGAAGACTTTTTGATGGATTATGAGGGCACCGTGATCGTCGTATCCCACGACCGTCACTTCCTCAACAATGTGTGCACCCACATCGTGGATGTGGACTATACCAAAATCAAGATCTATGTCGGCAACTACGATTTCTGGTACGAATCCAGCCAGCTCATCCAGCGGATGATGCGGGAGCAGAACAAGAAAAACGAAGACAAGATCAAAGAGCTGCAAAACTTTATTGCGCGGTTTTCCGCCAACAAATCCAAATCGCGCCAGGCGACCTCCCGTAAAAAGCTGATCGAAAAGCTGACGGTGGAGGAAATGCCGGCGTCCTCCCGCCGGTATCCGTATGTGGGCTTCACGATGGATCGCGAAGCGGGCAAGGACATTCTGGCGGTAGAGGATCTGTGCTACTCCGCCAACGGTCAGACCATTCTGGACAACGTGTCCTTCCGCGCGGACAAGGGCGACAAGATCGCCTTCGTCGGTCAAAACGAGGTGGCGATCACCGCGCTGTTTGACATTCTGATGGAGCAGCGCATCCCCGACAGCGGTCATTTCAAATGGGGGGTATCCACCTCGCAATCCTATTTCCCCAAAGATAATTCCGCTTTCTTCGATGGCTGCGATATGTCCATTCTGGAATGGCTGCAGCAATACGCGCCCGACCCGACCGAAACCTACCTGCGCGGGTTCCTCGGCAAAATGCTGTTCTCCGGTGAGGATGTGCTGAAACCGGTCAAGGTGTTGTCCGGCGGCGAAAAGGTGCGGTGCATGCTGTCCCGCATGATGATGTTCGGCGCGAATGTGCTGCTGCTGGATCAGCCCACCAACCATCTGGATCTGGAATCCATCACCGCGGTCAACGATGGCCTGATCGATTTCAAGGGCAACATCCTGTTCTCCACCTATGACCACGAAATGCTGCAAACGGTGGCCAACCGCATTATCGAGATCGACGAAAACGGTCACATCATCGACAAGCGCATGAGCTACGAGGATTATCTGGAATGGAAGCAGGCGCAAACGCAGGCGTAAAGCCGGCTGTTTGGCGACCCTGACAAAATACCGGGTGGCTGCGGAGATAAACCCGCCAAATCGTCTAAAAACCCCAAAAACGCGATTTTGCTCTTGCAATCGACAGCAAATTGCAATAAAATAACAATATATGGAACGGTAAGGGGGCGCTGCGGATGATCCGGCTTGGCAAATGCGGACGGCAAGGACAGTCCGGCGGGATCAGTGCGGGTTTTTTTACCATCGGATAGGGTCGTGGTGCATGGTGCCATGACCTTTTTCCTTTTTTACGAACCGAGAGGAGTTGGCTTGATTTGGCAAGCAAAAAAGTAGCGTTTATCATGGGCAGCGACAGCGATCTGCCGGTGGTGCAAAAAGCGATCGACAAGCTGCGGGCATTCGGGATCCCGGTGGAAGCTCATGTCATGTCGGCGCACCGCACACCGGAAAAGGCCGCAGCGTTTGCTGCCGCAGCCGCGGACAATGGCTTTGGCGTGATCATCGCCGCCGCGGGCAAGGCGGCGCATCTGGCGGGGGTGCTGGCAGCGCATACCACGCTGCCGGTGATCGGTATCCCGATCAAATCCTCCACGCTGGACGGACTGGACGCGCTGCTCGCCACGGTGCAGATGCCGTCGGGTATTCCGGTGGCGACGGTGGCAATCGACGGCGCGGAAAACGCGGCGATTTTGGCGGCGCAGATGCTGGCGCTGAGCGACGACGCGCTGGCGGCGCAGCTGAAAACGATGAAGCAGGAGATGGCGGCAGCGGTGGAAGAAAAGGACCGCAAGCTGTCCGCTTCGATCTGAACACAGTGGGTTATCAAAACAGAATGAACATATAAAGGAGACGGATGTTATGCAAAAGCTCGAACAGCTGTACGAAGGCAAAGCCAAAAAGGTGTACAAAACCGACGATCCCGAATGCTATATCGTGGATTACAAGGACGACGCGACCGCGTTTAACGGCGAGAAAAAGGGCACCATCGCGGGCAAAGGCGTGATCAACAACCGCGTGACCAACCATCTGATGAAGATGCTGGAAAAAGAAGGCGTGCCGACCCATCTGGTCAAAGAGATTTCGGATCGCGAAACCATCGTGAAAAAAGTGACCATCGTGCCGCTGGAAGTGATCGTGCGCAACATCGCGGCAGGTTCCTTCTCCAAACGTTTTGGCGTGGAAGAGGGCACCGTGTTGAAACAGCCGTCGCTGGAGTATAGCTACAAGGACGACGCGCTGGGCGATCCCATGATCAACGACTATCACATCCTGTCGCTGGGATTGGCGACCAAAGAAGAGCTGGCGACCATCGCGGGCTACGCGTTCAAGGTGAACGAGGTGCTGAAAAAATATCTGCTGACGCTGGATATCGAGCTGGTGGACTTCAAACTGGAGTTCGGCAAGCTGTCGGACGGCACCATTGTGCTGGCGGACGAGATCTCGCCGGATACCTGCCGCTTCTGGGATGTGAAAACCCACGAAAAGCTGGACAAAGACCGTTTTCGTCGCAATCTGGGCGGCGAGGTCGAAGCGTATCAGGAGATCCTGCATCGTCTGATGGGCGAATAAATGGTCAAAAACCGTCCTTTGCCACCGCGCAAAGGGCGGCTTTGGCGCGTTTTTAACCGATTTAACGGAAAAAGGGACATAACGACATCCCAAAAGGAAAGGATATCGCGAAAATGAAAAGTGTAAGCGACAGCTACGCGGCAGCCGGCGTGGATGTAACCGCCGGTTACAAAGCCGTTGAACTGATGAAATCCCATGTAAAGCGTACCAACATTCCCGGCGTGCTGTCCGGCATCGGCGGCTTTGGCGGTCTGTTCGAGCCGGATCTGACCGGCATCAAGCGTCCGGTGCTGATCTCCGGTACCGACGGCGTGGGTACCAAGCTGAAGATCGCCTTTTTGATGGACAAGCACGATACCGTCGGTATCGACTGTGTGGCGATGTGCGCCAACGATGTGGCGTGCTCCGGTGCGCAGCCACTGTTCTTCCTCGATTATATCGCCTGCGGCAAAAATGTTCCCGAAAAAATCGCCTCCATCGTGTCCGGCGTGGCGGAAGGCTGCGTGCAGGCGGGCTGTGCGCTGGTCGGTGGCGAAACCGCCGAAATGCCCGGCTTCTATCCGGTGGACGAATACGATCTGGCGGGCTTTTGCGTGGGCATGGCGGATTATGACAAGATCGTGGATTCCAAAAATGTCAAACCCGGCGACGCGCTGATCGGTGTGGCGTCCAGCGGTGTGCATTCCAACGGCTTTTCGCTGGTGCGCAAGCTGTTTGACGTGTCCGAAAAAACGCTGGCGGTGCATTATGACGAGCTGGGCGCGACGCTGGGCGAAACGCTGCTCACCCCCACCAAAATCTATGTCAAACCGCTGATGGAACTGATGAAAGCGGTGGATGTACACGGTATTTCGCACATCACCGGCGGCGGTTACTACGAAAACATTCCGCGGATGCTGCCGGCGGGCGTCAAAGCCGTGATTGAAAAAGCCAAGGTGCCGGTGCTGCCGATCTTCCAGCTGATGCAAAAAGTGGGCAACATTCCGGAACACGATATGTTCAACACCTTCAACATGGGCACCGGTCTGGTGATCGCGGTCGCGCCCGACAAAGCCGACGAGGCGGTGCGGGTGCTGAACGCCGCGGGCGAATCCGCGGTGATCTTGGGCGAGGTACAGGCCGGCGAAACGGATGTGGAGCTATGGTAAACATCGCCGTATTGGTATCGGGCGGCGGCACCAACCTGCAGGCGCTGATTGATGCGCAGGCGGCCGGTCGCATCCCGAACGGGCGCATCGTCCGTGTGATCGCCTCGCGTCCCGGTGTGTACGCGCTGGAACGCGCCGCCAAAGCGGCCATTCCCACCGCGGTGGTGGAGCGCAAGCAATTTGCCGATGCCGCCGCGTTTGATCGCGCACTGCTGCAGGAGTTGGATGCCGCCGGAGCGGATCTGGTGGTTCTGGCGGGCTTTTTGAGCATTCTGGGACCGGAGGTGGTGGCGCGGTACAGCAACCGCATCATCAACATCCATCCGGCGCTGATTCCCTCGTTCTGCGGCAAAGGGTACTATGGATTAAAGGTACACGAAGCCGCGCTGGCGTATGGTGTCAAGCTGACCGGCGCGACCGTGCATTTTGTCAACGAGGTACCGGACGGCGGCGCGATCATTTTGCAAAAAGCCGTGGCGATCGAGGAGGGGGATACCCCCGAAATTCTGCAAAAACGGGTGATGGAACAAGCCGAGTGGCATCTGCTGCCGGAAGCGGTCGCCCTGTTCTGCGCGGGGCGTTTGTCGGTGGACGGACGCATCTGCCATATCCAGTGATACAAGGAGGAACCACCATGTCGATTCAAGATTTGGCGGCGGCGCTGTCCGCCACTACCTATCCCGGTCGGGGTATCGTCATCGGCAAAAGCGCCGACAACAAACAGGCGGTGATCGCCTATTTCATCATGGGACGCAGCGAAAACAGCCGCAACCGCGTGTTTGTGGAGGATGGCGAGGGCATTCGCACCCAAGCGTTTGACGAAAGCAAAATGGAGGACCCGTCGCTGATCATCTATGCGCCGGTGCGGGTGCTGGATGGCGTCACCATCGTGACCAACGGCGACCAGACCGACACAGTTTATGACTATCTGAAAGACGGCAAAACCAAAGAGGAGGCGCTGCGCAGCCGTACCTTCGAGCCGGATGCCCCCAACTACACCCCCCGCATTTCCGGCGTGGTGGATAACCACACCGGCGATTATCAGCTGTCTATCCTGAAATCGGCGGAGGGTGATCCCGCTGAAACCCGCCGGTGTTTCTTCGATTACACCGCCCCCAAAGCGGGCGAAGGGCATTTCATCCACACCTACCAGGCGGACGGCAATCCGCTGCCGTCCTTTGCGGGCGAGCCGACAACGGTGACCATCGCGGGCACCATCGACGAGTTCACCGCCACCGTGTGGAACAGCCTGAACGCGGACAACAAAGTGTCGCTGTTTACCCGGTTTATTGATCTTGCGACCGGCGACACCCAAACCCGCATCGTGAATAAACATCAATAAGGAGTGTGCTTTCGATGGCAAACGAACTGTTGCTCAAATACGGCTGCAACCCCAATCAGGTACCGTCCCGCATCTTTATGCAGGATGGCGGCGAGCTGCCGATTCAGGTGCTGAACGGCCGCCCCGGCTATATTAATTTTTTGGATGCGTTCAATAGCTGGCAGCTGGTCAAAGAGCTGAAAGAGGCGACCGGTCTGCCGGCCGCGGCCTCCTTTAAGCATGTCAGCCCGGCGGGCGCGGCCGTCGCGGTACCGCTGAGCGATACGCTGAAACGCATCTATTTTGTGGACGATATGGAGCTGTCGCCCATCGCGACAGCCTATGCCCGCGCCCGCGGTGCCGATCGTATGTCATCCTATGGCGACTGGGCGGCGTTGTCGGATGTGTGCGATGCCGCCACCGCGAAGCTGCTGGCGCGCGAGGTGTCGGACGGCGTGATCGCCCCCGGTTTCACCGACGAAGCACTGGAAATCCTGCGCAAAAAGCGCAAGGGCGGCTACAATGTGGTGCAGATCGATCCGAACTACACTCCCGCGCCGGTCGAGCACAAGGATGTGTTCGGTGTCACCTTTGAGCAGGGACGCAACGAGGTCAAGATCGACGAATCGCTGTTCGACCGCATCGTGACCGAGAACAAAGACCTGCCCGAAAGCGCCAAACGCGACCTGCTGATCTCGCTGATCACGCTGAAATACACCCAGTCCAACTCGGTGTGCTATGCCAAAGACGGCCAGGCCATCGGCGTGGGTGCCGGCCAGCAGAGCCGTGTGCATTGCACCCGTCTGGCGGGCAACAAAGCCGATGTGTGGTATCTGCGGCAGCATCCGCAGGTGCTGGCGCTGCCCTTTAAGGAGGGCATCCGCCGCCCCGATCGCGACAACACTATTGATGTGTATGTGTCGGACGATTATATGGATGTGCTGGCGGACGGCGTGTGGCAGCAGTTCTTCACCGAGCAGCCGCAGCCGCTGACCCGCGAGCAAAAGCGCGCGTGGCTGGATACCTTCACCGGTGTGTCGCTGGGGTCGGACGCGTTCTTCCCGTTTGGCGACAACATCGAGCGCGCCCACAAATCCGGCGTTTGCTATATTGCCGAGCCGGGCGGCTCCATCCGCGATGACAACGTCATCGACACCTGCAACAAATACGGCATCGCCATGGCCTTTACCGGTCTGCGGCTGTTCCATCATTGATAAGATAGGAGAGGCTCTATGGATATTCTGGTGGTTGGCGGCGGCGGTCGCGAGCACGCGATCATCCGCACGCTGAAAAAAAGCCCGCGCTGCGGCAAGCTGTATTGCACCCCCGGCAACGGCGGCATTGCTTGCGATGCCGAATGCTTTTCGGTGGCAGCGACCGATATTGACGGCGTAGTCGCGCTGGCGAAAAAGCTGGCGGTGGATATGGTGTTTGTGGCGCCGGACGACCCGCTGGTGGCGGGCATGGTAGATGCACTGGAGGCTGCCGGTATCGCGGCGTTTGGTCCGCGTGCCAACGCGGCGATTTTGGAGGGCAGCAAGGTGTTCTCCAAGGATCTGATGAAAAAATACGGCATCCCCACCGCGGGCTACGAAGTGTTCGATGACCCGCAGGCGGCGCTGAACTACATCAAAGCGCAGGACAGCTATCCCGCGGTCATCAAAGCGGACGGTTTGGCGTTGGGCAAAGGCGTGCTGCTGTGCGACACCTACGAGCAAGCGCAACAGGCGATCAAAGAGATTATGGAGGACAAGGTGTTCGGCGACTCCGGCAGCCGCGTGGTGGTGGAAGAATTCCTCACCGGCCCCGAAGTGTCGGTGCTGGCGTTTACCGATGGCGAAACCATCTGCCCGATGGTTTCGGCGAAGGATCACAAGCGCGCGTTGGACAACGACAAGGGCTTGAACACCGGCGGCATGGGCACCATCAGCCCCAATCCGTATTATACCGAAGCCGACGCGGCGTTTTGCATGGAGCATATCTTCAAACCCACCATTGCCGCCATGGCAAAAGAGGGGCGCCCGTTCCAAGGCTGTCTGTTCTTTGGGCTGATGCTCACCCCCAAGGGTCCCAAGGTGATCGAATACAACTGCCGGTTCGGCGATCCGGAAACGCAGGTGGTGCTGCCCCGGCTGAAAACCGATCTGGTGGATATTCTCTGCGCGGTGCGTGAAAAACGGCTGGCAGAGCTGACCATCGAGTGGGATGACCAGCCCTGTGCCTGTGTGGTGATGGCGTCCGGCGGCTATCCCGGCTCCTATCCCAAAGGGCTGCCCATCTCCGGACTGGGCGCGGACGGTCAGCCGGCGGGGGAGGCATGCGTGTTCCACGCCGGTACCAAACGGCTGGAGGACGGCAGCTTCGTGACCAACGGCGGACGCGTGCTGGGCGTAACGGCGCGCGGCGCTACGCTGGACGAAGCGCTGGATAGCGCCTATGCGGCGGTGGATACCATCCACTTTGACAACGCGCATTATCGTCACGACATCGGTCGTACAAAATAATTGAATAGGTAAAAAGCACCGGCATTCTCCCACGGGAGTGTGTCGATGCTTTTTGATTGCCACGGTTTCTTTTCGCAGAAGCGGCTTTTTGGCACATTTGCTTAAAAAGTTGGTTTTTAGATAATAAAAAGCGGTAAAAAGTGTTATTTTTAGCCTAAGCCGTCGAAAGCACTGTGTTATCCTAGACAAGGAGACATGTCTCCTTTGGTCAGGTGCGTCTATCAGACGATATGACCGGGGGACAAACGGAAAGGAGATTCCTATGAAACAGTGTAAGCGATTGTTAGCCATGCTGAGTTCGCTGGTGCTGACCGTATCCCTGTTCGCCCTGCCTTATGGCAGCGTGGCGGCGGAAGATACGACCCCTACCTCTGAATTTGGCCAAGTGGTCGGCGTCATTCAACAAGATGCCGTAAAAACGACCTGCAATGGCGGTGATTTCCTCGGTCGGACATTCACTCCGTCCTCGGCGATCAGCCTGACCAAAGCCAGCGGCAACTATGCCATTGTGATGGAGATCAACATTCATCAAGACTATGGCTTTACCGATGCTGCATGGATGCAGAAGAGCTTGGGCGACGGTGGAACAGACATTTTTTCGTCTGATAACGGCAAATTTAGCCCCGGTCATCTGATTACGACATGGCTGCCGCAAAATGGCCGTGCCAACGATACGTGGATGAAAGTGGCTGTTCCGCTGAGCGGCTATGGCTACACGAATATCCAAAAGGTGCAGTTGAATATCTACAACCACCCCGAAAGATACGACACATCCATGAGTGCTGATGATCGCAAATACGGCGCTTCCATCAGCTATCGCAATGTGTATGTGGTGGATATGAGCCGCAACGCGGACGGCAGCATGCGCAGTGAGCTGGCGACCTTCGGTTCTCCGGCGGCGGATGAGATCACCCATGTGAATGCCGACGGGAACCATACCGTTACCAGCGTGCCGACTACCAAAATTTTCTACAACGGCATTACATCGGATATTGCGCTGGACAAAATGAATCTGGAATTTGATATGATGTATTCCAGCGACAACGCGGATTTCGTATCGTCCAAAATTGTGAACGGTAATGTCCGCTTGTATGATCCCAGCGAGCGCAATGCAGCCAGCAGCTACACCAGCGGCAAGCTCGCCAAGTCGGATACGTGGTATCACATTTCGATTCCGCTGACTTCGTTTAGCGGTATGACGGATGCCACCGGACTGACGCAGGTGTACGCGTTCAACTACAACGATGCTTCGGTGAATGGAAAGCAGACCAACCCCGGGTTCACCTCGCATGTGAAAAACATCCGTATCACCCACAGCGATATGAGGGCGCTGCAGACGGCGTTGGAGGACTCCAAAACCATCCTGTACGATGTGGATGATAACGCCACGGCGTATGAAGCGGAGCTGGATAAAGCAAAAGCGCTGCTTGCTAATACTGAAGCTACCTATGACGATTTTGTAAAAGAGCTGGCCGCTCTGAACACTGCCAAAGCGGCGCTGACCAATCTCCGCACGGTGACCTACGATGTGGGGCACTATCCGGATGAAGAAAAAAGTTATACCAGCACCGGCTCCAACAGTAGCGGCACAACCTATTTCGTTGATTGGAAGTATACGAATGCCACGCTTGATCTGTCGGATGGCAAGACCTATGATGTGGTGGAAGGCACCGATCCGTCTGTGCGATATACAGTGGGTGCCAATCGTTATCTGGTGGCTAAAATCACCGTGTCCAAGAACGACGCATACACCGGTGATTTGGATGTGAGCGGTGGATTGCCGAAACTGTCTAAATTGGACTTCCGTCTGCGCGGTGTCGACGGCAAAAAAACCGATTTGGACACGAACACCGAGCGCCGTACCGATACCTACACGGCTGTTCCGACGGCGGAGCAAGTAAACGCCGATGGTTCGGTGACCTATACCATCGAGTATTTGCTGGACGAAAGCCGCAACATATGGAAAGGTGATACCTACGACCGCCGTGTGGACTGGAGCCATGTGAATCGCATCTGGGCCAATTACACGTTTGATTCGCAAATTGCTGCCAAGGCCAACAATTCTACCACCAGTATTGTGATGACGGTGGAGGAACTGAAATTTGTTGATAAAACGGTCGAGGCCATCAACAACGCGGTTACTGCGTTGGCGAACGATTCACTGCCGGTCGGCAAATACACGGCTGCTTCGACCGAGGCCTATCGCGAGCTGCAATCGCAGGCGAAGGCGATGATGGCAAGCGATGAAGCGACCCTGCAGGCGAAGAATCAGCTGCTGAAAAAAGCAGAGGCGGCGAAGAACGATTTCGTAGCAGTGATTCCCGAATATATCCAATTTGGTACACCCGAATCGATCACGAGCTTTACCAATACGGGCGTTGAGGGCAAACACTATATGAACTCTACCATCAACGTGACTAAAAACGCTATCACAGGCACAGAAAGCCTGTCCACGCTGCAATTGCGTATGGAGATTTTGGTAACCCGCGATGATGGCATGACCGATGTGACCAATACCTTGGTAAACGGTGATTTGACCCTGTACAGTGGCAGCACTGAAATGAAAAAAAGCTTTGGAAAGGGCACCAATAGTTTGTTGGGGAGTGCCTCTGCTGGCAAATGGAATACGGTTTGCTTGAATTTGAGCGATTTCACCAACTCGACTGCCGCTTTGAGCGCCATCACCAAAGTGAAATTGTTTGCCTACAACGATTTGCGCGGCAGCACTTCCAACCCCGGTATTACTGTCCAGATCCGTAATGTGGCGGTCATCGATGGATCCAACAGCGATCTGCTGAACCGTTTGAAAGCGGCGTTCGACGATGTGACCGAGGACGGCGCCAAAGAGTTTACCCCGGATTCTCTCGCGGCGTATCAGGCGGTTTATGACGAATGGTACACGGTGTATGAGAATGTGGATCTGAGCCAAGCGGAAGAAGCCATCGCTGCGATGGCGGCGGCGCGCAAAACGCTGGTTTGTGTGGATCCGTTCGTTATGACTTTTAACAGTTGGAACGGTACCTACAATGTGACGGCTTCGAAAGAGGCTAATGTGTACGCCAATTGGAAGGGCTCCGATCAGGGGACGGTCGATCTGAGCGTTCGCAATTATGACAATCTGCGGCTGCGGTTTGATTTGACCTTTGTCGCTACCGGCGATACTCCGCTGCCGGAAACCTTGACGGTCGGTTCGATGCGTTTGGCGATCCGCAAGCAGGAGGGCAATCCCGAATACAGCTTGGAATTCGGCAACGCTATCAAAACGCTGGATCCCACTAAAGCTAATGCGATCGACCTGCCGTTCACCAATCTGACCGGTTCCAACGAAGATGGCTTGGTGCGAGATATCCTGATGTGGATGCACATTAACGAGTTGGCCGATGCGGCCGATGGCGCTTATCAGGTAGTAATCGCCAACGCTCGTGTGGTGGATGCGACCAAAGAGAACATGGCGGCGGCGCTGAAAACCGCGGCGACCATGACGCTGGACGAGATGGGCGATGCGGATGGTGTAGTGTATAACGAGGCCAGTGCGACCGCGCTGAAAGCGGCGCAGGCTGCGGCGCTGGAGCTGCTGAATAACGAAAGCATCACCTATGTGCAGCTGGCGGATGCCCAGCAGGCGATCAACGACGCGAAAGCGCAGCTGACCTTGGTTGGTCATACGCTGATGACCTTTAGCAAGTTTGCAAACAACACCAAAAACTTTATGTACAACAACGCAAAAGGTGTTTACATGGGTTGGACAAAGGCGGATCAGGGCGTTGTGGATCTGAGCCGATACACCAAAGAACAGCTGGTGCTGCGCATCAACTTCTTTGTGGGTTCGACCGATCCGGAAAATTACCCGGTTCCCGAAACCGTGACCCTGAACAATCAGCGCTTGTCGCTGGCTTCCCGTTTGAACAACCAGGAAAAAGCGTTGACCTTCCCGGCTACATACAATGGCACTTACGATGCGCAAAACGGATTTATCGAAATCCCGTTGTCCAAAGCAACCGATAGTGACTTTGCGTGGACGGCTGCTCAGGATATTATTTGGTATGTGCAGGTGGCGGAGTTTGCGGATGATGTGTCTACCAGCCTGAACAGCAAAAACGAGGCGAATAACGGCAGCGGCCACTATTACATCAATGCCACCGGCGCTCGTGTGGTGGATGTGACGGCGGAAGAAAATCTGGGCACCATCTCGACGGTAGGCAACGGTCGTGTGGATATCACCGGCGGCTTGACCTACGGCAAAGACGATACGCTGACCGCAGCTACTACTTCTTCGGCGAACTTTGTTGGCTGGAAACAGAACAACATCTTCACCAAAGCGTCCGAAGACACCACCAGCATCACGCTGCCGGTTACCGGCAGCCAGGATGTGGCGGCGTACTTCGTGAACAGCGACGAAACGGCTGTGGTGTACTACGGCAAATATAACCGTGTGATCGATGTGCAGGTCGTGAAAGCGGCCAGCGAGCTGTCTGCTCCGTCGATCCCGACCATCATCGGCCAGACCACCAAGGGCTGGGATACCGAGGACGATGCGCTGGCGATGGCGGTGGATAGCAACAAGGGCGGCAGCATCGCGGTGAATGCCGTGTATGTGGATGATACCGCCTCCACCGGCTATACCCTGACGCTGATCAACGCGCAGCGTACCAATGGCGAAGACACCACCGGCTTGACCTTCGATACGCGTATCGAGGCGGCTGCTGTTCCGGTCGAGGGCAAAGTGTTCTCGCACTGGACGCTGGATGGCATGAAGGTCAGCACAGCGGACACCTACACCTTCTATGTCAGCGGTGACAACACCGTTGAGGCGGTGTATGTGGACTCGGCGGACGATGTGCAGAAACCCGCACTGAGCGCGGATATCAACCAGCAGCTGATCACGGCGGATGCGAACGGTACCTACACCATTTCGATGATCGCCCAGACCTATATGCCGGAAGATATGACGCTGATGGAGTATGGCCTGATCTATGCGCCGAACGAGGCGACGTTGAACGATCTGGCCAGCTACACCGCCGGTAAGGATTATCTGAAGATCGTGGCCACCTCGCGTGTGCCGAACCGTCAGTACAAAGTGGATCTACTGAAGGTGAAAGCGGGTCGTACCCGTTATGGTATGGCGTACATCACCGTGCGTACGGCGGATGGCACGGTGCAGACGGTGTACAGTTCGATCGTTTCGGCGACCACGCCGGCCGCGTAAAGCGGACCCTTTTAAGGAAAGAGGTTTTCAATATGAAAAAAAGCTATGAATCGCCGGAGTTGGAGATCGAACGCTTTGTCTTTGCGGACATTCTGACGCTGTCCGGTGAAACCGATACCGGTATCGGCGAGGGCGATGGCGGAGAAGATTTGTGGGATTGATCCGCTGCGTCGAATGATAAAGCACTGATGAAAGCCCCTGTGGAACAGGTTTCCTGTTCCGCAGGGGCTTTGTCGTAACAGAAAGGACACCGGGCGATTGCCCGGTGTCCTTTCTGTATCTATGCATCCGCGCATTTGCGGCGGAAACGGTATCCCTTACCGCCGCTTTTTGGAGGCGGATTTTTTCTTTTGACGGGAGCGGATGGTCGGCTTGCCGGAGAATTTTCCGGAAGTCTTTCCGGCGGGGCGGTGCGGCGCCGGGTCGGGAGCGACCAGACAATGCGGTCCGGTGCCGATCAGATCCTGCCGTCCGGCGGCTTTCAGCGCCGACAGCACCTTTTGCCGGTTTTCCGGCCGAAAATATTGCAGCAGCGCCCGCTGCTCCGCCTTTTCCTGCGGTGTGCGCGGCACATATACCGGTTCCATCGTGTACGGGTCGAGTCCGGTGTAGAACATACAGGTGGAGATGGTGCCCGGTGTGGGGTAAAAATCCTGCACCTGCTCGGGGTGCAATCCCTCGTTTTTCAAAAAAACCGACAGCTCGATCGCGTCTTTCATGGTGCTGCCGGGGTGCGAGGACATCAGATACGGCACCAGATATTGCTTTTTGTTGACGCTTTTGGTCAGCTCATAAAACCGCTTTTGAAACCGTTTGTAGGTTTGGATCGCCGGTTTGCCCATGCGAGTGAGCACCGCCAGCGAACAATGCTCCGGTGCCACTTTAAGCTGCCCGCTGATGTGATGCTCCACCAGCTCTTTGAAAAAGGTTTCGTCCTTGTCTTCGATCAGATAGTCAAACCGAATGCCCGACCGGATAAACACCTTTTTGATGCCGGGCAGCGCCCGCAGCCGCCGCAGCAAATGCAGATATTCCTGATGCTCCACCTGCAGGGCGGGGCAGGGCGCGGGCGCCAGACATTTTTTGCCTTTGCACAATCCGGCTTTTTGCTGCTTTTGGCAGCTGGGATGCCGAAAATTGGCGGTGGGACCGCCCACATCGTGGATATACCCTTTGAAATCCGGCATTTTGGTCAGCCCGATCGCTTCGCGCACCACCGAATCCTCGCTGCGGCAGGAGATGAACCGCCCCTGGTGATACGCAAGCGAGCAGAAATTGCACGCGCCAAAACAGCCACGGTTGTGCACCAGCGAAAATTTCACCTCTTTGATGCCGGGCACCCCGCCCAGCGCCTCATACGAGGGGTGATAATCCCGCATATACGGCAGTTCGTACACATGATCCAGCTCTTCGGTGTTCAGCGGCGGCGAGGGCGGATTTTGCACCACCATCCGGTCGCCGTGTCGCTGAATCACGGTTTTACCCCGCATCGCGTCGTGCTCGTCCTGCTGAATTCGGCAGGAGATGGCGTATTGCCGCTTGCCGGCGGGGGAGGGGTCGCTTACCTGCTCAAAGGACGGACATTCCGCACAGGGGCGGGGCTTGTACTCTTTGACCGGCACCGACCAAACGGTGCCGCGAATATCGCGGATCGCCCGTATCGGCAGCCCTTCGTCCAGCCGCCGGGCGAGCTCCACCACCTGGTGCTCGCCCATGCCAAACATCAGCAGATCGGCAGTGGAATCCAGCAAAATCGACGGGCGCACCGCATCATCCCAATAATCGTAGTGGGCGAACCGACGCAGCGACGCTTCCAACCCGCCAATCGCGATGGGAATATCACCGTACACCTCACGGATCTGGCGACAGTACACAATGGTGGCGCGATCCGGTCGGCTGCCGGTTTTGCCGCCCGCGGTGTAGGCATCGTCGTGCCGCCGCTTTTTGGCGGCGGTATAGTGCGCTACCATCGAATCAATGTTGCCGCCGTTGACAAAAAAGGCGAGCCGCGGCCGACCAAACCGCTCAAAATCCTGTAGCGAGCGCGGCTGGGGCAAAATGCACACACGAAAGCCCGCGTCCTCCAGCACACGCGACACGATCGCGGTGCCAAAGCTGGGATGGTCGACATAGGAGTCGCCGGTCACCAGGACAATATCCGCTTCATCCCAGCCGCGGGCGGTCATTTCTTTTCGGGTGATGGGCAAAAACGGCATACGCGTTCCTCCTGCATGATGTTGGTCTGTGATTTTATCGGGCAGTGATTTGTTTCAGCGCGTCGATCAGTACCGCGGCGCCCTTGCAGTGCGCCTCCAGCGACGGATGCCCCGCGCCGAAGGTTTCGGCTGCCGGCAGCTTGAGAAAGCTCAGCCGCTCCACGCCCTCGTCCTGCGCCTGCTCCACCGCCTGCTGCACATACGGCGTGGCGTTGCTTTCCAGCAAGCCGATGGTGCACAAAATGGCAGCGTTCGGATAGGTTTCCCGCAGTGTGTGCAGGAACTTGGCGTAGCAATCGATCACCAGTCGGATCTTTTCTTCGGTGGGCAGCGACGGTTCCAGATTGATCCAGCCACCGTCGTTGGTGCCGAGATTGACCACGACCACATCCGGTGAAAACGCGCCGAAATCCCACTTTGCCTGTTTGCCATGCAGCCCATCGGCATAGGGAAACAGCGGCGGAATATCGTCGCCAAACGGGCTGCGGTACATACCAAAACCGGACACCGCCAGCACATGATAATCCGCGTTCAGCGCCCGCGCCGCAATTGCCGCGTAGGTTTCGTAGCCATCCTGCTCCGCGGTGCAAAACGGACCATCCTTGGTGGGGCAGCGGTCGCCAAAACCGGCGGTGATGGAATCGCCGATAAATTCGATCTTCAGGCGGGAATCGTCATACGGCGTGTCCAACAGCGTGCCGTCCAGCTCCAAAGCCCCCACTTCCCAGTTGGATTGCAGCGCCTCGCTCAGCTTCAGCACCGTAACGGTGTGAACGCCGGTGGGCAAGCCCTCGGCCAGCGTGTACCGGCACAACCCCTCGCGGTCGATTGCCAGCACCTGCCGGTGTGCATCGTCACCGTCCACGATCACGGTGATATAGGGGCGGTTGTTCGGCTTGTCCCAGCCGTCGCTGGCCATTTCAGCCGCCAGTGCCGTGCCGTCAAAGGTGACGGTAAATCCGGCGCAGGTCCAGGGAATAAACACATGATCCGGTGCTTCGGGGCGGGTATAGGTGCGGCCAAACAGCCGGATATGCGGATCGGTAGCATACAGTTTCATGGAAAAACCTCCTTTTGCGTTCCATTATACGCATTTTCTGCACAATATGCAATGCTTTCGGTGCAGTTTGTCGCCGATCGGCGGTTCAAAAAATGACTGTTTTTTGTTGCCAATTGACTGGAACAAAAGCGGAAAATTCGGTATACTGAAAGCGTGAATTCCCGGCTTGACCGGGGTCAAAAAAAGAACGGAGGAGAAAGAGTATGCAACGCAACGTACATCTGGGAAAACGCGTGCTGTCTATGGCTGCTGCCGCTGTGCTGGCCGTGGGCTGTGTCGCGCTTCCTATTCCGGCGCCGCAGGCGGAGCCGGAATCCACCACGCTGCCCTATATGGATACTTCGCTGTCGTTTGAAGAGCGCGCGGCAGACCTGGTATCCCGCATGACGCTGGAAGAAAAAGTCAGCCAAATGGGCAGTAATAACCCGGCGATCTCGCGGCTCGGTGTCGCCAGATATGACTATTGGACCGAGTGTCTGCACGGCGTGGCGCGACTGGGCAAGGCGACATCCTTCCCGTATTCCATCGCCATGGCGGCAAGCTGGGATCCCGCAATGATCGAAGAGATCACCGACGCGATCTCGGACGAGGCGCGCGGCTATGCCAACGGCACCGGGCGGGGCTTGTCCTATTATTCGCCCACCATCAACATGGCGCGTGACCCGCGCTGGGGTCGTGACCACGAGTCGTACGGTGAGGATCCGTATCTGACCGGTCAGATCGGCACCAGCTTTGTCAAGGGCTTGCAGGGCGATGACGAAAAATATCTCAAAGTCATTTCCACCATCAAGCACTATGCGGCGAACAACAGCGAATACAACCGCCACACCGGCACCTCCAATATGGACGATCGCACCCTGCGCGAGTATTACACCCGTGCGTTCAAATCGGTCATCCAGAATGTGGATGTCGGCGCGGTTATGAGCTCGTATAACCGGGTCAATGGCATCCCGGCATCCGCCAACACCTACTTGCTGGATACTCTGCTGCGCAAAACCTTCGGGTTCAAGGGCTATGTGGTGTCCGACTGCGGCGCGATCGAAGATATCACCCGCAACCACAAGTGGGCGCCGGAGGAACTGGGGCGCCCGGTGACGATCGAGGAGTCTATCCGCTATGCGCTGGCGGCTGGCTGCGACATCGACTGCGGCAGTATTTATCCGAACTACGCCAAGAGCGCTGTGGAAAACGGCGTGGTTTCCGAAGATCTGATCGATCTGGAGCTGCTGCGCATCTTCACCGCGCGGATGAAGACCGGCGAGTTCGACCCGAAGGAAGATGTGGCGTATCGCAACGATGCGAAATACAGCTTCGATAACACGGTGGAAACCGCCGCGCACAAACAGCTGGCGGAGGATTCGGCGAACGACGGTATCGTGCTGCTGAAAAACGACAAAGCCAAATCCACCGATACCAAATCCATTCTGCCGCTGGATGCGAGCACGAAGGATGATATCGTGATGGTGGGCGACATCGCTAATTCGGTGGAGCTGGGCGGTTATTCCGGCAGCCCGTCCGAGGCGAACACCACCACTCCGATCCAGGGTATGGAAAATCTGGGTGCGCATGTGACCTATGTTAAAGGCGGCACCAGCACCTCGAACAGCCAGTACATCTGCAATCTGAAGAGCATCACGCTCACCAAGGCTGACGGCACCACGGTGAAACTGGATGCCAAGGATGCCAAAGAGATGAAGGGCTGCAACTACGAAACCGGCAAAGGCAACATCGGTAATGTCACGGCGGGTGCGACGCTGATGTTCAAAAAAGTGAACATCGCCGACACCACCGAGATCACCTTTGAGCTGGCGGCCGACAATGCGGCGCTGCCCGGCAACATTACCGTGAGCATGGATTCTGTCAGCGGTATGCAGTTCACCTCGGTGGACACCCCCAAAACCGGCGGCTGGCAGACCTATAAAAAAGTGACCGGCAAGGTCAGCGACCTGGGCGGTTATACCGAAAAAGATCTGTATCTGACCTTCTCATCGCTGTCGCAGGAAGTGGCCTTCTCGGCGGCTGACGAAGCCAGCATCAAAAAAGCGAAAGCGGTTGTGGTGTGCCTGCAGGGCAACACCTCCGGTGAAGGCACCGACCGTTCCACCATCGTGATGCCCGCGTATCAAGTGGCGCTGGCCAATACGGTGGCAGAGCTGAATCCCAACACCATCGTCTATCTGCAAACGGTGGGCGTGGTCGAACTGGGCGAGTTTATGGACAACGTGCCGGCGATCCTGTGGACCTGCTACAACGGTCAGGCGCAGGGCAACGCCATCGCCCGCGTGCTGTATGGCGAGGTCAACCCCAACGCCAAGCTGCCGGTGACCTGGTATGCGAAAAACAGCGCGCTGGAAACCATCGACGATTACGATATCCGCAGCAATGACGATTACGCCGGCTGGACCTATCAGTACTACACCGGTCCGCAGACCTATCCCTTTGGCTACGGTATGAGCTATACCACCTATCAGTACAGCAATGTGACCGTGGACAAAACCACGGCGACCCCCAACGACACCCTCAAGGTGAGCGTGGATGTGCAAAACACCGGCACGGTGGATGGCAAAGAGATCGTGCAGCTGTATCTGAAAACCCCGAACGCGGATGGCGTGAACCGCCCGCTGAAACAGCTGAAAGCGTTTGACAAAGTGGCGCTGAAAGCCGGCGAGAAGAAAACGGTCACGCTGGATCTGGATCTGTCCGACTGCTACTTCTGGGACGAAGACGCGGGACACAATGTCTATGACCAGGGCAAATACACCATTCAGGTTGGTCCTTCTTCCGCCGACGCTACGGCGCTGGAAACCAGCTTCACGATGGATGGCGAGCTGACTCCTGAACTGGCGAATGTGACGGTGCGCGGCGATCGCGTGCTGCTGAACGCCGCCAACGCCAACAAAGTGGTTACCGCTGAAGTGACGGCGACCATGAACGACGATTCGTTCCACGAGCTGAAAGCGGGCGAGGTCAAATACACCAGCAGCAACGACAAAGTGGCGACGGTTGATGAAAACGGTATTGTTCGCCCGATTGCCAGCGGTGTGGCGAGCATCACCGCGGCGGTGACGGTGAACGGCAAAACCATGTCCGAGAGCTTCCCGGTTGTGGTGAAGGTGGAGCTGGAGGACATCCAGGTGGACGGTCAGTCCATCAAAGATTTCCATTCCGGCACGACCGAATATTATGTGCCGCTGGACGATACCAGCAAAGTACCGACCGTGACGGTTCCGGGCGCGCCCGAAGGCTCTGTGAGCATTGTTAACGCCACGGCGGTGCCGGGCACCACGACGGTGACGGTCAATATTGCGGGCGTATCCAGCACCTATACGCTGCACTTTACCAAGCGCAGCCATGAGTATGTGGCGCTGAGCGTGTCCGGCATGGACAAAGAATACACTGCGCAAGGCAAAAAGACACTGGAATGCGGCTGGACGGCTGTGGACGGCAATGTGGTCGACTTGACCAGCCACGATCTGTCGGATCTGCATCTGCGGCTGGTAATGACGCTGGAGCAGACCGGTGCCACGATTATTGAGGACAGCCAGGCGTATCGCAGCGGCTTCCTCCGGATGAAATCGCAAAACGGCGCCGAGGTCGGCTGGTACATGGCGAAGCTGAACCTCAAAACCGGCGTCAACTATATCGATATTCCGCTGACGAAGGTGATCGATTCCCGCAAGGATACCATCGACTGGACCAAGATCAACGGAATGCGGTTCTATATCGATAGCTTGAACAACTACGAAGGCCCGTTCAAAGCCACTTTGGAGCATACCATGGTGGTGGATACCAGCCTGCAGCCGCTGCGCGAAACGTTGTGGGATCTGGTCAACGACGATGTGGACGAAACCCTGTATACCGAAGCATCGCTGGTGCCGTATCGCGAGGCCAAGGCGGCTGTGCAGGCGTTGATTTTCCAGGCGGAGGATCTGACCGAGCAGCAGGTGAACGCGGCGCGCGAGGCGTTCCAGAAAGCGAAAGACGGTCTGCGCAAGGATACCTATATGGTGGGTGCGTTCTCTAAATCGGCGGGTACCTACACCGTTTTGGGCAATGGCGCCAACCGCAAAGATACCATTCTGTACAACGACTGGAAATACGGTGACAACACGCCGTACGATCTGCGCGGCGATCGCAAAAACCTGCGGCTGCAGCTGACGGTGACCTTTAACTCCAAGAAAGAGTCCATCCCGGCGAAGGATATTTGGGACACCATCACCGTGAAGCTGCGTTCCAGCGATGACCCCGGCGAAAACAACTACGGTTGGGATTTCAAAGCGTCCGATCTGGGTCACAAACAGGTGGTGCAGCTGTCCATTGATATGAGCGCTCCCAGCAACACTGCCAGTGTGAAGGGTGACATTGATTGGTCGGATATTCAGCGGCTCATTATCCTCTGCCCGCTGTCGCAGACCGCGATCGCGGATCCGGACAATTACACCCAGTTCAGCATGACCATCTCGGATGTGAAGATCGTGGATCTGACCAACATCATCGAGGAAAAAGCAGAAATCAAAACGCTGCTGGATCAGAAAGTGGATACCACCGGCAAGGATGCGGCGCTGGTGAAGGCGTATACCGATGCCAAGGCGGCTGCCGAGGCGGTGTGCGCGACCGAACTGGCCACGCCTTCCGAAGTGTACTATGCGCATATGAATTTGAAAGCGGCAATCGCGGCGCTGAATGACGGCGAAGTGACCACGCTGTACGGCGATGTGGACGGCGACAATGCCGTGACCGTCGTGGATGCGCTGATGACGCTGCAGGCGGCGGCCGATAAGATTCAGCTGTCCGACGCGGCCAAAGTGGCTGCCGATGTGGATGGCAAGGCAGGCGTGAGCGCTGCCGACGCGCTGATGATTCTGAAGCGCGCTACCAACGGCATCTCCCGGTTCCCGGTAGAGGCATAGCCCCACATATAACTACACAGTCAAAGCCCCGGAAAGGTTCGCCTTTCCGGGGCTTTGACGTGCCCGTATATAAGCTTTGTCGGATTGGATAGAGTAGCGATAGCACTCGACCCTGCAACGCGGAAAAGACGCTTTGTAAGCCATTATAAGTGGTCGCTATCCGCGAGAAATACAGACGACGCAAAAAGCGCTCCCGACCAGTCATCGGGAGCGCTTCATATTCTTATAGTAGGAGGGGTTATTTGCCCACCATTTTTTCCTCGTACGCGGTCAGCACCGTTTCCGGATCGCCCTGCTGAATAAACACGCCGTCCTGAATCCAGATGATGCTGTCGCACAGCTTGCGCAGCGTACTCATATCGTGCGACACGATCAGCACCGTGCGGTCGGCGTTGGAGATCAGCTCCTGCATTTTGGCGTAGCTCTTTTTCTTAAACGCCGCATCACCCACACTCAGCACTTCATCGATCAGAATGATGTCGGTTTCCAAAATCGCGGTGATGGAAAACGCCAGCTTGGAAAACATACCGCTGGAATACGACTTGACCGGCATATCAATGTATTTGCCAAGCCCGGAAAAGTTGATGATATCATCCATCTTTTCCTGAATTTGCTGCTCGGAAAAGCCCATCAACAAGCCGGACAGATAGATGTTTTCGCGGCCGGACAGCTGGTTTTGAAATCCCACGCCGATGGACAGCAGCGACACCGAGTGTCCGTACAAATCGATCGAACCGCTGTTGGCGGAAAAAATGCCCGCAATCGCGCGCAGCAGGGTGGATTTACCGCTGCCGTTTTTGCCCACGATCCCCACGATCTGACCCTTTTCCACATCAAACGATACACCTTTGACCGCCTGCGTAATTTCCACTTTGTTCTTTTTCAGCGAAAAAAGCGATTTGCGCAGCGACATCGGTTTCATCGTATGATATTCGATCCACAGATCCTTGACGGAAATAGCAATCTCTTTCATATCGGCGCTCCTAAATGATTTTGGCGTAGCTGTTTTCGTATTTGTAGACCAGGCGCACGCCCAGCGCCACCAAGCCGACGCCTACCACAGCCCACAGCCCCATGGTGATGTAGTCCACAGCGAAGGGCGCTTTGCCCTCCAGCACCACACGGCGGCACAGATAGCTGAAAAACGCGATCGGGTTGCAGCGCAGCACATAGGTGGTGAACGCCTTGAACGCGCTGTGATTCAAGCTGTATACCAGATCGAAGAAGATACCGGACATATAAAACACCAGCTGCAGCACCACCCGCACGATGTTTTCCAGATCCTCCACAAACACGCCAAAATGCATCATGATGGTGGAAAAACCAAAGGTGATGACCGCCATGATCAAAAAGGCGGGGATCACATTCCATATATGGATGGTGACCGGCACGCGGTAGATCAGCATCATCACCGCCACGATGATGAGCTGGATCACCGATTTGAACATATTCACAAACAGCCGCGTCAGTACCAAAATGTACTTGGGTAAGTAGATTTTGGATACCACGCTTTTGTTCATCTTCACAATACGCACGCTGTTGGTCACCGTTTTGTTGAACATATTCCAAAGCGTCAAACCGATGAAGATAAAGATGGAAAAGTTGTCGATCTTGCGGGGCATGATCACGCCGAACACCAGCGTGTATACCAGCATGAAGCACACCGGCTCCAAAATCCACCACAACCAGTTCAGATGCGAGCCCGCGACTTCCGCTTTCAGTTGCGAACGCGCCGAATACTTGGCGTAGGGCATATACTTTTTCATATCCTTGATAAAGCGATTCACAAGCAAACTCTCCTATTGCTGTTAATTGGGAAAACCAAAAATAGGCAACGCGCTCATCATACCACACTTGGCGGCATTTGTCTAGAGCGCTTTGCGTTTCGCCTGTTCCCGGCGGAAAATCTCAGCCCATACCCGCGACGACGCGCTGCCGTCGTCCCGATAGGTGAACCGGTCGCAAAAGGCGGTGTACCGCTCGTCCGGTGTGAACGATTGTAGCAAGCCTTGCAGCGTGGGTACCAGCTCCTGCTGCGTTTGCACGATCGGACCGGGCAGCTCGTCCAAATCCAGATAAAAATCCCGCAGCTGGTGCTGATATTCCTCGCGGTCATACATATAAAACAACATTGGCCGCCGCAAATTGGCATAGTCGAAGAACACACTGGAATAATCGGTCATCAGCAGATCGCTGATGATGTATAGGTCGTTGATATCCTCCACACCGGACACATCCAGCACCCGACCGCTAAAACGGTCGAAATCAAACCGGCTGGACACGAAATAGTGCGCGCGGAACAGCCAAACCACCTCGTCACCGAACGCTTCCACCAGCTGCTCAAAATCCACCTGCGGCGTGTAGACATATTCCTGCCCCTGCTGCTGGTTGTCGCGGAAAGTGGGGGCGTACAGCACTACCCGTTTCCCCGCCGGAATCCCCAGCCGCTGCCGGATCGCCTGTGCCTGCTCCGGGGTCCAGGTATACAACCGGTCGTTGCGGGGGTATCCCTCTTCCACCAGAATGTCCTCTTTGTGCAGCGCGCGCAGGTCAAACGCCGAGGTCAGCTTTTCGCTGCAAAAGGCGGAGGGGGAGAGCAGATACGAAAACTGGCGGGCTTGGGTGCGGTAGCGGTGGTGCATCTCCTGCACCGTGTCGAACTTGTTGCAATCGGTCGCGATATCGCATCCCAGCCGTTTCAGCGGAGTGCCGTGCCAGGTTTGGATCAGCGTTTGTCCGCGCCGTATCTTCCAAAACGGCGGCATCATCGAGTTGGTGACGATATAGCGCGCGCTCGCCATCGCGCGGCGATAATCCGGCGTGTCGTAGCGCACGATGCGGGTACGCGGCAAATCGGGCTTGTCCGCCAGCGCGTCCGGGTCGCGCAGCACCCACACGCTGTGGAACTCTGCGTATGGCTCCTCCTGCATCAACGCCAGATACAGCGCCTTGGGGCTGTCGCTGTAATGTCGATACTGGAATGCATCGAACACCACCAAATGCGGATCAATGGGATGCCGCCGGCAATTCACCCACATCAGCATCCGCTGCTGCAGCGTGCGCACGCCGTACAACAGCCGAAACAACGGCTTGCAGCGCGAAGCTAGACTTTTTCCAAAGCGGCGCAGATCCATGCGATCCCTCCCGTTATCCAAATCGCCGGCAAAGCCACCGGCGGTGCAATTTCTATTGCCTAGTATACACCAATAGCGCCCGTTTTGCAACGCTTTGCCCACGAAAAAGCGACCTTTCGATGGAATATCGAAAGGTCGCTGACCTTATGCGTTATGTGGCTGGGTTATGCCTGCGGAGGTGTGTGGCTATCATCACTGTCGGACGCATTTTCGTCGGCAGCAGGAGGTGTGCCTGCGCCGTCAGCGGGGGCGTCCGGCTGATCCAGTGGATGGTGCTTGCCGTGGCGTGCCTCGGTGTGCAGCGCCAGCTTGCCGGAACGCTGCATGCCGAACAATACCACGCCGCCGGCCGCCAGCAACGCGACCGCGACCAGCACCAGCGCCACCCAGATGGGGGAGGAGGAGCTGCCGGAAACCGCTTCGCCGTTTTGGCGGGTGGTCACCATTTCGGCGCTGTTTTTGCTGGGAGAATCATCAAACGGATCCTCCGCCGCATCGCCGCCCGGCAGCGACACATTCGGGTCAACGCCGGTCACCGCAGTGGTGGAAGCCGCCTTGGTGGTGGGGGGCGGATCCTTTTGCATGGTGATGTCAAAGGTGGCTTTTTTGCCGTGGAAAGTCACGGTCAGCGTCTGCTTGCCGAGTTTTTTATTGTTGTAGCCGCTCACCATCTCGGTCGTCATGGTGTACAGCACCGGAATCCCATTGTTGTATTCCGCCGAAATCAGCCCGCCGGACACATCCAGCTCTTCGCCCAGCCCGAACACCACGCGGCTGGGCAGCGTGTGGATGCTGATACCGGTGAGCACTTTTTGCGCAATCGTGACCTGCAACGTAGCGGTGTGTCCGCTGTAGGAGATGGTCAGCGTCTTTTTGCCGGGGGAGGTGTTGTCGTATCCGGTCAGCACATAATCCTCTTCGCCCAGCGTCTTTTGGGTGCCGTCCTCATAGCGGGCTACCACGACCATGCCGGTGGTGTCCAGCTTTTGTCCCTCGATATACTCCGTTTTCTTCGGCTGCTTGGTGATGCTGATGCCGGTCACCGCCACCGGCAGCTTTGTCATGCTGCGCAGCGCCGGTTCGTTCTTGTCGATGGTCCATACCTTGTTGAAATCCAACCCGGCGAACAGGCTGGCGTCCGCCAGCTGCGCCGTCGACAACCCGGTGGCGGTCTGTTTGGAATCGGAAACCGCCTTGTTGTAGGTAGAGTTCAGATAATAGCAGCTCGCGAGTGTGCCGCCGGAGCATTGACCGGCGACCGCGCCGCCAAACAGGTGCGATTTCGCGGTGGCTTTGACCGCTCCCAGATTGACCGCTTGCTTCAACGAAGCGCGGTTGGCACCGACCAGCCCGCCCGCATATGCGTCCGCGCCGGCGGTCGCCTGCACGCCGCTTTTGTTCACCGCGTTCGAGATGGTGCCGTCGTTGATGCCCGCGATACCGCCGGCGGTGGCATCCCCCTTGGGCGATTTCGCGGTGGCGTTGCCTTGGTTCATAACACTGCTCATGGTGGCGTTGCTTTGGGCAGCCAGCCCGCCGGCGACCGCCATGGTGCCGCTGGCGCTGACCGCTGCGCTGCTGTAACATTCGGAAATGGTACCGGCGTACATCCGCCCGACCAGCCCGCCGGCGTTGGCGGAGGTTTTGGCGTTGGTGACCGAAACCGACCCGGCGCGCACATAGCAATGCGAAATCGTGCCTGCCGCCGCGCCAACCAGCGCCCCGGCATAGCCGAAGGTGCTGTCTTTGATCTGCACGCTGGCGTTCAGCAGCGTCACATTGCTGATCTTGCCGGAGCTGTATCCGAACAAGCCCGCATAAGCCGAGTCGCTGTCGCCCACCGCAATGGACACCTTCAACCCGCTGATGGTGTGGCCGTTGCCGTCAAACACACCGGTGAAGCGTTTGGCATAGGTAGAGCCGAGCGGCAGCCAACCGGCACCCTCGTTATAAAAGGCGCCCCGTTTTTCAAAGTCCGAGGCTTTGAACACGATATCTTCCGCCAGATAATATTTGCCGTTCAAATCCTGCCGCACCAACCGGCTCAACTCGTCGGCGGTGCGAATGGGAGTGTATCCCTCCGCCTTAAAATCCGTGGCAGCGGCAGCGGTTATGGACAGCGCGGGCACCGCCGTGCCGATCATCAAAACCGAAAGAAAAGCCGCCACTATGCGGCGCATCTTTGTTTTCATCCGCGGTACTTCCTTTCTTATTGCCACCAAGGGAACGGTACGCCGTCCTTTGGTGTATACCTATCTTCATCATACCGGATTTTGCGGGTAATGTCAATCGGTGCAGCGGTTTCCGGTTGCATTTGTGCAAAAAAGGTTCCCGCAAAAGGCGAGAGCCTTTTTCGGGAACCGGAAGAGCAGAATATCGTGCGTTCAGGCGAATTCCGCGGGGAAGCGGGTGATCTTACCCGCCGCGAAATGCAGAATGGTCAGCGCGTCCACCACGGTAACGGTGCCGTCGCCGTCCACATCCGCCAGCGTCAGCGCGGTGCCGGACAGGCGGGTCGCACCGGTCGCCTGCTGCAGCGCCAGCAGCGCATCGCTCGCCGTCACCGCCCCGTTCTGGTCAATATCGCCGGGGCTGGTTTGGTAAAGAACGTAGGGCAGATTGTACGCCTTGGCGTAAGCCTGCGCTGCTGATCCCTCTGTGGTATAAATGGTCACCGACGTGCCGTTAAAGGCGTATTCTCCAATGAAGCGAACGCTGTCGGGAACCCGCAGGGAGGTCAGCCGGTAGCACTGGCCGAACGCGTTGCCGTCGATGCGGGTGACACCCATAGGAATGGTGATGTCGGTGAGCGATTCGCAGTGCGAAAAGACGGCCGCCGAAAGGCGGGTCAACCGGCTGGGCAACCGGATGGCAGACAACTTGGTACAAAGCGAAAACGCGCCAATGTCAATTTGCGTGATACTGTCCGGCAATTGGATGCTGGACAACTGTGCGCAATCAGAAAAGGCTTTGATTCCGATGGATGTGACCTTATCCGGGATCACGACAGAGGACAAGCCTGTGCCGGAAAATGTGCCGGATTGAATGGCTGTCAAATTCGGCGGAATCACAATGCTGGTCAAAGAGCAACAATTGCTAAAAGCGCCGTTCCCGATTTTGGTTACCTTTTCGGGAATATCGATGCTTTCGAGTGCAACGCAATCGGAAAAGGCGTAGTCGCCGATGCTGGTGAGGGTGCGGGGAAGGGTCACACTGACCAGTGAAAAGCAATCCGCAAAGGTGCTGCGCCCGATCTGCCGCAAGGAATAGGGGAGCACAACATCGGTCAAAGCATGGCAATCATAGAAAGCGAAAGAACCGATGAAGGTGATGCTGTTTGGCAAGTTAATATGTCTTATTTGGGTGCAGCCATCCCATGCGCTGCTGCCGATGGTGCGGATGCCTTGCGGGAGGGTCACACCGGTAATCTCGCGGCAGTTGGAAAAAGCATCACCCGCGATACCTCTCGTGCCGCTTTTTATTGTCAGTTCCCCGATGACATCGTCCGGTCGGGAATGGATGACCCAGTTGTCCCAATAGAGAATTCCTTTGCTCCAATGGCTCTTTTGGTTATAAAATCCGGTCGATTCAAAAGCACTACAGCCGACTTCACTAACGCTTTGCGGAATATTCAGCTCGGTCAGGTTGGTACAGTTTTCAAACGCTGACGCGCCGATGCGGGCGATTCCCTCGCCGAGGGTGGCGCGGGTCAGATCGATACAGCCGGAAAAAGACCCGGTACCGATGCCCTGCACACTGCCCGGGATACTGATGGTTGCCAAATGGGTACAATCGGCAAACGCGTAGTCGGCAATACCTTTGGTGCCGGGTTTGATGACGTAATTTTCACTTAAAACAGAAGTATCCGCTTTGATGCACCAGCCATCGATGTACAGCGCTCCGTCCACCCAGTTGGCGGGGCTGTTGAACAGTCCCGTGTTGGCAAAGGCATCTTGCTCGATCGTTTGCAGCGCTTTCGGTAACGTTACCTGGTTTAACGATGTGCAATTGCGAAACGCGTCCTGCTCTATGCTCGTGACCGAGGCGGGAATGCCCACCTCCGTAAGGCTGGTGCAGCCTTGGAAAAGAGAGCTCCTTATCGCCGTGAGTCCCGCAGGTAAGGAAAGATTTTGTAAAGAGGAGCAGTCTTGAAACGCCCCGCCCACAATATGCGTGACCCCTTTTGGGATCACAATGTCCGTTAGGCTGGTGCAGCCTTTAAAAGCACACGAGTCAATAATGGTGACGCGATTGGGAATATCCACTTTGGATAGGCTGGTGCAATCCTCAAATGTACGGACCTCGATAGTGGTGATGCCAACCGGAATACGAATGGCGGTAAGACTTTCGCATCTCATAAATGCCATGTCTTTAAGTGTGTCGAGTGAATCGGGCAGCACAATGTTTGCCAGCTTGGAGCAATCC
The DNA here is from genome assembly GCA_900547105.1 of uncultured Oscillospiraceae bacterium. Lineage (GTDB taxonomy): Bacteria > Bacillota > Clostridia > Oscillospirales > Acutalibacteraceae > UMGS1474. The sequence continues at coordinate 167,414 of URFL01000004.1, read as the reverse complement.
GCAAAGGCCATGCCGCCAATCGAGGTGACGCTGTCCGGAATCTGGATGTCGGTCAATTGCGAGCAACCATATAGCGCCTGTTCGCCGATGCCGGTGACACCCGGTTGGATCACCACCTGCTTGATGTTGGATGCACCGACGGTCAGCATTACATCCGGGCCCAGAACGCCGGTGCCGGAAATTGTCAGTACCCCATTATCCATTGTCCAGGATATGTCGCCGCTGACACCACTGGTGGTATCAGCGGACGCAACCATCAAAAACATGGATACCATCAAAACCATTGTCAGCAATACCGATCCCCATTTTTTCATAAAGCCCCTCCTGTGGCAAAAAGCCATCGACAGCAAATATATGCGGCTATAATTTAATTGTATTATACAACTTGACACAATACTTGTCAACGACATCAGCTTTTTATTGCAACTTTTAAGCGTAAATGCAAAAAAGGTTCCCGAAAAAGGCGAAAGCCTTTTTCGGGAACCGGAAGAGCAGAATATCGTGCGTTTAGGCGAATTCCGCGGGGAAGCGGGTGATCTTACCCGCCGCGAAATGCAGAATGGTCAGCGCGTCCACCACGGTAACGGTGCCGTCGCCGTCCACATCCGCCAGCGTCAGCGCGGTGCCGGACAGGCGGGTCGCACCGGTCGCCTGCTGCAGCGCCAGCAGCGCATCGCTCGCCGTCACCGCCCCGTTCTGGTCAATATCGCCCAGCTGCGGCGCAGTAAGCGTGTCGTCGGTCATACCCAGCTGCACATCGTCCAGATACACGGTGCCGCCTTGGGTATCGTTCACGCTAAAGCGCAGCTCGGTCAGGTTTTGCAGCAGCGCCGCCGCATTGGTCACGGTCTTGCCGTTTTCATCCTGCAGCTTTTGCAGCTGGAACGCATACGATGCAAAACCGGAGGAGGCGGGCAGCAAGGCTGTCGTTTCGGTGGAACCCGCTACCGATGCGGTGTAGGATTTGCCGCCCGATACCACGATCAGCTGCAGCTGTTTCGCGCGATCGTCGGGGTTGCTGACCGAAACGGTCAGATATTGGCTCTTGTCAAAGGTCTTGCGGCGTATGCCGTCAAAGGTGACCTCTTTGCCGTCGATGGTGTCGCCCCAGATAGGGGTGACAGCGGCGGTGTTGCTTTGATAGGTCAGTTTCAGCGAGGCAGCACCCTCGGCTTTGACAGCGGTGTCGTAGCTAAAAATCGCGTCGCCATCCGCCACTTTCCACAAATCGCGGAAATCGGCGAGTTCGCGGGTGGTGGCGTACCGCACCCACACCTTGCCGTCCGCCATCATCCAATCCTGCGGCTCCATAAACGAGCCGGTTTTGGTGGTTTGGAACGCGGCGGCAGGGAATCCGGCGGAGTTCGCCAAATTGGATGCCATCACATAGTTGCCATAAGCATAGGTCACATTTTGCGGGCTGGTGACGCGCTCGTTCCACACTTCCACCGTGTCGGGAGCGACAATTTCAGCTTTTGCGTTGACAAACACGCCGTCTGCACCCGCAATGGTGAAGCCGTGCAGGTCGGTGCCGCCGCCGATAACGGTCAGCCCGCTGCCCACCTTGTCAAAGGTGACGCGGATGCGTCCGGTGGGCAGCACAGTCATGCTCTTATACACCGGTGCAGTCGCGTCGGCGGTGCCGCCGTATTGCAGATCCAGTGCCGCCTGATAAAAGCGGTTGGCGGCCGGCGTTTTGGTGGTGGGGTGGATGACCGAGTTCAGCGAACCGTCACCGTTTTGATAGGTCAGCGGCAGATCGTACAGGGTGACCTGCGCCATGCTGGATTGGTGTGCGTTCCACGCGCGGGACATATCCTGCGCCTGATCCGAAATGTACGCGCCATAAATATGCGGCGCGATGTGCGCATAAATCAGCGGCATTTCTTCATTGGTAAAGCCGAAGGTGCGGCTCCAATCCTTTTGCAGCAGCTCCAGCAGCTTGTCATAGTTGCCGTTCATAGCCAGACTGGCCTCGCCTTGGTACCAAAGGGTGCCGGTGATCTGCATACCCTTGCCGTCTTCCCAGCCGGCGAGCGGTCCGATGATCTCGTTGTACAGGGTGGACATTCGGTTGTTGGCGGTCGGCCAGTTGGTATCGTCATAATATTCTTTGCGCGATTGCAGCAGCGCTTTCACATCCGCGTCGCCGTCGATCGCCTCGCGCGACAGCCAGCAGTCGATGCGCGAACCGCCGGAGGCGTTGCTCACAATGCCGACCGGCATATCCAGCTCGGCTTGCAGCTGCACCGCAAACTGATAACCGATGGAGGACACGTTTTTCAGCTTCGCCGTATCCGCCGCGGTGCCCCAATAGGTATCGATGATATCAAAATTGGGGGTCAGCGGATGCTCCACGTTGTCGCCATACGGCCAGGAGCGCTCTTTCAGATAACGGATGTTGGTGTTTTGTGCTTCGGCAGCCTGCGCCAGAATGGTGGTGGCGTTGCGATCTCGTTCCACCGTCAGCTCCATATTGGATTGGCCGCTCGCGACCCACAGCTCGCCGATCACGACATCGGTGAAGGTTTTGGTCGCTTTCACCGCGATGGCATCCTTATCTTCAATCGTCAGGGTGTACGCCGTGTAGGACCCCTCCATAGCGGGCAGCGTCACAGTGAAGGTGTCGTCCTGTGCCGCGGTGGCGGTGGCGGTCGCCGCCACTTTGCCGCTGGCGGTTTCGGTCAGCGTAGCGGTCACTGTGTCGCCGCGCGCCGCTTTGCCCCAGATGTTGATGGGCTTGTTGCGCTGGAACAGCATGTGATCGCCAAAAACATTGGAGAAGGTCAGCGTGGTGTCCGAGAAGGAGGACAGGTTGTTCACCAGCCACGCGGTACCCAGCCGTACATCCTGCGCCGTCGCGGAGGTCACGGTCAGCGTAAAGACGGATACCCCCGCCACCGCCGCGTCAGCAGGAGAGGCATTGGTCAGCTTCAACGCCAGCGCGTTCCAGCCATCCTTCAAGCCGGTGGGGGTCCAGCTCAGCGTTTTGCCGTCGGTGGTGGTCAGCGACACCGTCGCGCTTTGCACCGCGCTTGCCTGCGGCAGATACACATTGGCGAAAATTTCCAGATTCTCTTTTTTCATCGCGGAGGTGTCGACCGACAACCCGCTTTTTTGCACCGTGTAGGTGGTGCCGGACGCGGTCAGATGCGCCGTGCGATCATTCAACACCGCCACCGCGCGGTATTCCGGCTCCTGCATGGTGCCGACCTCCGGATGCTCCGCATCATAGCTGGTGTCCACCAAGCAGATATTGGCGAGCCGGATCTTAAAGCCGGTGTAATCCTTGTCAGTCGCCAGACTGTTCAGCCGGAACTGGAACGATTGCTCCACATCCCACAGCGGGTCTTTGATTCCAAACGGAGCCAGAACTTCGCTGTTGTTCGGCGTGTTGGAAAAGCCGAGCAGCACGCGGTTCCAGCCCTTTTTCCAGTTGACTTTGGCGAACTGCTCTTTGGCGCGCCAACGCACCTCATGGTACGCGTTGTTCACCGAATCATAGTATTGCAGCGCCAACTGCCCGTCGCCGGTGTCGGCAAACAGATTCAGATACGCGGGGTCGTTCGCGTTATCGATGTACACATCCATATACAGCGCCAAATCGTCCAGCGAGGTGGATTTTACCGCGCTGTTGTAGGTCACTTTGGCATTGGTGAGAAAACGCTTGTTGGCGGCATCGTAGACAAAATCACGGTTGTCCGCCACATCTTGCAGCTTTTTAAAGGCAGGCGCCTCCGGATCAATAATCTTCAGCAGATTGCCGTCTGCATCATAGCTGGTGTCCACCAGCGCCACGTTGGAGAGGCGAATGTCATAATCCTGCTCGTCCTCGCCCAGCCCCGCAAAGTTGATGTCGAAGGTCTGGCGCGCGGCGGTTTGCGCCGCGGTGATGGTGTTCTTTTGCGCCAGCTTTGCACCGGCTGCTTCGCATTTCGTGGTGGAAAATGCCAGCAGCAGCTTGTTCCAACCGGCTTTCAGCGCCATCTGGGGATAGAACCAGACCACCTCGTAATACGCTTTGCCGTCAAAGCTTTGCAGCACAATGCGCCGGTCGTTGCCGGGCTTTGTGGTGGTCAGCGTTCCCAAATTGCCGGGATTGCTTTTGTTGTCGATGTACAGGTTGAGATACAGCGCCAGATCGTTGTCCTCTCCGGCGGCAAACTTTGCCTGTACCTCCTGATTCAGCATCAGGTTCGTGTTGCGGAACCGATACCAGTTGCTCGCCGCCGTATACGGCAGCGTCTGATCGTCGGCCATGGCTTGCAGCACCTTGTAACCGCTGGTCGCGGCTTCTTCGCCCTCGGCTGTTGCCAAAAAGGCTGCCGGGAACGCCGACAGCAGCATCAGCAGGCACAGCCATCCGGCCAGCAATCGCTTCGGAAAATGCTTGTTCATCCCAATTTCCCATCCTTTCATTTGCTAAAGAGGGGTGATTTCATCACAAACCTCTCCTTTCTTAGCATACCATGTTCCGCGGCAGGAGTCTATTGCAAATCGTGACTGAAACCTTGCAAATTTTGATTATTTACAGTTGAATTTGCTGGTTTCCATGAAAGCGATCTGAAGAATATGGAAAAAGCGCTTAAATTCTATCGGCGGCAACGGCTTTGGCAGACACAAAAAAGCCCCGAACGACCGGCGGCCGTTCGGGGCGAATAGGACAGGGAATTATTCCACCGTAACGCTCTTGGCGAGGTTGCGGGGCTTGTCGATATCGCAGCCGCGCGCCAGCGCCACATAGTAGCTGAGCAGCTGCATGGGTACCACTTCCAGCGAAGCGAGGAACAGCGGATCGGTCGACGGCACACACAACACATTGTCGGCGCCGCTGATGTCATCCTTGTGCGCCGCGGTGGTGACCGCCAGCACTTCGGCGCCGCGCGCTTTCACCTCCACCGCGTTGGACACGGTTTTGTCCAGCAGCGGCTCGTAGCAAGCGAGCGCCACCACAAAGGTGCCCTCCTCGATCAGCGAGATGGTGCCGTGCTTCAGCTCGCCCGCCGCGTAAGCCTCCGCGTGGATGTAGCTGATCTCTTTCAGCTTCAGCGACGCTTCCAGCGCCACGGCGTAGTCCAGATTGCGTCCGATGAAATAGGCATCGTTCAAATACGCATACCGCTGCGCCAGCTGCTTGATGCTGTCCGCCTGCTCCAAAATGGTGGTCATTTTGGCGGGCAGCTGTTTCATCTCGTCAATCAGCGCGTGCACCTCGTCTTGGGTGAGATGCCCTTGCTTCAGCGCCATGTCCAGCGCGATCAGATACACCATGATCAGCTGGGTGGAATACGCTTTGGTGGTCGCTACCGCGATCTCGGGACCGGCGATGGTATACAGCACCTCGTCGCTTTCGCGTGCGATAGAGCTGCCCACCACATTGACAATGGACAAAATGTGCGCCCCGCGTGATTTGGCTTCGCGCAGCGCCGCCAGCGAATCGGCGGTTTCGCCCGACTGGCTGATGACAATGACCAGCGATCGCTCATCCACGATGGGATCGCGATAGCGGAATTCGGACGCCAGATCCACCTCGACCGACAAGCGGGTCAGCTTTTCCAGCACATATTTGCCTGCCATGCCGACGTGCCACGCCGAACCGCAGGCAATGATATAAATACGGTTGAATTGCAGCAGCTGCTCGGTGGTCAGCGTCATGCCCTCCAGCGCAATGTTGCCGTGGTCGTCCAGATTGTGGGCAATGGTTTTTTCGATCGCGGTGGGCTGCTCCATGATCTCTTTGAGCATGAAGTGGTCGTAGCCACCTTTTTCCGCGCTGGCAATATCCCAGGTGATGACCATTTCGGTACGGTCCACCGGATGCCGGTCGGCATCGAAAATTTCCACGCTGTCTTTGGTCAGCCGGATCACCTCGTGATCCTCCAGCGTCAGCACGCGGCGGGTGTAAGGCAGCACCGCAGGAATATCCGAAGCGATGAAATTGCCGAAATCCGCCAATCCCACGATCAGCGGGCTGGCGTTGCGCACTGCGATCAGCTCGTCGGGATGATCGTCGCACAAAATGCCCAGCGCGTAGGAGCCCTCCAAACGGGCAACGGTTTTGTACACCGCGTCCATCAGATCGCCAGTGTAGTATTTGCGCACCAGATGCGCCACCACTTCGGTGTCGGTTTCGGACAAAAACTCCACGCCTTCGTCCTTCAGCTCCTGCCGCAGCACGGCGAAGTTCTCGATAATGCCGTTGTGCACCACAGCAATTTTGCCGTCGGTGCTGCGATGGGGGTGGGCGTTGATGTCGCTGGGTTTGCCGTGGGTCGCCCAGCGGGTGTGCCCAATGCCAATGGTCGCGTCAATGTTGACGCCGTTATGCACCATTTCCTGCAGCTCCGCCAAGCGTCCCTTGGCTTTTTGAATTTTGATGCGTCCGTCTTCGATATACGCAATGCCGGCCGAGTCATAGCCGCGATATTCCAACTTGGACAATCCGTCCAGCAGCAGCGGCGCTGCCGGTTTTGTGCCGATGAATCCAACGATTCCGCACATATGTGTCACCCTTTCTGCGTGGCAGCCGACGGGGTCGTCGGCTACACTGGTTTCCGTATCTTCCTATCTCCATTATCCCAATAGCCTTGTATGATCTTTGGAACGTCACTCAGTATAGCGTATTCCGCCCCGAAAAGCAAGTTACAATCCAGTAACCCCCGAAAAACCAAAACCCGCCGGACGCGAAAACTCGCATCCGACGGGTGGAAAAGACCGATTACAGCAGCTGTTTACGCAGCGTGGCACCGTCCAGCGCCGACAGGTATGCCGGCGGGATATCCAGCAGCGTGCGGCAGCCTTTCTGGCCCTCGCGCTGCATCCGTACCGCGGCGCGCGCACAGGCAACCAGCACACAGGAGGTGAATTCCGGATTGGAATCCAGCGTCAGTTTGTATTCGATCACATGCGAATGCTCGCCGTTCCAGCCGGTTTTGCCGCTGCGGATCACCATGCCGCCGTGGGGCAGCCCGCTATGATCACGCTGCAGCTCCTCTTCGGTGATGAAATGCACCGTGGTGTCGTAGTCCGAAAAATAGTTGGGCATGGTCACGATCTCGCGCTCGATGCGCGCCAGATCCGCGCCCTCTTCCGCGACCACAAAGCACTCACGCGTATGCTTTTGACGGGTGGTCAGCTCGGGGCAGCTGCCGCTGCGCACCGCGTCCAGCGCTGCTTCCACCGGAATGGTGTACTGCCGCGCATCTTTCACGCCGTCGATGCGGCGGATCGCGTCGGAATGACCCTGGCTGACGCCCTTGCCCCAGAAGGTGTAATCCTTGCCGTCGGTCAAAATGGTGCTGGCATACAGGCGGTTCAGCGAGAACATACCGGGATCCCATCCGGCAGAGATCACGCACACCTTGCCGCTTTTCTGCGCGGCTTCGTCCACCGCCGCAAAATGCTCGGGGATGCGGGCGTGGGTGTCAAAGCTGTCCACCAGGTTGAAATACTGCGCCATGCGGGGGGTCTGCTGGGGCAGGTCGGTGGCGCTGCCGCCGCACAGGATCATCACGTCGATCTGATCCGCCATATCGATGGCTTTGTCCACCGGATACACCGGCACGCCCTCGGTCAAAATCGAAACGGATGCAGGATCGCGGCGGGTGAATACCGCCACAAGGCTCGTGTCGGGATTTTGGCGAATGGCGCATTCCACACCGCGCCCCAAATTGCCGTATCCCATAATACCAATACGAATACTCATGATCGTAGCTCCTTCACTTTGATAAACTCCGTAACCTATTATACAGACTTTTTGCAATTTTGCAAGTGAAAAATTGCAAAAATCAATCTTTTTTCTCGGCCTGCCGTTTGGAGAAGATGCACCCGCAATAGTTCTGGCGATACAGCGCATATTGCGTCGACAATTCGCAGGAGCGTTTGTAGCCGTTACGCTTTTTGAAATCCGACGCCAGATACGCCACGCCGTATTGTGCCGCCAGCTCCCGTCCGATGCTGTTCAGCCAGTCGGCATTTTTGTAGGGGCTGATGGATAAGGTGGTGGTGACATAATCGAATCCGCCCGCCGCCGCGGCGCGCATGGTCGCCTCCAGCCGCAGCCGGTAGCACTGCCGGCAGCGTTCGCCGCCCTCCGGCAGCTCTTCCAACCCTGTGGCGATGGCATCAAACGCCGCCGGATCATACGCGGCGGGAAGCCAGCCGATGGAGCGGGGAAGGGGCATTTCGCCGATCAGCCGCTGCAGCTCCTGTTCGCGAAACCGGAACTCGCTTTCGGGGGAGATGTTGGGGTTATAATAATATAAGGTAATATCCAAATACTGGCTCAAGTATTCCAGCACATAGCTGGAGCAGGGCGCACAGCAGGCGTGCAGCAGCAGTCGCGACGTGCGTCCGCTTTGCCGGATCCGTTCCAGCTCCGCGTCCAGCGTGCGCTGGTAGTTTTCTTTCATCATACAGCCGTTCCCCCTTGTTCACTCACCATACCACACCGGCGCGTCCGCGTCAATCCCCGCCGTCCTCTGCAGCACTGCATTAGCGGGCAGCGATAGGCGTAAGGTACCGTGCGCGTTTTGCAGGAACGCCCACCCGTATCCTGCCTTTTGCGCATAATAGGGAGGGGCGTTTCTTCGCTGTGGCGGAGGTGCTGACCCCTAAAATACAAAAAATTCATTTTTTTGTATTTTAGGGGTTGCAATTTTGAAACGAATTCATTATAATAGACAGGCAACCTCGTTCGAGCCATGGAGAGATGGCTGAGCTGGCCTAAGGCGCACGACTGGAAATCGTGTAACGGCTTAAACCCGTTCGAGGGTTCGAATCCCTCTCTCTCCGCCACGGTTGTAAAGCCCCGAAGCGTTACGCTTCGGGGCTTTTTTCGTGCCATTGACGGCGCGGATAAGCCGGAGTATAATAGCGGGGAGCAAAACGGCCATCCGCTGTTTTGATAACGCATGTTTGAGGTGGAGCATGGCACAGGCAGATTCTTTCGGCACTGAAAAGGTCGGGCGGCTGTTATGGCGTTTGGCACCGCCGGTGATGCTGGCGCAGCTGATCCAGGCGCTATATAATATTGTAGACAGCTATTTTGTGGGGCAATATTCCAAAGAGGGGCTGGCGGCGCTGTCGGTGATTTTCCCGATCCAACTGCTTATCAGCGCGTTTGCCATCGGCACCGGCGTGGGGGTCAACACCGTGATGTCCAAGCTGGATGGACTGTCCAACCGCAAGGGCGCGGACGAAACCGCCGGGGTGGGGCTGCTGCTGGCAGTGTTGTCATGGGCGGCTTTTGCGTTGGTTGCGTGCGGCGTGATGAAGATCTACTCCCGCCTGTCGCTGTCCTCTCCGGCTGCCCAAGCGTACGCCTGTTCTTATGGGCGCATCGTGTGCGGCTTCAGCTTCGGCATTTTTCTGGAAAGCAACTGGACCAAGGTGCTGCAAGCGCGCGGCGATATGAAAACGCCGATGATCGCACAGGTGATCGGCGCTGTGACCAATATGGTACTGGACTGGTTGTTGATTTTTGGCATAGGGATCTTCCCTCGTATGGGCGTAGCCGGTGCGGCGATCGCCACGGTGATCGGACAAATTCTGGCGGCGGTGATCGTGGGCGTAAAGGGATTTTATAAAGTGCCGCCGCTGGCGACCGCCCGGCGGTATATCCGCCCCATCTATGTTGCCGGTATCCCGAACATATTGATGAATGCGCTGTGCACCATCTATATCATTGCGCTGAATTTGATTTTGGTGTCGTTTTCGGACGATGCGGTGACGGTGCTGGGGCTGTACTACAAATTGCAGACCTTTTATCTGATCCCGGTGATGGGGCTGACTACCTGCATTGTGCCGATCCTCAGCTATAATTATGCCGCCCGCTCCATCGGGCGCTGCAAAGAGATCTTGTGGCGCTCGGTGCTCGTCGCGGTGGTGTGTATGGGCGTGGGCACGCTTGGGTTTGAGCTGTTTCCGGCGCCGCTGCTCAACATTTTCGCCGCCGGCGAAACCGCTATCTTGTCCATCGGCGTGCACGCGCTGCGGGTGATCGCCATCAGCTTTATGCCGCTGGCGCTGTCGTTGATGATCCCGACCTATTTTCAAGCCATCGGCAAGGGCAGTCCCAGCATTTTCCTGACGGTGCTGCGTCAAATCATTCTGCTGGTGCCGCTGGCATGGGTGCTGTCTTTGGGCGGATTGCGCTATGTGTGGTGGGCGTTCCCGATCACCGAAGTCATCACTGCCTCGGCGGGGCTGTGGCTGTATAAGAAATATCCGATGTAACAGACGGAAAGCGGCGATCCCACTCACGAGGGTCGCCGCTTTTGTGCGCCTATTCCGCCCGCAGCGCCTCCACCGGAGGCATGCGCGCCGCCTTGATGGCGGGGTATACCCCAAACACGCCGCCGATCAGCACACAAAACCCGATCAGCGACAACACGCTGCCCAGCGACACACTCACCGGCACACCGAACGCCGCCAGCCCGATACCGGCGGCTGCTCCGCCCAGCACAATGCCGATCACGCTGCCCAGCAGGGTAATGATGATCGCTTCCGCCAAAAATTCCAGCATAATACGTCCGCGCGATGCGCCGAGCGCTTTTTTGACCCCGATCTCCCGCGTGCGTTCGGTCACCGATACCAGCATAATAGTCATGATCCCCAGCCCGGATACCAGCAGCGAAATACCGCTGATGACGGTCAGCACCAGGCTGACCATGGTCATAATGCGCCCTAACCGATCCTTTTGCATCGCCAGGTTTTCGGCGTGATAGCCGCCGCTGCGACCGGATAACCGCTCCAGTGTGTGCACGATGTGCTGTTGAGCGGTGGTGCTGTCTGCGCCGTCGGTCAGTCGCACCGCGATCTGGTCAAAGCTGCTGCGTCCGGTCAGATGCTGCAAGGTGGAATATGGCACATACACCATGCCGGGAATGTAATCGGTCAGATTTTGCAGCAAACTGCTGCCGGTTTCGGTCACCCCCACAATGGTGAAGGTCTCGGTGGTGCCGCCAAACGGCAGATCAATGGTTTTGCCGACGATGTTGCTGCGATGATAGGCGGCTTCGGCCACGGCCTCGTCCACCACGCACACTGTCGCCTGCGCCGCTACATCGCCGGGCGAAATCAACCGTCCGTGCTGCAGCGACAGCGAGATCACCTGCCCGGCGCCCGCGTCAATGCCGCAGATCATGGCGTTGCTGGTTTGTCCCCGCATGGTAGAGGTGGCGTAGTGCAGCATCAGTGGCATGGCGGTGTCGATGTCCGCCATTTGCCGCAAAACGGTCAGCTTGTCGTCGCCCAGCGCGCCGGTGTTGCCTTTTTCAGCGCTGATGGACAGTCCTCCCAGCCCCATGCTGTCCAGCTCTTGCCCTACCACCGTGCGTCCCGCCGCGCTCATCATGGATACGATCATCACCAGCGTCACACCGACGGTGATGCCGCTGATGGTCAGCGCCGTGCGCGAGGTTTTGCGCGACAGGCTTTTCAGCGCATTTCCCAGCACATCCCGCATCATGCCGCCGTCACCGCCGTTCCACTTTCCTTGATTTTTTCCGGCGTGGCGATGATTTGATCGCCGCTTTGCAGCCCCTCGATGATCTCGAATCCCTCTTCGCTCGCGATGCCGGTAGTCACCACCCGCTTCACCGCCTGACCGCCCTCGTACAGGTAGACATATTCCTGCCCCTCTTCATCCTGCAGCACCGCCTCATACGGCGCGACCAGCGCGTGCGGCGCCACCTCCAGCGTGATGCTGGCTTTGGCAGATAAGCCAATGCGCAGCGACTCGTCCACCTCTTCGGGGTCAATGGCGATGGTAGCATCGACCACCGTTTCGGTGGCGGTGCCGCTGATCTGTGTGCGCGCCGAGGGAGAGATGGCGGTTACTTCGCCGGTGTAGACTCCTTTGTCAAAGGCGACACCGCTAATGCTGACATCCTGCCCCACATAAATGTGCGACAGCCCTTTTTCCGGAATCCCCACCTTGACCTGCAGCGCTTCGCCGGAGGAGATCACCACACTGGGCTTGGTGTTGTCGGTCATATCGCCCTCGTCCACATTCAGGGTGGTGACGATGCCCCGCACCGGCGCGGTGATATCGGCGGGTAGCTCGGTATTCTCCAGCGCGGACAGCTGCTGCCCGCCCAGCGTGGCGGCAACCTGCCGTGTGGCATCCTCGTCCACCGTGAACAGCACATCGCCTTTTTCCACCAGCTGACCGGTTTTCACCAACACCTCATCCGCCACACAGGGGACGGCGGTGTATACGCTTTTGCTTTCTGCGGATTCCACCTTGCCGGTGTATTCCACCGTGTGGCGAACGGTGTGGGCGGTCATGGTGTACAGCGATGCGGACACAGCCGCCGGGCGCAGCCACGCCGACAGTCCGCCGATCACCGCGATAGCCGCCACCACGCACAGTCCGAGTATCGTATATTTTTTCAACGCACATTCCCCCTGTCACTTTGCGTTTAGTGTTTGAGCAAGCGAAAAAAATATGATTTGCAGTTTCTGGTAAGTATGAGGCACGCATCAGTGGTTCATACTAGCGTTGGTGCCCTGTACACAGGCACGGAAAGGAAGATAAGAATGACCAAACTGCAATGTCATGTGATCCATTGCTCCAGCAACAAGGACCATTGCTGCTGCCGTCCGGAAATTCAGGTGGAGGGCAAACAGGCTTGCTGCAGCGACGAAACCTGCTGCGATTCGTACACCAACATTCCGGATAATGCTACCAACGATGTGGGCTACAAAACGCCTAACCAGAGCATGCCCATTGCGTGTGATGCGCAGAAATGCGTGCATAACCAGAGCGGTATGTGCGCTGCCGAAAGCATTTGTGTGGATGGCAGCAGCGCTCATGAAAAATCCCAGACGGTGTGCTCGACCTTCAAATGCCGCTGACGCCAACCTCCTTTGTGTGAACCTGTCGGCAATATACTGACAAAAAGAGAAGGGATACCTTCAAAATGTGAGGGTATCCCTTCTCTTGGTTTGTGTGGATAGGGCGACGGCAGGACGGTATGCAACCGCCCTGCCGTCTGGGATTTTGCGTGATTTGCCCAACCAATATTTCAATCCACGCTATCGGTTCAGTAGAAAATGTACTGTTCATCCGGTAGCGACAGTGTATATAATAGCAGGAAAGTGTAGCGCGTGGATTGAAATGTTTCGTGGTGTGCGGACCAGTGTGGGTATATCGAATTGTGCCCCCTTTGTGGGGGCGATTGGGTCGTCGAATAACACGTTCTAGCTAGTCTAACCATGCCAAAAAGCCGTCGACCGGTTTTCTAACCGATCGACGGCTTTGACCTTGTGAATATTACGTTGCGGGTTAGCCCAACGCCTCTTTGCAGGGACGATCGTCCGCACACGGGCATGGACCAACCATACGGGCGTTCCAGTTCTTATCAAAACTGGGGTTGAAGGCATAGAAGTTTTTACTGTTCAGATGATCGGTGGCGATGCGCAGCCCTTCGCCAAACCGCTGATAGTGCACGATTTCGCGTTCCCGCAAAAAGCGCAGGGGATCCAGCACATCGGGGTCATCAATCAACCGCAGCAGGTTGTCATAAGTTGTGCGTGCCTTTTGTTCGGCAGCCATATTCTCGTGCAGATCGGTCAGCACATCGCCTTTGGAGGCGATATAGGTTGCTGTCCATGGGGTGCCGGAGGCCGCCACCGGATAAACGCCGGCGGTGTGATCCACAAAATAGGTGTCAAATCCACTGCGCTTGATCTCCTCTTCGCTCAAGTTACGGGTCAGCTGATACACCATCGCCGAAACCATTTCCAAATGCGCCAATTCTTCGGTACCTATATCGGTCAGCAGACCTTTCAATTCGCCGTAAGGCATGGTGTAGCGCTGGCTCAAATAACGCAGCGAAGCGCCGAGCTCGCCGTCGGGACCGCCGTACTGACTGATGATGATCTGGGCATACTTGGGGTTGCAGTTTTTGATGTTGACCGGGTATTGCAGTTTTTTCTCATATTGCCACATAGATCACGCCTCCTTCTGAAAATCCCACGGCCAGGGGTTCTTGACCCAGCTCCAGCAAGGTCCTTCCACATCATTTTTGGTAACCATCCAAGGACCGTAGCATTTTTCATATTGGCAGCGCAGCTCGGCGGCTTCCCTTTGCATCTGGAGGCGCATTTGCAGTGCCTTTTGATCGTCGGGATGGGTGTCGAGATACAGCGCCAGCTCGAGCATGGCGAATTCAAGGGCGTTGATGCGGTTTCGCATTTGTCGTTGATTATCCACGGCACTTTCCTCCTACCAACCACGGTTTGTCAAGCTCCGGAAACAGCGTGCCGCAGCGATAGGCTTTTTCGGCACTGTATACCGTTGTCAGCGTTTGCCACGGGACATAGGCCATGCCGACGACCGGCGGCTGATGCGGGCAGCAGGCGGGGGTGGCACACGAGGCACAGGGGCAGCAATTTTCCACAGATACAATCTCCTTTGTGCATAAGATTACGCACCCGGCGGGTACAAGCCGGAAGCATATCGTTCCATCGTATGCAGGGGAGAATACAGGCGTGAAAAAAGCACCGGTCAGGCGACCGGTGCTTTTCGCGTTTTATAAAATTTGCAATGTTTTGGCCAGCTCCGCTGCACAAGCGGGGCATATGTTCTTGCCCTTGAAGGTGGTAACATCTCGGGCGTTTCCACAGAACATACAGGCCGGTTGATACTTTTTCAGGATGATGGTATTGTCCTCGATGAAAATTTCCAACGGATCTTTTTCTTCGATGTCCAAGGTTCGACGCAGTTCCTTGGGCAAAACGATCCGTCCGAGCTCATCGATTTTTCTGACAATTCCGGTTGATTTCATTGCGATTCCCCCACATTATTCTTTCTTACCACGCGGCTTGACATGGTTCGACTGCAACAATAAGATTACCAATTATTTCCTGCTTTGTCAAGTCATTTCCTGTCGAATCGTCTGGAGAAATCAGAAATTTTTTGTGTTTATTCAAGAATTATAATTGATGGTGTCGTTTGAGAATGTGTGTGCCGATAACGCCCACGCTGCACACCGCCACCGCGATCACCGCGCCGCAGACAATAAAGGACACGAACAACGAGTTGGTGTAGGACACCATCAGGGGATACAGCGAGCGGGATGTGATGCCGAGCCGTTCCACCCCTTTGGACAAATACAGCCACGCCGGTACGGCAACCAACATAATGGCCGCCCCCAGCCAGCCGCTGTTGCCATAACGCAGGGCGCGGTGGGGCAGGGTGGACAGCCGGAAAATCATCCACAGGCACAACACTTCCATCACCGCCAAAACGCCGATCGCAATCCACAGTGCGGCACGGAACCGGTGCGTGTACTGCCCTAACATCCGCAGCAACGCCTGGTTCGCCTGCTTTTGATAGGCGCTGATACACAGGTCGCTGAGATGGGAGAGGTTGGTCTGGATCTGTTTTGTAACTTTTACGCCTTTTGCATCGGCATAGGCGAGCAGTTTTTGATACAAAGCATCTTTGAGTGTCGCCGTGTCGATGGTGTAGGTTTCACCCGCATAGGCGGCCTTGACCGCCCCGCGGATATGACGATACAACACGTCCTCGTCAATCGCGTTATCGAAAAAACTCTCTTCAATACCGGCGGGCAATCCGTAGTCGGCGTATTGTTCCCGCAGCACGCGGGTGGTGTTGGGATAGTAACCGCTCTTTTCCATATGCCCCAGCAGATAATCCTGCCGGAACAGCGTGGCGGCAAAGATGCAGCCGGTGGTCAGCAGTACCGTGGTCAACGCCAGCAAAAACGAAAAAAAGCACCGCCACCCTTTTCGCGATGAAAGCAGTTGGCGGAGGCGAGATGATGACATAGCCGCACAGCTCCTCTTTTTTATTGATCCAGCAACACGCGCGGGCCGGATACATAATCGGCATAAACAAAATAGCGGTTGGGCGTCAACCCCAGCATATCAAACGGATAGCAGGTGTACAGTACCAGATTTTCCTGCGTGGCTTTCAAATCGTAGGCCGATTTGTCGGTGGCAGGCAGCACAGCGGTTTTGGTTACCTTGTAGGTATATACACCGTAGTTGGTCTTTAGGGTGATGGTGTTGCCGACCTTCACGCTTTTTAATCCGTTGAAATAGCTGTTGTTATGACCGCCGACCAGCACTGTGCTGCCGCAGCCGGGAAACAAGCTGCCGTTGTATTGTCCCACGCCATTTTTCAAAATCGTGTTGGAATCACCAAAGTACAACGGCGCATCCACCGATGTTCCTTTGATCGAAATATTTCCGAACCGATCGCCAAAGGTGGGGAAGGTGATGCTGCTGGCTTTGATCGTTTCGCCGGCTTCCGCCTGGCTGCCGGCAAACAAATCGGTGGAATCCATCGCTGCATCGGGGTCGGTTGTGGAATCCAGCGAGATCAAGCTCACCAAATTGCGCAGCGGAACAATGACCGGGGAAGCAGCCACATACAACAGGGCATAGCCCAAGGTAGCAAAAAGCAATGGCATACCAAGGTATGCCATTGCTTTCTTTATCAAACTATGGGTTCTCATTTGGCTTCCGCGTGCTTTTTGGTGACCACCACACCGGCCGCCGCCAAAGCAAACAAAGCCACACCGATGGCCGCCGCCGGAACCGCCGAAGGCACCACATTACCGGTGGTTTTCAGAACCGGAGAATCGGAAAACGCCACTTTGCCGTTGGGATCCACGATCACAACATTCGAGCCGTCATAGGTGAGGGTCATGCCGATGACCGCAACCATTTCCTGACCGCATTTCAGCAGCGCAGCTTTATCGGAATACGAATATTTCGCAATGTTCAAACCGGAACCGGCTTTCACGATCGCGATGCCGTCTTTCAAAATCGCAGAGATCTCTTCATACTGCTCTTTGGTCATATCCACGGAAGAGATGAAATAGTTTTTCGCCTGATTGACATAAGAGGTGGGGATGAAAACCGAAACACCATCCGCGTTGACAACCGACTGGCTCAACTCATTGATCAGCGCTTCCTCATAGGTGTTCAAACCACCCTCAGCCGAAACCGTGGTGCACAGCATCATGACCGCTGTGATACCCGCCAAAACACAAGCAACAAACTTTTTCATAACGCACTCCTCGATTCAAATTGTTTTCGATAGTAGGATTGTCATTCTTTAATACATATCACATAGAAAATCCACTTTGCTATAAGAATACCCTTTTTATAGAAAATTGTCAAGCGCTAATTTGCAGAAAACCTAAAAAGTTCCACGAAGTTAGTCGCCAAATAGTGATATTGTCTATAGATGGTCGAAAAATAGAATTGTTCTAAAAATTATTCTAATAAATTTTCGAAAAACGCTTGACAAAACGAAAACAATGTGTATAATCATTATTAGAACGAATACAAACAACGCCGACGAAAGGGGGAGCGTGATGACCGAACAGGAGATACAAAGCTTGCTGAGAGCAAACGGTGTGCGTCCCACGCAGCAGCGCGTGGCGGTCTATCAATATCTGGCGGCGCATCCCATTCACCCTACTGCCGAAACGATTTACCGTGAGCTGATCGCGCAGTATCCCGGCTTTTCGCGGGCGACCGTGTACAACTCGCTGCACAAGCTGGCCGAGGCGGGGCTGATTAAGGTGCTGACCATCGACCCGGATGAGCAGCGGTTTGATGGCACGGTGCGTGACCACGGACATTTCCGGTGTGTGCGGTGCGGTGCCGTGACCGATTTTCCGGTGGATTACGCCGCGGCGCTGGCGGAATTCCCGCCGCAGGCGATGCTCATGACGCGCGAATTGTTCTGCACCGGTGTGTGCGCCGGCTGCCGTATGCAGCCGTAATCATTGGTTCCCTGGCAACATTATTATATACATTATTAAATTTTTAGGAGGAAATGGTTATGAAAAAGTATGTTTGCTTGATTTGTGGGTATGTTCACACGGGTGACGAGGCCCCCGGCGTATGTCCCATCTGCGGCGCGGATGCGTCCAAGTTCAAAGAGATGGGCGAAGCGGCTCCGGCTGCTGCTGCGGCAGCTCCGGCGGCGAGCGATCGCCAGTGGGCGGACGAGCATCGCGTAGGCATTGCCAAAGGACTGGATGCCGAAGTGGTCGAGGGTCTGCGCCAGAACTTCAGCGGCGAGTGCACCGAAGTGGGTATGTATCTGGCAATGGCGCGTGTCGCGCACCGCGAGGGCTATCCGGAAATCGGTCTGTATTGGGAAAAAGCGGCGTATGAAGAGGCAGAGCACGCGGCGAAATTCGCCGAGCTGTTGGGCGAAGTGGTGAGCGACAGCACCAAACAGAATCTGACCATGCGGGTGGATGCCGAGTGCGGCGCGACCGAGGGCAAGATGATGCTGGCGAAACGCGCTAAGGAGCTGGGCTATGACGCGATCCATGACACCGTGCATGAGATGGCGAAAGACGAAGCCCGCCATGGCAAAGCGTTCGAGGGACTGCTGAACCGTTATTTCGGCTAAGCGAAAACGTACAAACAAAGGGACATTCCCCGCGGGGAATGTCCCTTTTTGCGTCTATATCTATGCCTTGCGCCGCAGCGTGCGGAGATAGGTCTTTTGCTCCGGGGTGATGCGGTAGCTTTCCACCGCCTTTTGAATGGTCTTGTTGTGTGTCCATCGATCCAGCCGGTGCTGCTGCAAATAGGGGAGGACGGCATCGTATTGCTTGGCGAGCGCCGTGGCAAAACACCACGCAATCATCATGTTGATATAGTATTCGTCTGAGCGAATGTCCGCGACCAACGCGGGGTAGGCCGGGTCGAACGCTTCGTCCAGATACCACCGCATCAACATCCCGATACCGAACCGCACGGTGTACGGATGCGCGGCAGCCAGCCACCGGCGGATGGGTGCCAGCAGCGCGGCGCGATGCCGCCCAAACACCTGGGGAGACAACCCGTCGCAAACCGCCCAGTTGTCCACAAACGGCAAAAAGGCTTCCACTGCCGCCAGCGCGGCATTGTAATCCTTGATCCCGGCGATCAAAAAACTGTGCAAATTGTTTTCCTCATAATACCGATGCGGCAGCGCCGCCAGAAATTCCTGTGCCAGCGGCGTTGGCGCCAGTTCTTTGACCAGCGCGCGCAGCGCCGGCGTGCGCACTCCGATGACCAGTTCGGGATCCACCGTGGGCATCAGCGCGCTGTGAAACGCCCGGTACTGCTCGTCCTGCAGCGCGAACAGACGCGTTTGAATCTCCCGCTCTGCTGCCGTGTTCATGCCGTTTCCTCCGGCGCCGGACGCTCCAGCTTCACCACTGTCATGGTGTGATGCATCGCCTTTAGCAGCGGACCGAACGCGTCGGCGGTGCGCAGCTTCAGGCTGCTGGTGTTGATACAGGGATGGCAGCCCAACCACTCGTCCTGCAGCACCTCTTCGTCCACCAGCAGCTGCACGCGGTTTTGGGTGTCGTTCATCAACCCCAGCAGGCTGACCGACCCCGGTGTGATGTCCAGAAGCTCCGCCATATGATCCGCGTTTGCAAAGGACAGCCGCGCCACCCCCAGCTGGTGGGACAGATCCTTGGTTTTGAACACCTTGTCAGCGGGGATCATCAACAGATAAAAGGTGGTTTGCTGGCGGTTGCACAAAAACAAATTTTTGCAGATCATCGCGCCCAGCGCTTGGTCGATCGCGGCACACACCTCCATTGTGTCCGCCGCCGGGTGGTCGATGCGCTCGTAGGCGATGCCTAGGCTATCCAGCAGATCATAACAGCGTATTTCTTTTGCCAGCCGTCCGTCCTCGTTTTGCGGGCGGCCTTTTTCCAATGGGCTCATTTTGCTTCCCCCGTTTCTTCAAATAATAATCCCGTCCAGATGATCCAGCTCGTGTTGAATGATCTGTGCCGTCCACCCGGTGTAGGTTTTGATGCGCCACTGCCAGGCGGCGTTTTGATACCGCACCTTGATCGAATGGAACCGCCGGGTAGGGCGCACACCGTCCAGCGACAGGCACCCCTCCTCGGTTTGGAAGGGCTGGCTGCTTTTAAGGATTTCCGGATTATACATCACGGTGTAATCGCCGTTGTCGCAAAAGGCGATTACACGACAGCTGATGCCGATCATGTTGGCTGCCATGCCCACGCATCTGTCCGCGTTGGCGCGCAGCGTGTCCAGCAGATCCGCCGCCACCGCTTCGTCCGCCTCGGTGGCGGGGGTGGAGCGCCGGCTCAGAAAAAAGGTGTCCCGCACAATGGGTTTGACCATGACGATACTCCTTTCGTTTAATCGCACGTGATGGTGACATGGCTGCCGCCCGCCCGATCCTTGCGCACAATAATTTGCTTGTCGATGCGTTCTTTCAGCTCGCTGACATGCGAGATAATACCGACCAGCCGGTGTCCCTCGGTCAGCCCCGCCAGCGCCGCCATGGCTTGGCGCAGCGATTCTTCGTCCAGCGAGCCAAAGCCCTCGTCCACGAACATGGTGTCCAGCCGCACCCCGCCGGCGGCGGATTGGATCTCATCCGACAACCCCAGCGCCAACGACAGCGATGCCTTGAACGATTCGCCGCCGGACAGCGTTTTCACGCTGCGCTCGGTGCCGTTGTAATGGTCGATCACATCCAGCTCCAACCCGCTTTGGCTGCGGTTGTTTTCCGCTTCGATGCGGCGTTTCAGCTCGTATTGACCGCCCGACATCACCATAAAGCGGGTGTTGGCGCGGGCGATGATGCGGTCAAAATAGGTCATTTGGATATAGGTTTCCAGCATGATCTTTTCTTTGCCGCCAAGGTTGCCGTTGGCGGTGTTGGATAGATTTCGCACCCATGTCAGCCGCTGCTCGGTTTCCTGCAGCTGGTCGCGCTGGCGGCTCAAATTGTCGCGCGCGGTGCGGTTGGTTTGCAGCCGCGTGGCGATCGCCGCTCCCGCTGCGCTAAGCTCGTCCCGCCGGGTGTGCAGCGCGGCGCGTTCCTGCTCTTTTTGGGCACGGTCAATGGTGGGCGCTTCCTGCAGCTGCGCTTGCAGCCGCGCCACGCTGTCGCGCAGCCCCGCCACCGCCGCGCGCCGGTCGGTACAGGCGCGGGTGGCAGTGTCCAGCGCTTGCTGCGCCGCCTGCTTTTGCTGTTGCAGCCGCCCAATCTCCGCATGGGCGGCATCGCGTCCGGAAAACGGCAGCGCCGCTGCCAGTCGTTCGCCCGCCTGCTTTAGTGCGTCCAGCGTGCTTTGCTGTGCTGCCAGCGCCGATTCGCGGCGGTGAATCTCCTCCTGCGTGTGGGTGAGCTGCTGCTCGGCTTTGGGCAGCGCCTGCTCCACCTCGCGGTGGCGGGCGATGCGCGTCTCTTCCAGCCGAATACGCTGCGCGAGCGCGGTCAGCTGTACTTCTCCCTCTTTCAAGGCGGTTTGTGCCCGAATGCGCCCCTCGTCCGACGGGCAGTCGGACCACAAGGCGGCAACCCGCTGCGCCAGCTCCTGCTGCTTGGCGGTAGCTTGTCCGTTGCGTTCCGCCGCGTCGGCGCTTTTAGTCGCCATTTCCTGTGCCGCAGCACGGTTGGCGCGATCCGCCTCTTTCAGCTCTGTTTCAGACGGCGCTTGCGCCGATTTGTGCGCGGGGGCGGGGTGTCTGGTGGCGCCGCACACCGGACAGGGCGCGCCATCGGTAAGCGTGTCCGCCAAAATGCCCGCCTGCTCGTCCAGAAATGCCTGGTTTAAGGCGGCGTAAGTCGCTGCCGTCTGCTCCGCGTGGGCGCGCGCCTGCCGATACGCCGCCTGCGCCCGCTCACGCGCCGCAGCAAGTGTTGCCGCTTCGTCCGCCACGCGGATCAGCGCGGTGTATTGCTCCTGCCGCGCGGCAAGAGCGGCGCTGTCTGCCTCCCACCGGCTTTTTTGCTCGCCCGCGTCGGCAAGCTGCTCCTGTTCCGTTTTCAGCGTGTCCACCTGCTGCTGCAGCGCCGCCAGCGTTGCCCGCAGCTGGTTCAGCGTCTGGGTATCCGCTTTGATCGCGGCTTGTGTCGTGGTCCACTGCGCCCGCGTGGCCTCCAATTCGTCGTATTGCGGCAGCGCGTTTTGCAGCGTGGTGATCTGCTGCTGCCATTCTTCCCGCTGCGGCTGGCGCGCGGTTTCGCGCTGCAACGCCTCTTCGCACGCCGCCAGCTGCGGTTCCTGCTGTCGCAGCGCCGCTTGCGCTTCGGTCAGCGATCGCTGCGTTTTGGCGATCTCGTCCGTCTGCCCCAGCAGCAGATGCAGCGCCTCCAACTGTTCCTCCAGCGCTTGCCGCTCCTGTGCCAGCGCCGCGTTCGCCTGTTCATCCTGCGCGATCAAGGCGTCCAGCAGCGGAAACACCTCCGCCACCGGCGCGGCTCCTTGCTGAATGGCCGCCAGCTTCTCCGCCAGCGGATGCTCCGGCGCGCACAGCACGCCCTGTATGTATTGCGCCACGCTGGCGTTCAGCGCGTCCGTCTCCTGCGACAGGCGACCGGAGACACTTTTTAACCGGTTTTGCAGCTCCAAATACCGACCGGTGCCGAAAATCTGGCGAAAAATCTTTTGCCGTTCCTCGGTGGGCGCCAGCAACAACTTCAAAAAATCTCCCTGCGCGATCATCGCAATCTGCGAAAACTGACCGCGGTCGATACCCAGCAGGTCTTTGACCGCTGCATCCACATCCTGACGGCGGGTCAGCACCCGCCCGTCCGGCAGCGTCATCTCTGCATCCGCCGCTTGCTGGGTCATGCCGCCGCCGCGCTTGGCGGGGCGCATATACGCGGGGTTGCGCCGGATGGTATAGAGCTGCCCGGCATACTGAAAGGTCAAGATCACTTCGGTGGGGGTGTCCGGCGCGGCGTATTGCGACCGCAGCATCCCCGGCTCGCGGTTTTTGCCGCTCGCCTCGCCGTACAACGCAAAGGTGATCGCGTCAAACAGGGTGGTTTTGCCTGCGCCGGTGTCGCCGGTTATCAAATACAATCCGCTGTCCCCGAGCTGGTCCATATCCAATTCGGTGCGCCCGGCATAGGGACCAAAGGCGGATAAAATCAATCGAATGGGTCTCATGGCGTTTCCTCCCAAATATCGCGGATCAGCTCGGCGGCGAATTGCCGCTGCTGGTTGCTCATCGGCTGGTTGTTCTGCTTTTCATACAGCTCGTCAAATAGCTCCAGCGGCGATTTTTGCTCCACCGCATCGGTGCCGGTGATCACCGCGCCCGCGCGGGTACGCGCGTTGTCGTAATCCAGCTTCATCAGCTGCGGATAAATCACCCGCAGCTTGCCGATCGCATCCGGAATATCCTGTTCATCGGTCAGCGTGATGTGCAGATAATCGCCGGTCTGTTGCGTTTCGTAAAACGAGCGCAGCGTCAGCTGGTCATAGCGGCCCCGCAGCTCCCGCAGATCGCGGCGTGGGGTCAGCGGCAGAGTGCGCACCGTCACATCGCCTTTTTCGCGCAGCTCCACCACCGTCACCGACTTTTGCTGTGCTGCTTCGGAAAACGAGTATTTCAGTGGGGTGCCGCAATAGCGCAAAGTGTCCCGTCCAATCTTTTGCGGGCCGTGAATATGCCCCAGCGCCACATAATCGAAGATATCCATCACCGCCGCATCCACATTGTCGGTGCCGCCCACGCTGATGTCCTCCGACTCCGACCGCGCCGCCCCGGTCACGAATTGATGGGTGACCAGTACATTGCGCGCAGCGGGGTCAATCGGCATATGCCGGATTGCTGCCCCCACCGCATCGGTGTAGGAGGCGATCTCTTCCTCCGGCCAAAAGCGGCGCACCGTGGCGGGGCGCACAAACGGCAGCAAATACACATTCACCACACCAAAATCGTCGGTCAGCGACAGAGGCGCGATCTCGCCGTGATACACCGGCGACATATGGATGCCGCTGGGCTGCATCAGCTGGGAGCCAAAGGCGATCCGCTCGGGCGAATCGTGGTTGCCGCTGATGACAAAGGTGGGAACCCGCCGATCCGCCAGCTCGCACAAAAAGCGGTCGAAAAGCCCCACCGCCTCGGCGGGCGGCACGGCTTTGTCGTAAACATCACCGGCCACAAGCAGTCCATCCGGCTGTTCGTCGTCGATCAAACGCAGAATTTCCCGCAAAATATATTCCTGATCCTCCAGCATGGAAAACTCGTGCACGCGTTTTCCCAAATGCAGGTCGGAAATGTGAAACAGTTTCATGTAGGCCCCTCCTTGTATAGCACCAGTATACCACACCGCGCCGCCTTTCGCCACTATTTCCACGCCACACACTTTCGCCCAAAAATCCATTGACTTTTGCGGCAATTTTTGGTTTAATAGATGTAGAAATGTCGAAAGAATGAGTAGAGCACCGCGTGGGATAGGAGAGGAGATCGTTCGATGGCATATTTCTTGAAGATATTCGACCAGCCCGAGGCGTTAGCAAGAGCAAAATATGAGGTGCTTTTGAAGACCTGTTTTGCATATAGCAAGTTTTTTTCGCTTGCCTATGCTTTCCCTTGGAGTCCGACTGGCGAAAAGAAAGACTGGAACATTGAGCCGTTGCAGCCTTTTTTGTTTGATGAATATTGCACAGATGACGAAGAATGGTATAACAATGGGCGACCGGCACATATTCGCACCTATCATTGTGATCCAAAAGCCATTCCGATACTGCTGGATTATGCCCCCATCGGCGCCGGTTTAAGCGAACAGGGGTATCCGGAGGATCTCACCTTCTTTCGCGGGGATGGTTCTGTCTTTTTCGATAGCGTCAGCCACGAGGGAGATTGTGGAACGAGTGAACGCGACGGAGAAGATATCCAAGCGCTTTTGGCGGCCATTGAACACCAGTTGTCTGTCTATAAGGATACATCGGGCTGGATACAGTCCATATGGACCGCTAAACGAATCACGCCGCTACGCATTCCACCGGCACAGCAGGCTTATTTGAAAGAGGTCGTCGAAATGAACCGGAAACACAAACAAGAACTCGAAAACTATTACCAAGCAGCATTACGTAATTGGCAAACATCGGATAATAAATAACAGAATGGAAACGACAACATGTTGACGATTCGAGTGAAACACCCGCCGCGCGAGGGGGTGGAGCTGCTGGCTGACTGCCCCCTGTTGTCGCAAACGCACGAAGATGCGTTGTCCACCTATGTCCTTAAAACGGATAAGTCGGATACAACGGTATGTATCCGACAGCGGCACGTGCTTAATTCGTGGCATTGGTGGTTGCCAATGCTGTGCCCAGTCGCATTTTTACAGGGGGCGTTCATGCGATATGAACACCAGTATCTGGATGATTATTTTGCCCAAATCCGGTTGCGGGTACATAGCGGAGCAGACGATGGCGTGATCGAGGTCGAGTTGGGAAAACAGTACACCGGTCAAAAAGCCGATCGCGGATTTTACATCAATTTCCGAAAAGACCAGTATCTTATCCCGAAAACCGATGTGTACCATTTTGGCTTTCGAGTGATTGGGTGTGACGGCTGCAACATATCCGATCAACAAACGGATATGCCGGTACCCAAAGCGTTTGAGTGGAAATGGAGAGCGGTGCGGGGTTTTGCGGTGCTGGTAACCTATGGTGCGCTGATCGTTTTTCTTCAATTGTATGCGCTGTGGGATTACCGCACGCATGGGTTGGGTGCCGGTGTGTGCATTGGTATCGGTGTTGTGTTGTTACTGTATTATTACTTGATTGTGATGCTGAAAAAAGTGGCGACTTTTTCTGCCAAAGCCAGCGGAAAGCCATGGAAAGAGTAAACGGCGCAGCTACTTATTTGCTTTCAGGAGGAATATAGTCTATGGAATATTTGACTTTAGATTTGTTAAAACAAATGGATGATGATGATTCGCAAATAGCAGAAAGTGCCGAAGAAGAATGGGCACGGCAAGGCGCCATTAGATTTGAACGATTCAAGCGTTGTAAAAGTCAACTTTCCAAACGGTTGCGGCATATACTGGATCATTGTTATTTCTTCCATGACAGCTTCATACCGGAAATAACTGTCCAAAAGCATAACCGTCGCGGACATATCACCTATGATGTCGTTATGACGATGCAATACGATGGCTATGATGAACCTTTGGATGGCTGGCTGATTCACCGAAATGTTCAGCAGTTTGATTGCCATATGCAAGGGTTAAGGTCAGAGCGCATTCCACAGGATTACTTGTATGGTGAAATGTTTTTGAATGAGGATAAATTATGGGTGCATAATTTTATCTTTATTGATGAGAGCGAAATCAATATAGTTTGTAAGAAAATCGAGTGGGTTGATCGAAAAAAAAAGTGACACGAAAAAAGGGGAGCGCCATGTTTATTTCTGTTGAGGATCGTGATGTGTCCGTTTCGGATAGCAACATCTGCAGTGGATTTTTTGCCACCTTGAACGGTATTGATTTTCCCAGCGCAGATTGGGACGATATTTCAACATCCGTTTTGACAATGTGGGGGCAAAAGGTGCTGGGACAGATTCCCGGGGAGCGGGGAGGCTTTAAGCTGTATTTTATGGATGGACCGTATTATCTGCTTTGTGACCGGCGTGGTGATGAGGTGGTGGTTCAAGGAGTCGATGCGCATCATCCGCAGCGCTTACAGGTAATAGCCTCCCAAACATTCCCGTGGACGGAGTTAGCCAAAAGCATCAGCTGTGCCATATCGCGTATGGAATACATCGCGCAACAACACGCTGTGACGCCGTTCGATTTCAGCGCGCTGCAAAATATCCGCAGCGGATTAGACAACATCTGGAAACATAAATAGGGAAGCGCCTTACACAAACATCCCCCGGGCAGCCGTACTGGCTGCCCGGGGGTGTGCGTATACCGCGGTTAGCGGGGGGTTAATATCTGTTTGATCTGGTCGAGATTGTCCGCGAACGAGATGCCCTGCTGCCGCCGCGGCGAGGAAAGTTCCTTTTCGATCATGTGCGCCAGCAGCGCTTTCAAATTGTCGTAATAACCGTTCAGGTTATACAGTATACACGGCGCGTCCAGATGCTTCAGCGATACCATAGACATCACCTCGGCGATCTCCTCCAAGGTGCCTGTGCCGCCGGGAAACGCGATGAACGCATCGCCCAGCTCGATCATTTTGGCTTTTCGCTCCGCCATATCCCGGGTCACGATCAGCTCGGTCAATCCGTCATACTGCAGCTCCGATTCCACAAAAAACGCCGGTTCCACGCCGGTGGCAGTGCCGCCGGATTCCAAAACGCTGTGGGCGATCTCGCCCATCAACCCGCATTTGGAACCGCCGTAAATCAGCGCATGACCGTTTTCACCGATCCAATGCCCCAGCTCCTGCACCGCCGTGCGCAAGGCGGGATCGTTTCCCGCGTTCGCTCCCAAATATACCGTAATATTCATCGTTCCACTTCCTTTGTCCCGTTTTCGATGCCGTATACCGCTTTGTGCACCAGTATACCACGCATCCGAAAACCGGACAAGTCCGCTTCACCAAAAAAGCCCGCGCAGCCTTCACGACTGCACGGGCTTTTGCCTATGTCGGGGTTACAGCTTCCAGCCGACGGCTTGCTTTTTGCCGCCGATAAAATCGGCGTAAATGCCCGGCTGGGCTATCAGCTGCTCGTGCCGGCCTTGCTGCACCAGACGGCCGTGGTCGATGACAAGGATCTGGTCGGCATGGCGCACGGTTTTTAGCCGATGTGCGATCATGAGGATGGTTTTGTCGCGGGTCAGCGCCTCGATCGCCTTTTGCAGCCGATCCTCATTTTCCGGATCGACATTGGCGGTCGCTTCGTCCAAAATGACGATAGGGGCGTTTTTCAGCATCGCGCGGGCAATGGACAGCCGCTGCCGCTCGCCGCCGGAAAGGCTTGCGCCGCCTTCGCCGATGACGGTTTGGTAGCCCTCCGGCAATGCGTCGATGAAATCGTCACAGCAGGCGGCTTTGGCAGCCGCCACCACCTGTTCGTGGGTCGCGTTCGGGCAGCCGAATTTGATGTTGTTTTCGATCGTATCGGCGAACAGATAGACATTTTGGAACACGATGCTGATTTGGTTCATCAGCGATTCCAGCGTATACTCCTTGACATCGTGTCCGCCGATGGTCACGCTGCCGCTGTCCGTATCCCAAAACCGCGCGATCAGGTTGCAGAAGGTGGTTTTGCCGCTGCCGGAAGGGCCGATGATGGCGGTGGTGGTTTTGTCCGGCAGCGTCACTGAAATGTCGCGCAAAACCGGCTTTTGCTCATATGAAAAGTTCACATGGTCAAACACAATGTCGTGTTTGGCAGGAGTCAGCGCCTTGCCGTGCTCGTCCATGCGCGGCATGTTCTCGGTTTCCACCGTGCGGTCGATCGCCGCTGCTGCCATCCGCAGCATGGATACACCCATGCCGAACGCTTTGATCTGGTTAAACACCAAAAACGACATCACCAGCACCATCAGCGCGGTGGCGAGGCTCATTCCGCCCCCGATCCACAGCAGCACCGCCGCCAGCATCATGCCCACGCTAGCGATTTGCAGCACCGCCTCCTGCAGCGCGGTGTAGGGGGTGAGGATATTGGTGACATCTACATTGCTGCGGCGGTTGTATTCCAAAGCGTCCTGCAGCTTTTTGTCTCCTTTGCCGATGAGATTGAAGGATTTGACCACGCTCATACCCTGGATCGTTTCCAAAACGGCTTCGATCAGCGCGGTCTGTGATTTTTGCGTATCGCCCGCGATGACAGCGGACTTCTTTTCCATAGCGGACACCGCGCACAGATACAACGCAATGCCCACCAGCACGATCAGCCCGATGCGCCAGTCAAAGAGGAGAATCAGCAGCGCAAAGACCACGGTGGTAATCAGTCCCCCCAGAATGTTCACCAGCACCATCGGCACCATGCTTTCGATGCTGCCGACAACGGTGGTGCATACGCCGGACAACTGCCCCAGGCTGTTGTCGTTGAAAAAGCCCATGGGCACACTTTTCAGCCGGTTCGCGATCGAGATGCGGCGATCCGCCGCCATAAAATAGCCCGCGTGCGTTTGCAGCATTTTGGAAAAATTGGCGCTCACTGCGCCGCCAAAGATGGCGACCAGCTCGCATATCAGCGCGAGCCATGCCGTTTTGGCGCCTTTGTCGCCATTCGTCAGCGCCAGCACCACAAAGTAAATGGCGGCAACCTGAAACATTTGCAGCACTGCGTTCAAAAAGCCTACTGCCACAGATTTGTTGATGTTCTTTGCTTCTTTTCCGGCGAAACGCCAGATTTTGCGGAATGCTTCGATCATTCTGCGTCACCGTCCTTTGCTCCGATATGCGCCTGCCACATGTCGTTGTAGAGGGCGCAGCTTTTCAGCAGCGTTTCGTGGCTGCCTTGTGCTTCGATGTGTCCGTTGTTCACCACGACGATGTTGTCTGCGTCGGTGATGGTGGATAGCCGGTGAGCGATCACGATCACCGTTTTGTCAGCCACCAGCTTCGCCACCGCTTGTTGAATGACCGCCTCGTTTTCGGGATCGATATAGGCGGTCGCTTCATCCAGAATGATGATGGGCGCGTTTTTTAGCATCGCGCGGGCGATGGCGATGCGCTGCCGCTCACCGCCGGACAGGTGCGCGCCGCCTCCGCCGACGACCGTGTCAAAGCCGTTTTCCAAATCGTTGATAAAGCTGGTGCAGCCGGCGCTTTGTGCCGCGGCTTCCACCTCGGCATCGGTCGCGTCCCGCCGTCCCATGCGGATGTTTTCGCGCACCGTGTCGTCAAACAGATAGTTGTCCTGCGACACAAAAGCGATCTGATCGTATAGCTGGGTCAGCGGGATGGCTTTCACATCGTGCCCGCCCATGGTGATGGAACCGTCCTTTACATCCCAGAAACCGGCGATCAGCTTGGCAAGCGTTGATTTGCCCGAGCCGGACGGTCCGACCAGCGCCGTCATGCGGTTTTGTGGAACCGAAAGACTGATGTCGTGCAAAATCTCTTTATCGTCATGGTAGCCGAAGGATACATGCTTGACCTCGATGTTGTGATCGACGAATTCCACGCACCGGTCGCCGTGTTGCTGTTCCTCTGCGTTCAAAATGTCGTCCACCTGCGCAACGGTGGTACCGACCTGCGCCAGCGTATCCACAAAGTTGAACGCCGCCACGATCGGTGCCGCCATACCGAGCGCCAGAATGATGACCGTTACAAAGGTGTCCGCCGTGAGCGTGCCGTGGGTATAAAACACCCAGCCGAGGGGGAGGATCGTGAGCATCTGCGCCGGGAAGAAAGCATACGCCATTGACATCCCCAGCTGGCTGCGGCGCATCCAATCGTAGTAATACTGCGCGTTGGCGCGCACCTTGTCGGTGAGCTTGGTATACGACACTTTGCCTTGGTTAAACGCTTTGATGACCTCAATGCCGTTGATGTATTCGATCATGGTGTTGCTCATATCGGTGGTCGCCTTGACCGCGCCCTCGTAATCCTTGGCGTAGTTGCCCATCACCATCATCATAAACACAAAAGCGATGGGGAATACCACCAGCGACAACAGCGCCAGCCGCCAATCCAGAACAAACAGATACACCACCGTCAGCACCGGAGCAACAATGTTGGCGGTCATTTCGGGGAACAGATGCGCCAGTGTGGTTTCCATACCGTCCACTTGGTCAACGATGGTTTCCTTGAGCTTGCCGCTTTGGGTGTCCATCACGGTGCCGAGCGGCAGACGGGGCAGCTTGGCGAGCATCTGCTGCCGGATAGTTTTCAGGATGTTGAAAGTTGCCTTGTGGGACAGACCGAGCGCGCTGTTGTAAAGCACTGTGCGGAGAAGAAATCCGGCGAGGGCGGTCAGCAGCCACGGCAGATACGCCGAAAATGCGGTTTCTCCTGCCAGCAGCAAGACGATGATTTTCGCTGCAGCAAAATAGGGCGCCATGCCGCAGGCAACGCCCACCACGGCGAGAATGACCGCGGTGATGAGCTTGCCGTGCTCGGATTCACCCAGCTCCCAAATGCGTCCGACCGGGCTTTTTTCTTTCATAAACGCTTACCTCCTATGAATTAGCGGCAGCTAACCGCCGCGCATATGGAAAGGCTGCCGTTTCCGGCAACCTTTGTAGATGAGTTACTGCTTGTCGCTGCCGAAAATGTCCAAAAATCCGGCGCGGTGATATTGGCTTAAAAGTGCAATGTATTCGGATGCCTCCTCGCGGCTCATACCGTGGCGGATGATCTCGAACAGGCTTTCAAAGCGGGAGGTGGTCACGATATGCAGCAGCTTTTCGGTCATGGCATCGCCGCACCTATCGGAGTAACCGACGGCCGCCATGTATTTGTAGGTATATTCCACCTCGATACGCACCAGCTCGTCCACAAAATTGTGAAACCGTGTGCCGTAGGACGCGTCCAGCAGCAAGCGGAATTCGTCCAAATGCTCGTACATATAATCGACCAGCGCGGAGGTGCCACCGTCGGCATACTTTGGCATCCGCTCGGCCTGTTCATCAGGCGACATCTGGT
The DNA here is from genome assembly GCA_900547105.1 of uncultured Oscillospiraceae bacterium. Lineage (GTDB taxonomy): Bacteria > Bacillota > Clostridia > Oscillospirales > Acutalibacteraceae > UMGS1474. The sequence continues at coordinate 136,071 of URFL01000004.1, read as the reverse complement.
GAAACTGCTCTTGAATGTGGATGAATTGTTCGATCATTTCGTTCAAAGCCGGTTCGACAATGGCGGAGAACAGCCCCTCCTTGTCGCCAAAGCGGACATAGATGGAGTTGGTGCTGGTGTCCGCCGCCGCGGCAATGGTGCGCAGAGAGGCATCGACATAGCCTTTGTCGAGAAACTCCTGTGTGGCGGCTGCGATAATGCGCTCCGCCACGCCCGCAATCTGTTTGGCCATGCAACCGCCTCCTTTTTATCAATAACACTGTTTCATAACGCTGTTTCATTATATAGCAACGGTTCCCAAATGTCAACACCGAAATTCACCGTTTGTTCCGCATTCTATATATCCAAATGGGCTGTGGTGCGAAATGTCGATTTGGGATGCAAATTTCTATAAAAAGGTCAAAATCTATTGTAAATAGCTAGATGTAGTGAATAATAAAAATGAAAGCAGCGCGTCTGGTGGTGTCAGCTCTCCTGCTACCGTGCGCCACTCTCCAGAAGGGAATCAAAGAGAACAAGAGTCCGGTTCAACACCGGGCTCTTGTTCTGTCGTCGCTTTTTCTGGCTTTTCTGCACACAAACGAAAAGACCGTGCAGCTTGTAAGCTACACGGTCTTTGTTCTGGTGGAGATAAGCGGGATCGAACCGCTGACCTCTTGAATGCCATTCAAGCGCTCTCCCAGCTGAGCTATACCCCCGTATCGGAACGGGTTATACTTTACCATATCGGCGCTTAAATGTCAAGAGCTTTTTCAAAACTTTTCTATGCGATGCCGTCTGCCATTCGTTGTGCCGGCTGTGGTTGTGCTTTTTCCGGCAGCAAATTGGTCATACTGCGTACGCTGATGCCCAGCGTGGACATATTGTGCAGCAACGCCGAGGTTGTCGGCTGCAGCACCCCCGCCACGCCGCCGAGAATCAACATACAGTTGAACCCCACGATAAAACGATAATTGCGGTCGATGCGCGCCATCAGCGCCTGGCTCAGGCGGCGCAGCGTGACCAGCTGGAACAGATCGTGCGACGACACGGTGATGTCGGCGATCTCTTTGGCAATCGCCGCGCCGGATGTGACCGCAATACCGGCATCCGCTTCGGATAGGGCAGGGGTGTCGTTGACACCGTCCCCCACCATAATGACCGTATGCCCGGCGGCGCGCTCGCTGCGGATAAAGTTGGCTTTATCCTCCGGCAGCACCTCGGCGTGGTATTCGTCCACGCCGACCGCTTTGGCGACCGCCGCTGCGGTCTTTTTGTTGTCGCCAGTCATCATCACGATTTTGGAAATGCCCTGCTCGTGCAGCGCGCGAATCGCGTCGCGGGCTTCTGCCCGCAGCGGATCAGCGATGCAGATCACCGCTCGCAGCACGCCGGACACCGCCAGATACAGATGCGAATATTCGTCGGACAGCGCCGCGAATTTGTCCTGTTCGTCCTCCGGCACGCAGCATTGCTCATCCTCGAACACAAAATGATAGCTGCCGATCACGACCTTATGCCCCTCCACGGTGCTGGAAATGCCGTGCGCGACCACATATTCCACATGCGAATGGTATTCCTCGTGGTTGAGTCCGCGCGCCTTGGCCTCCTCCACCACGGCGTTGGCCAGCGAATGGGGGTAGTGCTCCTCCAAACAGGCAGCCAGCCGCAGCATATCGTTTTCTGCACGTCCGCCAAAGGTCACGATCTCCGCCACCTTGGGTGCAGCGTAGGTCAGCGTACCGGTTTTGTCAAACACGATCACATCCGCTTTGGCGACCGCTTCCAAAAAGCGTCCGCCCTTAACCGAGATGTGGTGGTGGCTGCTTTCGCGCATGGCGGACAGCACCGTGACCGGCATGGACAGCTTCAGCGCACAGGAAAAGTCCACCATCAGCACCGCCAGCGTTTTGGTGATGTTGCGGGTCAGCAGATAGGTCAGCAGCGTGCCGCCCAGTGTATACGGCACCAGCCGGTCCGCCAGCCGTGCGGCGCGGTCCTCGGCAGTGGATTTCAGCTTTTCCGAATCCTCGATCATCTTGACGATGCGGTCGTAGCGTCCGCCGCCGGACGCTTTGTCCACGGCAATCACACATTCGCCTTCTTCCACCACCGTGCCGGCGTAGGCGTAGCTGCCCACACCCTTGCGCACCGGCAGCGATTCGCCGGTCATCGAGGATTGATTGACCATCGCTTCGCCATCTACTACTTTGCCGTCCAGCGGGATCATATTGCCGGTGCGGATGACAATCTGGTCGCCCGGCTGGATGTCCTTGACCGCCACCAGCACATCCTGACCGTCGGTGCGCAGCCATGCCTTGTCCACATTCAGCGACATCGCGCCCGCCAGATCGGACACGGATTTCTTGTGGGTCCAATCCTCCAGCAATTCGCCCAGCCCCAGCATAAACATGACCGAGCCCGCCGATGCAAAGTCGCGCCGCAGCAGCGATACCGTAACGGCGGTGGCATCCAGCACCGCCACCGACAGCTTGCCGTGCAGCAGCGAACGCAGCCCGGCTTTGATATAGCGTACCGCGCGGAAAACCGCGATCACCGACCGTACCGGCATCGGCAAAAACAGCTTGGAAGCCATGCGGGTCGCGACCGACATCATCAGCTTGTCCTCGTATTCGCGGTTGATGGCACGGGAGGTGTGCTCCGGCACCAGATCCATCGCTTCGGCTTTGGCAAACGAAAACGCCGCCAGCGCACGGGTTACGCGGTCGCGCGGGACGGTATAGGTGATGATCGCGTCACAGGTGCGGTCGAACACCTGTACACCGGTCACGCCGTCCACCGTGCGCAGATAATATTCCAGCACATCCGCCTCGCGCAGCGACATATGCGCCAGACACAGATGCACCCGCATCCGCCCGCGCGAGGTATGTAGGATTTTGCATTTCATCAGGGTTGCCTCCAAAAAAGAGGAGTCGCCGAAATCAGCGACTCCTCCAAAGAACATATTTTGCTTGGAACCGGTCGCTTATTCCGCCGCGTCCTCGACGGTTTCGCACGCCTCGCACGCACAATCGTCGATCACTTCGTCCTCGGCGGCGCGCTTGTCGTTCAGCTCCTTGGCATCGGCCAAAATGTCGTCGGCGTTTTCGCGAATGGTGGTCACCTTGGTCATGACCTCATCCTTCGCGCGCAGAGCGGCAGCCGTGGCTTGCGTATATACCTTTTTGGCTTCGCGGCTGCTCAAAATTTTCAGCCCCGCCGTTCCAAACAGAACGCCGCCTGCGAAAAGTCCCAATTTGCATCCCATACTCATATATGATACCTCCGTTTTTTGAAGCGCCGGGGCGCTCCCATGTTGATGGGCGGGCAGTCAAGCTCAAAAAATTAGTTTAGGCTAACTGCTGCCTGCAAATGCCTGCGTAAAGGTGTTTACGCAATTCTTATTATACACAATTGTCGAAAAATGTCAATTGTACAGCGGCGAGCATAACGCGAAAATGGCGGACTTTTTTTGCCTATTTTTTTGGCTTGTTCGTCAATTCTTTCACACCGATATACAGCAGCAGCACCCCGAATCCGCGCCGCAGCAGGTCGGTATCCAACCCGGTCGCCAGCAGCGCTGCCGCGACCGCAGCGGGTACCCCCGCCAATGTGCACAGCAGCACGGCGCGTTTGTCTATGCGGTGGTGCTTGATATGGGCGATCAGTGCCGCCGGGGCACAGCATAAAAAGTACAGAAGATTGATGCCGCCGGCGCTGCGCTGGTTCATACCGGCCACATTGGTGAGATAAAGAATCAGCAGCGATCCACCTCCGATGCCGAACCCGCTGAGGATGCCGGTGAGCATTCCCACCGCAAAAGACAGTATGCTCACAACAGCAACACCGCCCGTACACCGCCATAGAGGATCAGCAATCCAAACAGCCGATGCAGCCAGACCACCGGCATCCGTCCGAACAGCTTGCCGGACAGCAGCCCGCCTGCCAACCCGCCCAGCAGATAGGGGAGAGATTGCATCACATCAATGCCGCCGTTGAAGCAATAGATGATCAGCGCCGCGACCGACAGCGGCAATATCACCGCCACCGAGGTGGCGAACGCTCGCTTTTCTTCCATATGCAGCCACCCGATGAACAGCGGCACCAAAAACAACCCGCCGCCCGATCCGAACAGTCCGTTGGCGGCTCCCGCCAGCAATCCGGTCACCAGATATTTGCCGGTCGCCTTCATCGCCATGCCCCCTTATCCGCCTTTTTCCATAGTGTGCACCGCTGCCTGCCAAACATACGGTGCCCCGTTGACTTTTACGCTCTTTCCCGTTACACTAAAGACAAAGTGACAGGAGGGATGCGATATGGCCAACATTTTGGATTATCTTGCCTGGCGGGGGGATCTGACTCTGGAACAGGCACCGCTCAACGATGTGGATGGCTTGATTTTGTCGTGGCTGTCGTATATTCCCTTTGGCGGTATTGTGTCGCGGCAGTTTTCCAAACCGGTGCTGTTGTCACACGCCGCCGAGGCGTTTTTGAAAAAGCCTGCCTCCCGCCGCCACGATTCGTTGATCCCACAGGATCTGGAGCTGCTGCGCGCGATGGGTGCCAGCCGCCGGTTTGGGTCGCTGCGGCTATGCGGTTATTACCAGTACACCGATCACAAGGTGCAAAGCCAGTTTGCCGCGCTGGCGGTGGCGCTGGGGAACGGATCCTGCTTTGTGTCCTATCGCGGCACCGACGACACGCTGGTGGGATGGAAAGAGGATTTGAACATGGCATTTTTGATGCCGGTGCCGTCCCAGCTGTCGGCGCTGCGGTATCTGGAACGGGTGGCGGATGTGGTTGCCGGTGCATTGGTGCTGGGCGGTCACTCCAAAGGCGGCAATCTCGCGGCATATGCCGCGGCACTCTGCCCGCCGGAGATTCAGGATCGCATTGTGCGGGTATATTGCAACGACAGCCCCGGCTTTCCGGAAACGATGGCGACCCGCCCGGGGTACCAGAGCATTCGCGACCGGCTGCGTACCTTTGTGCCGCAGTCATCGGTGATCGGCATGCTGCTGGAGCACGAAGAGGAGTACACCGTGGTGCACAGCCATGAATCCGGCATTATGCAGCACAGTCCCTTTTCGTGGGATGTGCTGGGGGATCACTTCGTGTGTGTGGACGGCTTGTCCCGACAGGGGCAGTTTGTGGATAAAACGCTGAACCGCTGGCTGGCGGAGCTGACCCCCGTCCAGCGCGAGCGGGTGGTGGATACGCTGTACGCGGCGCTGGAGGAAACGCAGGCGACCACGGTTACCGAGCTGACCGATAAGTGGCTGCACAACGCGGGGGTGATGCACCGCTTTATGCAGCATCTGGACGAGGATACCCGCCGCCTGATGAACAACACCTTCAACCTGCTGCTGCGATCGGCGCGGCGCAATGTCGGAACCTTTATCCCCACTCGCTCACCCGCTAAAACAGAGGAATAAAAAAACAGGCACTTGATCAAACGATCAAGTGCCTGTTGCGTATACGAGTTATGCTGTTGGCGGGGTGGGGGCGGAGCGTTCGCGATCGTCCGCCCGGCGGCGCTTGTCCTGATACATTGCCTCGTCCGCCGCGGCAAACAGCGAATTGGCGGTATCCTGCTCTTGCCCGAAAGCATAGCCGCACGCCACGCTGAGATGCGCCTGTGGATAGGCGTTTTCGTCACGAATGCGCTGGTGCAGCGCCGCGATCGCCTGCTGCACCGCCGCTTCGTCGGCACCTTGGCAGATAACCACAAATTCGTCGCCGCCGATGCGGTAACAGGTGCCGATGCTCCCGAAGGCATCCTTGACCAGTCGGGCAATATAACCGATCAACTCGTCGCCGAAATGGTGACCAAAGGTATCGTTGATCCATTTGAAATGGTTGATATCCATCACAATATAGCTGCTGGCGGTGTCCACGGTCAGCGTATCCTGTGCGCCGACAAAAGCGTTGCGGTTGTGCAGCCCGGTCAGCATATCGGTGTACGCCATCGAGCGGTAGACATCCAACTCCACCGCGCCTTTATACATGGATACGATGTTGTGGAAGATCACCTTGCACATATACACGCCCAGCACCAAAAAACCCAGCCCGTATATCAGCGAATACAACCGGTGTTTGCCCGCCAAAAATGCCACCAATGCGAGGGCGCTGAAACAGATGAACCACACCAGACCGCGCGTCAATGCCCGCTCTTGAGCGGAGCGGGGCCGGCCGTCGGCGCTGGTTTGGAGATAGCGCCGAAGCTCCGCGATCATCAGTGTGTACATCAGGATATGATGGATAAACAGCGAGATCATATACAGACTTTGCGGCAGCCGCACCCATAACAACAGTACAAACAGCGCCAGATTCAGCGTGAACAGGTCGGTCATCCGGTCCAGCCACCGGCTGCCGGGGCGAATGTGCTGTACAAACGCGATAAAGGCGATGGGCAGCAGCATAAAGGCCATGTAGGACAACGATACGATGGCGTTTTTATTCAGTATACCGCCGGCTTCGGTGGTGAAAATGGCCAGCGCTTGCGAGTCGGTGAGGATCCACACCGCCGACAGCAGCACAAAATAGCCGAGATAAATGCCGGCGTGTCCAAATTCACTATATTGGTGGAAATGGCGCCGCAAAAAGAAGCCATAGGCTATGGCAGCCACACCGCCCACCAAAAAGGCGCAGCAAAACAGCAGCGGGCAAAGACTTTCCTGCAAATACAGATAGGTGTTGCCCGCAAGCTGAGCAGGGGATATGTCGGTGGAGGTGGGCAGGGTGGGTATACGACCGATCACGGTCAGCACCAGTCCCCACACTACCGCCGCCGTTAACAGTCCGTTGCGGATGTATGTGTATCGTTTCATAGCGCTCACCTCCCAGCCTTTTTAGCGACCTTATTATAGCATTGTGCGCCAAAATTGACAAGCGGCGCGGCGGAAAAAAGAGACGACGAGGGGCAGCGAAATCTTGTCATTTACGCAACGCTGTGGTATACTGTGGCTATATATCCCAGGGGGAAAGAGGTTTCGGTCGTGAAGCAGAAAGCAGGTCTTAAACGAACGGTGGGGCTGGCGTATGCCGTGGTGTGCGTGCTGTTTCTGGCTTTTGCCGTGTATATGTGTTTGGGCGAACACAGCCGCGTGTACCAGGCGCGCCCGCTGCGGTCGTATGATGTGATTTCCCGGTATACCGTGAGCGAAATTTCGGACAAAACCGCACCGGTTGGGGTGCGCAAACAATATCGATTTTCGCTGGGGAATTTGGATACCAACGACAACTCGCTGGCGTTTTATGTGGTGCACCAATATGTCGAGGTGCGGTTCGATGACGAGCTGGTGTACAGCCTGACCCCCAGCGAAAACAATCGGGTGGGGGCGTCGCCCGGCAGCAACTGGGTGATCGTGCCGGTGCATCCGTTGGATTCCGGCCGGACGGTGACGGTCACTTTGACACCGGTGTACCGCGATGTTATCAACAAAGCGGTGGAATTCGAGCTCGGTTCCCGCTTTGCCATTATGACGCATTGTCTGAAAAAAGACCTGCCGCAGCTGGTGCTGTCGGTGCTGTGTCTGATGGTGGGGCTGCTGCTGACGGTAGCACAGGCGTGGCTGCTGTTCCGGCGCAAAAACAAAGCGTGGGATATTTTCTATTTGGGGCATTTGTCCTTGCTGCTGGGCGTGTGGCGCATCACCGACACGCGGTTTTCCGCCATGATGTTTGGTGATAACCCGATGGCGCTGGGGTATATCACCTTGGCTGCCATGTTTGTGGGCGGCATTCCGCTGCTGCTGTTTGTGGCGCAGGGCTGCACCGGACGCGCCAAAACAATTTTGCAGCTGTTGGCGCTGGGAAACTGTATGGTGGCGCTGGCAGTGCTCATGTGTCAGGTATGCGGATGGGTCGAATTCCATGAAATACTGGTGGTGAGCCATGTCCTGCTGGCGGTGGGTCTTCTCAGCATGCTGGTGCTGCTGATTACGCAGGGTAAGCAGCATTTTCATCAAAACCATGATATTTTGATTTTGCTGGTGCTGATGGGACTGGGCATCGCGGCGGATCTTATTAATTATTACACCACTGGCACCTCGGCGGGAGTGCTGTATTCCATCGTGGCGTTCTTGCTGTATGCGCTGTGGCGGTTTATCAGCAGTCTTGTGAACATCAACCGCCGGGCGTATACGGATCTGCACACCGGATTGCGCAACCGCAGCTATTGGAACCGGCTGATGGACGATCCCGCGCCTATGACGGATACGGTCGGTATGATGATGCTGGATCTGAACCGGCTGAAACATGTCAATGATACCATGGGACACAAAGCCGGTGACCAGATGATCATCGCCTTTGCTGATATTTTGAAAAAGACGATTCCCGCGGGCAACGCAATCTGCCGGTGGGGCGGGGATGAATTTGCGGTGCTGCTGCCGGAAACCAGCCGCCCGCAGATGGAACAGCTGCGCACGGCGATTGCTCAGGCGGTGGAGGCGTATAACGCTTCCGGCAAAGGTCCCGCCATCCACTTTGCCGCGGGCTGCGCGTTTTCCGGTGATTATCCGGGTGTTTCCCGCCGGGAGCTGCTGGAGCAGGCGGACGAGCGGATGTACCGCCGCAAGGATGAATGGTACCGCGAGAACCGCGCGGATAATAGCGACCAGTAACCAAAACCGCTGCCTATTTGATAGGCAGCGGCTTTTTGCGTCTGTTTAGTTGTTTGTCGGTACAATCGCGACCGCTTGGTATCCCATTTGCGCGTATCGATCCTCCAGCACCCAGCGGGCGTATCGCATCACGCCGTTGCCGTTGTAGGGATCGTTGCAATAATACGCGTCCTCATCATATCCCACCAACACCATGCAGTGCTCGTTGGCGAGCCATTGCACCGTTTCGCCGGTTTTTTCGTCGATCCAGCTGCTGCTGGGGTAGGAATTTTCCATACCGATGGTCGCCCAGATCAATACCGGAATTCCGTTGTCGATATATTGTTCGCATAATTGCGCAAGCGAGCTGTCGGTCAGATTGCGTGCCCGCCCGCCGTCCAGCGCCATGTTTTGAAATGCCTTTTGGATGACCGGGGCGTAGCATCCATAACCGGAATCGTCGTGCGGGTCGCCCACAAACTTATCGTTGGGGCTGGGGCCCACTGCCTCGCCGTTTTGGTCGCGCACCTGTCCGCATTCCAGATAACGGTCGATGAACTCGTCCACCGTGACGGCGGCGCCCCAATATTGCAACAGCATCACCGCGCTGATGCTTTCGCATCCGGTGGGGTAATCCACCTGGCTGAGATAGGGAACATCCAGCGGAAACGCGCTTTGCGCCGGTTTGCGAATGGCGTAGGACGGTGCCGCGGTGGCGGCAGTCAACGCAGCCGAGGCGCGCGTGGCGGCTTTTTTGCCGGAGGCGGTGGTGGCTGATGAAGCGCTGCCGATCGTGGCAGCCGAGGCGTTGGAGGCGGTAGTGGCGGCCTCGGCAGAGGGGGTGTTGCCCGCGGAGCTGCCGGTGTGTTTCCACAAAAGCCCCACCAGCACAACCACGCCCAACAGCAATACCCGCAGCCGCTTGTTTTTACGACGCATACCCGTTCATCCCTTTCTCTTAGGTTCTGAACAAAGCATAACGCCGCGGCGGCTGTTAAGTATGCAGCAAATTGCAAAAGAATTGCAAAATCACGCGATCAGATTGAGAATTTGAAACCCGTTGAGCGCGTTGCTCTGGGGGTTGATATACAGCAGCAGTCCGGTCATTTTTTCGTTAGACAGCGGTACCATCGCGGCGGAATCCGGCAAAAAGAAAAGCAGGATCTCGCCTTCGTAAAACACCATGTTATAATTGCTTTCGTACAGCAGATAGGGCAGCACCTGATCGATGAAATCCGGGTTTTGATGGTCGCGGTCGATGATGTGCTTGAAAAAGAACAGCCAATCGTCCAAAAGCGGCTGACCCGGCTTTTTTGTCAGGGAGCTGTCGTCTTCGGCTTCGGTGGCGCGCCCGACATAATCGGTTCCGTATTCCTGGTTATAGTTGCGGCGGTTGGCATAAATGGCTTTTTTCAGCCGGTTGGTCGCCTGCATCCGCTGGTCGTTGGACAGCTCCTGAGAGCCGTCGGCGGAGATAACATGCATTGCCTCGATGCTCATCCCGTCCCACACCAGATTCAGCTTGTAGCGCTTGCCGTCCTGCCCGGTGTAGGTCTGGTCGGGGAGAAAATATTTGGCAAGCGACTGCTGATACCGCATCTTCTGTGCCAACTGGTCGTTTTGCTTTGGGACAATATCCGGATTCCACGCGGCGCACACATCGGTGATCCAGCTGCCCAGCGTTTTGCAAAAATCGTCCCATGCCGCGGCATCGTCTGCCCCCGATGCGGCGGCTACCGTTTCCTCTTCGCGGTACAGCGTCCACGGATAAAAGGTCAGATCCTCCTGTGCATCCACATTCAGCAGCGAGGTCTGCGGAGCGGCTTCCACCGATACGATCTTGCCTTCTTCATCGGGCATTAGCGCCTTGGCGACATCCATCCCGAAAAAACCGGCCACCAAAATGGCAGCGGTCAGACCGATGGTCAATCCGTTGGTCACGATATTTTTCATAATGCCGCCCCTTTCTCCCGGTTCGGGAACAGAATGGTCACGGTGGTACCCTCGCCGGGCTGGCTGTCGATCAGCAGCGCCGCGCCGTGCCGTTTGGCGATTTCGGCGCACAGCGCCAGTCCCAATCCGGCGCCGCCCGCCTTGCGCGAGCGGGATTTATCCACCATATAAAACGGCTCGGTCACCTTGGCGATGCTGTCCGCCGACATCCCGATGCCATGGTCGCTCACCGCCAGCCGCACCCCATCCGGTGCGCGGCGGCAGGTCAGCGCGATCTCCTGTCCGTCCTGCGACGCTTTGGCGGCGTTGTCCATCAAATTGTACAGCAGCGAGGTGAACAACGGCTTATCCACTGACAACACAATGCCCGCCTCCGCCTCCTGTCGCAGCGTCATCTGCCGCCGCTGCAGCAGCGGTGCCATCGCGCGGGCGGCATCCGCCAACAGGTTTTCGGCGGTGATCTCTTCGCGATCCAGCGCCACATTGCCGGCGGTCACCAGCTCCATCAGTTTGCCGGATAGCGCTTGCAGCCGCTTGGTTTCGTCCACGATAATGCCGGCGTATTCCTGTCGCTGTTCGTCGCTGACTTCCCGCTTGATGCGCAAAATATCCGCAAACCCCAAAATCGAGGTGAGCGGGGTTTTCATCTCGTGTGCCAAGTTGTCGATAAACACCTTGCGGCTTTCCGCCAGCCCCTCTGCCTGCTGAATATGCAGCTCAATGGCATCCGCCATCTGGTTGATGCTGCGGGACAGGGTGCGGAACTCCTGTCCGCCTTTTTCCGGCAGCCGCAGCGAATAATCGCCATCCGCAATGCAGTGCAGCGTGTTGTGAATACGGTGCAGCGGCGCCATCAGCCGCAGCACAAACAATATCAGCACCCCGCCGATCAGACAGGCGAACACCAGACTGACCACCCGCACAAATTGGCGCTGCTGTTCCAGCGTGTCGTACACATCCGAAATATCGGTGACGGTGAACAGCGTGTAGGTGTTTCCCTCCAGCGCCAGCGGCGCGCCCGCCAGAATATAGGTGTGCTGTTTGTAGGTGGCGACGGTCATCTGCACCGCGCTGTCTTTGCTTTTAGTCACCGCCGTGCGGAACGCATCGGTCAGCGGTGCCGCCTGCAGCTGACTGACCATCGCCTTGCCCCGCCAGATTGCGATGCCGCTGTCGGCGGTGGATTGCGATACCAGCAGCGTGTCCAGCAGCTCGTCCACCTGTGTCGCGCTCAGCAGCGGACGCTTTTGGCTCAACCGCTCATACACCACGCGGTTTTGCAGCGTGGCGGCGAGGTATTGGTGCTGGGTGGCGGCCTGCTCCTGTTCGCGCTGCACGGTGCGTTGGTGGCTGGTATACAAAATGATGCCGGCGGTCACATTGATCGCGAGCAAAATCAGCGACAGCGACACCAAAAACACTTTTTGCCATAGTTTCATACTTACTTCCCGCTTTCCAGCCGGTATCCCAGCTTCGGAATGGTGATCAAATGGTGCTGCAGCCCCATTTTGCGCCGCACCTGCTGCACATGAATATCTACCGTGCGGCTTTCTCCGGCAAATTCATAGCCCCATACCGCCGCGAGCAGCCGGTCGCGGGTGAGGGCAATGTCCTGATGCTGCATAAAAAACGCCAGCACATCAAATTCCTTGGGGGTCAGCGCCACCGGTTCGCCCGCTTTTTTCACAGTGTGCTCTTCGATATTCAGCACAATATCGCCGTAGGTCAACACTGCTTGGGTGCGGTGCGCCCGGCGCAGTACCACCTCGATGCGCGCCAGCAGCTCCACCGTTTCAAACGGCTTGACGATGTAATCCTCCGCTCCCAGTCGCAAGCCCTTCACCCGATCGGCAACATCCTGCCGCGCGGTGAGAAAGATGACCGGGGTGCTGCCGCCGCGCGCCTGTTCCATCAGCGAAAAACCGTCCTGTCCGGGCAGCATCACATCCAGCAGCGCCAGATCATACTCGCCCGACAACAGCCGGGGCAGCGCGTCGGTGCCGTTATCGCATAAATCGCTTTCGTATTGCACAATCGAAAGCGATGCTTGCAGCATTTGTCCAATATGAGGGTCGTCCTCCACGATCAGAATTCGAATAGCCATAGCCGCCGTCCTTTCCCCTCTGAGATATGTCCAGTATACCAGCAACGCGGGCAAAGAACAACTGCCGCACTCTGCGAAAAGGCGGAAAATGCTGCAAATTTTTTGCAAAAATTCACCTTTGCCGCGCCCGAAACGCGCAAAAATCCCCCGCCCGAAGATACCGGGCGGGGGAGAAGGCTGCTGCCGGTTGCTCATTCGGGCAATCCCGAACGGTGGCATAAATCTTGTTCTTCCTCACGCAGCTTATCGTAATTGTTGACTCGAATCAGACATGTGGGTTCTTCAAATGGATCAGAGTCTGTTTTGGAATCTTTTTCGACGGGAGGTTGTATAAAATCGCCCAGCATATTCCCCACATCAAAGGTGTCTGTATCTGTTATAAAGGTCAGGCAATAAGGCGCGCCATAGTATCGCTCGAATGGAACGGCAGAAAACTCCATTTTATTGAGATAGTCCACCCAGTCATCGATTAACTCTGGGTCGGTGATATCATTATATAATGTAGTGATCTTTTTTATTTCACCGTTTTTGTTTGCTTTGGTGATATCCCGTACCAGTTGGTTTATCCGGTCGGTTTCCACCTCATAAACGTCCTTGGGCGACGAACAGGAAGAGAAGAGCATTACCATCAGCACCACCAAAAAACATAGACCGCGCTTTTTCATAAAAAGCCCTCACTTTCTTTAGCCGCGCATAAAGACAAAGCCGCTACGCAAAAAACGTCGACTATGTGTCCCTATGCCTGTTTCACAACTTGCCATGGCATATTTATGGTAACACAAAGCCGACGAAATTTCAATACATTTTTATTTCTTTTATCAAAATATTTCAACAAGAAAAAATTATTCTAGTGGATGCAACCGATATTGTGCGGGGCTTTGACCGGTGATGCGTTTGAACACCGTGTAAAAATTGGATACGCTGTTGAACCCGCAGGACTCGGCAATCTCCAGCACACCGGCGGGGGAGGACTTGAGCTGCCGCGCCGCATCCGCGATGCGCAGCTTGACAATGTATTCCTTGGGGCTGATACCGTTGCATTTGCGAAACACCCGGCAAAAATACGACTCGTTCATATGCAGCATATCCGCCAGCGTTGCCAGCGGCAGCGTTTCGCGGTAATGCTCGGCAATATAGGTCATTATGCGATCCATATCCGCGTGGTGCGCTCCGGCGGAGGGGCTGCCGACCAGATCATAGTGGCGCAGTAGCTGCGCGAGGATGCCCAGCAGATCGGCCTTGATGACCGCTTCGTGGCGGGGGAGCTGTTGGTCAAATTCGGCTTGCATCGCGGTGAACTGGCGCTGAATGGCGGGGAACGCCGGATTGTTTCGATCCAGCTTGTTCTGGAACTGCTCGTTGCGCTCAAAAAAAGTTGCCAAAAACGCCTGATCAAAGGTGTAGGTGGGGTTGGACCAGACAAAGCGCGGCTCAAACTCCACCGCCAGATTGACCAGCGGTTGGTCGCCGGTGTTCCAAAGCCCATGGAACTCGGTGTTGTTGAACAGCAGAATATCACCGCTTGTGACCGGATAGACCCGATCATCCACGCGATATTCGCCCTCACCCGCCAGAATCATGGACAGCTCCAGTGTGTAGTGGGTGTGCATCCCCAAAAAGGAGTCTGTTTCCATGGTCAACAGCGCCATCTTCACCAAAATGTTTTCCGGAATATCCAGCGTGGTAATATCCACTGTAAAGCCCATGATGCCCCCTCCTTCGTTATTACGGTTATACCACACCGCCGCGGGGATGTCAATCGACCGCCCCCAAACCAAACGCGCCCGAAGCCGACCGGCCCCGGGCGCGTTTGCGTAAGATGCTTATTTCAGCACGCTGATCGCGTCGCTAATGGTTTTTTCGTATGCTTCCATACCGTACTTGTCCACATCGCTCTTGTTCTTTTCGCCGTGGGTCAGACAGCCCGCACCGCCGATGCAGCCGCCGGAGCACGCCATACCCTCCACAAAATTGTTGGGCAGCACGCCTTTGGAGGCTTTCAGCAGCGCCACGCGGCAGGCTTCGATACCGTCGCAGGAGATGGGGTCGTAAATGTGCTTTTCGTCCAGATTCTGCTCTTTCAGCGCCTGCTGCACCGCATCCGCCAAGCCGCCGCTGCGCGCGAAGATACGGCCGTAGTAGGACGCGTTGTTCAGCACGCCCTCTTCCAGCGTGGTGATGTCGAGATCACGGCTGTCAAACAGCGCCTGCAGCTCTTCAAAGGTGATCACGCTGTCGATATACGGGCGCACTTCCTCTTTTTGGAATTCCATTTTCTTCGCGGTGCACGGCCCGATGAACACGACCTTGGCGCCTTCGTCGGTTTCTTTAATGTATTTGGCAATGGCGGCGGCGGGGGACAGATTGATGGAAATATGCTCCGCCAGATCCGGGAACGCCTTATGGATGTAGTCCACAAACGCCGGGCAGCAGCTGCTGGTCATAAAGTCGTCCCGCTCGGTCAGCTCACGCGATTCGGAAAAAGCGACCATATCCGCGCCCAGCGCCGCTTCCACCACATGGTAAAAGCCGAGCTTTTCAATGCCGGTGATGACCTGACCCAGCTTGGCATAGCTGAACTGGCTGGAAATGGACGGCGCGATCACCGCATACACCTTGTATTCCTGGTTGTTCTCGCTCTTTTTGATCAGATCGATCACATTCAGAATAAAGGATTTGTCCACGATAGCGCCGAAAGGACATTGATACACGCACGCGCCGCAGGAAATGCACTTGCTGTTGTCGATGCAAGCGGCTTTGTCCTCGCCCATGTGGATCGCCTTGATTTTGCAGGCGTTTTCGCACGGACGCTTGCGGTTGATGATGGCGCTGTACGGACATACCCGCGCGCACGCGCCGCAGTTGACGCATTTCGATTTGTCGATGTGGGCTTTCTGGTGCTCGTCGTAGGTGATGGCGCCGCGTTTGCACACATCCTCGCACCGGTGAGCAATACAGCCGCGGCAGGATTCGGTGACATCATAGCCGGATACCGGACATTCGTCACAGGCAATGTCGATGACCTCGATGACATTGGGGTTGGTTTTGTCGCCGCCCATTGCCAGCTTGATGCGTTCGGAAACGATGGCACGCTCCTTATAGATGCAGCAACGCATGGTGGCTTCTTTTCCCGGTACGATCACCTGCGGAATATCCGTGATTTTTTCCAGCAGCTGGTCGCTCCAGGCATAGCGCGCCACTTCGCGCAAAACCTTGTATTTCAGATGCTGTACCTTCGTGTCGAACTTTCTCATTTGCTGTACACTCCTTTAGAAATAGCTCACTTTAATGCGCTTGCCCATCTTTTTCAGGCAATCGGTCAACTCCTCGACCAGCCGCATTTTAATGTTAAAATTGATGGGCAGATTGGGGTTCTGGTGCGCGGGGTTGACCGCGCGTCCCACAAAGAAATTGATGTCGGTCGCTTCTTCAAACAGCATCCGCGCAATCAGCGACGCGCCATCTTTTTTATAGCTCCACTGGGTGTAGCTGTCGTTGTTTTCCAAATAGTTTTGTGCGTATTGCAGCACCCGGCTGACCGTGATGACCCCTTCGGTCACCAGATCCACTCCCTCGATTTTGGAAATAGGGGGGATGTCCGGATCCACATACACCGGCAGTCCGGTGTCGATCTCTTTGCCGAGAAATTCCGCTGCCAGCGTGGAGGTGGTGCCGCCGCACACAATGTGCTTGCCCTCTTTGGAGAAGAACAGCGACATCATCTTGGGCACATCCGCGGGATCGGACGGCGGCCCGATCATCAGATTCATCGGCTTGCGCTGCCGCAGCTTGATGGTGCAAACGGTGGTGTCATCGCCGGGCTGATCCTCATACAGCTTGTTGCATTCGTCCAGCAAAATGGTGCTGAGCGTTTTGGCGGTAAAGTTTTCATCGTACATGGTTTCCATAAAGTCGATGATGTTGTCCCGCTGCCAGCCATAGTTCAGCGATTTTTCCACGCCCGCGTAGATCGCGCCGTCGCTCATCGCGATGAACACATCGTTTTCCTGCAGATCAATGCGCGACTGGTAGATGGTTTTGCCGCCGATCTCCATCGCGGTTTCGGGATACACAACGTTTTTGCCGTTGCGCAGCAGGATCACATGCGGGTTGTCATATTGAATGATCTCCGCCTGCTGCCGATTGGGGGATACGCGGATAATGGTGAAGGTGGAATACGCCACCTTGCGCACATCGCATACCGGCAGGGTGGCGGCAATGGTCGCCACGCAATCCTCCACCTTCATGGAATTGGCCATCATGGTGGAGATAATGGTGGCGGTGAGGGTGGACAAAATGCAGGCTTTTACGCCGCTGCCCAGTCCGTCCGCCAGCACCATCACCAGAGAATTGTCGTCCTGCTCGATCACTTCAATATGGTCGCCGCAGAGCTGCTCGCCGTGCTTATACAGGCTGTGGTAGCCAATATCGGTACACAGATCATTCATCTTTCAGCGACTCCTTCAGATTGGTCAGCGCGATCTTGGTTTCCGCAGTCGTTTCGCCCAACAGCGAAGCGATCTCCTGCACCACCCGCATCTGTTTTTCAATCACCTTGTCGGTGACTTCAATGGTGTGGCGGCTCAGCTCTTCCTTTTTCGCGCGGGCGTTTTCTTCGTCGGTGATGTCCCGCATAATGCTCATAATGATGTGGTAGCTCTTATCGTAGATGATGGATTGCTCCACATATTTGTTGTATTCCGCCAGATAGACGCGCTGGTCGTGCACATTGCGCCCCGACTGCATCACATCCATAAACGGCACCGGATCCAAAATCCGGATCACCTGATCGCCCATCACATCCGCAGCGCTGCGCAGATGGAACATCTGACATGCCGCGCGGTTGAGATCCTGCACCTCCAGCTGCTCGTTCAGCACGATGATGCCGTTGGGGGTGTTTTTGATGATGGTGTCCGAGAAGGATTCCGCCTTTTCTTTCAAGAACGGCAGACACATGGACAGATCCGCCTTGCCTTGCAGCACCGCGATCGCTTTTTCGCGGCAGGTGTCATAGCCGCAGCTGCCGCAGTTCAGCTCCTGCTCGGGGCTGGATTTGCCCATCTGGCGCAAGATCTCGGTGATGGCGGCGCTGCCGGGCATCGCCTTGGGCAATCCGGTGGACAGGATGGGCTTTGCAAGCTCCTGTGCCGCCACCGGCTGTACCGGAAAATCGTCCGGTCCGGCGGCAGCGGTGATGGCTATGTAATCCCGCACCGGTGCACGGCGGCGTTTTTCCATGATGGGACCACCGATGCAGCTGCCGGCGCAAGCCGACATTTCGATAAAGCAGTGGTGCAAATTGCCGTTCAACACATCCTGAATCGCCTGAATGCAGTTGTCCATGCCGTCCACCACCATATAGGTGATATCCGGCTCGCGATCCATGGTGTTCAAAATGCCGCCGGAGGTGGGGAACAAGCGTGCGCGGCTGTCGCGGCGATGATCCTCGCCGCGCGACGGCACAATGTTTTCGCTGGCGAACCAAGCCGCCAGCTCCTCAAAGGTCAGCACGCAATCCACCAGCTCGGGATAGCGATCCGCTTCGTCCTTTTTCGACAAACAGGGGCCGACAAAAACCGTTTTGGCGTCGGGATGCTCCCGTCGGATCAGCGCACAGTGCGCCTGCATAGGTGACTGCACCTGTGCCAAAAAGGGAAGCGCTTCGGGATAATGCTTTTGCAGCAGCAAATTGACCGAATGACAGCAGGAGGAGATGATGACATCCTGTTGACCCTCCCGCAGCATCTCTTCGTACCGCTTTTTAACGATGGTCGCACCCACAGCGGTTTCGTCCGCGTCGGCAAAGCCGAGCTGCTTCAGCGCATCCCGCATGGTATCGATGGTGACGCCGGGGAATGCCGCGATAAAAGAGGGCGCCAAGCTGACATACACCGGCGCATCGCCTTGCAGCAGCGCACGGGCTTTATCGGTATCCGACCGAATCTGCTTGACGTTTTGCGGACATACCACAAAACAGTGCCCGCACAAAATGCACTCGTCATGGACAATATGCGCTTCGTTGCCGGAAAAACGGATGGATTTGACCGGGCAGTGCCGGATACACTTGTAACAGTTTTTACAGTTGGATTTCTGGGACTGCAAAGCCTCGTTCATCTTGTATTCGTCCTTTCTGTCCGGGCGGGCAGACCCGTCCGAAAAGCGCTCCGTACAAACCGCATTAGCCAGACCTCCTCCCCGCGGTCGCAGGAAGAAGGGCTGGCCAATGATACAGTTCAGGAGGTTTTACACTTTGCTCAGGATTTCTTTTTCAAAGAATTCCGATACGGTGTCGGGCGAAACCGAGAAACGAACATCGTCCACGGTCACATTCACGCCCTCGGCGCATTTGCCCATGCAGAAGGCGCCGCGCAGATCCACGGTGTCCTGCAGATTGTGCTCGGCCACCAGCGCCTGAAGACCTTCAACCACCTGGCGCGAGCCTTTCAAATGACAGGAACTACCGATGCAAACAGTGACTTTCATGGGATAGCCTCCTTATTTATTTGTGTCGTGCAATTATTCGTAATCGACGACGTTGACCCAGTTCAGCAGGAACTCGCGCTCCTCGGGTTTGCCCTTGACCGACTGGGAAGCGGCCACGATGGGCAGCCACTGCTGCACATACTGTTTCGCGGTGTCGCTCTTCTTGCAGAACAGATCCAGATACTGATCCGCCAACGCCTCGTCACCCTGCAAACGGAACAGCAGGTAGGTGCGCGCCACATCCGCACTCGCGTTGCCCTGGGTCGCGTGCGACCAGTCGAGGATATACGCGGTGCCGTCCTCGGTGATAATGATGTTGCTGGGGTTGAAGTCGCCGTGGCACACTTTGTTGTGCTTGGGCATACCTTCCAGACGGGTGTGCAGCTCATACCGGGTGGTCGCGTCCAGTGTGGTTTCCGCGATCTTACGGTTCATTTTGTCCTTCAGCTTGTTCAGCAGGGGAGCTTTCTGCTGATGGACCCGCAGCTGCAGATCCACGAACAGATTCAGATACTCGTCTTTTTTCTCCGGATGCTCTTTCATCAGCGCATCCAGCGTTTTGCCGGGGATAAACTGGGTCACGATCGCCCATTTGCCATCCAGCTTGGTCACTTCCACCACTTTGGGCACGTTCAGACCGGTTTCCTCCACGCGCGCCTGGTTCAGCGCCTCGTTCAGGACATCCGCCTTGGAGTAATCTTCGTTAAACACTTTGATTGCCAGGTCGCCGTCGCGATAGACGGTTTTGTCGGTGCGAACCGCAATCACTTTGTCCAGTTTCATAAAGCGCTTCCTCCTTTTATTTGCCGTAGTAGGCGTTCAGATACATTTGTTTGATCTCGCTCATCAGCGGATAACGCGGGTTGGCGCCGGTGCACTGATCGTCGAACGCCTGCTCCACCATGTCATCCAGGGTATCCAGGAAGTATTTCTCGTCCACGCCGTAGTCGCGGATGGTCTTTTTGATGCCGATGCGCTCTTTCAGCTCATCGATCGCCGCGATCAGGTTCTCCAGCTTCTCGCTGTCGTTTTTGCCTTTGATACCCAGATAATCAGCCACTTCGGCGTAACGAGCCAGCGTATGCGGATGATCGTACTGCGGGAAGGTACCCATCTTCGCGGGAACTTCCGCCGCGTTAAAGCGCATCACTTCGTCCAGCATCAGCGCGTTGGCAACGCCGTGCGGCAGGTGGTGGAACGCACCCAGCTTGTGCGCCATCGAGTGGCAAACACCCAGGAACGCGTTGGCAAACGCCATACCGGCCATGGTGGCGGCGTGCGCCATCTTCTCGCGGGCAACCGGATCGTTCGGACCGTTGTCATAAGCGCGGGGCAGATACTCGAAGATCATTTTCAGCGAACGCAGCGCCAAGCCATCGGTGAAGTCGGTCGCCATCATGGACGCATACGCCTCCAAGCCATGGGACACGGCGTCGATACCGGAGGCGGAGGTCAGACCCTTGGGCGCGTTCATCATCATGTCCGCATCCACGATCGCCATCTTCGGCAGCAGCTCGTAGTCAGCCAGCGGGTATTTCACGTGGGTCTTTTCGTCGGTGATAACCGCGAAAGGCGTCACTTCGGAACCGGTACCGGCCGAAGTGGGCACCGCGATGAAGTAGGCTTTTTCGCCCATCTTCGGGAAGGTGTACACACGTTTGCGGATATCGCAGAAACGCATGGCCATATCCATAAAATCAGCTTCCGGATGCTCGTACAGCACCCACATGATCTTACCGGCGTCCATAGCGGAACCACCGCCCACGGCGATGATAACATCCGGCTCGAAAGCACGCATCGCTTCGGCACCCTCTTTGGCGCTGGCCAGCGTCGGGTCGGGAGCGACATCGAAGAAGGTGGTGTGGGTGATGCCCATCTCGTCCAGCTTATCGGTGATGCCTTTGGTGTAGCCGTTTTTGTACAGGAAAGAGTCGGTCACGATGAAGGCTTTCTTCTTGCCCATCACGGTTTTCAGCTCGGTCAGCGCGACCGGCAGGCAGCCTTTCTTCATATACACCTTTTCAGGCGCACGGAACCACAGCATATTCTCTCTCCTCTCGGCCACGGTCTTGATATTGATGAGGTGCTTGACACCCACGTTTTCGGACACGGAGTTGCCGCCCCAGGAGCCGCAGCCCAGCGTCAGCGAGGGAGTCAGCTTGAAGTTGTACAGGTCGCCGATACCGCCCTGAGAGGAGGGGGTGTTGACCAGAATACGGCAGGTCTTCATGCGCTCGGCAAACTCGTCCAGCTTCGCGCGCTCGGTCACCGCGTTCAGATATACCGAGGAGGTGTGGCCGTAGCCGCCGTCCGCAATCAGATGCTCGGCTTTGTCCAGCGCGTCGGCGAAATCTTTGGCTTTGTACATCGCCAGCACCGGAGACAGTTTTTCGTGTGCGAACTCTTCGCTGATGTCCACGCTCTCTACTTCACCGATCAGGATCTTGGTGGATTCGGGAACCGTCACGCCCGCCAGCTCGGCAATGTGGAACGCCGACTGACCGACGATCTTGGCGTTCAGCGCGCCGTTGATGATGATGGTCTTGCGCACTTTTTCGGTTTCGTCCTTGGACAGGAAGTAGCAGCCGCGGGCTTTGAATTCTTTCTTCACCGCCGCATACACTTTATCCAGCACGATGACCGACTGCTCGGACGCGCAGATCATACCGTTATCGAAAGTCTTGGAATGGATGATGGAGTTGACAGCCAGCACCAGATCGGCGGTGTCGTCGATGATGGCGGGGGTGTTACCGGCGCCAACGCCCAACGCGGGTTTACCGGACGAATACGCCGCTTTCACCATGCCGGGACCACCGGTCGCCAGAATGATGTCCGCTTCTTTCATCAGCAGGTTGGTCATCTCCAGCGAGGGGATGTCGATCCAGCCGATGATGCCTTCGGGAGCGCCGGCCGCAACCGCCGCTTCCAGCACGACCTTCGCCGCCGCGATGGTGCTGCCCTTCGCGCGGGGGTGGGGGCTGATGATGATGCCGTTGCGGGTCTTCAGGCAGATCAGGGTTTTGAAGATCGCGGTCGAGGTGGGGTTGGTGGTGGGGATAACCGCCGCCACAACGCCGATCGGCTCAGCAATCTTGGTGGTGCCGTAAGCCTTGTCCTCTTCCAGCACACCGCAGGTCTTGACATCCTTATATTTGTTGTAGATATACTCGGAAGCGAAGTGGTTTTTGATCACTTTGTCTTCCACAATGCCCATGCCGGTCTCTTCGACAGCCAGTTTGGCCAGCGGGATGCGCATTTTGTTGGCTGCGGTGGCCGCCGCCTTAAAGATTTTGTCTACCTGCTCCTGCGTGTAGGTGGAGAAGATCTTCTGCGCTTCGCGTACGCGAGCCAGCGCTGCTTCCAGCGCTTCCACGCTGTCCACGATGTTGTACTGCTTGTCATTTGCCATTGCCAAGGTCTCCTATCTGTTTGAATTTCATCCGGGCGACAGGCGAGTTGTTAATAATTTAACACATTCACCGAAAATAAAAACGCCGCTGGTTCCGGATGGCTGGGAATGCTGCGTTCATATAGCGACTGTGCCGCGCGGCCAAAACCCAAAGGCACCGTCGCCATCTCCCGAAGGATACAAGCTAAGTATACCGACTTTCGCGAAAAGTGTCAAGTGGAAACCGCATCCAACCACGACGAATTTACACAAAAAAAGCGACGCGTTTTTGGCAAACACGCCAAACAAACGCGCGGGGTGGGTCGACGCCCCGAAAGATCGTTGCATTTGTCGCGCCAAAACCGGTAAAAAGGGTAGAAAAATTCATAAATATCGGCTATGATAAGGGTGATCTTTATTAAAGGAGAGAAAAGACGATGAAAGACTTTTTGCGAAATATCAAAATCAATGCGGTGCTGTCGGCCATTATCTGCGTGGTGCTTGGTTTGGTGCTGGTGATCTGGCCGGAGGTTGTGGGCACGGTGTTTTGCTATGTGGTGGGGGCTGCGCTGGTGCTCAGCGGCGTGGCGTATATCGTTTCGTATTTGCGCCAGCGGGATAATGCCTCGCTCTTTCAGGTGGATTTCCTGATGGGGCTGGTGTTTGCGGTGCTGGGCGTGTGGATTATCGCGAAACCGGACATGATCCTGTCGCTGATTCCGGTGCTGTGCGGGATTGTGATTTTGCTGCATGGCTTTATGGATCTGCAGCAGGCGCTCAACCTCCGGCGTGCCGGCTACCAAAACTGGGGCGCGGCGCTGGTGGTGGCGATCGTCACCGTGATTTTCGGTGGGGCTCTGCTGTTCAACCCGCTGATGGCGGCGAATGTCGGCATTATGCTGATGGGCATCGGTTTGATTTTCGACGGCGTGTCGGATCTGTGGCTGCTGACGCGGGTGTCCAAGTATATGAACCAGTGATGGCGGCGCAGGGGTAGGGGTGACAGAATGACACTCAAGGAGCAACTGCTGGCGCGGCTGGAAAGCCAGCGCGGCGAGAGCGTGTCCGGACAGGAGCTGGCGGAGCAATACGGCGTTTCCCGCAACGCGGTGTGGAAGGCGATCGGGGCGCTGAAACAGGAGGGCTACGCGATCGAATCCTCCACCAACCGAGGGTACCGGCTGGCGGAGGATTGCGACCGCTTGTCCGCCGCCGCGATCAAAGCTGCCTTGTCCGATCCGGCGGTGCCGGTGTATGCGGTATCGTCGGTGGATTCTACCAACGAAGAGGCGCGCCGCCGTTTATCCCAATCGTCGGAAAGCTGCTTTGTGGTGGTGGCGGAGGAACAGACCGCCGGGCGGGGGCGGCGCGGACGCGCGTTTTATTCGCCGCGGGATACCGGATTGTATCTCACCTTGGCGATGGCACCGGATACCACTGTGGCGCAGCTCACCGGCGTGACCGCCTATGCGGCGGTGTGCACGGCACGCGCCATCCGCGAGGTGTGCGGCAAACAGCCGCGTATCAAATGGGTCAACGACCTGTTTTTGGATGGGCGCAAGATAGGCGGCATTTTGACCGAGGCGATCTCGGATGTGGAAACCGGACAGGTCAGCCACCTGATGATCGGCGTGGGGGTGAACCTGCGCGCCGGGACGGTGCCGGACGAGCTGAGCGGCGTGATGGGCTTTGTGGATGCGGACGGCGGCGCCAAAAACCGGTTGGCAGCCGCCATTGTCAATGGCTTGCTGCGCTACGATCCGGCGGATACCGGGTTTATGGAAGACTATCGTCGCTGGTCGATGGTGCTGGGGCACGGCGTTACCTACGAGCAAAACGACCAGACCCGCGTGGGGGTTGCCACCGCGATCGACGACCACGGCGCACTGGAGATTCGCCATCCCGACGGCTCCGTTGCGCATCTGCGCAGCGGGGAGATCACCTTGCGGGTCAACGAACAGAAAAAGTGAACGAGAGCCATGCAGGGGTATCCGCATGGCTTTTTCTTTTGAAAAATATATTCATCACAAAAAATTTCTACCAACCAAAGTGCTTTTATGGCGTGTAATAAGTGACAACAAGAAGGAGGGGGAAACGGTGAATGAAAAAGCGCTGATTAAAAAATGCCAGCGCGGCGATCGTCAGGCGTTCGACGAGCTGATTCGGCTGTATTACCACTATGTTTCCGGCTTCCTCTTGAAAACCACAGCGGACGAAACGCTGACCGAGGATCTGACACAGGAAACCTTTCTCAAGATGATCCGCCACATCGAACAGTTTGATCCGGGGGGCAGCGCCGGGTTCGGCACATGGCTGATCACTATCGCAAAAAACAGCTATCTCGACTATCTGCGCCGCCATCGCATTCCGGTGGCGGACATCGACTCCCTACCCTTGGAGGACGAGCGGAATGTGGCGGACGAGGTGGAACAAAAGCTCCGGTACGAGCAGCTGTTGACGGCGATGGATTCCCTCCCGCCGGAACAGGCGCTGGCGATCAGGCTGAAATATGTGGAGGATCTAACACTGGCACAGATCGCCGAACGTATCGGCGTGCAGCCGAAAACCGTTAAAAGCCGTATCCATGACGGCACGGTGAAGTTGCGAAAAAAACTAAACCGAAAAGAAAGGACGGAGGACATATGAGCTCGAATGTAGAAGGCATGATCGACCGGCTGACCCCGGCGATCGAGCAAAAATGCGAAGAGCTGCGCGCGGCACGCAAGCAGCGGGTGCAATCCCGCATTTTTGTGCTGCTGTGCGCGATGGTGGTGCTGGTTCCGGCGCTGCTGGTGTTCGCCGGTGTGTCGCTCACGGTGCTGATCGCGCCGCTCGTCTTTATGTCGCTGAGCGTTGTGTTGCTGTTGCCGGTATTGCTCTCCGGCAAAACCACCCATCAAGGAGGAAACGTTTATGAACAGGCTTGAAAACATCTTATCCAAGTGGAATTTCAAAAAGATCGCCGTTTGGTATCTGGTGCTGGCGGTGGTAGCGGGGCTGGCTTGTGCCGGCACGGTGGGATATCTCTATCGCGAACGGCTGAATTTCGCGTGGCAGTATTCCCGGCTGGATGAAGCGAAGGATGATGCCGCGCTGAAAACAGCGGTGGACAACACCGCCGCCGCGTCGGCGGATGTGGTGGATGTGCTGGTTTTGGACGGCAGCAATCAGGTGACCTATTCCGCGAAAAGCTCCCCCTTTTCTGCCGGCACACTGGAGCTTGTCAAGGCGGGCAGCGAAAAGAAGTATCTCACATCTGCCGCCCACCCGAACGCGGTGTTCCAGTATGTGAAAAGCGAAGAGTTTATGCTGCAATCCATCATCAATAAGGATTTTGGAAAAATTCGCACCGATTATGATGACGACAGCGCCTTTGAAAGCAGCCTGTCCGCCAAATCCATTTATATGCTCAGCCGCGTGGGTGTTCACGGCAGCGACAGCAAGGTGTATGTCATCACCGTGCCCACCTCGGTGCCCGGCGGTATGACGGTGCTGAAAGCGACGGCCGCGCTGGCGATGCTGTTCTTCTGCGTCTACTGGGTGCTGGTGGCGCTGTGGCTGTACAAGGATGCCGCCGCCTGCAAGCTGTCGCCGTTGTATTGGGGGCTGATCGGACTGTTCACCAACCTTGTCGGGCTGATCGTTTACAAAATCTACAAGCGCAGCATGGCGGTGTGCACCGGCTGCGGGGCGGCACAACCCGCCGAGCATTTGTACTGCTCCTGTTGCGGTGCCGCGCTGGGTGCTCGCTGCAACAGCTGCGGCAGCAAGGTGGGCGCTAAAGACAGCTTCTGTCACCACTGCGGCAACAAAATTTCATAACGCCTAACGAAAAAATTGACCTCCGTTCATCGGGGGTCGATTTTTTTACCAACCTTTCGCTTGCCGCTGCGTGTAAGAGGATGAAAAGCCAAAAGTGGGAGGAATAGATATGAACAACGCCACCAAAACGATTCCGCAAATCTTGCGGGACAATATCTGCACGGTGTTCAACGCGCTCAACCTGATGATCGCGGTCGCATTGGCAGCTGTCGGCGCGTGGAAAAACATTTTGTTTATTTTCATTATCCTTATCAACACGGTGGTCGGTATTGTACAGGAGATCAAAGCCAAGCGGCAGATCGAGCGGCTAACTCTGCTGGCGCAGCCGGTGGTCACGGTTCTCCGCGGCGGGGAGGAAACCACCATCCGTCCGGAGGAGATTCGCACGGGAGATGTGCTGGTGCTGACCGGCGGCAGCGCCATCTGCACCGATTGTGTACTGCAGGAGGGACGGCTGGAGGTCAACGAATCCATCCTGACCGGCGAATCCGAGCCGGTGGTCAAGCTGCCGGGCGACAAGCTGCTTTCCGGCAGCAGCGTGATCGCGGGACGCTGCCTCGCACAGGCGGAATGCGGTGTGGACGAGTGTTTTACCGCCCAGATGGTGGATGAGGTCAAAAAGACGAAGAGCGCCCGTTCCGAGCTGCTGGCGTCCATGAAAAAGGTCACCAAATTCACCAGCTTTCTTATCGTGCCGTTGGGGGCGCTGCTGTTTGTGCAGGCGTTCTTTGTCCGCGGCGCGGCGGTGGATGCCGCGGTGGTGGCGACATCGGCGGGGCTGCTGGGAATGCTCCCCAAGGGGTTGGTGCTGCTCATCAGCATCGGTCTGGCAGTGGGGGTGATCCGCTTGTCCAAGAAAAATGTGCTGGTGCGGGATCTGCATTCGCTGGAAAACCTTGCCCATTGCGATGTGGTGTGTCTGGACAAAACCGGCACCCTCACCGAAGGATGTCTGGAAGTGGAAAAGGTGTATCCCACGATTGACGAAACCACGTTTCAGCGGTTGATGGCGACTTATCTTGTGCATACCGACGATAACAACTCCACCTTCCGTGCGCTGAACGAGCGGTTCTCCCGCACCGAACCGTATGCGATTGTGGATGCCACACCCTTTTCCTCCGAACGGAAATGGTCATCGGTCACGCTGACCGATGGGCGAACGCTGGTGCTGGGGGCACCGGAAAAGCTATGCCGCCCAATCCCACCGTCGGCAAAAGCGCTGATGGAGCAAGGCAAACGTGTGCTGTTTGTCGGCATCTGCCGGGGAGAGGTCGATGCCGATCATGTCGAGCTTGTCGCCACCATCGTGATTGCGGACAAGCTGCGTAAAAATGCCGTGCAGACCATTCACTATTTTTATGAGCAGGGGGTGGAGGTGAAGATCATCTCCGGTGATAATCCGGTGGCTGCCGCCGCGGTTGCAAAGCTTTGCGGCGTGCGCAACGCGGACCGCCTGCTGGACGCGACCGGTCTGACCGATGAACAGCTGGTGCGCGCCGCCGAAACGCATACCGTGTTCGGTCGCGTTACCCCGGAGCAGAAAAAGGTGTTGGTCGCTGCTTTGCAACAGCGGGGGCACAAGGTGGCGATGACCGGCGATGGCGTGAACGATCTGCTGGCGATGCGGCAAGCGGATTGCTCCGCCGCCATGGGAAACGGCAGCGACGCCGCCAAGCAGACCGCCCAGCTGGTGCTGCTGAATTCCGATTTCGCTGTGCTGCGGGATGTCATCTCCGAGGGGCGTCGGGTCATCAACAATTTGACCAAATCGGCGGGCGTGTTTTTTATCAAAACCATCTATTCGGTGTTGCTGTGCGCGCTTTGTTTGCTGCTGAATACCGATTTCCCTTTTATCCCTATCCAAATCACGCTGATTGACGCGGTCATCGAGGGCTTCCCGGCGTTTTTTATGTCCTTTGAACGCAACGACCGCAAAGTGGAGGGTACCTTTCTCGGCAGCGCGATGCGGGCTGCTTTGCCCAACAGCGTGGCGATTTTCCTCTGCTGCACAGCGATTTTTCTCGCTGTTCCTGCCCTTGGCGTGGATCGGGCGCAGGCGAATTTGCTGATGTATCTCACGGTGGGTATCATCAGCCTTGCGGGTGTGGTAAAAGCCAGCCTGCCGCTCAATCCGCTGCGAGCATTCCTCAGCGCGGCATCGGTGCTGGGCTTCTTTGGCGCGGTGCTGCTGTTTTCGTCGCTGCTGCAGCTGCCGTCGCTGGGGCTCGCGGGTGCCCGGCTGCTGCCGCTGGTCGTGCTTCCCGGCGTGCTGCTGGCGGTGCTATGGAAAATGCCGGTGCCGCAAAAGAAACCGGTATATGGCCGGCATGGTGCTTGATGTCGACAGGAAATATACGAGGTGACAAAAATGCTTGACTGGGTGCAACAAATAGATTGGGCGGTTTTGCACGGGATGCGGGATGTTCTGTCGTGCGGGGTGATGGATTTCCTCATGCCCAGGATCACGGCACTGGGTGACAACGGTGTCATCTGGATCGTGGCGGTGGCCGCCATGACTATTTCCAAAAAATATCGAAAATACGGTATCGCCATGTTCGCCGCCTTGGCGGTGGGCGTGCTGGTCGGCAATGTGTGCTTAAAGAATCTCATTGCCCGTTCCCGCCCTTGCTGGCTGGAGCAGGTGCCGCTGCTCATCGCTAATCCGAGCGATTATTCCTTTCCGTCCGGTCATACGCTGGCTTCGGTGATCGGTGCGTTTATGCTGACGGCGGCGAACCGCAAATTCGGTGCTGCAGCCATTCCTTTGGCGGCGCTGATCGGCTTCTCACGGCTGTATCTGTATGTGCATTTTCCCTCGGATGTGCTGGCATCGGTGGTGCTCGGCACAGCCATCGGTATGGCGACGACATATATCATGAAAAAGGCGCTCCAAAACAAAGCTGCCCGCTAAAGATGTGTACTGATGTAAAATGAACAGCCCCGGACGAAAGTCCGGGGCTGTTCGTTTGAAAAAGGAAAAGAGAAGAAGAAATCAAGAACGAGAATTTTCCTCGCACGGGAAGGTGCGGCGCTGTCCGGTCGCTTTTTGCAGAATCAACAGCGCATCCTGCGCGGTCACATCCGCATCGCCGTTGACATCGGCGGCCTGCTGCTGGGTATCGGTCAGATCCACCTTGTCCGCCGCGGCTTGCAGCGTCATCAGCGCGTCCACGGTGTCTACCGTGCCGCTCATGTCCACATCGCCGGGAGTAATGGTGGTACTGTCGATCTCTGCCGCCGTGATGTTCCAACCCTCCACCGACAGAACCGGCGTGCCGCCATTCAGATACTGGCTGTCAAACTCCATCGTGACGGTGCGGCTTTCGCCCGGCATCAGCGACAGATAGTTGTCGTCGTAATATACCGGCAGCACCCGCTCGCCCTTGTCGTTTTGTAGCTTCACACGAATCATCAGCGCCGGGGTGTTGCTGTCGTTGCGCAGCGTCACTTTGCCGGTGACGGTGGAACCGTCTGTGGTAAAGGTGGCGCGATCGGTGCTCAGCTTCACCGATGCCAGATCGTTCAACGCTTTGTAATCCTGATAGGTGGTGGCGTTCAGCCAGGTAAAGTTGTCCGCCAGCCGGTTGCCGTCTTTGTCCGACACCGTTGTGCGCACAAAGCGGATGGGAGTAACACCGGTCAGCGTCGGCATGGTGCAGAGCACCGTGGTGCTGTCTGCCGCGATATCGTTTTGGAAATTTGCCTCGTGTACCACCTTGCCGTTCAGATCGTACACAGTCAGCGTGGTTTGCAGACCGGTGCGGGCGTTCGGAGTGGCATTGACCAGCGACAGCTGGTTGGTGGATTGGTTCAAAATCGCGTTGATCGGCTGGTTGGCTTTTTTAATGCCGAAGTAACCGGCGTTGGTATCGTAGTAATAATCGTAGGTCTGCCATACCATCGACGGCCACGCCGACTGGCTCATCCACATCAAAATACCGTTGCTGTTGCACGGATACATTGCCTCGAACATCGCCTTGTGGTTGTCATAGTTCACCATCTGTGCGATGCGCACA
This sequence comes from uncultured Oscillospiraceae bacterium, assembly GCA_900547105.1. Lineage (GTDB taxonomy): Bacteria > Bacillota > Clostridia > Oscillospirales > Acutalibacteraceae > UMGS1474. Next base: position 105,723 of record URFL01000004.1, on the reverse strand, counting down.
AACTCCGACAAGCTGTCGTAGCTGCCGTATTTCTTCATCGCGTTTTGGAACGCATTGCCGTTTTGGGCGCTGCCCTCGGTGAAGTCATGGATGCCCCACACATTGTCGATCGGCCAGGCGTGCTCTTCGGTCAGCATCGCCATCATGCTTTCATAGCTGGGAATATTGGGCAATCCCCGCTCACTGTGCAGCGTGGTGTAGGTGTTTTCGAAGTACCACTTCGGGTTTTGCACGCTATACGGACCAAAACCACTGACCGTGCCGGAAGCGGAATGGGAGATGTAATACCGGGTGCCGTCCAGCGCCGTGGTTTCGCTGCGCAGCGCCGCGTCCAGCGAAGCGGGCGGGTTGCCCTCGTTGCGACCGCAATACAGCGCCACGGCCGCATGATAGCGGTTGCGCGCAATCTTATCCTTGGCGTTGGTCATGAACATAGATTCGTCGTTCGGGTTGGGACCGTCGCCGGGGTTGGCCAACCAGAAGTCATCCCAAATCAGAATGCCGTATTTGTCGCAAGCGTCATAGAACGCGCGGTGGTTGGTCATACCGACCCAGTTGCGGATCATGGTGAGATTGGCTTCGGCGTGCATCCGCACCTTGATGTCATAATCCTCCGGCGTAGCCGCAAGGTTGGAATCATCCATGCCCCAGTTGCCGCCGCGGCAAACAATGCGGGTGCCGTTGCAGTAGATGGTCATCGGATTTTCGGTGTCGTAGGTAAATTTGCGCACACCGAATGTAAAGGAGCGGCTGTCAGATACCTTGCCGCCTACCGTCGCCGTCAGCGAAGCGGTGTAGAGCGGCTGGTCGCCGTAGGTGTTCGGCCACCACAGCTGCGGATTTTTCATGGTGACGGTCGCTACCGTGACATCGCGTGTTTCGCCCGCCGCCAGCGTGATCTTGTAGCTCTTGAACGCCAGATCACCGGGGGTGATGGTGCCCGAAACAACGGTGGTCACGGCTTTATCCGAGGGGTTGCTCACTGTGGCTTTCACCGTGATGTCGGCGCTGGAAAAGTCCTTGTTCTCCACATCCAGATCGGTGATTGCCCACGGATCCGACAGAGTCACATCCTGCGAATAGGAGAGGTATACATCCTCATAAATGCCGATGTTGCGGCCACGGATGGTGGGCATCCAGTCCCAACCGATGCTGGCGTGGATGGTGGGGTTATCGGCACCCAGAATACCGCCGTTTTTACCGGCGTTCTGTTTGTTTTGCAGCGTAACCTCACCGGGATTGTCGTTTTTGTGGATATATACCGCCAGATAGTTTTCGCCGCCGTAGTTGGCGAGTTCCGTAATATCAAATTTGCCGCGGATAAACGCGCCGTCGATGCGGCCGATCTTTTCGCCGTTGAAATAGATGTCCGCTTTCCAGTTGATGGCATCAAAGTTCAGCCAGGTGCGCTGCCCTTTTTGCGATGCGGGAATCACAAAATGATTGCGATACCAGAAATCGGCGGTGAAGAAGCTGTCCGAAATCAACAGCTGCTGATCCGCAATGTTGGGGTCGGGGATCGCCCCGGCGTTGAGATACGAGGTCAGCACCGTGCCGGGCACCGTTGCCGGCAGCCAGCTTTGGTCGTTATAATCCGAAGCCAGCTGTTCACCGGTCGCCTCCACTTCGGAGGCGCGCTGCACGGTCCAGTTGCCGCCGGTCAGTTGTTGGGTGCCGTCGGCTTCCGCCGCCGGCATCGCGGGAATGGTATACGCCACATCGTTGGTGCCGTATACTTCCATTTCGCTCAGTGCAAAAACGGAGGCATTGCTTTTTTTGCACAGCAGCCGTACATAGGTAGCGGTGGCGGTGGGGAAGGTGCAGGTTTCTTCGCTGCCCTTGCCGGTGTCGGTGCTGTAAACCGAAAGCCACTGTTTCGCGTCGTCCGAAATCTGGATGTCATACGCGGTGGCGAAGCCTTCTTTGTTCCAATCCAGCACCACCTTGTCGATGGAGCTGACACCGCCCAAATCGACATACACCCATTCGTCGGTGCTGCCCTTGCTGCGCCACAGACTGGCAAAGCCCTCTTTTTGGCTGCGGCGCACCAGCGTTTTGCCGTCTTTGCCCAGCAGGTCAAATTCCGCCAGCTGAATGCGGGGGGCGGTGTTGCCGTCGGTGCCGACATCGCCGTTGTTTTCGGTGATGTTCAGCCGATAATATTGATACGCCGCGGGCGAAGCAATGGCATAGGTCTTGCTTGCATAACGCGAGGCGAACTTCTGGTCGGTCTGTTTATCCAGATCCACAAAGGTTTTGCCGTCGTTGGAGCCTTGCACCACCCAGCTTTTGGGATCACGATTTTCGGCATCGTTGGCTGAGGTGATGATGTAAGACGCTGCCGTGGCCTGTTCGCCGTCCGGAAACGCGAATTGCAGCCACGCTGCGTTGTGGAAGGTCAGCCATTTGGTGGCGGATTTGCCGTCGAACGCACAGGTCGGCTGTTCTGCGTCCGGGCTGTCGGTGTACTGGGCACTGATGGTCGGCTCCCACAGATCGGTTTGTGACCGGATGCCGTCGGTCACCAAATGACCGGTGTCGTTATAATTGGCGGCGCTGGATTGGTATACCGCGCGGCGCAGTGCCACATTGCGGTAGTTAGGCGTATCCGCCGCAGAATCCATCGGTGCCATGCCCATTCCGGCGACCAAGGTGCTGGCTGTCAGCAACAGACTCACTCCTTTTTTTAGATTATTCCACATGCGATCTCCTCCTTTTCATGGTCAAAGCGGATGATATAAAGAGAAAACACTCTAAAGCATATTATACAAAAGCCTAGACGATAAAACGCGCCACCGCGCCGCTCAAAACTGGACAAAAAATAACATTTTTCAAAAAACAAGGCTTGTACTTCGGTCAAATGAATGATATGATGGCGATAGAATGACCGACAAAGGGGGAGATGGATATGGCCAACACCTTTTTGGTGGAGGGCGATGATGTCAACGACGATATCCAGATCAACCACTGGCGGCACCGGCGCGATTGGCCGCCCCATCTTCATGTGCAGATCGAACTGATCTATGTGCGCAAGGGGGCGCTGGCGGTCAGTATCGACGGCCAAACGCAGGTGCTGCGCCAAGGCGATTTCGGGGTCGCTTTTCCCAACTGTATCCACCGGTACGACCCGGCGGAGGGTGTGGAGGAGCTGGATGTGCTGTTTTATTTGATAAAACCGCATCTGATGGGCGGCTATGCCGATTTGATTCGCACCTACACCCCGCGCACGCCGTTTGTGCGCAAAGCGGATCTGCCGATGGACGCGCGTGTCGCGCTGGAAATGCTGCGCCACCAGCACCACGCGATCCAGCCGACGGTGTTTAAGGCGTATGTCGAGATCGTGTTGGCGTGTACATGGGAACAGCTGCATCCGGAATCCAATGCCAACCGCAATGTGGATTTGCCGTGCCAGGTGCTGCACTATGTGATGCAGCATTTCAGCGAGCCGATCACGCTGCAAACCACCGCCAACGCGCTGGGGGTCACCTCCAACCATCTGTCGCGGGTGTTTTCCCAAAAGCTGCATATGCGGTTTCCGCAGTATCTTCATTTTCTGCGGATGCAGGCGGCGCGGGATATGCTGCTGCATACCGACAAATCGGTGACCACCATTTTGTATGAATGCGGCTACGATAATCCGCGCACCTTTAACCGCGTGTTCGCGCAAACCTATGGCGTCAGCCCGCGCGCGTATCGTCAAAAGAAAACCCGATAAAACAAATTCCGCCTCGAACGAATGCGGCTCGTTCGGGGCGGAATGCGATAAAGAGGAGTACGCTTAATCAAAGATCCGCACATGGCGGGACACCGTCTGGCACAGCAGCATCGCAGCGGCAATTTTAACCAGATCCGGAATAATGTAGGGGATCACGCACATCCCCAGCGCCGCAGGCAGTCCGATAGCGGCTTTTTGCGTATACACCACCATAAACCACGCGGTGCCGAACGCATAACAAACAAACAGCCCGGCCACCATTCCCAGCAGCATGGTCCACCATTTTTTGCCCAGCAGCCCGGTAATCAGCCAATACACCAGCGCGGTGCAAACAAATCCGATGATGTAGCCGCCGGTCGCGCCGAACAGCACCCCCACACCGGCTTGGAATCCGGCGAACACCGGCACGCCGATGGCACCCAGCAGAATGTACACCAAAATGGCGAGCGTGCCGCGCTTGCCGCCCAGCAGCCCCACCGCGCAGAACACGCCGAAGGTTTGCAGCGTGATCGGAATGGTGGCGATCGGTACCGCAATCCAGGCACAAACAGCCATCAGCGCCGCGAACATGGCGATATAGGTCATGTTCAAAATGCGTTTGCCGGTGGACGAAACAGCGGTGGTATCAGACATAGTCAAATCCTCTTTTCAAATGATAATAAAGAGAGTATACTATAAACAGATAACAATTGTCAACCAAAATATAAAAATGAGGTGACAATCTGAAACTGCATTGCAAAGGAGCTTTCCCATGTCTATTGGAGTTCGTGCGTATGAAGAAAGGGATATTCCTGCCGCCATCGCCATTTGGAACCGTGTGGTGGAGGATGGTGCCGCGTTTCCGCAGCTGGAGTTGCTGACCGCCGAAAGCGGGGCGGCGTTTTTTGCCGAGCAGAGCTTTACCGGCGTAGCATACGATACCGAAACCGGCGAGATTGTCGGCATGTACATTCTGCACCCCAACAATGTGGGGCGCTGCGGCCACATCGCCAATGCCAGCTACGCGGTCAAAGCGGACAGGCGCGGCCAGCATATCGGCGAAGCGCTGGTTACCCATTGTTTGCAGCAAGGCAAGACCTGCGGCTTTCGTGTGCTGCAATTTAACGCGGTGGTTGCCAGCAACCATGCCGCCTTGCGGTTGTATCAAAAGCTGGGGTTTGTGCCGCTCGGTACCATCCCCGGCGGCTTTCTCAACAAGCAGGGAGAGTATGAGGACATCATCCCGCATTACCATCTGCTATAATACATAGAGGGTAAAGAGAGAGTTAATGATGGAGAGTAACCTGTTTTCGAATAAGGATTTACGCCGGTTGATCGTTCCGCTGTTTGTGGAACAGTTTTTGCTGATGTTTGTGGGGATTGCAGACACGTTTGTTGTCAGCTTCTCCAGCGAGGCCGATGTATCCGGTGTGTCGCTGGTAACGTCGTTTAACACGGTGTTGATTTTTCTGTTTACGGCGCTGTCCTCCGGCGGTGCGGTGATCATCAGCCAATACATCGGCAGCAAGCAAAACGATACCGCCTCGCGATCGGCAGGACAGCTTTTGATGATCTCCACGCTTGTTTCTGTGGGGATGATGGTGCTGATCATGCTGTTTCGTATGTCGCTTTTGCGATTGCTGTTTGGTAAAATCGAGCCGGATGTGATGGCTGCCTGTGAAAGTTATTTGTGGATCACCACTCTTTCTTTGCCGGCACTAGCCATTTATGACGCAGGGGCGGCGTTGTGCCGCAGCATGGGAAAAACCAATGTCACCATGTATATTTCGGTGGCGGCCAATGTAATCAATGTGGTCGGTAATTGTATTGGTGTTTTTTGTCTGCATCTGGGCGCCGCAGGGGTGGCGTATCCGTCGCTGATTTCCCGTATTCTGTCCGCTGTGGCGGTGACGACGTTCTGTTTCCGAAAAGGAAATCCGGTGCGATACAAAATGGCGGATGTGTTTTGCTGGGATGGATGCCTGTTGAAAAAAGTGATGGGCATTGCGCTGCCAAATGGGGTGGAAAACGGTGTGCACCAGCTCGTCAAAGTGGCACTGTCCAGTATGGTGGCGCTGTTTGGTACCTATCAGATTGCGGCCAATGGTGTGGCACAAAGCATTTGGTCACTGGCATCCATTATGGGGTTGGCGATGGCACCGGCCTATACGACGGTTATTGGTCAATGCATGGGGGCGCGAGATATTCCGGCAGCCAATTATTATCTGAAAAAGCTCAACACCATTACTCTGGTGCTGTCGATTGCCTGGAACGCGCTTGTTTTTGCAATAACGCCGTTGATTGTTCGCTACTCGGCTATATCGCCGGAGGCCAAATCGCTGGTTGTCTGGCTGGTGCTAATCAATAACATCTTTAACGCGTTGGCCTATCCGTTTGCCGGGTCGCTGGGCAACGGGTTGCGAGCGGCGGGGGATGTACGGTTTACCATGATCGTGTCGGTGACCTTGACCATCGCGGCGCGGCTGCTCTTTTCGGCACTGTTTGGTTTGTGGTTCGGTTGGGGTGTGATCGGTGTTGCTGTTGGCATGAGTATGGATCTGGTTTTTCGCGGCATCATTTTTATTTGGCGCTATCGGTCGCAAAAATGGACACAATTCCAATTGGTGTAGTAACAAACATTCTGTAAAACAGCAGAGATAAAGCAAGCCCCCGGTTTGTATGAACATCATACAAACCGGGGGCTTGTGTATATAGGCCTATTACTTTTTGAAGCTGTCTTTCAGCGACACCGCGCGGTTAAACACCAGATGCTCCGGCGTGCTGTCGGTGTTGTCTACGCAGAAATAGCCCATGCGCAGGAACTGATACGCGGCGGGGGCTTCGGCGTTCGCGAGCGATGCTTCCAGCCGGCAATCGGTCAGCACTTCCAACGAATCCGGATTCAGGCACGCAAGGAAATCCTTGTCGCCCGCTTCGGGTTCGGGATCGCTGAACAGCGACGAATACAGCCGTACTTCGGCGGAAATCGCGGTGCGGTCGTCCACCCAGTGGATGGTGCCCTTCACCTTGCGGCCATCCGGAGTGTTGCCACCGCGGGTCGCGGGGTCATACTCTGCCAGTACCTCAATGACTTTGCCGGTTTCATCCTTGACGCAGCCGGTGCATTTCACCACATATGCGGATTTCAGCCGCACCTCGTTGCCGGGGAACATCCGAAAATACCCTTTGACCGGCTCTTCCATAAAGTCGGAATCTTCGATCCACAGATTACGCGAGAAGGATACCTGCCGCGTGCCCATGTCGGGATTGCCGGGGTGGTTTTCCACCTCAAAGGTTTCGGTCTGTCCTTCGGGATAGTTGGTGATGGTCAGCTTCACCGGACGCAACACCGCCATCGCCCGCAGCGCGTGCGCGTTCAAATCCTCGCGCAGGCAATGCTCCAGCAGCGCCACTTCTACCGTATTGGGGGTTTTGGCAACGCCAATGCGGTCGATGAAATCGCGGATAGCGGCGGGGGTGTAGCCCCGGCGGCGCAGCCCGCGCAGAGTGGGCATCCGCGGATCATCCCAGCCGCTTACCTCGCCGCCTTCGACCAGCCGGCGCAGCTTGCGTTTGGACATCACGGTGTAGTTCATATTCAGTCGGGCAAATTCGATCTGGCGCGGCTTGGCGGGCAGATCGACATTGTCCACCACCCAGTTGTACAGCGGGCGGTGATCCTCAAACTCCAGCGAGCAGAGCGAGTGGGTGATCCCCTCAATCATGTCCTCGATGGGGTGGGCAAAGTCGTACATCGGATAAATGCACCACTTGTCGCCCTGACGATGGTGGGGGGTATGGTTGATGCGGTAGATAACCGGGTCGCGCATATTAAAGTTGCCGCTCGCCAGATCAATTTTGGCACGCAGCGTCATCGAACCGTCCGGGAACTCGCCGGCTTTCATCCGGGCAAACCGGTCAAGGCTCTCTTCGATCGGGCGGTCGCGATAGGGGCTGACCGCCGGGTGGGTCAGATCACCGCGGTTTTCGCGCACCTGCTCCGGCGTTTGCTCGCAAACATACGCCAGCCCTTTTTTGATCAGCCCCACCGCCAACTCGTACATTTTGTCGAAATAATCCGACGCATAGAAGAAATTGTCGCCCCAGTCAAAGCCCAGCCAGTGGATATCCTCTTGAATGGCATCGACATATTCCACATCCTCTTTGTCGGGGTTGGTATCGTCCATGCGCAAATGGCAGTGTCCGCCGTATTTTTCCGCGGTGCCAAAGTCGATGCAAAACGCTTTGACATGGCCAATGTGCAGATAGCCGTTCGGTTCCGGCGGAAAGCGGGTTTCGATGGTCTGGCCGTAGCAGCGCCCGCCCTCTTTCAGCTCTTCGTCAATGATATCCTCAATAAAGTTGGTGGCCACGACCGGGGACATCTCTTTTTTCTCGTCTGCCATTCAAAACACAACCTTTCTGTATGTTATATCGCTCACGACCAGGCGGCGATCGCCCGATCCAGCCGGTTCATCACGGTGTCGGTGCCCAGCAGCTGCATGATCGAGCACAGATCCGGCGTGTTGCGCCGTCCGGTCACCGCGATGCGGATCAGCGTGCTGACATCGCCCGCGTGCCCTTTGTAGCCGTCGGGATTTTTTTTGTATTCCTTCACTTCGGGGCAAAAGCCCAGCGCCGGGCACAGATCCTTGATGGTCTGGAACCACGCCTGTTTATCCTGCGCCGGATCGTACACCGCCTTGTACGCGGTCAGCACCGCCGCCGCATCGGCGGGAGCGATGGTTTCGGGCAGCTCGTCGCTGGGGACAAAGGTTTCATCAAAGAAATAGGCGGCGTATTCCGGCGCGTCGCTCCATTTGGCGAGATCTTTGCGCGGCTTGTTGCCGCCCCGGTCAATGGCAAAGATGCCCCGCGCGAACGCCCGGTCGCGATCCAGCCGTGTATAGAAATCGGGAGCGTACTCTTGCGCCCACGCGAGAATGCGGGCAAACACCGCGTCCGCATCCATGCGGGCAATCACATTTTTGCTCACATCGTGCAGCTTGTTCAAATCGAACAGCGCACCGGAAGCGCTCATCTTCTTCAAATTAAAGGGGAACGCGGAGCGGGGCGCGTCCTGGTTGCGTTTGCGCCACTCTTCAAAATCGCTGTTGGCGATGGTCAGCAGATATTCCATCACGCTGTCGGCGGGATAGCCCTGCTCGGCATAGTAATGCACCGCCGCTTCGGGGTCTTTGCGCTTGGACAGCTTACGCTTGCCGGAGCCATCCTCTTTCATGATGGGGCTGACGTGCACATACTTGGGCGGCTTAAAGCCCAGCACACGGAACAGCTGCAAATGGATCGGCACCGACGCGATCCATTCGTCCCCGCGGATAACATGGGTGGTGCGCATCAGATGATCGTCCACCGCATGGGCGAAGTGATAGGTGGGAATGCCGTCGGTTTTCAGCAGCACAATGTCCTGATCGTTTTCCGGCATCTCGATGGTGCCTTTGATCATATCGTCAAATTTGATGCGGCGCGACTCGTCGCCGGGCGACCGCAGCCGCACAACATAAGGCTGTCCCTCGTCCATGCGCGCCATCGCCTCGTCGGGCGACAGATCGCGGCAGATCGCGTAGGGACCGTAATACCCGGTGCGCTGCTTGGCGGCCTCCTGCCGGGCGCGCACGGCGGATAGCTCGTCCGGTGTGCAGAAGCAGGGATACGCCAGCCCCTGCGCCACCAGCGACTTCACATACGCGTGGTAGATCACGCCGCGCTGGCTTTGCTGATACGGGCCGTAGTCGCCCTTGATCTCGCCGGGGGCGACAAAGCCCTCGTCGATATTCACACCGTAATCGGCGAGCCCTTTCAAAATGTCTTCGGCGCCGCCGGCGACCTCCCGCTTTTTGTCGGTGTCTTCCAACCGGAAATAAAACAATCCGTTGGAGGCGTTCGCGGTCAGCCGGTTGATGGTGGCGGTGAACAACACGCCCAGATGCAGGTAGCCGGTGGGGCTGGGGGCGATCCGGGTGACCCGTGCGCCCTCTTTCAGCGCGCGGGGAGGATACAACGCCTCGTATTCCTCCGGGGTGTGCTCAACATCCGGAAACATCCGGTCGGCCAGTTGCTGCCAAGTTGCCATATCTGTTCATCCTTTGCGTGGTAAATTTCTTGTTATCCTATGATTTTACATTTTCTGGTTGAAAATGTCAATGTGGCTATGCTAATATATAGAGGAGATTTTTTGAAATTCGAGGTGTTCGGCATGGATTTTTCCTTTGCCAAGCGGGTGCAGGGGCTGCGTCCCTCCGCTATCCGTGAAATTTTCAAATATGCCGCCGATCCGGAGGTGGTGTCGCTGTCCGCGGGCAATCCCGCGCCGGAGGCGTTTCCGGTGGAGGCAGTGCGCGCCCTGTCCGCCGATATTTTGCAGCAGCAGCCTATTGCGGCGCTGCAATACAGCGTGACCGAAGGATACCCGCCGCTGCGGGCGCATCTGACCGCGTATATGCAGCAAAAGCACGGCATTGGCCGCGCGGGGGATGATATTTTGATCACCTCCGGCGCGCAGCAGGCGATGGAAATGGTCGCCAAGGTGCTGTGCAACGAGGGGGATGTGGTGATTTGTGAAGCCCCCAGCTTTATCGGCTCGCTCAACTCCTTCCGCTCGCTGGGCGCGCGGCTGGTGGGGATCGAAATGGATGCGGACGGCATGAACATTCCGCAGCTGGAAGCGGCGCTGCAAGCGCACCCGCAAGCCAAGTTTATCTATACCATCCCCAATTTCCAAAACCCGTCCGGTATCACCATGAGTATGGAGAAGCGCCGCCAGGTTTATGCACTGGCGCGGCAATACGGCGTGCTGGTGGTGGAGGACAACCCCTACGGCGATCTGCGGTTTGCGGGAGAGGATGTGCCCGCGATCAAATCGCTGGATGAAGACGGCATCGTGCTGTATGTCGGCAGCTTTTCCAAGGTGCTGTCGCCCGGTATGCGGGTGGGCTACGCCATCGGACCGCAGGCGCTGCTGCAGAAGATGGTGGTGGTCAAACAGGGCGAGGATGTCCACACCAATATCTGGTCGCAGATGATCTGCCACCGGTTCATGACCGAATACGATTTTGAAGCGCACCTCGCGTCGCTGCGCGAAATCTATCGCCACAAGGCGCAGCTGATGATGTCGCTGCTGGATACCTATCTGGTGCCGCTGGGGGTGACCTACCACCCGGTGCAGGGTGGGCTGTTCTTGTGGTGCGATCTGCCGGATGGCGTGGATATGCCGGAATTTTGCAAAAAAGCGGTGCAGGAGCACAAAGTCGCCGTGGTGCCGGGCAACGCCTTTTTGGTGGACGAAAGCGCACCGTGCGGGTCTTTCCGCATCAACTTCTCCACCCCCACCGATGCGGATATGGAAAAAGGCATCCAGCGGCTGGGCGCCTTCGCCAAAGACTATATAAAAGGATAAAATCTGGATAGAGAGGATTTTGAATATGACCGAAGCAATGACAAACGAAGTAGAACGCAGAAAACGGGCGCTCAGCCTGATCCAGCCCACCGGCATCCCCACGCTGGGTAACTATCTGGGGGCGCTGCGCAACTGGGTGACGATGCAAGACGATTTTGATTGCGCCTTTGCGGTGGCGGATCTGCACGCCATCACCGTGCGGCAGGAGCCCGCCAAGCTGCGCCGCCAGATCATGGAGATGTACGCGCTGCTGCTGGCGATCGGTCTGGATCCCGAACGCACCATGGTGTTTGTGCAGTCGCAGGTGCCGGCTCATGCGCAGCTGTCGTGGCTGCTGTCCTGCTACACCCAGTTCGGTGAGCTGTCGCGCATGACCCAGTTCAAGGACAAATCACAAAAACACGCCGACAACATCAATCTCGGTTTGTTTGCCTATCCGGCGCTGATGGCGGCGGACATTCTGCTGTACCAGCCGGACTATGTGCCGGTGGGCGCGGACCAGAAGCAGCATTGTGAGCTGACCCGCAATATTGCGGAGCGGTTCAACGGTTTGTATGGCTCGGTGTTCACCGTGCCGGAACCGTATATCATGAAATCCGGTGCGCGGGTCTGCTCACTGCAGGACCCCACCAAAAAAATGTCCAAGTCGGACGAAAACCAGAACTCGTTTATCTCGCTGAAGGACAATGCCGACACCATCTTGCGCAAATTCAAGCGCGCCGTCACCGACAGCGAGGCGAAGGTGTACCATTCGCCTGAAAAGCCGGGCGTGAGCAATCTGATGGATATTTATTCTGCTGTTACCGGTCGCACCATGGAGCAGATTCAGGCGGAGTTCGAGGGCAAAGGCTACGGCGATTTCAAAGTGGCGGTGGCGGAAGCGGTTATCGAAGAGCTGCGCCCGATCCAGCAGCGGTTTGACGAGCTGATGAAAGACAAGGGCGAGCTGGAAGCCCAGATGAAGATCGGGGCGGAAAAAGCCTCGCGCGTGGCGGATCGTACGCTGCGCAAAGTGATGAAAAAGATCGGCTTTGTCCAGCTGTAACAGGAGGAAGCGTTATGTCGCAATCGTCGATCCCGCTGTTTATGACCCACCACTCTCCGCAGGGCGCGTGGGCGAGCTTCACCTTTGGTGCGGATGGGCGTGGCGCCAGCATTGATCTGGAAGCGCCGCAGGTGTCCGATTCGGCCGATTTTCTGGTGGGTGTGGCGCAAGATCAGGTGCTGTCCGCGTTCCCGTTTGTTACCGCTTTCCGAAAGACGCATACCGAACCGGAAGTGGATGTGCTGGCGGAGGGCAGCAAGGAACAGCCGCGCCCCAAAGCGACCACCGGCTGGAACTACTATCCGCCGGAACAGATCACCCGCACGCTCGCGCCGTGGGTGGATACCTATCGTGCCGAGCAGCTGACACTGCGGGTATACACCCCGCCGTATCCGCTGCCGGATCCGGAAAAAGGGGAGATCCCGCCGCTTGTGTGCTGCCCCGGTGTGCTGCTGGAGCTGGAGATCGACAACACCGCCGGTCAAACGCCCGCCACCGGCTTTTTGGGGCTGGGGTGGAAAGGCGACGGCCGTATCTACACGGTGGATACCGCCGGATACGATGATCTGTCCGGTCTGGGGTTCCGCACCGAATGGATGATGGCGGCGGACAAAGCCACCGGCGCGTTCACCTTGCGGGGGCACGATCTGGAACAGCTGCTGCGTACCGGGCGGCGGCTGCTGCACCAAACCGGACCGGGAGCGTTGTGCCTGGAGGTCGCGCCCGGTCAAAAGGGCGTGCTGCGGGCGGCGTTCGGATTTTATAAAGAGGGCGCGGGCAGCAACGGCTTGGATACGCGCTATTACTATACCCGCCACTTTGCCTCGGCGGCGGATGTATGCCGCTGCCTGCTGCAAAACGCCAACCGGCTTGCAGACGATGCCATGGCTGCCGACCGCGATGTGGCAGCGCATCTGCGCGATGCGTGGGTGGCGCCGCTGCTGGCGGCAGCGATCCGCGGCTACAACGCCTCCACCCAGCTGCTGCAGGATGCGGACGGCGCGGTGTACTACAATGTGGGCGAGGGCGCGTATGTCTGGCGCAACACAATGGATCTGGCGGCGGATCACCTGGCGTGGGAGCTGCTGTACCAGCCGTGGGTGACGCGCAACATTATGGATCTGTACATCCGGCGTTATGCCTACCGTGACACGGTGCGGTTTCGGGCATATCCGGGGCAGGAATTCCCCGGTGGGCTCAGCTTTACCCACGATATGGGCAACTACTTTACCTATTCTCCGGCGGGATACAGCGGATACGAGCGCGAAACCACCCCGCAGGACGGATGCTATCTGTATATGACGACCGAGGAGCTGCTGAACGGCATTTATGTGCTGACCGGCTACGCGCTGATCGGCGGGGATACCGCGTGGGCGCAGCACCGGGCGGACACCGCTTCGGCACTGCTGGATAGCTTGGAGCATCGCGATGCCCCTACTGCCCAGGAGCGGGATGGGGTACTGAAAGCGCAAAGCACCCGCTGCGGCCCGCAGGGCAGCGAAAGCACCACCTACGACGCGTTGGATCATTCGCTGATGGACGCGCGCGGCAGCGTGTATGTGCATGTCAAAACCATTGCCGCGCTGACGATGCTGGAAGCATATTTTGAACGCGTGGAACAACCGGACGAGGCAGCGCGGGCGCTTGCCATGCGCCGAAAGTCCGAAGCGGCGCTCAAACACTTCTGGGATGAGAAGCGGGGCTGTCTGTCTGCCAACTTGTATACACCGGTGGATAGCATGGTGCTGGCGGCGGTGGAGCCGCTGGGGATGCTGCACCGCATGGGCTTGACCGATCGGCTGTCCGCCGACACGCTGGCGCTGCTGAAACAGCACGCCGAAGCCTGTTTGCGGGAGGGTGCGTGCGTGGATGCCGCGACCGGCGGGCTGAAGCTCAGCAGCACCAGCCACAACACCTGGACTTCCAAAGTGACCTTATGCCTGTATGTGCTGCAAGAGGTGCTGGGTATCGACATCACACGGGGCGGCTGGTTGGAAGAGCTGCGTCGGTGGTATCAGGAATACGCCAAAGACACCACCATTTCGGATCAGATCATGATCGACCGCCGACAGGTGGTTGGCGGCTGCTATTATCCGCGGGTGGCGGTGGCGGCGCTGTTTTTGCAGCCGTGACCGGCGGCTTCGGGAGGAAGAAAGATGAACCAATCGGTGACCGCTCTCATCGTGGCGGCGGGCAGCTCCCAGCGTATGGGGCAGCCCAAACAATGGATCGAGCTTTCCGGTGTGCCGGTGCTGGGGCATACGCTGCGCGCGTTTGAAAGCACCGGGCGCGTGTCGTCCATCGTGGTGGTCACGCGGGAAGAGGATGTTGCGCGGGTACAAAAGCTGGCGCAGCAGTTGTCGCTGCACAAAGTGGCGGCGGTCGTGCCGGGCGGCACGACCCGCCAGCAATCGGTGGCGGCGGGTTTGGCGGCAATGCCGCCGCAAACGCAGCTGGTCGCGATCCATGATGGTGCGCGTCCGTTTGCCACCCCGGCGATGATCGACCGCGTGATCGCGACGGCGCAGCGCACCGGCGCTGCGGCTGCCGCTGTGCGGGTGAAGGATACCATCAAACAGGCGGATGCCGCCGGTTTGGTGCAGCAAACGCCGGATCGCAGCGGGCTGTGGAGCGTGCAAACGCCGCAGATTTTCCGTCTGGATCAGTATCGACAGGCGATGCAGCACGCACAGGCGGCGGGGCTGGATCTCACCGACGACTGTGGCGTGATGGAAGCGGCGGGTGTGCCGGTCACGCTGTGCGAGGGCGACTATCGCAACATCAAAATCACCACGCCGGAGGATATCCTCACGGCGCGGGCGTTTTTACAGGAAAGGGGAGAGGCATCCATGCGGATCGGCCACGGATACGATGTGCATCGGCTGGTGCCGGATCGCCCGCTGATCTTGGGCGGGGTGACCATCCTGCACGAAACCGGCTTGCTCGGTCATTCGGATGCGGATGTGCTGCTGCACGCGATCATGGATGCGTTGCTGGGCGCGGCGGCGCTGGGCGACATCGGCGGCTGGTTCCCCGATACCGACGAACGTTACAAAGGTGCGGACAGCGGCGAGCTGCTGCGCCAAACGGTGGGGCTGCTGCGTGAACACGGCTATACCATCGGCAATATCGACGCGACCGTGTTGGCGCAAGCCCCTAAGATGAAACCGCATATTCCCGCCATGCGGCAGCGCATTGCCGCGCTGTGCGGCATCGGGGAGGGGCAGGTCAGCATCAAAGCCACCACCGAGGAAGGACTTGGCTTCACCGGTCAAAAAGAGGGCATCGCCGCCCATGCGGTGTGCCTGATTACACAAGAATAATTCTGTTGTCTCATCAAGCCTTCGCCGTTTTGGCGGGGGCTTGTTTTCTCGTGGACGCGACACCTCCGCCGGCATATACTGGGAATGACAAGCCCGGTTATAACAATCAAGTGAGGAGGAATGGTCGTGGATCCGGTTTTGTTTCAAGTCGGTTCGGTCACCGCCGCCATGCGCGGCAAGAAAATTCTGGAACGCAGCGGTATCAAGGCGTACATCAGCCGCGCCGTGCGGGATGACGGCAAAAACGGCTGTGGATATAGTTTGATGGTATACGGCGATGCGGCGCGGGCGCAGCAGCTGCTGCAGGCGGCGGGCATCCGTATCCGGGATGTGCGCAAAGGGGATGCGCCGCGATGATCTATCTGGATAATGCGGCCACCACCTGGCCGAAGCCGGTCAGCGTGCGAACGGCGGTGGAACGCGCGCTGATGGTGTATGGTGCCAACCCCGGGCGGGGAGGGCACAAAATGAGCATGGCATCGTCCGAAGAGGTGTACCGCTGCCGGGAAACGGCGGCGGATTTTTTTCATGCGCCGGACGAAACGCGGGTGATCTTTACCGCCAACTGTACCATGGCGCTGAACATGGCAATCAAAGGCATTCTGCGTGGCGGCGGGCGCGCCCTTATTTCGGATCTGGAACACAACGCGGTGCTGCGTCCGCTGCACGCGCTGTCGCCGCAGCATCCCCGTTACGAGGTGGTGCGGGTCACACCGGGGAATGACGATGCCACGGTGGCAGCGTTTCGCGCCCGCATCACCCGCTCCACCCGCGTCATCATCTGCACCCATGCCTCCAATGTGTTCGGGCTGCGGATGCCGATTCGCCGGTTGGGCGAGCTGGCACACCGGCACGGGCTGCTGTTTGTGGTGGATGCTGCCCAGACTGCTGGTGTGTGCCCCATTGATATGCAGCGGGATCACATCGATTTTTTGTGTGTGCCGGGGCATAAGGGGTTGTACGGTCCGATGGGCACCGGTATGCTGATTTGCGGCAGCCGGTTCGAGTTGCCCGCGCTGCTGCAAGGTGGCACCGGCAGCCAGTCGCGCCGTCCGGAACAGCCCGCCGATCTGCCGGATCGGTTGGAAAGCGGCACGCTGAATGTGCCCGGTATCTGCGGGCTGCGTGCGGGCATGGCGTTTGTCGCCTCCCAAGGGGTGGAGGCGCTCGCGGCGCAGGAGCTGGAGCATACCTGCCGGATGTACGACCGGTTGGAAAACGGGGGAGCCCGGCTGTATACCGCTCGCCCCGGCACGGAAACGGCGGTGCCGCTGTTGTCGGTCGGGGTGAATAGCTGTCCCAGCGAACAAGTCGCCGCCTATCTGGCGCGGCAGGACGTGGCGGTACGGGCGGGGCTGCACTGCGCGCCGCTGGCGCATCGCCATTTCGGCACGCTGGAGCAGGGCACTGTGCGGTTGGCGCCATCGGTGTTCACCACCCGCACGGAGATCGACCGCGTTTGCAAAATTTTTTGCGAATATGTAAAAATGCAAGGAAACCCATTGCAAACAGGGGACAATGTGGTAAAATAGAATTGTAAAATTATCAGAAAGGGGAGTGGGCACGGTGGAATTTTTATCCGATCTGTGGAGCAACATCCTGGCTTTTATCACCTCGTACCGGTTGATCCTGGACACGGTGGATATTGCTCTGGTCGCCTTCGTCATCTACCACCTTATTAAACTTGTGCGGGATTCCCGCGCCGAACAGCTGCTGAAAGGCATTTTGCTGCTGGTCGCCGCCTATCTCCTCTCTTCGGCTGAGCTGCTGGATTTCAAAGCGATCCACTATCTGCTCAAAATCGTATTCGACAATGCGCTGATCGTGCTGGTGGTGATTTTCCAGCCGGAAATCCGCCGCGCGTTGGAGCAGGCGGGTCATTCCCGCTTAAAAGGCAGCCTTGGCTTCTTGAACTTCAATTCCGAAGAAAACGAGCAGCAGATCCAGCGGTGGCATACCACCATATCGGCGGTGTGCGAAGCGGTGCAGATTCTGCAAAAGCAAAAAATGGGCGCGCTGATTGTGTTCGAGCGCAATACCAAGCTGGGCGAGATCGTCAATTCCGGCACCGTGATCGATGCGGATGCCTCGCCCGAGCTGATTGGCAACGTGTTTTTCAACAAAGCGCCGCTGCACGATGGCGCGATGATCATCCGCGACGGCAGGGTATATGCCGCCGGCTGTATTCTGCCGCTGTCGGATAATCTGCAGATCAGCAGCGCGCTGGGCACCCGCCACCGCGCGGGTCTTGGCATGAGCGAAAATTCCGACGCGCTGGTGGTGATCGTATCCGAAGAAACCGGTACCGTGTCGCTGGCTGTGGGCGGCGAGTTGAAGCGCAACTTCACCTCCGAAGCGCTGCGGGTGGCGTTGGAAAACGGCATCTTGTGGTACAATTCCCGCCAGGACAAGGACGGGGATTCCCGGCGCGGTCTGCTGCGAAGGAGGAAAAAGTAAATGAAAGACAAATTTTCCTTCAGCAACATGCTCAACAACGATAAACTGATGATCATCTGCTCCATCATTCTGGGCATCATCATTTGGTATTCGGTGGTGTACGGTCCCAGCGTGACCGAAGAAAAAAGCATCACCGTCCCCATCTCGGTTCAGCTGAACACCTCGGCATCGGAGGGCGATAATCTGCCCAATCAGTATTTTCAGGTACTGTCCAAAAGCGAGGATTCGGTGGAGGTGGTGGTCAGCGGCAACCGCTCGGTGCTGAGCAAGCTGAAAGCCGAAGACATCGTGGTCAGTGCTGATATGACCGATGTGCTGCAAGCGGTGGATGACTACACCGTGGAGCTGAAAGCTTCCAAAAACCGCAGCAGCACCATCACCGATTACACCATCGAGCGTATCAAAACGCGCCAGGTGCGGGTCACCTGTGACTATGTCGGTCAGACCAAATACCGGGTGGAAAAGGATATCTCCACCGTCAAGGTAGCGGACGATACCAAATACCAGCTGGGAACACCGTCGCTGGATTCGCAGCTGTTTCCGCAGGAAAGCGTGACGGTGTCCGGCCCCAAAAAGGTGCGTGACCAGATCACCCGCGTGGTGGCGAAGGTCAACCAGAACAAAGAGTTGAAAGAATCCACCGTGCTGGAAGCCAAGCTGATGGCGTATGATAAAAACAACAAACAGGTGGATCTGTCCGGCTGTACCTTCCCGGATCTGTCCGAGCAGGAGGATCCCACCATTGCGCAGTTGACGGTGCCGGTGAACTATTTCTGCCGCGCCGAGCTGGGCATCAAGGCGACCAATCTGCCGGAAGCGTATCAGGATCAGGAGGGTTTCCTCACCATTACCCCCTCGTCGCTGGAGCTGCTGGGGCAGGAGTCGGAAGTGCTCAAGGCGCTGGACGACCTCAAGAAAATTCCGTTGGATTTCGACAACGTGTCGCTGAACAACAAAACGGTGACCATCGCACTGAATATTCCGTCGCATGTGACGGTGGCGGATAATGTCACCTCGGTAAAAGTGGCGATCGATATGTCCGGATTCACCAGCCGCACCATCAGCGTGCCGCTGTTCCGGTCGGACGGCACCACGCTCGCGTCCAATGTCACGCTGAAGAACCGCCCATCCGGCAATCTGACCCTGACAACCAAAACCCTGTCGGTGACGGTGGTGGGCAAGGAATCGGATGTCAAAGCGTTGAAAGCGTCCGATCTGCAGGTGGCGATCGATATGAAGACCGCGACCGAAACCGGCGCGCTCAATGCCTATCCGACCCGCGTCACTCTCCCCGACAAAAAGACGATTTGGGTCTACTACGGCAAGGGAACGCAGGATTCGCTGTCGGTGTATGTCAATACCAAATCCTAACGGTTTGTCCGTTTCTATCATACAAAAGCGCTTTGCCGAACCGGCAAGGCGCTTTTGTACTGTCTAAGGGGTTCTTCATCAAAGCCCGCTTCACGGTTTCACCCGTGGGGCGGGCTTTTTGCGTATGGGGATACGGCTTTTGTCGAAAAAGATCGGCGAAAAGCTTCAGCTTTTTTGATCGAAAAAACCATTTTCGACAAAACCGGCGCGCAAAACGCACTACAATAGCCAAGTTGCTTGTATGAAAGGCGCGTGAATGTGGCAAACTCTGGATTGCCTTTGCCGTAGAGAGACTATTCCGCCCGATCGGTTCATACACATGCCTTTGGTGTGCACCGGCGGTTGTTCGGCAACATAGGTATGGAGAGTGCGCCTGTGCGCCCGGAAAAGGAGAGAGAAAATATGACAGCTTTGTTTTGGCGGCGCGTGGGGCGGGTGCTGTCCACGGTGTTTGCAGGAGTGGCTGTGCTGCTGGCGATGTTGCTGGCGGGGGTGCGGCTGGTGGGACTGCACCCTTATGCGGTGCTGTCCGGCTCGATGCAGCCGACCTATCCTACCGGTTCGCTGCTGTATGTGCGGTCGGTGGACACCGCCACGCTGCAAAAAGGGGATGCCATCACTTTTTTGCTGGATGAAAACACCGTGGTGACCCACCGCATTGTGGATGTGCTGCCGGATCCGGAGGATGCGACGGTAGTCCGCTTCCGCACCCAGGGCGATGCCAACGACGCGCCGGACGGCGCACCGGTACACGCCCGCAATGTGCTCGGTCAACCGGCCTTTGCCATTCCGTACATGGGTTATGTGGCGACGGCGCTGCAATCGCCGCCCGGCTCGTATATGGCGATCGGCGTTGTCGCCGGGCTGGTCGTTTTTCTTGTGCTTCCTGCCGGGCGCAAACGCACCGCGCTGCCGCAACAAGCCAACCAGGGGGTTACGCCGCAAGGCTCCCATATATAAAAAATTTTTTTGGAGGGTATGGTTCAATGAAAGCAAAAACAATGACCAAAGTGCTGATTCTGTCTGTGTGTGCCGTGCTGTTGGCGGTCACCTCTGTGCTGGGTACGCTGGCGTACTTAAAATCACAGGATGCCGTCACCAACACCTTCACCATCGGCAAGGTTGCCATCACGCTGGATGAACAGCCGGTAGACGAATACGGCACCGCGCAGGATGGCGCGCGCGTCAAAGCCAACCGCTACAAGCTGATTCCCGGTCACAGCTACCAAAAAGATCCGACGGTGCATCTGGCGGCGAACAGCGAAGCAAGCTGGTTGTTTGTGAAGGTGGAAAACGGGCTGTCGACGGCGGAGGGCGGCCCCACCATCGCGTCCCAGATCGCCGCCAACGGCTGGACAGCGCTGGAGGGTGTTGCCGGCGTGTATTACAAACAGGTGCCCAAAACCGGTGCGAATGCCGTGGACTACGCGGTGTTCCAGTCATTTGCTCTGAAAAACGATGTGGCACTGGATGCTTTCGCCAACGCATCCATCAAAGTGACCGCCTATGCGATCCAGGCGGACGGCTTTGCCACCGCCGCGCAGGCGTGGACGGCCGGTGCCTTTACTGCCTAAGGCGTGATTCCAACAGGAGGGGTTAGATTATGAAAATGAAGAAGAAAACAATCGCGACCGTGGCGGCGGTACTGCTGGTGCTGTGCTGCACCGTGGGCGGTACATTGGCGTGGCTGAGCGCCAAAACCCAAACCGTGCAAAACACCTTTACGGTGGGCGACATCAACATCACCTTGGCGGAAACCACCGGCAGCACCTACAAAATGGTACCGGGGAACACCATCGCCAAAGACCCCAAGGTGACCGTCAAAGCAGGGTCGGAGGCTTGCTGGCTGTTTGTGCAAATGCAGCCGTCGGCAAACTTTGACCGCTTTATGACTACCGCCATCGCGGACGGCTGGACAGCACTGCCCGATGAAACAGGCGTGTACTACCGCACGGTCGCGGCGGGGGTTGCCGACCAATCGTTCGCGGTGCTGAAAAACGACTGTGTCACCGTGCGGGATACCGTGACCAAAGAGCAGCTGACCGCCGAAAGCTTCACCAATCCGACCTTGTCCTTCACAGCGTATGCGGTGCAGCAGGACAACATGACCACCGCCGCTGCCGCGTGGGCGAACCGCAACGGCTGAACCGGAAAGGAAGAGAAACTATGAATAAACAAAAAATCATGGCTGCGGCGGCGGGAGCCATCGTCGCGGTTACCTCGCTGGCGGGGGCTTCGCTGGCGTATTTTACCGATACCAAAACCGCCGCCAACGTGTTCACCATGGGCAATGTGCGGATTGCGCTGGACGAAACCGATGTACAAAATCCGAACGGCGACCGCGTGACCGCCAACACCTATGCGGTGTATCCGGGCGCGGTGGTAACCAAGGATCCGGTCGTGCACAACACCGGTGCCAATGGCGCGTATGTACGCACAACGGTGAATGTAAGCGACTGGGTGCATATGGTATCCCGGTATTTTCCGGCGTTTGCCGCGGAGTTCCCGAGCGCGGATTACGGCGCGGCGCTGGAGCTGCTGGTGGATGAGCTGGGCGACGGTTGGTCGGTCGTGGGGGTGCAGCGCGGTGATGTGTTCACCGATGCGCAGCAGGATGCCAAATTTGTGCTGAAATATGACGGCGTGTTGGCGGCGGGAGCGGACACCACGGCGATGTTCTGCACGGTGCAGGTGCCCACCGGTATCGACAACGACAGCGCCGCGCAGTTCCGGGCGATTGATGTGACGGCGCAAGCCATCCAACAGGACGGCTTTGCCAATTGGGAAGCGGCGTTTGCCGCGTTCGACGCCGCGTAAAGCGCGCGGTTGGCTATGCACCCCGGCGGGGGTGCATGCCACAGGAGAACGCCCGAACGGGTCTTCGGACGTTCTCCTGTGGTCTGGGGGAACATCACAGCAATAACAGCAGGAGGGATCGGAATGAAAGGGATACGCCATGGAGCACTGTATAAAATGTTGGCGCTGGGGTTGTGTCTGGTGTTGACGGCGCTGTCGTTTCCGCTGGGCGGGGGAGCCGCCCGCGCAGCGGCGGATGGCACCGTGACGGTGACGGTCAATTTTGTTTATGAAGCGGATAAAAACATGGTGGCGCAGCCATATGGCGCGCAGCTCGCCAAAGGAGCCGCGTTCCAAAAGATCGTGGATGTGCCGGTGCTGCTGAACTATACCATCCCCGCGGACAAAGCGCGGGGGTTAAGCGAAAGCATTGTGCTGCAGCAAAACGATGATCGCGGGTACAGTCTGTGTTTCCATCTGGCGGCGGTGAACGAGGATGTCACGGTGACGCTGTTTTATGTCGCGGGGCAAACGAGCTATACCGTGGAGCATTACTATCAAAATCTGAACGACGACGGCTATACCGACCAACCGGTGGTGGAAACGCTGACCGGCGATATCGACGCTTATACCGAAGCGGTGGCGCAGCGACGGGCGGGCTTTCGCTGCAAAGGGGTGCCGCAAACGACGGTAGCCGCCGACGGCACCACCGTTGTGAAAATTTATTACGACCGCGAATACTACACCGTTACCTTTGCTGTGAACGGCGGCGTGAACGGTCCCGAACCGATCTACGCCAAATACGGCACCGTCGTCCGGGCGGACACCATCGCTGCCCCCACCCGCAAGGGCTACCGCTTTTTGGGGTGGGAACCGCTGCTGTCGGATACGCTCACCGTCACCGAAAACGCGACCTACCGTGCGGCGTGGCAGCCTGTACAGTCGCAGTCGGACTACACCATCGTGATCTGGGGTCAAAACGCCAACGACAACGGATATTCCTATATCCGATCGGGCGCAAAACAGGGGCAGGTGGGTCAGTCGGTGAGCTGGGACGAACGCACCATGGCGGCGCTGCATCCCGGCAAAACCCTGTGGGCGTATGAAAAAAGCGACACCGTTACGGTGAGCGTCGACGGCTCCGCGGTGCTGAATGTGTATTTCACCCGCCGGGAATTCACGCTGCGTTTTCGCGAAACCTATTCCAAAAAGGACGATTATGGCACCATTACCGCGCGGTGGGGTGCGGATATTGCCGCCCGATACCGGACGGTGGTGGACAACGCGGACGGCAATTGCTGGACGAAGAACAGAAACGGCGAGGGACCCTACACCAACTATATCGGGGTGATGCCGTCGGAAAATATCACCTATTATAAAAAGGTGAATGGCGGTTGGTTCACCTACACCATGACCTACTACGCCGAAGATCTGAACGGTCAGTACACCGAGATTTTCCGCGTCACCTTTTCCGGAATAGGGCTTGTGGTCACCGAAGAGGATCGCTACGATTTTGAGGGCTTTACCTATGATCACGGCACCGCACTGGGAAAATCGTGCAACGGCGCGAAATTCTATTATAAGCGCAGCCGGTACACGCTGGCGTTTTATTCCGCCAGCCATAGCACACCGGACAGCACCCACCAGGTGCCGTATCAGCAGCCGCTGGGGCGCTACGATTACACCCCGACAAAAAAGCCGGAGGCGCTCGAGCGGGATGCCGTGTTTGTCGGGTGGTACCAAAACCCCGAATGCACCGGTGAACGGTACGATCCGGCGGCGCACGCGATGCCGGCGCACAATGTCGCGCTGTACGCCAAGTGGGTCAACGGTTTGTACACCGTGACCACCTATCGTGAGAACAAAACTACGCTGTACACCTACACCGGCTACAACGGGCGGCAGGAGAATATCGAAAAATACACACTCGCCACCGCGCCGCAAGACCCCGCGCGGGATGGCTATGCGTTTGTGGGCTGGTTTTATCAGGACGGCGGGGTGGAAAAACCGTTTTCCTACACCATGCCCATTACCCGAAACTATGACCTGTATCCCAAATTTTCCGAACCGCAGGCGGTGACCTACACGGTGCATTACTACAAAGCGGGAACCATCGAGCGGGTGGCGAGCGATCGCACCCAAACGGTGATGATCGGTACCACCGTGACCGAAAAAGCCAAAATGGGCGCGGCACTGGATCTGGTTCCGCCAGCTGAGCAGCAGCGCTATTATCCCGCCGCGACCAGCACCAGCGTGGTCATCCAAAAGATGAATCAGGAGATCGTGTTCTACTATACTCCCGCCGTGCAGGCGCGATACACCGTTTGTTATCAGGATGCGGACGGTCGCGATCTGCTGCCGCCGGTGCCCAAAACCACCGATTGCTCCACCGTGACCGAATCATACCTGCCGATTCCGCACTACGCCCCGCGCCAGTACAGTATCACGCGGGATCTGTCGGCGGATGACACCCAAAACCGGCTGGTGTTTGTGTACGATCCGTTGTACGCCTCGCTGACGGTGCAAAAAAGCGGTGCGCAGCCGGTGGACGAATACGCCACCTTTGTGTTCCGTGTGCAGGGGGCGGAGACGCCCACCAGCAGGGTGGATCTGACCATCACGGTGCACGGCAACGGCCGAACCACCGTGACCGATCTGCCGCTGGGACGCTACACCGTGACCGAGCAAACCGATTGGTCGTGGCGCTATCGCCCGGATCAAGCCGCCCAAACGGTAACACTGACGGCGCAGGGCGGTCGCCTGACCTTTCAAAATGATCGCACACAATCCTGCTGGTTGGACGGCAGCCATTACCGGGTCAATGTGTTTGATGCCGATGCGTAAGGAGGAAGAAACCTTATGAGTATACGAATCGCCGCGCTGTGGCGACAGCACCGCGCGGGGCGGCTGCTGACGGTGGCTTTGACGGCGCTGCTGACGGTCGGAATCGCGGTCGGCGGCACACTGGCGTTTTTGGCGGCGCGCACCGATCCGGCGGAAAATGTGTTTTCTCCCGCCGCGGTGGCGTGCCGTGTGGTGGAAACCTTTGAAAATAATGTCAAACGCGATGTGTTCATCCAAAACACCGGTGCCACCGATGCGTATATCCGTGCCCGCATCCAGGTGACCTGGATGCGGGATGCGGATGCCGCCGACCAAACGGTGACGGCAGCGGTGCCGCGCGAGGGCGTGGACTACACCCTCACGCTGGCGGAGGATTCCGGCTGGCTGCGTCTGGGTGACACATGGTATTGCGTCGCGCCGGTCGCGCCGGGCGCACAAACACCGGTGCTGATTGCCTCTTGCCGGCTAACATCGGGCGCAGTGGTGCCGGAGGGATACCATCTGTCGGTGGAGATCGTGTCCGGTGCGGTGCAGGCGGCACCCGCCGATGCCGTGACCCAGGCATGGGGCGTGCGGCTGGAAAATGGACGCATCGCTGGGGAGGTGACCGGCGCATGAGAAAAACAGCAAAACGGCTGGCGGGATGGATGCTCACACTGCTGGTGGTTGCCGTCGGTGCGTGGTCGGTATGCGCTGATTCTACTGTGATCTACGACAGCGCTGCGCGGTCGCTGGTGTTTGCACCCGGCAGCGACCATGCCCCCACCGACTTGTTTGACAGCTTTAAAGGGCTGATGCCCGGCGACATCCGCACCCAAACCGTCACCGTGCGCAATACTGCCGCCGACGGCAAGGCGAAGCTGTATCTGCGAAGCTTGGGCGCGCGCCCCGATTCGCGGGCGCTGTTGTCCCGGTTGCAGCTTTGCGTGCGACCGCGGGGGAGTATCCCTCTGTTCGAGGCGCCCGCCGACCAGACTGCCGGGTTGACCGATTGGGTGTGCCTCGGTACGATATACGCCGGCGGCAGCATTGATCTGGATCTGACCCTGCGGGTGTCGGGCGACATCGGCAACGACTTTCAAGACGCTGTCGGGTATCTCGACTGGCAGTTCCGGGCGGAGGAGCTGCCCGCTGCACCGGAAGATCCGGCAGCGCCGAAAACCGGCGAGCGGGATGGTTGGCGACCGTATGCCGTGTTGCTGGGAATCTGGTCGGTGCTGGTGCTGTGTTTGCTGGCGGTGAAGCGACGGCAAAAACAAAAGCAGGAATAACACAAGCGCGTTCGTGTGATGGATATGGCACGGACGCGCTTTTTGTGTATCCGGTGCTTGTCCGGCGGTGTCGGTTGTGCTACAATAGGGGGTGGAATTTTCTCCCAAAGGAGCGAGCTGGAATGGATGAAGTACAAGTACGCCGCGCGACGCTGGATGATGCGCCGCGGCTTTTGGAAATTTACGCATATTATGTGGAACGCACAGTGATCACCTTTGAATACGAGGTGCCGACGTTTGCAGAATTTCGCCGCCGGATGCAGCACACGATGCAACGCTATCCCTATCTGGTGATCGAGCGCGACGGCGTGGTGCAAGGCTATGCCTATGCCGGTGCGTTTGTGGGGCGCGCCGCCTACGACTGGTCGTGCGAGCTGACCATTTATCTGGATGCGAACGCGCGGGGCGGCGGCTTGGGTCGCCGGTTGTATACCGCGTTGGAAGAGGCGCTGGGCGCGATGGGCATCCGCAATCTGTATGCCTGTATCGGCTATCCCGACCGGGACGACGAGTATCTGACCCAAAACAGCGCCCGGTTCCACGCTCATTTGGGATTTGAACAAGTCGGGTTGTTCCACAACTGCGGCTTCAAATTTGATCGCTGGTACCATATGATTTGGATGGAAAAGATCATCGGCGATCATCCGTCGCCCTGTCCGGCGATCACGCCGTACACCGCCCTTTGATAGCCGCACAGGAGAAGATGTTATGCCAACCATAACCAAAGTGTCGTTTGAAACGGCCAAACAATTGATGGATGCGCACCCCGATCACCGACTGTTCGATGTGCGCGAGGAAGAAGAGTATGTCACCGGCCACGCTGCCGGCGCGCTGCTGTTCCCGCTGGACAGCATGGATGCCGCCACCGCCGCCCAGATGATTCCGGAAAAAGATACGCCGGTACTGGTGTATTGTCGTAGCGGGCAACGCAGCGGCGAAGCAGCGCAAAAGCTGGCGCAGCTGGGGTATACCCGGGTGTACGATATCGGCAGTCTGGTGGGCTGGCCGTACGGAATGGACTGGTAACACCGGTGCGGATGAAGGAGAACGACCTATGCCGATCATACAAGTAACCGACCTGTCAGCGCCCGAGCTGGCAGCGTTTTCCCGCCTGACCGAAGCGCAGCTGCGCAACCGGTTGGAGCCGGAAAAGGGCATTTTTATCGCGGAAAGCCCCAAGGTGATTGCCCGGGCGCTGGATGCCGGGCTGCAGCCGGTGTCGCTGCTGATGGAACCGCGGCACATCGCGGGGGATGCGCGCGATATTATTGCCCGCTGCGGCGATATTCCGGTGTACACCGCCCCGCGCGAGGTGCTGTCGGCGCTTACCGGTTACGCCCTGACTCGCGGGGTGTTGTGCGCCATGCGGCGCCCTTTGTTGCTGCCGGTGGAGCAGGTGTGTGCCGAGGCGCGCCGGGTGGCGGTGCTGGAGGGGATCGTGGATTCCACCAACATCGGTGCCATTTTTCGCTCGGCGGCGGCGCTGTCTGTGGACGCGGTGCTGCTTACCCCCTCGTGCTGCGATCCGTTGTGCCGGCGGGCGGCGCGGGTGAGCATGGGCACCGTGTTTCAGGTGCCGTGGACCCGCATCGGCGATACCGTCGCCGATTGGCCGCGAGCGGGGATGCAGCGGCTGCACGCCATGGGCTTCCACACAGTGGCGATGGCACTCAGCGACACGGCGGTGTCGATCGAAGATCCCCGCCTTGCCGCGTGGGACAAGCTGGCGATCGTGCTGGGGACCGAGGGCGACGGCTTGGCGGCAGAAACCATTGCCGCGTGCGACGATACGGTGTGTATCCCGATGGCGCACGGAGTGGATTCGCTGAATGTGGCGGCCGCCAGCGCGGTGGCGTTTTGGCAGCTGCGTGCGCAATAGGAACAGTTTTTCTGTCGAAAATTGTAGGACTTTTCACTTTACAAGACACCGCCGATATGGTAAACTATTGGACGGTGATGACACCATATATTGTGGAAAGGGGAGTGCTGTATGAAACGGTGCCCTGTGTGCCAGCAAGACTATCCGGACGACAGCCGCTTTTGCGGTCGCTGCGGTCGGGAACTGCCGTCGGCGGACAAGCCGGTGGTGAACGGCGTTCCCGCTTCGGTGACCATGACGGTGGAGGATGCGAACGCTCCCGCGTCGCTGCCCTCTATGCCGCCGGTTGCTCCGGCACAGCCGTATCCACCGACCGCGTATCCGCCGGTCGCCCCCTCTGTGCCGACCGATCCGTATGCGGCGCCCCCGGTGCCGCCGGTGTATCCGCCCCAACCGCCGTATGCGGGACAGGGCGCGTATACTCCGCCGGGATATTATCACATGAAGGTCAAAAAGCCGCAGGGCGGCTTGGCGATCGCCGCCTTTGTGGTGTCGCTGGTGTCGTTGTTTATGATCGGGCTCGGTCCGTTCAATATCGGGTTGTATGTGGGTCTTGCGCTGACCATTGCCGCGTGGGTCACTCATAAGCCGTATCAAGGGCGGGGGCTCGCGATTGCGGCGCTGGTGTTGTCATTGGTAACGCTGTTGTGTACGGTGGATTATTCCATCGAAATGATCAACGACGTTGTCGATCCGCAGCCGCGTTCGGATTACGATTACGATTATGATTATGACTACGATGACGATTTTGATTACGGATTTAACTTTGACATTGGCAACAACGGTTACAGCATGACCCCGCGCGATAACCGCGCGTGATCGGCTGACCACAAGATATAGTGGTTGCCTCGGGACGGCATGGACGCGTCTGTGCCGTCTTTTGTTGCGCCGCGGCGGCGCGTTGGGCTTTGTTTGCTCGCGCGGCGAAAACGTACGCCGCACGACCGTTATATTTTACATTTTTGGCTACTTTTTTGTCGAGGTATACGGCTTTTGTTTCATCTTCTTTGAAATCGCAAAAAACGCTTGACAACAACTATATATAGTGTCATAATATCTTACGCAGCACAAATTGTGGAAGCCGCCCTCGGGGCGGTATTCTCATGCATAGATATATTTTAGATAAGGGGAATGGGAGTATGATCACAAGCATTATCAAACGCGATGGTCGGGTGGTTTTGTACGACGAATCCAAAATTGCCGCTGCCATCTTGAAAGCCATGGAAGCGGGCGGCGAGGGCAACGCTGCCGATGCCGCCAAGGTCGCCAACGCGGTTCAGGCGCAGCTGGAAGAAGCGTTCAAGGACACGCCCCCCAAAATCGAAAACATTCAGGATACCGTGGAGCGCGAACTGATGCGCGCCGGATATGATGAATCCGCCAAACGCTACATCCTGTATCGCGCCAACCGTACCCGTATCCGCGAGGCGAACACCAGCCTGATGAAGACCATCGACGAGATCACCAAAGTGGATGCGCGCCAGAGCGACATGAAACGCGACAACGCCAACATCGACGGCAACACCGCCATGGGCAGCATGCTCCAGATCGGTACCGCCGGTGCCAAAGCGTATAATGAAGCGTATCTGCTCACCCCCGAGCAGGCGAAAGCCCATCGCGAGGGCGATATCCATATCCACGATTTTGATTTCTATTCGCTGACCACCACCTGCTGCCAGATCGACATTGTGCGGCTGTTCAAGGACGGCTTTTCTACCGGTCACGGCTTTTTGCGTGAGCCGCAGAGTGTGCAGAGCTATGCGGCGCTGGCGGCGATCGCGATCCAGTCCAACCAGAACGACCAGCACGGCGGTCAGAGCATCCCGAACTTTGATTACGGTATGGCGCTGGGCGTGGCGAAAACCTTTGCCAAGGCGTACGCCCGCAAGCTGACCGAATCGTTGGAGGATGTGTTGGATACCGATGACGAAAAAGACACGGTGAAAGCCGCCATCGCTGCCGCCACCGAGCAGGTGGGTACCGGTCCGCGGCTGGAAACCTATGAGGAAGCGTTTGATAACGCCGTGGCGGCGCAGCTGGAAAAGGCCTGCGGCTTGGATGAAAAAACCGCGCACCGTTTGACCCGCGTGTCCCGTCGCCGCGCCGCCGAGCGCACCGACCGCGACACCTACCAGGCGATGGAGGGCTTTGTGCACAACCTGAACACCATGCACTCCCGTGCGGGCGCGCAGACGCCGTTCAGCAGCATCAACTACGGTACCGACACCAGCCCCGAGGGCCGTATGGTCATCCGCAACATTTTGAAAGCGACCGATGCGGGTCTGGGCCATGGCGAAACCTGCATTTTCCCGATCCACATCTTCAAGGTCAAAGAAGGGGTCAACTATAACGAGGGCGATCCCAACTACGATCTGTTCAAGCTCTCCTGCAAGGTGAGCGCGCGGCGTCTGTTCCCGAACTATGTGTTCCTGGACGCGCCCTTTAACCTGCAATACTACAAGCCCGGCCATCCCGAAACCGAGGTGGCGACCATGGGCTGCCGCACCCGCGTGATGGGCAATGTGTACGATCCGGAACACGAGATCAGCTACAGCCGCGGCAACCTGTCCTTCACCTCCATCAACCTGCCGCGTCTGGCGATCGAAGCGCATCATGACGAAAAGCTGTTCTATCAAAAGCTGGACGAGATGATGGCGCTGGTCGCGCAGCAGCTGCTGGATCGGTTCGAGATCCAGGCCGCCAAACGCGTGTATAACTACCCCTTCCTGATGGGACAGGGCGTGTGGCTGGACAGCGATAAGCTGGGTCCGAACGACGAGGTGCGCGAGGTGCTGAAGCATGGCACCCTGTCCATCGGCTTCATCGGCTTGGCGGAAACGCTGACCGCGCTGTACGGTCATCACCACGGCGAAAGCGACGAAATGCAGCAAAAGGGTCTGGCGATCGTGCGGCATATGCGCGAGTATTGTGACCGCAAGAGCCAGGAAATGAAGATGAACTTCACCCTGCTGGCGACGCCCGCCGAGGGGCTGTCCGGTCGCTTCGTGCGGATGGATCGCAAGCGCTACGGCTCGATTCCGGGCGTGACCGACCGCGATTATTATACCAACAGCTTCCATGTGCCGGTGTGGTATCCCATTTCGGCGTTTGAGAAAATCCAGAAAGAGGGCCCGTACCACGCTCTCACCAATGCCGGTCACATCAGCTATGTCGAGCTGGACGGCGACACCTCCAACAATGTGGAGGCGTTTGAATCGGTGGTGCGCTGCATGCACGATTTCGGTGTGGGCTATGGTTCCATCAACCATCCGGTGGATCGCGATCCCGTTTGCGGCTATGTCGGCGTGATCGGCGATGTGTGCCCCCGCTGCGGCCGCCGCGACGGCGAGGATATCCCGCCCGAAAAGCTGGATGAGCTGCGCAAAAAGTTCCCGCATATGCCGCAATTCCACGGCTGCTGCTGATCGCGGCCGCCGTCATCATACACAACATAAAATCAAAAGGAGAGAGCATCATGTCTGTTAAAAACACGGTCAACATGGGTCAGGATATTCACTTCGAGCGCATTCGCCGCATCACCGGTTATCTGGTGGGCACCATGGATAAATGGAACGATGCCAAAAAAGCGGAAGAGCACGATCGCGTGAAACACGGCTTGGGTCATCGGAGCTGATCGTATGCTGCGCATTGCCGGTTTCGCTGATGACAGCATTGTGGACGGCCCGGGCATCCGCTTTACGGTGTTTTGCCAAGGCTGCCCCCACCATTGCCCGGGTTGCCAAAACCCGGAAACCTGGCCGATGGAAGGCGGCACCCTCTTTTCGCCGGAGGATATTCTCCGCCGGGTGCAAAGCAACCCGCTGGTGCGGGGGGTGACGCTGTCCGGCGGCGAGCCGTTCGCCCAAGCGGAGGATAACGCCGCGCTGGCGCATCTGCTGCACGAAGCGGGGTACGAGGTGGCGGCCTATACCGGCTACACCTTTGAACAGCTGTTGCACGGCACCCCTGCCCAGCAAGCGCTGCTGCGCGAACTGGATGTGTTGGTGGACGGTCCCTTTCTGCTGGAACAACGCAGCCTGGATCTGCTGTTCCGCGGCAGCGGCAACCAGCGGATTTTGAACGTACCGCAAAGCCTGCAAGCGGGCAGCGCGGTGTGGGAAACCCGCGAACGCTGGGTTGGCGAATCCTGAATACGGTTAAAAAAGAGAGAAGCGGTCGCTTCTCTCTTTTTGTGTGTCGAAAAAGCGCTCTCTTCGCCACGGAAAGAGGTGTTCTTTTGGGAAAAGGATTGCAACCGGCGGCGAAAAATGGTATGATAAAAAATAGGAGTTTTCCAGCCAAAGGAGGCGGGTCGGATGAGTTTTAAGCGGTGGATCGTGTCCAAAGCGGATAAGGATCTGGCAGCGCAGTTGTCAGAAGAAAGCGGCATCCACCCGTTTTTGGTTTATTTGCTGACCATGCGCGGCATCGACACGGTCGAAGATGTGTCGGAGTTTTTGCTGGGTGGCGAATGGACCGATGATCCTTTTGCTTTTGCCGATATGGATGTGGCGGTGGAGCGTATCCAGCGGGCACTGGATACGCAGGAAACCATCGCCGTGTTTGGAGATTACGATGCAGACGGCGTGACCGCCACCGTGCTGCTGTACAGCTATTTGCGCGATCGCGGCGCGCGTGTATCCTATCTGGTGCCGGAACGCGAAGGCACCGGCTACGGTCTGCACACGGAAACCATTGACACGCTGGCGGATCGCGGAGCCACCCTGATTATCACGGTAGACAACGGTATCGCCGCGGTGGAGGAGGTCGCCTATGCCGCGACAAAGGGAATCGATGTGGTGGTGACCGACCACCACCAGCCGCAGGATACCTTGCCCGCGGCGGTGGCGGTGGTGGATCCGCACCGTGCCGACTGCGGCAGCGAATGGAAAGATTACGCCGGAGTAGGGGTCGCGTTCAAGCTGATTTGTGCGTTGGAAGGCGATGCCGACGGCTTGTTGGCGGAATATGCCGATCTGGTAGCGGTTGGAACGCTGGCGGACGTGATGCCGCTACAGCGCGAAAACCGGATGCTGGTGCGTGAGGGCGTGCGCAAACTGAACCAGGACCCGCGCCTCGGCTTTCATGCGCTGGCGCAGGCGGCGGGCAGCGGCGATAAACCGCTTACCTCCACCTCCACGGTGTTCACCATTGCGCCGCGCATCAACGCTGCCGGGCGGATGGGCTCGGCGGACAAGGCGGTACGCCTGCTGCTGGAGGAGGATGCCGCCCAGGCGGCATCGTTGGCGCAGGAGATTCAGCAAATGAATGTGGAGCGCCAAACGGTGGAACAGGATATTCTGCGCCAGGTGGAGCAGCAGCTGCTTGCTCATCCGGCATGGCTGACCCAGCGGGTGCTGGTGATCAGCGGTGACCATTGGCACCACGGCGTGGTGGGCATCATCGCCGCCCGCATCACCGAACGCTATGGCAAGCCCTGCATCATCCTGTCGCAGGACGAGGACAAAGCCCGCGGCTCTGGGCGCAGCATCAAGGGCTTTTCGTTGTTTGAAGCGCTGCAAAGCTGCGCCGATATGCTGCTGAACTACGGCGGCCATGAACTGGCGGCGGGGGTGACCGTCGCCGCCGATCGGGTGGACGAATTCCGCGAGCGGATCAACCGTTACGCGGCGCAGCAATTCCCGCATATGCCGGTGCCGGAGCTGACCATTGACTGCAAATTGCGTCCCTCGCAGGTGGATGTGGAAAAGCTGAGCCTGTTGGCGGCGCTGGAACCCACCGGCGCGGGCAATCCGGCTCCGTTGTTCGGGCTGTTTCGGATGCGATTGGACAACATTGTACCGGTGGGCGGCGGCAAGCATCTGCGCTTGTCGGTGTCGCGCGACGATGTGCGGCTGGCGGCGATGAAGTTCCAAACCACCGCCGAGAATTTTGCAATCCCCTGCGGTGCGACTGTCAATCTGGTGGTGACGCTGGAGCGAAACGAGTATCGCGGCGTGGTGTCGCCCTCGCTGATCGTGCGGGACATCCGCCCTGCCGCCGTGGAGCAGGAAGAGGTACTGGACGGCTTGTGGCGGTTTGAACAGATGCAGCGGCGGGAGTTGAACGCATCGGGTGACCTGCCCGCTCCCACACGGGAGCAGCTGGGAGCGCTGTACCGCTATCTGCGGGCGCATCCGCAGTGGGAGGGAACGGTGGATCAACTGCTGTTCGCCACCGCGGAGCATCGCTTTGCGCCGGCGACACTGCTTTGCATGCTGCAAATTCTGCAGGAAGCGCAGCTGATTCGTTGGCAGGATCAGGGCACTCTATATCATATTGAAACCCCCAAAGCCGCCGGCAAGGCGGATTTGCAGCAAACACCGACTATGCAGTACCTCGTGTCATTGGGAGAGACGACTGTATGATAACAAAAGAAGCATTGACCGAAGAGCTTCGGCAATTGGTTGAAAAAAACGAAAAGAAATACGATTGGTCGCGGATAGAACAGGCGATCGCGTTGGCGACCAAAGCGCACGAAGGGCAGCGCCGCTCGTCCGGCGAGGCATATATCTGCCATCCGCTGCAGGTTGCGATCATTTTGATCGAGCTGGGCATGGACAACGAATGCATCGAAGCGGCGATTCTGCACGATGTGGTGGAGGATACGCCGGTATCGCTGGAGGATATCCGCAAGCAGTTCGGCGCAGACATCGCCGCGCTGGTGGACGGTGTAACCAAGCTGAACAAAATCCCGTTTTCCAGCCGCGAAGAGCAGCAGGCGGAAAATGTGCGCAAAATGCTGCTTGCCATGTCGCAGGACATCCGTGTTATCATCATCAAGCTGGCCGACCGACTGCACAATATGCGCACCATCAGCGCGCTGCCGCCGCAAAAGCAGCGCGACAAGGCCAAGGAAACGATGGACATCTTCGCTCCGCTGGCGCACCGCTTGGGTATCCGCGCGGTGAAAGAGGAGCTGGAGGACCTGTCGCTGCGGATTTTGGATCCGGTGGCGTACAAGGACATTGAGGACGCGCTGGCGATGCGCACGCCCTCGCGCACCGCGTTTTTGAACGACATTCAAGAGCGCATCAAAGAGCGCATGGCGGATTACCACATCGAGGTGTATGTGTCCGGACGGGTCAAAAGCATTACCGGCATCTACCGCAAAATGTATATGCAGGGCAAATCGTTCGAGGAAATATATGATGTATACGCGGTGCGGGTGATCGTGGACACGGTCAACGATTGCTACAACGTGCTGGGTATCGTGCACGATATGTTCCGCCCGCTGCCCAACCGGTTTAAGGACTACATTTCCACCCCCAAGGCGAATATGTACCAATCGCTGCACACCACCGTCATCAGCAAGGAGAAAATTCCGTTTGAGGTGCAGATTCGCACATGGGATATGCATTACACGGCGGAATACGGTATCGCGGCGCACTGGAAATACAAGCTGGGCATCCAGCGCAAGGATAAGCTGGAGGAACGGCTGGCGTGGATCCGGCAGTTCATTGAAAGCCAGCAGGATGTGGACGATGCGCAGGACATTGTGCGCTCTATCAAAACCGATTTGTCGTCCGACGATGTGTTCGTGTTCACCCCCAAGGGAGATGTGATCACGTTGCCGGTGGGCGCCACGGTGGTGGACTTCGCCTATGCGATCCACTCGGCGGTGGGCAACCGTATGGTGGGCGCGAAAGCGGACGGCCGCATTGTGCCGCTGGATCATCAGGTCAAAACCGGCGAGATCGTGGAGGTGCTGACCACCAGTGCTCCGGGACACGGCCCCAGCCGCGACTGGCTCAGCTTTGTCAAAACCGGCGAAGCGCGCAACAAAATTCGCTCCTGGTTCAAAAAGGAGCGGCGGGAAGAAAACATCGAACAGGGTCGCGCCGAGTTGGAACGCGAGCTGTCCCGCAACAGCATCCGCTTGTCCGAAGAGCAGATGAATGAATTTTTGCTGTCGCAATGCAAAAAACAGCATTGCGAAACGCTGGACGATTTTTATGCGGCGATCGGCTACGGCGGGGTGCTCATCTCCCGTTTGATCCCGCGGATGAAAGAGGAATACCAGCGCATCTTGAAACAGGCGGGCACGGTGCCGGAACCGACACGCCCCGCCAAGCCTCACCACAACAACGGCGGCGTGGTGATCCAGGATATGGACAACTGTTTGGTGAAATTTGCCCGCTGCTGCAACCCGGTGCCGGGCGACGAGATCATCGGCTTTATCACCCGCGGCTTCGGCGTGTCGGTACACAAACGCGATTGCGTCAATGTGCCGCTGGATATCTCCAAAGCGGAGGAACCGGAACGCTGGGTCAAGGTGGAATGGGAAAACAGCGTGAAAGCGGAATTCAAGGCCGCGCTGCAAATTCAGGCGACCGACCGCGACGGCTTGCTGGCGGATGTCACCGCCCAGCTGACCGCGATGCATGTGACCATCCACGATTTCTACGCGCGCGAACCCAAAGAAGGCACTGCCTATCTTAGCGTGACCGTGGGGGTGGGCAGTGTGGAACATCTGCAAATGGTGATCAGCCGCCTGTCCAAAATTCCGGGGATGCAAAAGGTGATCCGCCAGGGAAAAAGCTGACGCTTTTCCGCTTGTATACACAACAAAGGCGCCGCACGATTTCGTGCGGCGCCTTCTTCGTATATTCGCTTATTGTTCCGGCGTATGCCATTCCCAATTGCGGATCTCGTCCATATCCTGGCCGTATTCGGCAATGTACTGCTTGTGCTCGACCAGCTTGTTGTTCATCTTCTGGATCAGGTGCGAAGCCTTGTTGCCCAGCTGCGGCAGATGCATCACTGCGTCTTTCACCAGATCAAAGCGGTCGATCTGGTTTTGCACACGCATATCGAACGGGGTGGTGATGGTGCCCTCTTCCTGATACCCGTGAACCGACATATTGTGGTTGTTGCGCTCGAAGGTCAGCTCGTGGATCAGCGTCGGATAGCCGTGGAACGCAAAGATGATGGGCGTATCTTTGGTGAAGATCGCGTCATATTCCGCGTCGCTGAGGCCGTGGGGGTGCTTGCGATCCGACTGCATTTTGAACAGGTCGACCACGTTGACCACACGGATCTTCAGCTCCGGCATCTCGTCACGCAAAATGGTGACTGCCGCCATGGTTTCCAGCGTCGGGGTGTCGCCGCAGCAAGCCATCACCAGATCCGGCTCTTCGCCGCAATCGTTGCTCGCCCACTCCCAAATGCCGATGCCCTGGGTGCAGTGTTTGACCGCCTGCTCCATCGACAGCCACTGGCAGCTGGGGTGTTTGGACGCCACAATGGCGTTGACATAGTTTTTGCTCTTGATGCAGTGGTCAAAGCAGGACAGCAGGCAGTTGGTGTCCGGCGGCAGATACATGCGCACCACATCCGCTTTTTTGTTGGCGATGTGATCCAGGAAGCCGGGATCCTGATGGGTAAAGCCGTTGTGATCCTGCTGCCACACGTTGGAGGTCAGAATAAAGTTCAGCGAAGCGATGGGCTGACGCCAGGACAGCTGGTTGCACACCTTCAGCCATTTCGCGTGCTGCGCCGCCATCGAGTCTACAATGCGGATAAACGCTTCGTAGCTGGCGAAGAAGCCGTGACGACCGGTCAGCAGATAACCCTCCAGCCAGCCTTCGCACATATGCTCGCTCAGCATACCGTCCATAATGCGGCCGTCATGCGCCAAGCAATCGTCGGTGTCCAGCAGCTCGGCGTTCCAATCGCGATTCTGCGCTTCAAACACTTTGTACAGCCGGTTGGACATGCTCTCGTCCGGTCCAAAGATGCGGAAGTTTTTGTTTTCTTCGTTCAGCTTGAAGATGTCGCGGATGTAACCGCCCAGCTCGATCATATCCTGCGCTTTGGTCTTGCCGGGATCGACTTCAATACCGTAGGTGCGGAAATCGGGCAGGCGCAGATCCTTCAGCAACAAGCCGCCGTTGGCGTGCGGGTTCGCGCCCAAACGCGCATCACCTTTGGGAGCCAGCTCTTCCAGCTCGGGGATCAGCCGACCGTTTTCGTCAAACAGCTCTTCCGCGTGGTAGCTTTCCAGCCAATCCTTCAGCAAGCCCAGATGCTCGGGCGATTCCATGCTCAGCGGCACCTGGTGCGCGCGGAACGAGCCTTCGATCTGCTGACCGTCCACCACCTTGGGACCGGTCCAGCCCTTGGGAGTGCGCAGCACGATCATCGGCCACGCCGGGCGCGCCGTGTCGTCGTTTTCGCGGGCGTTTTTCTGGATCGCCTTGATC
The DNA here is from genome assembly GCA_900547105.1 of uncultured Oscillospiraceae bacterium. GTDB lineage: Bacteria > Bacillota > Clostridia > Oscillospirales > Acutalibacteraceae > UMGS1474. The sequence continues at coordinate 67,421 of URFL01000004.1, read as the reverse complement.
TCTTCGATCACGGTGTCCATGGTTTCCGCCATTTTGCGGTGCATGGTCATGGGGTCGTCGCCCTCGACAAAGTACGGTTTCCAACCGCAGCCTTTGAAGAAGCTCTCGATCTCGTCGTGCGGAATACGCGAGAAGATGGTCGGGTTGCTGATCTTGTAGCCGTTCAGATGCAAAATCGGCAGCACCGCGCCGTCAGTGACCGGATTTAAGAACTTGTTGGACTGCCAGGAGGTTGCCAGCGGACCGGTCTCGGCTTCGCCGTCGCCCACCACCACGGTCGCGATCAGATCGGGGTTGTCAAACACCGCGCCAAACGCGTGCGCAATGGAATAGCCCAGCTCGCCGCCCTCGTTGATGGAACCGGGGGTTTCCGGCGCGCAGTGGCTGGGAACGCCGCAGGGGAAGGAGAACTGCTTGAACATCTTCTTCATGCCCTCTTCATCGCGGCTGATGTTGGGGTACACTTCGCTGTAGCTGCCATCCAGATAGGTGTTGGCGATCAGGAAGTTGCCGCCGTGTCCGGGACCGGACAGCAGGATCATATCCAGATCATACCGTTTGATGGCGCGGTTGCAATGGACATACACAAAGTTTTGTCCCGGCACAGTGCCCCAGTGACCCACGATCTTTTTCTTGATGTGATCCATAGTCAGCGGCTCACGCAGCAGGGGGTTGTCCAGCAGATACAGCTGGCCGGCCGACAGATAGTTGGCGGCACGCCAATAGGCGTTCATCTTGTCCAGCATTTCCTGCGACAGCGGCTGTTTTTCCAGACAGGTGTTCTCTTGCATGGTCATCCTTCTTTCTGATCATGGCGGCGTTTTGCCGCCATATCTAATTTATCTGATTCCATTGTATCACCAAAGCAACCCCGCGTAAAATACCGTTATAGCATTGTATCCATCAACTTTTGATATAGATAAACCGCCGGGCACATACTGCTTTCGCAGCTATGCACCCGGCGGCTTGCCGTGTCGATTATTTTTCTTCCATCACGCTCTTGTACGCGGGGCGGATGATCTTGTCCATGCAGATCAGCTCTTCAATGCGGTGGGCGCTCCACCCGACGATGCGGGCGATCGCGAACATCGCGGTGTACAGCTCCTGCGGAATGCCGAGCATCTCGTACACAAAGCCGCTGTAAAAGTCCACGTTGGGGCTGACACCCTTGAAAATATGCCGCTTTTGCGCGATCAGCAGGGGAGCCAGCTCCTCCACATTTTTGTACAGCTGGTAGTCGTGCTCGCGGTTCTTTTCCACCACCAGCTCTTCCACATAGCGCTTAAACACGCGTTCGCGCGGGTCGGACAGCGAGTACACCGCGTGCCCCATGCCGTAGACCAGCCCCTTGCGGTCAAACGCTTCTTTGTCAATGATTTTGGACAGATACGCCGCGATCTCGTCCTTGTCCTCAAAATCGCGCACATGGGCGCGGATGTCGGTCATCATTTCCATCACCTTGATGTTGGCGCCGCCGTGCTTGGGTCCCTTCAGCGAGGACATCGCCGCCGCAATGGTGGAATAGGTGTCCGACCCGGACGAGGTGACCACGCGGGTGGTAAAGGTGGAGTTGTTGCCGCCGCCGTGCTCCATATGCAGGATCAGCGCGGTGTCCAACACCTTCGCCTCGGTGTGGGTATACTGTTTGTCCGGGCGCAGAATACGCAAAATGTTTTCGGCGGTGGACAACGACGGATCCGGGCGGTGAATGATCATGCTGTCCTGATTCTCGTAGTAGTTGTAGGCGTGATAGCCGTATACCGCCAGCAGCGGGAATTCGCTGACCAGCTGCACACACTGGCGCAGCGAGTTGCTGACGCTGGTGTCGTTGGCGTTTTTGTCGTAGGATGCCAGCGTCAAAATGCTGCGGGTCATCGAGTTCATAATGTCGCCGCTGGGCGCTTTCATAATGACATCCCGCGCAAAATTGGTGGGCAGCGTGCGAAAATCGCTGATCTGTTTGGTGAAGGTCGCCAGTTCCTCCGGCGAGGGCAGCTCGCCCATCAGCAGCAGATAGGCGATTTTTTCAAAACCCATTTCATCGCCCAGATCGTTGATGAGCTTTTCCACGCGATAACCGCGGTACCACAGCTCGCCGTCACAGGATTCCTTTTTGCCGTCCACGATTTTGGAGGACACGATTTTGGAAATGTTGGTCAGCCCGGCCAACACACCGTTGCCCTTTTCATCGCGCAAGCCTTTGTTCACGCCGTATTCTTCGTAAAGACGCGGGGCGATGTTGTCGTTTTTGCGGCAAACCGCTTCCTGTGCGCCAAAATAAGCCGTTGTTTGTTCTGTCAGCATATCATTTGACCTCCGTTTCGTTCCATGCAGCGTTCATCACCGTTTCCAGCCGCTGCATCATACCAAGCAGCTGCCGCAGCTCGTCGCGGCCGTATGCTTCGACCACGCGGCTGTAATAATCTTTCAGCGCCTGTTCCTTTCCGGTCATCAGCCGCCGTCCGGCGTCGGTGATGACCACATAGGTGCCCTCGTCACCGTTGCCGTCGTGTGCCCATTGCACCAGCCCGCGGTCGCGCAGACTTTCGGCGAGCTTGGACACCTGCCGCACCGACACCTGCATATTGTCTGCCAGATCCTGCAAATAGGTGCGTCCGTTCGGGTCGTCCTTGTTCGCGGCGGTATCCGCGATCCGGTGCAGCGCCAGATAGCCCGGAATATCCAATTCTTCCACATGAGCCTGTGCCACGCCGTCACTCATACGGTAGCGATGCAAGATCAGTTCGTGGATCAGCTGTGCGGTATCTGCGTGTGTGGCCATGAAAAGCTCCTTTCCGTCGCGTATGTGTCAAAACCGGCGTGCCGTCGATTTAACCCGGCAGGGGAGGCGCCGATCGTTCGTTCAAATAGGTGTGAATGTTGTTGTTCATCCGGTGCAGATATTGCCGGAACCGTGCGCGCTCCTCATCGGAAAAATCCTGCTCCAAAATGGTGAGAAACTGCCCTTGTGCCTGTCTCGCCGCCGCGATGATCTCCATCGCCGGCTCGCACAGCCGCAAATGGATGGTGCGGCGGTTGCTGCCCTGGTACGCACCTTCGATATATCCGCGCTTTTCCAGCGCCCGCACCGACACCGACACATGCGATTTGGCAATGCGCAGCGTTTCCACAATATCGCGGGCGGTATCATGCTGCGGGTCGTTCGCGAGGCACAGCAGCACCAGCAGCTCGGTGGTGGTCAGCTGATACCGGGTGCGCAGCGGCCCGAGCAGTGCGCCGTACAGCTCTTGTCCGGCATATAAATATTCCAGCATGGTGTTCATACAGACCGCCTCATCCATCGGTAATTGCAAACAGTTCGTTTTTGAACAATATCCATTATAGGAAAAAATGTCCTCTCTGTCAAGAAAACCGCGTCAATGGTCATAGATTGTTTACAAATATTTTCATCGAACATCCGCAAAAAGCGTGTCGAAAAAGCGCCAACACCCGAAAAAAGCGCTCTCGCTGCGTGCTGCTTTATCGTCCCATCCGGCGCTTGACACCGGCGGCAAAAGGGAGTATAATGCGAAAAGAACATTTGTTTGAATTTGCTGGGAGGTGACCGCATGGATCTGCTGCAAGGGCTGAACGATGCCCAACGCGCCGCTGTGACCACCACCGAAGGGGTGGTGCGGGTGATCGCGGGCGCGGGGTCGGGCAAAACCCGCGCGCTGGCGCACCGGTTTGCTTATCTGGTCAACGAGCTGGGTGTGCTGCCCGGTCACATTTTGTGCGTCACCTTCACCAACAAATCCGCCGCCGAAATGCGCCAGCGTATCCATCGGTTGACAGGGGATAACGACACCGGCTATATCAACACCTTCCACGGCTTTTGCGTGTCGGTGCTGCAAGAGGACAGCCATGCGGTGCAGTATCCGAAGAGCTTTCTGGTGCTGGACAACACCGATATCGACGCGATGCTCGCCATTATCTACGAAGAGCGGCAGCTCACCCTGCGGGATATGACCTTCAGCAAGGCGCGGGATATGATCGAAATGCGCAAGCTGGTGCACCAGCCGGATTATTACCGCGATCTCATCACCCTGTCGCTGGACACCCTGCGTCAAAAATACGAGAATGCCGAAAGCCCCGCCGACATCATCTTCTATGGCTATTTGTATCAGCAAAAGAAGTGCTTTGGACTGGATTATAACGATCTGATCAAATTCTCGCTGTATATTTTTAAGCAGCACCCGGACATTCGCGAAAAATGGCAGCGGCGTCTGGAATATATTATGATCGACGAGTTTCAGGACATCGACCAGCCGCAATATGACCTGATGCGGGTGCTGTGCGGCTATCACAAAAACCTGTTTATCGTGGGTGACCCCGACCAGACCATCTATACCTGGCGGGGGGCGAGCGTACGCTATCTGCTGGATTTCGATAAGGTGTTTCCCACCACCCAAACGATCATGATGATGCAAAACTATCGCAGCACACCGTCCATTCTGAAGGCAGCGAACTCGCTGATCGACCGCAACGTGCATCGCATCAAAAAGCAGTTGATCCCGATGTTGCCGGATGGTGCGCCGGTGTGGTATTTCCATGGCGACACCGCCGAAGCGGAGTGCCACTGGATCGCACAGGAGATCGCCGCACTGCATGAGGAGGGCGTGTCGTATCGCGAGATGGCGGTGCTGTATCGCGCCCACTATGTGTCCCGCGGGGTGGAGGACGCACTGCTGCAAGCCAAGATTCCTTATACCATTTCCAGCGGCGCACCGTTTTTTGGTCGCGCCGAGATCAAAGACGCGCTGTCCTATCTGCGGATGATCGCGTATCGGGACGATCTCTCCTTTGCGCGTATCGCCAATGTGCCGCGGCGCAACATCGGCCAGCGCCGGATGCGCTTTTTGCAGGAATATGCCGCGACGCATGACTGCTCGTTGTTCCAGGCGCTGACCGCCACGCTGGAGGATGAGATCTTCAAAGGTACCAAAGCCGCCGCCTTTGTGCGGCTGGTCGGATCGTTTGCCGATTATGCCGACCGACCCATTTCCGAGCTGTTGTCCGCGCTGCTGGACGAAAGCGGGTACGAGCGGATGCTGCGCACCGAGGGCAGCCAGGAACGGCTGGATAATTTGGCGGAGCTGAAACAGTCGTTGTATGAATACGAAACCTCCTGCGGCGAAGAAAGCACGTTGGAGCATTATCTCGCCCATGTGGCGCTGTTCACCAACCGCGACGCCGAGGACACCCGCGATCGGGTGCGGTTGATGACGGTACACACCGCCAAAGGGCTGGAATTTCCGTATGTGTTCGTGTGCGGGATGAACGAGGGCATTTTCCCCTCCCGCAAAATCCGCACCCGTCCGGGTATGGAGGAGGAACGCCGGCTGGCGTTTGTGGCGTTGACGCGGGCGCAGCGGGCGTTGTATCTGTCCGAAGCGCAGGGACGCAATCTGGACGGTTCCGCGCGCTATCCCTCCCGCTTTTTGATGGATATTGACCCGCAACTGCTTTTGTGCACCCCCGCCCCGCGCGAGGGCTGGCTGGACGAGGCGCGGGAGGCGATTGAAGCCAGCGACCGCTTTTTGTCGGACGAAGAACAAACCAACGCGTTTACCGTTGGTCAGCGGGTGCGCCACCGGGTGTTCGGCTGCGGCACGGTGGCGGCGATCGACGACAGCAAGGGGGCGTATATCATTCAGTTTGAGCAAATGGATACCCCGCGCGCCATCTCTTTTCGCGCTATGCTGGAACCTGCCTAAAGAATATATCTATGCCCACCGCCCGTAAGGTATGCGCCTTTCGGGCGGTTTTTCGTATGCCGCGCCCGGGACAGCGCATACTATAAGCATCTTTTCTCAAAAAACCCGCTTGACATATACCCCGAGGGGGTATATAATGCAAATATACCCCGTGGGGGTATGCTAAATGAAAGCGAGGGTTTGCTTATGGACGAGAAATGTTGCTGCTGCCACAAGACCAAGCAGCGCACACCCGAAGAATATACCCGCCTGATCCACCGGCTCAACCGGATCGAGGGGCAGATCCGCGGCATTCGCGGTATGGTGGAAAAAAGCGTCTATTGCCCGGATATTCTGGTGCAGGTGGCGGCGGTCAACGCTGCGCTCAACGCCTTTAACCGCGAGCTGCTGGCAGAGCATATCAAAACCTGTGTGGCGCGGGATATTCGCGATGGTAAGGACGAAACCGTTGACGAGCTGGTCAACACGCTGCAAAAGCTGATGAAATAGGAGGCGAGCCTATGCAACAATACAATGTGACCGGGATGAGCTGCGCGGCGTGCAGCGCCCGGGTGGAAAAGGCGGTCGGCAAGGTGCCGGGTGTGACCACCTGCTCGGTCAGCCTGCTGACCAATTCGATGGGGGTGGAGGGCACCGCCTCGCCCCGCGATATCGTGAAAGCGGTGCAGGATGCCGGCTACGGCGCTTCGCTCAAAGGCGAAAAAGCCGCTCCCGCCGCCGAAGAGGACGCGCTGGCGGACAAACAAACGCCCGCCCTGCGCCGGCGGTTGATCGCCTCGCTCGGCTTTTTAGTGGTGCTGATGTATGTGTCGATGGGGCACATGATGTGGGGATGGCCGCTGCCCGACTTTATGGCAAACAACCATGTGGCGATGGGACTGCTGCAGCTGCTGTTGACCGTCGCCGTGATGGTGATCAACCAAAAATTCTTTATCAGCGGGTTCCAAAGCCTGTGGCACAAAGCCCCCAATATGGACACGCTGGTGGCGCTGGGCGCCTCCGCTGCGTTCGGCTACAGCGTGTACGCGCTGTTCGCCATGACCGGCGCGCAGGTGGCGGGCGACACCGCCGGTGTGATGCACTATATGCACGAATTCTATTTTGAATCGGCGGCGATGATCCTGACGCTCATCACCGTCGGCAAAATGCTGGAGGCGCGTTCCAAGGGCAAAACTACCGACGCGCTGAAAGGGCTCATGAAGCTGGCGCCCAAAACCGCCACCCTGCTGGTGGACGGTGTTGAGCAGACCGTTCCTATCGATCAGGTGCAAAAGGATGCGGTGTTTGTGGTGCGCCCCGGCGAAAACATTCCGGTGGACGGTGTGGTGATCGACGGCAGCAGTGCGGTGGACGAATCCGCCCTCACCGGCGAAAGCGTGCCGGTGGACAAAGCGGTAGGGGATACGGTTTCGGCGGCGACCATCAACCAATCCGGCTTTATCACCTGCCGCGCCACCCGGGTGGGCGAGGATACCACTCTGTCCCAGATCATCCGCATGGTCAGCGACGCAGCGGCGACCAAAGCCCCCATCGCCAAGGTGGCGGATAAGGTGTCCGGCGTGTTTGTGCCGGTGGTGATCGCGATTGCGGCAGTCACCATTCTGGTGTGGCTGCTAGTGGGTGAAAGCGTTGGCTTTGCGCTGGCGCGCGGCATTTCGGTGCTGGTTATCAGCTGCCCCTGTGCGCTGGGATTGGCAACACCGGTGGCAATCATGGTGGGCAACGGTGTGGGTGCGCGACACGGCATTTTGTTCAAAACGGCGGTGTCACTGGAGGAAACCGGCAAGGTGCAGATCGTGGCGCTGGATAAAACCGGTACCATCACCCGTGGCGAACCCGCTGTGACCGACCTGCTGCCCGCCGACGGGGTAGAGGAGCAGGAGCTGCTGACGCTGGCGGCGGCGCTGGAACGCAAAAGCGAGCATCCGCTGGCGAAAGCGGTGCTGCGCCGTGCCGACGAGACGGGGGTGCCTGCCGAGGAGGTCAGCGACTTTGCGGCGTTGCCCGGCAACGGGCTGACCGCCCGCCATCCGCGCGGCGAGCTCGCGGGGGGCAATCTGGCGTTTATCTCCACCAAAACCACCGTGCCGCCCACGCTGCGTGAGGCTGCACAGCGGCTGGCGGAGCAGGGCAAGACCCCGCTGTTCTTCAGCCGGGATGCGCAGCTGCTGGGCATCATCGCGGTGGCGGATGTTATCAAGCAGGACAGCCCGCAAGCGGTGCGGGAACTGCAAAATATGGGTATCCGCGTGGTGATGCTGACCGGCGATAACCAGCGCACCGCGGACGCCATCGGCGCACAGGCGGGCGTGGATGAGGTGATTGCCGGGGTGCTGCCGGACGGCAAGGAGAGCGTGATCCGCTCGCTGGCGCAACAGGGCAAGGTCGCCATGGTGGGCGACGGCATCAACGATGCGCCGGCGCTCACCCGTGCGGATATCGGCATTGCGATCGGCGCGGGCACCGATGTCGCGATTGACGCGGCGGATGTGGTGCTGATGAACAGCCGTCTGTCGGATGTGCCGGCAGCCATCCGGCTCAGCCGCGCCACCTTGCGCAATATCCACGAAAACCTGTTTTGGGCATTCATCTACAATATCATTGGCATCCCGCTGGCGGCGGGTGTGTTCATCTCGCTGCTTGGCTGGCAGCTGAACCCCATGTTCGGCGCGGCGGCGATGAGCCTGTCCAGCTTCTGCGTGGTGACCAATGCGCTGCGGCTGAACTTCTTCAACATCCGCAGCACCAAACGGGATAAACACCACAAACAATCGATCAAAAAGGAGACGACAACCATGGAAAAAACGCTGAAAATCGAAGGTATGATGTGCGGTCATTGCGAAGCACGGGTCAAAAAATGCCTGGAAGAGCTGCCCGAGGTATCGAATGCCGTGGTCAGCCACGAAACCGGCACCGCGGTGCTGACGCTGAGCGCGCCGGTGGCGGACGATGTGCTGAAAAAAACGGTGGAGGATCAGGGGTACACCGTGGTGGGCTGATGCCCGCTCCAAAAAGAGTCTGCTGCGGCAGGCTCTTTTTGTTTTATCCGCAATTGACTCTTTACGAAACGTCACAAACGGCGTATAATATTCTCAAAATCATTTTCCGGAGGAATGAATCATGACTATCACCAAAGATATCGCCTATGTTGGCGTGAACGATCACGACATCGACCTGTTCGAGGGTCAGTACATTGTCGAAAACGGAATGGCGTATAATTCGTATGTGATTCTGGACGATCACATCGCTGTGATGGATACGGTGGATGCGCGCTTCGGCAACGAATGGCTGCAGAATGTGCAGCAGGTGCTGGGCGACCGTCAGCCGGATTACCTCATCGTGCAGCATATGGAGCCGGACCACTCCGCCAACATCGCCCGCTTCGCCGCCCAGTATCCGGACGCGCGCATTGTGGCGACGGCGAAGGCGTTTGTCATGATGAAACAATTCTTCGGTACCGATTACGCCGACCGCCAGATCGTCGCCACCGAGGGCAGCACGCTGGAGCTCGGTCACCGCACCCTCACCTTTGTGACCGCACCGATGGTGCACTGGCCGGAGGTGATGGTGACCTATGATGCCGCGGAAAAAACGCTGTTTTCGGCGGATGCGTTCGGCAAATTCGGCGCGCTGGATGTGGACGAGGACTGGGCGTGCGAGGCGCGCCGGTATTATATCGGCATTGTGGGCAAATACGGTGTGCAGGTGCAGAATCTGCTGAAAAAAGCCGCCGCGCTGGATATTCAGCGCATCTGCCCGCTGCACGGACCGGTGCTGCAGGAAAACCTCGCCTATTATCTGAATTTGTACAACACCTGGTCGTCCTACGGCGTGGAAAGCGAGGGCGTGGTGATCGCCTATACCTCGGTCTACGGCCACACCAAGCAGGCGGCGGAGCTGCTGGCAGACACACTGCAGCAAAAGGGCTGCCCCAAGGTGGTGCTGACTGATCTGGCGCGGGACGATATGGCAGAAGCGGTGGAGGATGCGTTCCGCTACGGCAAGCTGGTGCTGGCAACCACCACCTACAACGCGGATGTGTTCCCCTTTATGCGCACCTTTATTGAGCATTTGACCGAGCGCAATTTCCAAAACCGCACCATCGGCTTGATGGAAAACGGCAGCTGGGCGGCGATGGCGGCGAAGGTGATGCGCCAGATGCTGGAGGGCTGCAAAAACACCACGATTCTGGAGCCGGTGGTCAGCATCAAATCGGCGTTGAACGACGACAGCCGCGCCCAGGTGGAGGCGCTGGCCGAGGCGCTGTGCCGGGATTGACCGATAAGCAAAGGATGAGAGCATGAAACTGGGCCTTGTGTTGGAGGGCGGCGCCAGCCGCACCTATTTTTCCTGTGGGGTAATGGACAAGCTGATGCAGGAGGAGATCTGGGCGGATTATCTGATCGGCGCGTCCGCCGGGATCGCCAACGGCATTTCCTATGCGTCGCGGCAGTTTGGCCGCAACATCGAGCTGGGCACCACTTATCTGCACGACAAGCGGTATATGGGGGTACGCCACTGGCTGAACCCCCACAACCGCAGCTACTATAACATTCGGTTTGTGTTTGGCGAGGTGCCGGAAAAGTGGCTGCCGTTTGATTACGACGCGTTTGCGGCGTATCCCGGCGAGGTGATTGCGGTGGTCACCAATATGCGCACCGGCAAAGCGGAATACCTGCCGGTTCCCCGGCGGGATCATCGCCTGCGCGAGGTGATTGCCAGCTGCGCGCTGCCGCTGCTGTTCCAACCGGTGGAGATCGACGGTGTGCCGTATATGGATGGCGGCATCGCCGATCCGGTTCCGGTGGAGCAGGCGCTGCAAGCGGGGTGCGACAAGCTGATCGTGGTGGTCACCCGCGAGCGGGGCTATCGCAAAACCAGCGAAGCGGGGATGCGGCTGGCGACCCGCCGCTATCGCGACTATCCTGCCTTTGTGCACACGCTGGAACACCGCATGGAGATCTACAACCGCAGCCACGAGCAGCTGTATCAGCTGGAACGCGAAGGCAAGGCGTTTGTGATCGCGCCGGACAGCATCGACTGCAAGCGCACCGAGGGTCGCCCCGCGGTGATTCGCGCGCTGTACGATCAGGGCTTTCGCACCATGCAGGCGCAAATGCCCGCCCTGCAGGATTATTTACAGGCATAAGCAAAGCGGCTCCGATGTTCGGAGCCGCTTTTTTGCGTTCATTTTTGGGGTGTGGTTATTTCAGGAAAAACCGCAGCAGCTTTTCGTAGCGGGAGGTATACGGCTGGTACCGCATCGGCAGATCCAGCCGGGTGCTTTTTTGCACCATGCTTTTGGTGTGAGAAAAGGTATCGAACCCCGCCTTGCCGTGATAAGCGCCCATACCGCTTTCGCCAAAGCCGCCAAATCCCATCTGGCTGGTCGCTAGATGAACCACCGTGTCGTTGATGCATCCGCCCCCAAAGCCGCAGCGAGCCGTCACCATGCGGGCGGCGCGCTTGTCGCCGGTGAACAGATACAGCGCCAGCGGATGCGGCAGCGCGCTCACCCGCGCCACCGCCTCGTCCAGTGTGTCAAAGGTCAACACCGGCAGCACCGGTCCGAAAATCTCCTCCTGCATCACCGCGTCGTTAAAGCTGATCGCATCCAGCAGGGTAGGGGCGATGGTAAGGGTGTCGGGGTTGCTTTGCCCGCCGCAAACCACCCGCGCCGGGTCGATCAACGCGTTCACACGGTCAAAGTGCTTGCGGTTGATGAGATGCCCATAGGCGGGATCCTGCAGCGGTTCCGCCCCAAACTGGCGGATGATCTCCCGCTGCAGTGCCGCGACCAGCGCATCCTTGACGGTGCGGTCGCAATACAGATAATCCGGCGCCACGCAGGTTTGCCCGGCGTTGAGAAATTTGCCGAACACAATGCGCCGCGCCGCCAACTCCAAGTCGGCTGTCTTGTCCACGATACAAGGGCTTTTGCCGCCCAGCTCCAGCGTCACCGGCGTCAGATGCTCCGCCGCGTGACGCATCACCTCGCGCCCCACCGCCTGACTGCCGGTAAAAAAGATGTAGTCGAACCGTTCGCGGAACAGCCGCGCGTTTTCCTCGCGCCCGCCGGTCACCACTGTCACAAAAGCGGGGTCAAAGCACTCGCCGATCATCTCCGCAATCACCGCGCTGGTATGCGGCGAGTATGCGCTCGGTTTCAGAATGGCGGTGTTGCCGGCGGCGATCGCGTCCACCAACGGGTCCAGCGTCAGCAGCAGCGGATAGTTCCACGGGCTGACGATCAACGTCACACCGTAGGGCGACGGTTTTTGAAAGCTGCGGGAGGGAAACTGCGCCAGCGGGGTGCGCACCCGCTTCTCCTTGACGAAGCGGCGCAGATGCCGCTGCATATAGGTGATCTCGCTGCGCACCAGCCCGGTTTCGCACATATAGCTTTCAAACGCGCTTTTGCCGAGATCGGCGCGAATAGCGGCGTGGATGGCCGCCTCCCGCCGGATCAGCTCCTGCCGCAGCGTGTCCAGCGCGCGGCGGCGGAACGCCAGATCCAGTGTTGCTCCGGTGGCGAAAAAAGCCCGCTGCGCCTGCACCTTTTCGTGTATTGCCGCTTCGGTCATACCGCTTCCTCCTTGCCTTTTTCTCATTTGATGATACCCCCATCACCCGCTGCTTGTCAACCAGTTTTGGCACCGCCGCCGCGCGGTATACCGGGGGAAATTAAAATTGCCGGGAAAATCCATCGGATCTTCCCGGCAATTCTCTTGTGTAATTACGCGTCGCGGCGTTTGCGGTGTTCGGTGACGACGATCACCGCTACAAACAGCAGCACCCCCACGGCGGTAACGCCCATGCCGGCGTTTAGCAGCGGCGTTTGATAGTGCAGCTGCACCGTGTGTTGTCCGGCATCCAGCTCCAGCGCCATATACATCGTGTTGGCGCACAGCAGCTCGGCTGGTTGACCGTCCACCGTGGCGCTCCATCCCTTGGAGTAGGGGATGGTCAGGCACAGCAGCTTCGGAGCGTCCAGCTGGATGCTGCCGGATACCCGATCACCGTCCACCTTGATCTGCTCCAACACATCCTCTTTCAGCGTGTTCACCTGATCGACGTAGTTGTCCATCGGCTGGCACACCACATCCATCGTGTTGAACCGGTAGATGCCGATCGAGGGGAAGGTAATCTTGATGGAGGACACTCCTTCTTCGCCGTATCCCAGATTTACATCGAAATCCTGTCGCCCACTGAACCAGGTATATTCGGGGGTGGACAGCGGCAGCGTGTTGCTGCGTCCATCGGCGGAGATTTTGATGTTCAGGGTAGCCGGCTCGTGCCAATACCAGTGATCGTCCTTCAGCTTTTTGCGATCGTTATACGGGAGCAGATCCCAATCGGTTTGGGTGTACCGATTCAGCGGATCGATGGTTTCATCATCGTTATACAGCGTGTATTCCGACGTACCGGCGTAGGTCAACCCGCGCAGCGAGAGATAGGTTTCGCTGGCGGACAATCCCTCCAGCTTCAAGGTGATCGAGCTGTCCTTTTTGGTGACCACAAAGCTGTTGCCTTGCTGTGTCACATCCTTGCTGTTGCAGGAAACCGTAAACGGCACCTCCTGCGCCGTCAGCTGCGGCTGCACCGATGCGCAATGCTGCGGTGCTTTGTCCAGCACCACACCCTGCAGCATCGCCTCCTGCTTTTGCAGCGAGGACAGCTTTTGATACTCCGCCTGCGGCAGATAGCGGCTGTAGGTGTACCCCAGCGGCAGCGCGTAGTCGTTTTCATACACCGTGTAGCGCTTTTCTACCTTTTTCTGGAGTCGCTTGGTGTCGGCAGCGCCGGGCTTATCCGTGCCCTGCTCTTCTGCAAACGCATCCAGCGCATTTTGCACCGCCGAGCGGTTCACCACTCGCGTGCCCACTTTGGAAAAGCCGTAGGGCACGATATCCTTCGATTTTTCCTTTTTGACAAAAAAGCGAGTAGAAGCCAGCGTGGTCAACGAGGCGCGTTCGTCCAGCCCGTGGTACCGGTACAGCAGATATTCCCGCATATTCATATCCCACCGAAAAGCGGAAATTTGCGGGCTGGACAAGCTCCAATAATATTGCAGCGAGGACAAATGCTGGTTGAGATCGGTGTTCCAAGGCAGCTCGTGCCCGGTATAGCGATAAAAATCGGTGACTTTTTTCTGCTTTGCGACCGCTTTGACCGCGTTTTCGGCGGTGGCGCTGAAATTTTGCATCAGATCTTTTTGATCCACAAACCGGGCGGCGTAGTTGCTGCCGGAATAGGCGTTCAGCCAAAAGCTGTTGTTGACCACACTGAGCAGCGTGGCGGCCAGCGCGACCACCTGAATGGCGGTGTCGGATAAACCGGCACCCTGCTTGGTGCGCTGCTGCCACAGCACCAGCATGGCAAACAGCACCCCCAGCACGATAAACGCCTGCGTCACGCGGGAATAGCGTATCAGCAAACACACGACCAGATACACGCTCAACCCGACAAACAGATACCGGCAGTCGCGTTTATCCATGGTGACAAACGAGGGCCAAACGGTCACCAGAATGTAGGCGACCAGAAATGCCAGCCCGAAGCACCACCGGTTGGTGGCGTAGGAAAAACCGTTGAACACCTTGCCGGCAAAAGGAATCAAAAAGCAGCCGATCCCGATCACAAAAAACACTTTAAGCAGCGTGTTGGTTTTCTTTTGGCGGAACAGCATCATCACCGCCGGGAAGGTGAGCACCGAAAAACCCAGCGCCGTATAGGTGTATCCGCTTACCCCCGTGTGCGCCAAAAACTCGGCCGGCATATAGGCGTATTGCCGGAGAGGGTAGAACAGGATGGAATTTTGATCCACCGCGATGCGCGCGTCGGACAAAAACGCCCCGACCACCGGCAAAAAGAGTACCGCGCTCATCATCACACCCAGCGCGGAGGCACCAGCGATCTTCAGCAACGGCATCCCCATCTGCCGCCACTCGCCGTGATACAGCGAAATCAGCCGCCCCGCTACATACATCACGGTCAGCAACACCAGCACATAGAAGAAGTAGAAGTTGCTGACGGCAGCCACCGCCACGATCACGATCAGCAGATACGGTCGTTTGCCGGCCAGCACCTTTTCCACCCCCATCAGCAGCAGAGGCAGATACATCATCGGATTGATAAAATAGGGATGCTGCACCCCGGCGAATAACACAAAATCGCAGAACGCATAGCTCAGTGCGCCCGCCAGCACCGCCATCCCGTTTTGCTTTTTCATCTGGAAACAGTACAACGAAAAGAACAACCCCGACAGATAAATGCGCAGCAGGATCATGATGTCGTAAAAATGTACCATCCAGCGGGTGGGCACCAGCGCCGACAGCAAATTCAGCGGATCGCCGATGGCGTAATAGTGCAGCGTGGTCAGTACATCCGCGCCTTGCCCCAACGCAAAATCCCATGTCGGGAAATGCAGCCGGTGTTCAACCAGCAAACTGCGCGCACCGGCGCGCAGCCACTGGGAATAATACACCAGCGCCTTGAAGTGCTGGTCCCAACCGTCCACCACCCAGATAAAGCTTTTGCCCGCCATCCAGTAAAACGAATAGACCAGCAGCGCTGTGACGGTGAACAGCAGCGTATACGCGAACAGATATGGGCGTTTGCTCTGTTTGCGGTGTTGCTTGATAAGGGGGCTTTCGCCCTGTGTCCATGGCATAATAATTGAAACCCTCCGTTTGGTTTGCAAGCGCAAAAACAGGCCAGAATCCGCGGATCATGGCCTGCTTTTTCTACGCTGGTTGCGTGCGTTTGTGTTAGTTGTTGTCATCCCCGCCGCAGGTATGCGACACGATAAACCGGGGACGGCCCTTGATCTCGTCGTAAATTTTGGCGATGTAGTAGCCGATAATGCCAAGGCTGATCATTGTGATGCTGCCGATAAACAGCATCAGCAAAATCACCGTGGTAAATCCGCCCAGCGCCACGCCCGCGATCTTCTGACAAATGGCGACAATGCCAAACACCACCGCCGCCAGCAGCATGACTGCACCCAAAATGGTGACCACCTGCATCGGCGCGGCGGAAAACGAAGTGACGTTGGAGATCGCGTATTTCACCAGCGACCAGGTGGACCACTTGGAAGCTCCCACCGTGCGCTCCTGCACCTCAAATTCCACCTGCGTGGTCTTAAACCCGACCCAGGAGGACAGCGCACGGAAAAACGCGTTCTTTTCCTGCATATTCAGCAGCACCGTCATCGCCTTGCGATCCAGCAGCTTAAAGTCGGACGCGCGCCGCATATCGATGCGGGTCGCTTTGCTGATGAGGCTGTAAAAACAGGCGGCGCTCAACCGGTGCATCGCCGATTCCTTGCCGCGATCCGCTTTCACCGCTTCGATCACCTCGTACCCCTGTTCCCACAAATGGTACATCTCGACGATCTTTTCCGGCGGATGCTGCAAATCGCAGTCGATGATGACGCACCCGTCGCCTTTGGCGTGGGACATTCCCGCGAAGATGGCGGCTTCTTTGCCGAAATTGCGCGAAAACGAGATGCCGCGCACCCGCGGATCGGTCGCCGCAGCGGTGCAGATCAGCTGCCAGGTGGCATCCCTGGAGCCATCGTCCACAAACAGCAGCTCAAACGGAATGTCGGCGCTGTCGAGAACAGACGAGATGGTCGCAATAGTTTGGGTGATGATTCCTTCCTCGTTATAAGCGGGAATCACCACCGATAAACGCTTTTTCATGATACCGCTCCTTTTCACGGTCGATGAGCCCAGTATACCTCCGCCATATAACAGCAGGGTGACTTTTTGATAACAAAAGTGTCACCGGGCGCCACAGAATATGGTCATATATCGGTTTCTCTATACCGCCCATACAGCCGACATAGAGAGGGGTCATACAAAATGGTGCCATTAAATGGCAAAACACCTTTTGATTATAGGAGCAGTCAGTCGAAAAGTCAAGCGAAAACTGCCGATTTGTGAAATATAACAACGAAAATTTGCCACAAATCTTTATGCCGGTCGAATTTACACATCACAGTGTACCGCGCGCCCCAGCGCGAACGAATACAGCCAGCATTCGCCCACCGGACAGGACAGCGTTTGCTCCAACGCCTGTTTGTAAATGCGCAGCTGCTCGCGGTACCGCTGCACCAGCTCGTCGTCGGTTTGCACACGGTCGGTTTTGTAATCCACGATCACCAGCTGCCCGTCCTCTTCAAACACGCTGTCGGCGATGCCCTGCACCACAATGCGCTCGTCGGTGCTGTCCGGCGGCGTGTCATACCCGAAAAAGGACAGCGGCATATCCACCGTGAAGTGTTGCTCCCGCAGCCAGCGGGGCGAGCGCAGCATCCGCGCGCATAGCTCGCTGTCAAAGAACCGCCCCAGCAGCGGCAGCCGCAGCGCCGCCCGCTGGTCGGCGTTCAGGACACCGGCGTTCAACAGTCGATCCGCCTCCTGCCGCAGATCCGTGCGCGCCCGCCCGAAATCGGCGTGCTCCATAAATGCGTGCATCGCGGTGCCGCGCTCGGCGGCGGACAGCGGCTGCTTTTCCCAAAACGCCGGGCGCTGCTCGGCAATATGGTCCACCGCCAGTGCCCGATGCGACAGCGCTGATGCCGCCAGCTTGGAAGGTACCTCCGTCAGCGCCGCAAAGGGATATTGGTACCCGATGCGGCGGTCGATTTCCTCCACCAGTGCCGGATCAGCCGGCACACTGGACGATGACTCTTCCGCCTGCGCCGGGGCGGGCGAGGGGACGATCTCCATTTGCCATGTGGTGGCGGCGGGCAGCGGCGACAGCGCCTCTTCGCCTGCCAGCTTGCGGAAAAAGCCGCCGGAGGGATGGCGCAGCGCCGCCATCATCAGCCAATCGCCCATACTGCCGGCGCTGAGCAGCGTGTGGGCGGGTAAGGTCGGTTCGTTATCCAGCGTGGCGGCGTGCTTGGTCAGCGCGGCTTGCGGATCGCGCGCCGTCATGACCAGACACAGCTTTTCTTTGGCACGGGTCATCGCCACGTACAACACCCGCAGCTCCTCGGCGCGTTCCGCCTGACGGATGGACAGCGCCACCGCCTGCCGCGGCAGCGTGTTAAACTGCTTGCGGGTGTCGGGATCGCGGCGCATCAGTCCAATCCCCTGCGATGCCTGCATCAGCAGATCGCCTTTGGTGGATTCGGTGTTAAACTGGTGCCCCAGCCCGGCGAGAAATACCACCGGAAATTCCAGTCCTTTGGAATGATGAATACTGATGATCCGCACCACATCCGCGTGTTCCGACAGGGTGGAAGCCGGCGCAAGATCCATTTGCTGCTCCTCCAACCGGTCAAGATAACGGACAAACGCGGACAATCCGCGAAACCGCCCTTGCTCAAACCGGCGGGCGTATTCGTGCAGCAGCCGCAGGTTCGCAACCCGCTGCTCGCCGTGGGGACGCACGCTAAAGCAACCCTCCAAGCCGGTTTCGGTGAACAGCCGGTGAATCAATTGGTCGGCGGGCACGCTCGCCGCCAAGCGGCGATAGCCCTCCATCTGCTGCAAAAACGCATCGCAGCGCACCGCCAGCGGGTCCTCCTGCCGGCGGGCATATTCCCGCAGCGCTACATACAACGGCGCTTTGGTGCGTCCGGTGCGAATGGCGGCGAGATCATCCGGAAGAAAACCGCCCACCGGCGACATCATCACCGCCAGCAGCGGTACATCCCGCATCGGGTTGTCAACCAGTCGCAGCAGCGACAGCGCGGTGCCGATCTCCGGCGTGGCGAAAAAGCCGCCGGAGCTGGCGGTCCACGCGGGGATTCCGCAGCGGCCAAGCTCGTCCGCATACACCGCCGCGTGGGTGGATTTGCTGCGCAGCAAAATGCAGAAATCGCCATACCGCGCCGGGCGCGTTTCGCCGTGGTCGGTGATGGTCATGGTGCTCATCCATTCGCGGATGCGGGCGGCGATCAGCCGCGCCTCGGCAGCGTCCTTGGAGTCCAGATCCTCCCGCCGCGCATCGTCGATCACATAAAACGCGGTGTCAAATGCGGGGCTTTCCGGATAGCTGGCGGCGGGGATCAGTGCGTGGTGCTCGTCGTAGGTTAGTCCCCCCAGCTGTTCGCTCATCAGCTGGGAAAACACAAAGTTGACGCTGTCGGTCACGGTGTCGCGGCTGCGGAAATTGTGCCCCAGCGTGATGGTCGCCGGAAAATGCTCGCCGTCATAATCGGCATACGCCTTTTGCCGCGCGAGGAAAATATCCGGCATCGCCTGGCGAAAGCCGTAGATGCTCTGTTTGACATCGCCCACCATAAACAGGTTTTGCTCGTCCCGCGAGATCGCGCGGAACAGCGCATCCTGCGCGGCGTTGGTGTCCTGATATTCGTCCACCAACACCTCTTCAAACTGCTGTGCCAGCTCCTGTGCCAGCGGGGTGCGACGCACGGTGCCGTTTTCCTGCCGGTCGAGCAGCAGCCGCAGCGTCAAATGTTCCAAATCGTTGAAATCCACCCAATGCTTGGCGGCTTTTTTCTGTTCGTATGTGTCGCTGAATTGCCGCACCAGCGCGCACAGCGCCGTCACCGGCTGGCGCAGCACGGCAATATCCTCGCGGCATTCGGCTTCGCTGCCGCAAAACAGCGCGGGCAGCGCGGCCAGCTGCTTTTTCACCTCGTCGCGCAGCCCGGTCACCCGCTTTTTGAACAGCTCGTCCGGATACTGGCGCAAGCTGCCCAGCCGGTTGAAGGTGAACTGCTCCAGCATATCGATGGCGTCATCCCAGTTGTCCTCGGTATCAAAATTGTCAGCCAGTATTTCCAGCTGCTGGCAATCGGCGAGCAGCGGTCCGGCATAGGCGGCAGCCATTTGCTCTTCGGATGTCGCCATGCTCCACGCTTTGCGCAGCATTGCTACGCCGTGGTGCAGCGTGCCGGACACATACCGCCGTACCGTTTGTCCCCATGTGGTGTTCGCAATCGGGGCGTTGGTGGCATAAAGTGCCTCCTGCGCCTGCAGCCAGTCGTTGGGGAAGGGGTGCGATTGGATAAAGGTATACAGCCGCAGCACCGCTTCGGTCAGCTTGCGGTCATCGCGTCCGCCCGAAAGCAGCTCGGCAAGCGCCAAAAACGCGGGGTCGCGGGCTTCGTAGGCAGCCTCCATCACCTCGGCAAGCGCCTCCTGCTGCATGGTGCGCACGTCGGCGTCCTCCGCCACCTTGAATTGGGGCGAAATATCCAGCAAATGAAAATTTTCCCGCAGCAACGCCGAACAAAAGCTGTGCACCGTGCTGATATGGGCGCGGGGCAGCAGCATCTGCTGCCGCTGCAGCCGCCGGTCGTGCGGGTGCGCCGCCATTTGTTCGGCGAGCGCCTTGCCCAGCCGCTGCTTCATCTCGGCAGCGGCGGCTTTGGTAAAGGTTACCACCAACAGCCGGTCGGCGTCTACCGGATGCTGTTCATCGGTGATGCGCCGGATCACCCGCTCCACCAGTACAGTGGTTTTGCCCGATCCGGCGGCCGCCGACACCAACACGGTGCCGCCGCGCGCATCAATACAATGCCGTTGCTCCGGCGTCCATTGTCTACTCATGCTGTTCCTCCTGCTCCTGCTCGGCGGCGAGCTCTTTCCATACGGTGGCGGCATCCTGCTGGGCGATAAACCGCACCGGGTCGCCCGGTTCAAATTCGCACACCGCCCGGTATTCGCAATAAGTGCACGCCTCCACCGCGCCGCAGGCGGGTACCGCGGCAATATCGCCGCGCCGCAGCGTTTCCGCCATATCGGTCAACAGCTTGTCCACCCGCTTTTTCAGTTGCCCGAACTGCGCCAGCGATGCCACACTTGCGTCGTGCGACAGCTCACCCTTGGCGTTGATCCGCGCGGGCACAAACAGCCCCGCACCGTCCGCCTCCATTGCCCGCACAATGTCGGGATGATCCAGCAGCAGCCCGTTCATCCGCATAGCGCGGATGTCGGCGCGCTCCAACGCGTCGCCGTCGGCGCAGCGATCTACTTTCAGCACCGGCAGCTTGGCGGGCAGATACAACAGCCCCGCGGGCTGCACCTGACCATACCGCGCGCCGCCGTTTTGCCAAATGGACATGATGTAGATCAGCATCTGCAAATTGATGCCCGCCACCACATCCGACAGGCGAAATTGCTTTTGTCCGGTTTTGTAGTCGATGATGCGGACATACGATATATCGTTTTGGCGGTACACATCCACCCGATCCACCTTGCCCTGCACCCGGATCCGGGCACCATCCGGCAGTGTCAGCACCACCGACGGCACCCGCGGTACATCGTCGCCGGACAGCTGCCCGATCTCCAGTTCAAAATCGGTGGGTACAAACTGGCTTTGGCGCAGCTCGCGCACCACCTGCTTCATCAGCTGGCGGCAGACGACCTTCAGCCGCTCCAGCAAATACAAAAAGCGGTGGGTTTTGCCGTCGGTGCCGCCCATATATTCCTGTACATAGCCGTCCACCACCCGGTCGGTGTCGGCGGCGATCTGTTTTTGGGTAATGTGTTCAAACCCCTGCGCCGTATAACCGGGCAGCAACTGCTCCATCACATAATGCGCCAGTGTACCGAATTCCATCGCATCCAGATCAGCGGCGCGGCGCGGGCGCACCTGCAAGCCGTACTGGCAAAAATACGCAAAACGGCACTGGTGATATTTCTCCACCCGCGAGGGAGACAGTCGCATATCGTCGCCGAAAAAGCGGCGTGCCGCCGTAGAATTCGCAAATGCTGCCGGGCGCTGATCCGCCGCGCGCTGCAACAGCGCCATCGGTTGGCGGGCTTCCTCTTGCTTTGCGAGCGCCTGCTTCAGCGAGGCAACCAGCGGATCCGGCTGACGCCATCCGCGCGCCGCCTGCTCCAACGCATCGCGCCCCGATTCCACATAATCCGCCATATCGGCGGTGTCCAACCGGACGCAGCGGGGCAGAATTTGCTGCACATTTTCCACCATGCTGGAGGGCAGCAGCGTTTCGCCCGCTGCGTTGCCCCGCAGATAGCTGATGATGAGCTTGTCCGAGGGAGCGGCCAGCGCCTGATACGCATACAGCCGCTCTTCCAAAATCGCGTCGTCGCCACTGTCGTTCAGCGGCAGTCCCGCTTCGATCAACTGCTGCCGGTCGGCGGTGCTCCACAAATTGCCGCCGGCGGGATACGCGGGGAACACCCCTTCGTTGGCGCCCAGCACAAACACCGTGCGCGGCGCGGCAAACCGCATCCGGTCGGCGCTGCCGATCTGCACCGCATCCAGCGTTTGCGGAATATCGCCCAAATCGGTGGCGGATACCACCAGCCGGAACAGCTCGATCAGCCGTTCGGCGGGCAGCGGATGGGGCAGCGTGTGGGCAAAGGTGTCCAGCAGCCCGATCAGCAGCGGCCACAACCGCGACTGCCGTTCGGCGAGCGCCTCTTCGCCTGCCTGTTGCCAGTGCCGCGCCTGCAGCCGCAGCATCCGATCGGCGCGCGCGTTCAGCAGATAGCTATACACCGCGCGGGCAAATTCCTCACCGGTCAGCGCGGGTGCGCGACGCAACATCCCCGCCAGCGTTTCCAGTGGCGCGATCAGCCGCTGACGCAGCAAATTGAGATAATGCAGCCGGTCGCGGCTTTGCTCGTCAAATTGCACCGACAGCCCGTCCGGATGGTCGGCCCATTCCCGCCGCCACCCGCTGCCGGTCACCCGCCAGGTGAACGCGTAGTTCTCCAGCAGCGCCACCGAGTGGGCGGATAAGCCCACCAGCCCGGTTTTAGCGATGCGCAATAGCAGCTCGCTGCTCCATTCGCCACCCGCCACTTGCAGCGCAGCAGTGGTCAGCGAAAACAGCGAATCGGTCATCACATTTTCGCGGCTGTCCAGATAATATGCCACGCCCTGTTTGTCCAGCGCGACATCCAGCACCCCGCGGTAATCCGTCAGCTGGCGTACCACAATGGAAAAATCCCGCCAGTGTCCGCCGCCGCAGCGCACCTGCCGCCGGATCAGCCGCGCCACCGCGTCACATTCGGCATAGATATCATCGGCACTCAACAGCGTCACCGCCTCGGTCGCGGCATCCAGCGGCTGTGCCGCCGGAACAAACAGCTGTTGCTCCACCGCGTTCAGCGCCGGATCAGTCGTGCGGCGCCGCTCGGTCAACACCACCGGTGCCGCCACTTTCACATACGCTTCCTGCGCCATGCGCACCAGCCGGTTAGCGGTGCGGGTCACCGGATCAAACGGTGACCCGCTGTCCGGCGTGGGTTCCAGCGTATCGGTGCACAGCGCTACCGTCACCTGTTCACTTTGCGCGATCAGCTGCTGCAGCACCGCCAGCTCCTGCTGGGTAAAGCCGTTGAACGAATCCACCGCCACCCGCGTCTGTGGAGGTAGGGGATGGACTTGCAAATGCCGTGTCAGCGTGGACAAATCGTCCAGCGGATCGCTGTAAGCCTGTCCCACCAGTGCATCGTAAGCGGCGAGGATGCAGCCAAGCTCTTCGGTTTTGTGCTTTAGCGCGCTGTCCGGCAACCCGGCGGCGGTTTGCGCCAGCTGTTCGGCGGAAATGCTGCTTTGCTTGCATTCGGTCAGCAGCGACAACAGACAGCGGATGTAATCCGCATCCGCCGTGTGCCGCCGATACAGCGTCAGCTGGTCGGCACAGGCGGTCAGCGCTTCACTCATCAACAGCGTGCGCACCGTGTCGTCCATGCGCTTGCCGCCCGCGGGCGGGCACAGCGTTTCCGCCAACCGCGAAAAGCTGATGACCTGCACCCGATTGGCGAGCACTGCGCCCAACTGCTGCAGCAGCGCGCGCTCGGTTTCAAACGAAAATTGTTCGGGCACCAACAGATACAGCGGACCCTCCGCGCTGCGTGCCCAATCCGCCACCTGCGCGTGAATCCAGTGGGTTTTGCCAAAGCCGGAACGCCCCAACACCAGTTGCAGCATAGCGGTTCCTCCTTACTTGTGAATCTTGCCGGCGCGGAACTCGTCCGCAAACCAGACATGGGGCAGCGCAAATGCGCGCCCGTTCAGATATTCCAGCTCCTCTGCCGGGGTGGTAAACGCGAACACCAGCTTATAGGAGCACAGCGCCTGCTTGTGAAAGCCGGTGCCCTTATTCAGCGCGTTGGTGCCGTATTTGCCGTCCCCCAGCAACGGATGCCCGATGGATGCCAGATGCGCCCGGATCTGGTGGGTGCGCCCGGTCAGCAGATGCACCTCCAGCAGCGACAGGCCGTTTTTTTGCTCGAGCACCGTGTATTCGGTCAAAATGGTGCGCCCGCCCGGCACCGGATGGGTCAGCACCGTCACCTGATTGCGCGCCTCGTCCTTTTGCAGATAACCCTTCAACACCGCGTGCGGCGGCTGTGGCGTGCCGTGTACAATGCACAGGTAGTATTTCTGGATTTCCCGATCCTTGAGCTTTTGGTTAAGGATCCGCAGCGCCGCCGCCGTTTTGGCAGCGATCACGATGCCGCTGGTGTTGCGGTCGATGCGGTTGACCAGCGCGGGGGTAAAGCTGTTTTCCTGCGCGGGGTCGTATTCGCCTTTTTCGTATAAATATCGCTGGATGCGAAACAACAGCGTGTCGGCGTATTCGTGCTTGTCGGGGTGCACCAGCACCCCCGCCTTTTTGTTAAGCAGCATCAGGTTGTCGTCCTCGTACAAAATGTCCAGCTGGGTGGACGCGTGCAGAAAATCGTATACCGGTGCTTCCCGCGTCAAAAACTCGTCCTTCACATACAGCGCCACCTGATCTCCCTCGCACAGGCGGGTGGAGATGGTGCAGCGCTTGCCGTTGATCTTAATATCCTTCTGGCGGATGTATTTGTACATCATCGACACCGGAAACTGCCGAAAGGTTTTTTGCAAAAACTTGTCGATCCGCTGTCCCGCGTCGTTTTTTTGAATGGTCAAAAGCTGCATGGCGATTCGCCTTTCTGTTAAAAAATGAAATATAGTGGTATTATACCATATCGCCGCCCCTTTTCAAATGATAAAAAATGTGATATACTCTTTTCGAACCATCGAAATTTACAGAATAAAGGAGAAAACCGATATGATTTCCAAAGAACGCGTTCTGGAGATTTTCAAAGAAGCCGGTGTGCTGCTGGAGGGTCACTTCCTGCTCACCTCCGGTCGCCATTCCAACCGCTATCTGCAATGCGCCAAAATTTTCCGCAACACCCGCTACAGCGAGGAGCTGTGCGCGGCGCTGGCGGATTATTATCGCAACGACGGTGTGGAAGTGGTCATCGGCCCCGCCATGGGCGCGGTGCAGATGGCGTATGAAGTCAGCCGTGCGCTGGGCTGCGAAAACTTCTTTGCCGAGCGGGAAAACGGCGCCATGACGCTGCGCCGCGGCTTTGCGGTGCAGCCGGGTCAAAAAGTGCTGCTGGTGGAGGATGTTATCACCACCGGCGGTTCGGTGCGCGAGGTGATGGATCTGGTCAAAGCGGCCGGCGGCGAAGTGGTGGGCGTTGGCTCCATCGTGGATCGCACCGGCGGCAAGATCGATTTCGGTGTGCCGTTCCATGCGGTGATCTCGCTGGATGTCGAATCGTGGGAAGCGGACGAATGCCCGCTGTGCAAAGCGGGGGCACCGGCTCCCTATAAACCCGGCAGCCGGAAATAAGCAACAGCGGGGGAGGAAAACGGCATGGATCAGCCGGTGCACGCAGGACACCGCCAGCGGGTCAAGCAGCGCTTTTTGCAGGAGGGGCTGTCGCATTTTGAACGGCACCAGATCGTGGAAATGCTGCTGTTCTTCGGCATTCCACGCCGCGACACCAACGAGCTGGCGCACCGCCTGATGGAGGCGTTCGGCTCGCTGTCCGGCGTGCTGGACGCGCCGTATGAGGAGCTGTGCCGCATCCCCGGTATGTCGGAAAACGCAGCGGTGCTGATCTGCTTTTGCAAGCAGCTGGCGCGCGAATACGCCAAGGATCAGCAACAGGCGGAAACGGTGCTGAAAAGCTACCAGCGTATGGGCGAATATGCGGTGCCGTTTTTCGCCGGACTGGAGCACGAAGCGGTGCTGCTGATCTGTATGGACAGCCGCTATCGGGTGCGCCACGCCGGCATTGTGACCGAGGGCAGCGTCAACGCGGCCCAGATCAACACCCGTTTGATTTTGCAAACGGCGCTGCGCCACAACGCTACGGCGGTGGTGCTGGCGCACAACCACCCGGGCGGCAGCGCCGTCCCCTCGCGTGAGGATGTGGCGACCACCCAGCAGTTGCGCAAGGTGCTGTCACCGGCGGGTATCGCGCTGCTGGATCACATTGTGGTGGCAGGGGACGAGTTTATGTCGATGCATAACACACCGATGTGGGCGCCGCTGTTCGAGCTGTAACCGCCGATCGAAAAACCGAATACAGCATCCCAAAAGGGCTGACAGAATGTTCTGTCAGCCCTTTTTGGCAATATAGGAGTTGTTAATGTGTGTCTGTTGTATAGCACAGCCGCGCAATGGTGGTCGTGACCTTGCGGATGTCCAGCGGCTTTGCCAGATGGGCGTTCATGCTGGCTGCCAGACATTTGTCGGCATCCTCCTTAAACGCGTTGGCTGTCATGGCAATGATCGGGATGCTTTTTGCATCGGGATGCTCCAGCGCGCGAATGGTTCTCGTCGCCGCCAAGCCGTCCATCACCGGCATCATCATGTCCATGAGGATCGCATCAAAGGTTCCGGGGGCACTTTGGGCGAACAGCTCCACCGCCTGTTTTCCGTCGCCCACAATGGTGACAGCGGCGCCCTCGTCCTCCAACAGCGTCTGGGCGATCTCGGCGTTCAAATCATTATCCTCGGCCAGCATCAGATGCAGCCCGCGAAGGCTGTGTTCGGCTGCAACCGGCAGCACCGATACTTCGGTAGGCGGCGGAGCAATCTCAAAGGGAATGGCAATCACAAAGGTGGAACCGACGCCCACCTCACTGGTGATGGAGATGGTGCCGCCCATTTGGTCCAGCAGCCCTTTGACGATGGACATACCAAGACCGGTGCCCTGATAAGCGCTGCGGGCATCACTCTTTTCCTGGGCAAACGGTTCAAAAATATGGTTCAAAAACTCTTCGCTCATGCCGATGCCGGTGTCGGTGATGGTCCAGCGATAGGTACAAACACCGTCACATTCTCCCAGCGTATCCACAATGGTGACGATCTTTCCGCCGGGGCGGTTGTACTTGATGCAGTTTCCGTAAATATTCAAAAATATCTGCCGCAAATGCACCGGGCTGCCGTAAATATAGGGGTAGGGGATGACAGATTTGCCTTTTTCATAATCCCATTCAATGCCCGCCTCCACCGCGCGCCCGATGATAATATTGACAATATCCTGTGTCAAATCCACCAAGCTGATGAATTCGTGCGTCAACACCGCGCTACCGTCCTCCAGCTTGCTCATCTGCAGCACATCGTTGATGAGCGACAACAGATGGTTGGCTGCAACCTCCATCTTTTTCTGGTTCTCCCGCACCAGCTCTTTATCATCAAAATGGGTTTCGTTGATTTTCAAAAGCCCAATGATTCCGTTGAGCGGGGTGCGGATGTCGTGGCTCATGCGGCGGAGAAAATTGGTTTTGGCTTCGTTCGCCCGGCGGGCGTTTGTCGCAGCATCCTCAAGATTTTCTGGTAGGCAGATTCGCGGGCTTTTTGATTGTCGATGTTGCGCACCGCCAGAATCAGATGTGTAATGTTGCCGTCCGTATCCCGGCTTTTCACGATCAAGCTTACCAAATACCATGTGTGGTTTTGCCCTTGTAATTCGTGAGCGATATAGGGCTTGTTGCCCAAACGATCCGACGCGGTGGAAAAATCCAGAAACGCCTTGGCGTCCTCTACCTGCTCCGGCACAATGATCTGCTCCAAAATAAATTGCTGCAGCTCGCTCAGCGACCCGACACGCCCTTGATACTGGTGCGATGCGCCATATCCCGAAACAATGGTATAGGTTTGAGCATTCAGATCCACCACGCTGAGCTCCTGATAAATGTTTCCCAATGCGTTGATGATCTCGTACCGCTCTTCGGAAGCGGCAAGCGAACGCTGCAACTGGATTTCCCGCTGATTTTTTTCAGAAATAAACTGGTTGATATCCGAAATAATGCATTGCAAAAATGTCTGACCGGAAGCTGACACCTTTACCGTGGCATCCAGAATCCAGTGATAGCCGTCTTTTCCCAACAGCCGGTAAGTGGCGTTTTCAAGCGGCGTATCTATCTCGCTGTCAAGAACCAAATTGGTATATTTTTGCAAATTCAGCCGGTCATCCGGATGCACCAGATTTATAAACTTGTTGTCAAATTTTGTGCGAATCTCTTGCTCTGTCCATCCGAGAATCTCCAAAAATCGCTCGCTGATATAAAGCAGAGAAAAATCCTCATCCGTGGAGCAGCGGACATAGCCGCCCGGCAGATTTTTGAACAGATAATCCGATACCTTGTTTTTGGCTTCCAGCTCTTTTTGCCGCTGTAAAAAGTCGCTCATATCGGTGCAAATGCTGAGGATCGCCAGCCGCCCATCCTCGGCACGGATCACCTTGCCCTTGTCCACCGTCCAAAACCACGAGCCGTCTTTCCGCGGCATGCGATAGGTCGTTTCGTAGGTCATGCCCTCGTAAAAACGCCCGCCCAAGTCCTGCTCTACCTGCAGCATATCGTCGGGGTGAATGGTGCCCGCCACCTTGCCGCCGATGGCATCGGCAAGCTCGTCCACACTGCCATAACCGAGCATAGCCGCCATTTCCTCGTTGGCGTAATACAGCGGAAAATCCGCTTCACAGTATCCGCCGATGATGCCGGATTTTTGACCATGATAGGCAAATTCCGATGCCAGCGCATTTTTCTCTTCCTGTGACAGGTGCTTGTTCATGCGGAAACCTCCGTCCGATAAAAGGTGGGGGATAGAGCAATGTAATATAACGTAAGGACGGAGGCCATGCAATGGAAAAACAGCATAAGCCCCCGCCCGGAATGACGCTTATTCTTTTTTATTTTACTTCACACAATGGTTGAATGCAAGCACCAAATGCGTAATTTGTCGAAAAAAAGCAGAAATTTCTAACGATAACAGCACTGTTGCTCCGCGGGTTTTTATCAAGCGTCGAAAACGAGTTTACATAAAATTTTCTCTGAACAGAGAACAGTAAAATAAAATCGGCAAGCATCGTAAGATGCTTGCCGATTTTGGTGGAGCATAACGCACGGTGTCCGAACACATTTCCGCTTTCGGCATCCTGCACTGTGCTAAGTGTGACGGTGTTTTTATCGCCACTAAAATTGAACGTAATCTTTAGATGATCGTCAAAAACAAAGATAGCGTTTACAAATGTTTGGATTAACCGCTTTTGCACGTCTCGATCTTTATAGTTGGCATCACACAGCTTTGTAAGATAATATGCAATGTGACTTTTTTGTAGATGGAATCCGCGCGCAAGCTGCAGGTCGGCAATTGCCGCTTTTAATTCTGCTTTTTGCGCCGTCAGTTCGTCCATGCGTGCTTTAGTGTCCTCTGTTAGGATTCCTGCCTCAATCGCCCTGAGCAGGTTTTTAATCGCCAGTTCGGTTTGATTCAGTTGTTTGGTTAGCCCTTTTAGCTCTGCCTGATTATCGCTTTGCGCAAGGTAGTATTGCCATGTGTTTTCGATGATAGCGTCGAGCAATTCCTTGTCGCGGAATATGTTGCATGTGGCTTTAATAACCAAGTCCTCGATATCCTCTTGTCGGACGGCCTTTTTATCGCAGGTGTGGTGTTTCTTCCTGTTGGAACAGGTGTAATAGTTATGCCGTACACCCGTCCTGCTTGTGCCGCATTCGCCAAACATGACACCGCCGCACTTCCCGCAAAATAGCTTGTCTGTCAGTATATAGTCTGCACGTGTCCAAGTCTTAGCCGGCGCGCGTTTGTTAATCTTCAGCATCTCCTGCACTTTATACCAAGTGTCATCATCAACAATTCTCGGGACACCGCCTTCTACGCGTATGTCTTTGTATGTGTACACCCCACGATACTTCTCGTTCTTTAGCACTGTGTGTAGGCTATTTTTCGTGAACGCCTTGCCAGTCAATGTCCGCAAACCTTTTTGGTTTAGATGGTCAACGATTTCTTTAACTGTCGCCCCCTTAGCATACATATCGAATATCAGCTTAACGGTAGGTGCGTTGTCCTCATCAATTAGAAACTCTTTGTCTGGTCCGGTCTTGTATCCCAGTGGGCGGTTACCGCCGGTAACCTTACACTTTTCGGCGCTCTTCGCAAGCCCTCGACGGATATTTTGACTTAACTGTAAGCTGTAATACTCTGCAAAGCCCTCCAAAACGCTCTCCAATATTACACCTTCAGGCGAGTCCGGTATTTGCTCAGCAACGTATTCAACGCGGACACCGTTTTTACGGCACTTCATTTTGTTTATAGCAATTTCCTCGCGGTTACGACCAAATCGGTCTACCTTCCACAGGATGATAACGCTAAATTGTTTCTTGGCTGTGTCTCGCAGCATCTGTTGGAATGCTTCCCGGTCATCTGTCCGTCCGGATTTTGCACGGTCTGTGTATTCGCGCACAATGGTATATCCGTGCTCTGCTGCATACCTCTGCGCTGCTGCAAGCTGCCCCTCGATGGATTGTTCACCTTGATTGTGGCTCGAGTATCGAGTGTACACCGCAGCAAGGTCGCCCTCTGTTGTCGCTTGCGATCCGGTTTGTGGGATGGCCCATTTAATATCTACAGACATATTACATATCACCTATTTGGCTCTCCGATTATTTCGGAGAGCTTTATTTTTGGGGATTCGGGACCGCAAACGTTACGGATTGTTTGTTCGATTCGCTATCGTACGCAGTCACTGTAATTTTGAACGCGCCAGCGTTGTCAACACCAATAGTGCTTTGGGCGTTGCAACTTGCACCGATCGGCGTTTCTTTTGGGGGGTTCGTGACATCACCCGGATAGCTGTATCCTACTACTCCGGCGTTGTCGACAATGCCCTCATCCATGCTAAAAAACAGGCCGTCCATAAGGCCAGAAGCGTCTTTGTATCCAATATTTTTGTAGGTGTAGTCGATGACATATACCGCCTTAGGCTTTGACTCGGCAAACTCGTTTCGCTCGTCTGTTTCGCTGACCGAGTTAATAACAAGGGACCATTGGCCATCAACAACCCATTCTTCACCTACGCCAAGCTCTTCGGCTTTGTTGGAATCGCCAGCACTTTGGCTACTGGCGCTGTTTGGTTTGGAGCTTTGGCCTTCGTCTGACGCAGACGAGCAAGCGCAACACGACGCTCCGATGATGGCAGCAACCGCAATGATTAAAAACTTGTTTTTCATGTTTATCTACCCCTTTTCAAAATTTCAAACGGAATATAAATTTCCGTATTTGTACCAGCTCACCGCTTTGCGAACGAGATCTACCGTAACATCAAAAACGTCTGCCAGCTCCCACAGCTCGGTGTGGCCGTTTGCGACGGCGTCGTGTAGTTCGTCCTCCGGCAGCAGTCGCTTTATGGCCCACTTGTCGGCACGCGCCTCGTGCCGCTGCCGGAAATCGCAAGACGCATACACGTTGTAAAAAGACCCGGTTACGCAGTGCCCCAATTCATGTGCAATCTTTGTTTTCTCGTCAGCCGCCGATGTGATTTTAGTTGGATCGATAGCGATGTAACATCTACCATCTTCGTCTATCAACGATAAGGCATCACGTTTCTGTAACCGATAGGGCGTGATCTCAACGCACTCCTGTTCGGCTACACCGTACAGATCATTAGTTGTCATTTGTTGTCCTTTCGCGCTCTAACAAACGCCGCAAAACGCTTTACGTCCTCCAAATCCTTTTCATCCACGTCTTCCGCGTCACCCCATAACGCAAAAATTAAAGCCTCGTCCTGCTGCGAAAAACGCGGATTGTGATGCGCAGCAGCCTCTTTTTGCGCATCGCGCTCCGCTGCCAGCATAATAGCTCGCGCTTTTCGCATATCGCCGTTTGCTGCTTCTACATATGTAAGTGGGATATCCGCTAACGCAACACCGTCTTTGTCATAGTCAATCGGATCATCAGTACGCCCAAGCAGGTAGTCAACAGACACGCCAAAATAATCCGCAATTTTTCCCGCGGTGTACGAATCGGGCTTCGCGTCTTTGCCAGCCATGTATTGCTTTTTCCAGTACGCCACGCTCCCTCGGCTGATACCGATCTCGGTGCTTGCTTTTGTGGTGGAGATGTTTTTATCCGCGCAAAGCTGTTTGTAGATCTCGTAAAACATAGTGGCCTCCAAAAAGTTCAAATATTTGTTCAAAAGCTATTGACAAGTTCAAATATTTGTTCTATACTAACTGGCGTAGAGCAAATATTTGAACCGCACAAGGAAACAGACCCCCGCTCCCGGGAGCCGCATCCTTGGCTTTGATATTGGTTAGCGTCTATATCATAGCATATGTGTTCAAACATTTCAACTCTTTTACAAAAATAATTGAACTGGAGGTGTGAAAATTGCAATTGGACTGGACCGCGGAGGTCGTTGGGCGCATGCACATGGCGGGAATAACCGGGATTGAGCTTGCCAATGAGGCGGGGATCGCGAACACATACCTGTCAAGTGTGTTGCACAAAAAGCGGGGCGGAAATGAACAAACCCGGCGGCGCATCGTCAGCGCACTGGACCGCCTCGAACAGAAAAAGCGGATTGATCGGTAAAGGAGGACAGCACGATGGCTCACAGTATCGAGCACAGCATCCCAAAAATACAGCTTGATATATTGAGCTGTACGCTGCTAACTGCAATGGAGCGTTTTTATGCTGATCCAGAGAATCTAAAAGGGTACAACGATTGGCTGCAAGGGGAGGGACAAGCGTATGCACAGAAAGAAGCAGTGTGATACCGCGAAGCGCACAGATCGTTTTAGCGTGTCACAGATAGCAGGATTTTTAGCTTGTGTCTTTTTGCTGGATGCGGTATCGATTGGCGCGTCGCTGATAGATCAACGGTTGACTACCGACCAGCCGACAGACCCCGTTGTACTGGTAGGTTCGGGCAGTCCCGGAGCGTTAACATCGGGCACCGCCAAACTGGTGCTTACGACAGGGACGCAAAACACCCAAAGCCCCTATGTGTTTACCGCTGAAGTGCCATTAGATTATCATTTACAGATGGTTATGCAGCAGGCGGCTGAAAAGTATGGTGTCCCGTACGCGTTGCTTTTGGCAATCGCGGAGCAGGAGAGCTCGTTTGACACGACGGCGGACAACGGTGTTTGCTACGGTCTTATGCAGATCCATCCGATCAACTACGCGCGCTTGCGCGGTCTAGGCATCGAGCCGACCGACACCGCGGGAAATATCTTTGCCGGGGCGCTTATCATTGGCGAATATCTGGATAGGTATTCGGATACCAGTATGGCGCTCATGGCTTATAACTGCGGTGAGAGCGGCGCATCCGCCCTGTGGGATCAGGGCTGTTATTCGAGCGATTACTCGAGACGAGTGATATCGCGCGAAGCAAAATGGCAAGACGTCATCGAACAAAAGACCTAAGTAATTAAGGAGGCAATTACTATGTATGAAATGAAAATCACGATTGAGGCACCCGACCTGAGAAAAGCAATCGACAAGCTGGTGGCCGCGGTCAGTGCAGGACAGTTGGACAAGCTGTGCAAGTGCTGTACCGATACTGCCACCCCGAAGGGCGGTGCTGCAAACCCTATGGAGACGGCTCCTGCCGAAGCTGCGCAAACTACCACCACTGTAGCACCCACCCCTGCACAGCCGACTGCGCCGACAGTTGCTGCCCAGACTGCGCCGGTCGAAAGTTACACCCTTGAGGCACTGAGCCGCGCGGGTGCGGCGCTGATTGACGCAGGCAAGATGCCGCAGCTCCTTGCCCTGCTGGGCAAATATGGTGTGCAGGCTGTAACGCAGCTCCCGACGGAGGCGTACAGCGCCTTTGCTGCTGAGCTGGAAGCCCTTGGAGCGCAGCTTTAACAGGAGGTGAGGACATTGCCTACCCCCAAACAGCACGCGCTTCTGAGCGCGTCCAGCGCCCACCGCTGGCTGGCTTGTACGGCGGCACCGCATTTCGAGGAGAGCTTTCCTGATGGGACAAGCCCCTATGCGGAGGAAGGCACCTTGGCGCACGCCATCTGCGAACTGTACGCCCGCAAGAAATTTACCGCCCTGACTACCCGCAAATTCAACGCGGAGCTGAAAAAGCTGCAAGCCCGCCCGCTGTACTCTGACGAGATGCTTCGGACCGCCGAAGCGTATGTGGACTACCTCACGGAGAAGGCTATGCAGTATGCAACGCCGCCTCATGTTGCAATGGAGGTCAAGGTTGACCTCACGGCCTATATCCCGGACGGCTTCGGCACCTGCGACTGTGTTATGATCGGCGGCGACACATTGCATATCACCGACTACAAGCACGGCAAGGGCGTACCCGTATCAGCTGAAAATAATCCGCAAATGAGGCTGTACGCGTTGGGTGCTCTGAGGCTCTACGGGCCTATCTACGGCGACCAAATCAAGCGGGTGTCAATGGGTATCTGTCAGCCCCGGCTGTCACAGGAGGCCAGCGAGGACACCCTCAGCGTGGATGATCTGCTTGCATGGGGCGAGAGCATCAAGCCCCTTGCGCAGGAAGCCTACGACGGCCCCGGAACTTTCTGCCCCGGCGGGCACTGCCGATTCTGCAAGGGCAAGGCGCAATGCGCCGCAAGGGCTGCGTTCTTCACAGGCTTTGAGGGATTCAAGGATTGCATTCCGTTTGCCAAAGCTACACCGGAACAGGTTGCACAGGCTGAGGTGGACGGTCAGGATGGTATCCCTACAAATCTTCTCCCTGATGCAGAGGTCGGCGATCTGCTGATCCGAGCCGAAGGTCTGGTGCAGTGGTACAAGGACCTTCAGGATTACGCCACCGGTGCTATGCTTGACGGCATCGAAATCCCCGGCTGGAAGCTGGTGGAGGGCCGCAGCAATCGCGCCTTTACGGACGTTGATGCCGCTGTCCAGAAGCTGATCGACGCCGGATATGACGAGGCACTGATCTATGACCGCAAGCCGAAGACACTCTCAGAGCTGGAAAAGATGCTCGGCAAGAAGACCTTCTCGGAGCTGCTTTCCGATTGCGTCACGAAGCCGAAGGGCAAACCTACACTTGCGCTGGCAAGCGACCGTCGCGAAGCCTATTGCATCGGTGCCGCCGAGTTTGCGGGTGCTGACCATGCATAACCGGAGTGTGTCGTTTGTGTACGATAAAGCGACATTTTCATTGGCGTATCCGGAGGCGTTTGAAAGCCTTCCTGTTGCAAATTTGCGTAAACTTTTCCAGCTTATGTGCTTTAGCCCGGACGCAATCCGTGCCACGTATGGGGCGCTAAGGGAGCACGAGCTCGAAAGGCGTAAAGCGTGGGAAAAGGCGTCTGCCGACTATGCTGATGGGTATATCGCTGTTAAATTTTATGCAGGCCCGCCAAAACAGGCGATCGCCAA
This sequence comes from uncultured Oscillospiraceae bacterium, assembly GCA_900547105.1. Lineage (GTDB taxonomy): Bacteria > Bacillota > Clostridia > Oscillospirales > Acutalibacteraceae > UMGS1474. The sequence continues at coordinate 32,270 of URFL01000004.1, read as the reverse complement.
CAATAACAAACTACTTGCTACGCTGAAGCGTTCAAAGCATAAGCACGAAAAGTCCAAGAAGCTCTTGGCTTATTTCAAGTCGATCTATGAACCAAACGAAATTATGGAGGAATGAATTATGTATCAAAATGATCCGAAAAGAGTGCTCACCCCCGAATGCCGCCTGTCCTACTGCAACCTCGTGACAGCCCGTGCACCGCAGAACGGTGTGGGTGATCCGAAGTTCAGCGTCACGCTGCTGATCCCCAAGACCGACCCGAACATCAAGCAGGAACTTGATGCAGCCATGGCTGCCGCCGCCGAAGTCGGCGTCAATGCCAAGTGGAATGGTGTCCGCCCCGCCCGTATTGAATCCGTTGTGCATGACGGTGACGGCGTGCGCCCCTCCGGCGAACCTTTTGGGGAGGAGTGCCGCGGCTGCTGGGTGGTCACAGCGTCCAGCAAGAATAAGCCGTATGTCTGTGGCGCAGACAACGTGAACTGCGAACTGGCCCCCACGGACATCTACAGCGGTATGTATGCCCGCGTGTCCATCAACTTTTACGCCTACAACTCTGCTGGCAAGCGCGGCGTCGGCTGCGGCCTGCGCGCCGTGATGAAGACCCGTGACGGCGAACCCCTCAGCAACTCTGTTGTTACCGCTGCCGAGTTTGCTGGCGTTGGCAACTCGAGCGTTGCCCCCGTACCGCGAATTAACCCGCTGACCGGTCAGCCGATGTAATACTTTTTGATGCGCGGGGCGGCGGCCGTCATATAGCCGCCGCCCCTGTATAAACTAGGAGGCGTTTTATGGCACATCATTTGTCTATCGACCTAGAGACCTATTCTGATGTGGATATCAAAAAAACGGGGCTATATCGTTATGCGCAAAGCCCCGCATTCACAATTTTGCTTTTCGCGTACAGCATAGACGGCGCACCGCCGCAGGTCATTGATTTGGCACAGGGCGAGACTATCCCGCATGATGTTCGGTCGGCTTTGACCGATCCTGCGTACATCAAACACGCGTACAATGCGGCGTTTGAGTGGTATTGCCTTAGCCGATATCTAGGTTGTCAACTCCCGCCGGAGCAGTGGCGTGACACAATGCTGCACGGACTGTACGCCGGTTACACTGCGGGTCTGGATGCGACGGGTCGGGCACTGGGCATTCCGGAGGACAAACAAAAGCTGACTACTGGCAAGGCTCTGATCCGCTATTTCTGCGCGCCTTGCAAGCCCACGAAGGCTAACGGCGGCAGGACTAGGAACTACCCGCATCACGATCCCGAAAAATGGGCACTGTTCAAGACCTACAACGGTCAGGATGTTGTGGCGGAAATGGAGATTGAACGCCGCCTATCCGCATTCCCCGTGCCGGATTTCGTTCAGAAGCAGTGGGAAACGGATCTTCTTATCAATGCGCGCGGCGTGGCAGTCGACATGGATTTCTGTGCTGGCGCGTTGGAACTGGGCGAAACCATTCGCGCGCAGCTTACCGATGAGGCTGTCCAGCTCTCCGGTCTGCAAAACCCCAACAGCGTCAAGCAGCTTGCCCGCTGGTTGTCCGTCGAAACCGGTGACGACATCACCACCCTGCGCAAAGAGACGATCAAAGAGCTGCTGGGCCGTGACAACGCTGACCACGTCCAGCGGATGCTGGAAATCCGGCAGGAGCTGGGTAAGACCAGCACCAAGAAATATGACGCCATCGAGGCCGCCGTGTGCGACGACGGACGCGTCCGTGGGCTGCTACAGTTTTACGGTGCCAACCGTACTGGCAGATGGGCCGGACGTCTGGTGCAGGTGCAGAATCTGCCCCGTACCTACACGGAGCCGCTGGAATTGGCCCGTGAGCTGGTCAAAGGTCGCAAGCTCGATGCACTGCGGACAGTCTACGGCTCTCCGAATGACACGTTGTCACAGCTTATCCGCACCGCGTTTGTGGCTGCCCCCGGCAACGTCCTGATCGACGCCGATTTCAGCGCCATCGAAGCCCGTGTCATATCGTGGCTGGCTGACGAGGAGTGGCGGCTTGAAGTCTTCAGGACGCACGGCAAAATCTATGAGGCGTCCGCTTCTCAGATGTTCGGCGTGCCGCTGGAACGGATCAAAAAAGGTAACCCTGAGTACGCCCTTCGGCAGCGTGGCAAGGTCGCAGAATTGGCTCTCGGGTATCAGGGTGGCGTTTCGGCCATGCGGCAGATGGACACCGGCAAGCTGCTTGCCGACCTACCAGACGAGGAAATCAAAGACATCGTGGATAAGTGGCGCAACACAAACCCTAAAATCCGCAACCTCTGGTACAGCTTTAACGACGCAGCAATCCGGGTCATCCAGAACGGCGGATCTCTCCGCGTTCGTTGCTGCACCTTCGCGCGGGAATGTGACTGCATCCGTGGTACAACCTGTATGACAATCTCGCTCCCGTCCGGGCGCAAGCTCTACTATGTAGAACCGGCTGTCGGTGAAAACCGCTGGGGCGGTCCGTCCATCACCTATATGGGTATTAACGACAAAAACAAGTGGGGTCGCATCGAGACCTACGGCGGAAAGCTGGTGGAGAACGTCGTGCAGGCTATTGCCCGCGACTGTTTGGCGCAGACCATTGCACGCCTTGAAGCCGCTGGGCTCCCTGTGGTCTTCCACATCCATGACGAGGTTGTTATCGACATTCCGGTGTTTGGCACAGACAACGAGATGCTGGACAGAGTAGTCAAGGTCATGTCAACACCGATCCCGTGGGCGGAGGGCCTGCCGCTCGGCGCTGACGGATGGGTCGGTAAGTTTTTCAAAAAGGATTAAGGAGGACAACGATGAAGATTATTAAGCCTGACGTGCAGTTCATCACCCCGATCGATGGGGCTGTCATTCTGAGGCGCCTTGAGGAGTGTGGGCGTGTCTGCTACAAATCCGAGGGCAAGATTACGGACGATAGCGCCCCGAAGTTCGTTGCAGGTATCATCAAGCGCGGGCATGAAGCGGTTTTGGAACATTGCAGTTTTACCGTGAAGTTTATCTGTGACCGCGGCGTCAGCCACGAGCTCGTTAGACACCGGATGGCATCCTATTGTCAGGAGAGTACCCGCTACTGCAATTACAGTCAGAACCAGTTCGGCTGCGAGATCACGGTCATTGAGCCTCTTTATTTAGCCAAAAACACCTTTGCCTACAGCGAATGGAAAGAGGCTTGCTCTAGGGCGGAAAGGGCATATTTTAATCTGCTGGACTGCGGTTTGTCCCCGCAAGAGGCCCGTGCAGTACTCCCGAACAGCTTGAAAACAGAGGTCGTTATGACGGCCAATATCCGTGAGTGGCGCCATTTCCTGCGGCTTCGTACCGCTGCCGGCGCACACCCGCAGATGCGAGAGATAGCTATACCACTGCTGCGTACGTTGCAAAAGGTTATCCCTGTCTGCTTCGACGATATTTTGGAGGGCTAAGCAGATGAACAGATTAAGGACTGAAATACACGATATTCTCATTGACGCCGTTAATAATGGTATCACTGATGATGCCGCACTCGACTATGCTATCCGTACTGCCGCTGAGGTAGTAGAAAAGGTTGCTGCTTTTGTGGATAAAAACGGCGATGTTGCTCTTAACTGTGGCTCTGAGTGGCTTTATCAGAGTGACAAAGGGCAGGAAACCGCACTGGCTCTTGTTGGTGATGTTCTGGACTACCTCAATGTCTATGCAAGTAGTGAGGATAGCGAATAATGAAACACTTAGGTGATATTACAAAGATAAAAGGCTCTTGCCTATGGGCGTCGGAAATTGAGGAATTTCCGATTGACGTAGCCAAATTACATTTTCCTGAAGGAGAATCTAAAGAATGAAAAGAGCTGAAATTTTAGAGGCTGCCCGTAAATGTGTTTGTGGTGAGCGCGAACAGGAGTACGGCAAGCCGGAGAACAACTTTGCCCTTGTGGGAAAGCTCTGGGAGGCATATATGGGGTATAGCTACACGGCAAAGGACGTAGCGATGATGCTGGCACTCCTCAAAGTGGCCCGAATCAAAACCGGCGTCAAGGGTGACAGTTTTGTGGATCTCGCTGGTTATGCAGCCTGCGCTGGCGAGATCGTCACGGAGACACCGAAGGCAGTCTGAACCGGTACATATCGGCGCTGTACTGGAAGCACGAGACGGCAAACAACATTCGTATCTACTGCAACAACGTTTATATCTTCCACGGCGAAACCCTTATAACGATTTTTCCGCTGCCGCAGAAATACCAAAAAACTGCGGCGCGGATCAATCGAAAGACTACAGAACGAGGTGAATTCAATGAAAATCCCTAAAAAGATCAAGATTGGCGGCAAGACCTACACCGTCGAGATCACCAGCAAAATGGATCTCGGCATCAACAATGTATCAGCGGAAATCCTCTACAACGACCTGATTATTCGCATCTGTCCGCAGGCAAAGGCAAAAATGGAGGCCGATTTCATTCACGAAGTGGTTCACGCGATTTATTTCGGTCTCGGCTACCGCGACCACGACGAAAAGCGCGTGGACGAGCTGGCGAACGCACTCCATTCGGTCGTTGTTGATAACCCTGATGTGTTTGCATGCGTCGAGGCCGAAACCTATGAAAGCTAAGGTTTGCGAAGGCCAATCAGGCATCAAACTCACCGCGCGAGCGAGGCGGGCACTGGATGCTGAGATCAATCGGCAAATTATAGAAGCTGACCGGAAATACACCAACGCTATTGACGCTGCGTTTCTCTTCTTTTTACACAAGCACCTCGGCTTCGGGAAAAAGCGGCTGCGTCGCGCATGGGAACAGTTCGCGGTCATCCACGATGACCTGGTCAAATACTATGAACTGCCTGACAACAGCGCGTGGCTTGCGGACCGCAAGCTGCAAGAGATCGGTGTTGATGTCGCGGCATGGAACGCTGAAAAGAAGGAGGGCATTTAGATGAACAAGATTAAGGCAGCGACAAAAAAGACCAGTAATAAAGCTATACGATCGAACACCTATGCCGAGGCCGTCAGGACCTACGGCAAGCAATCGCAACTTGTGATGGCGATGGAAGAAATGTCGGAGCTGACGAAAGAGCTGTCGAAGAGCCTGCGCGGCACGGACAATGCCGAAGCTCTGGCCGAGGAAATCGCCGACGTAGAAATTATGCTGGAACAGCTCAAGATTATCTTCCGAAACCGCGCTATGGTGGACCGCATTCGCGCAAGCAAGCTGGTCCGCCTGTCTGACCGCATCGCGGGCACATACTAAGAGCCACATAGAGTGGCGAGGCCCTCTTCGGTAACGGGGGGGGGTGAACCCGAAGACAGGAGTACCTGATTATGACACATGACAGACAAATCACCATATCCGTAGGCAATAACCGCCGTGATATGGTTTGGAAACAGACAGTGTTAACTGTTGATGAGCTCTATAAACGGCTGTCTACCCCGGTCCGTGGGGCTGAAACCCTGCAAGACTATCTGCATCTGAAGAAGTCACAGCAGGACGATCTGAAGGACGTTGGCGGCTTTGTAGGCGGCTCGCTGGTGGGGCGGCGCCGCAAGGCAAACAACGTAACCGGGCGCGACATCATCACGCTTGACTTTGATAACATCCCCGGCTGGCAGACGGAAACTGTCATCGGCAAAATGGACGAGTTGGGCTTCAGCTACTGCATCTACAGTACCCGCAAGCACACGCCCGAGCGTCCACGTTTGCGCGTTGTCGTCCCGACCGACCGGACTATGACCCCCGATGAATATGAGCCGTGCGCGCGCCGTGTGGCTGCCCATGTGGGCATCGGTATGGCTGACCCGACGACGTTTGAAACCTGTCGGCTAATGTATTGGCCGTCCTGTTGTTCCGACAGCGAATTTGTCTACAAGGCCGTAGACGCGCCGCTGATATCCGCAGACGCGCTGCTTGGTACATATGCCGACTGGCACGATCTGACGAGCTGGCCGGTGGTTCCCGGCGCTACCAGCTATCAGAAGCTGGCTATGAAGCAGGGCGACCCCGAAGAAAAGCAGGGCCTTGTGGGTGCCTTCTGCCGCACCTATAATGTGCTGGCTGCTATGGATGTCTATCTGCCCGGCATCTACGAGGTCGTTGACAACGATCCCGACCGTTATACCTATCTGGGCGGTTCCACCACAGGCGGCGCGATCGTCTATGACGGCGGCAAGTTTTTGTTCAGCCACCACGCGACGGACCCGTGCGGCGGACGGCTGGTCAACGCCTTTGACCTGATCCGGCTACACAAGTTCGGAGACAAGGACGACAAAGCCGCGCCGGAGACACCAGTCGCAAAGCTCCCGTCCTACAAGGCTATGTGCGATCTGGCACTGGCCGATAAGACCGTGTGTGCCACGCTCAACCGTGAGCAGCACGAGCAAGCAATGCGGGAGTTCGAGGGTATGGGCAACGACCCCGCGCCGGAGGACGACACCGCATGGGCAGAAAAGCTACAGCGGACGCAGGACGGCAAGATCAAGAGCACTATTGACAATGTGCGTATTATTCTGGAGCACGATCCCCCGCTTAAAGGCAAGTTTGCGCTTAACGAATTTGCCGGCCGTGGTGAGGTGCTGGGACCGCTGCCGTGGAAAAAGGACGGCAAACGCCGCCTGTGGTCTGACACAGACAGCAACGGTCTGTACTGGTACATGGAACGCTTCTGGGGCATCTCCGGGCGTGGCAACATCGACAGTGCTCTTGATATTCATGCATCGCAGCACGCATTCAACGAGGTCCGTGAATACATCGAGCGCCTGACATGGGACGGAGTGCCCCGGCTGGACACGCTGTTCATTGACTATTTGGGCGCAAAAGATACGGCATACAACCGCGCGGTATGCCGCAAGAGCTTCACAGCGGCCGTTACCCGCGCCATGATCCCCGGCTACAAGTACGACAATATGGTCATTCTCGCAGGGCCGCAGGGGATAGGCAAGTCAACACTGCTTGACCGCATGAGCCGCGGCTGGTTCAATGACAGTATTCGCACATTCGAGGGTAAGGACGCCTCGGAACTTTTACAGGGTGTATGGCTGGTGGAAGTGTCAGAGCTTGATGCTTTCCGCAAGACCGACGTCGCCCGCATCAAGCAGTTCCTCTCCCTGCGCGCCGACCGCTACCGCGCGGCGTATGGTCGTCACGTATCTGAGCTGCCCCGGCAGTGCGTGTTCTTCGGCTCCACCAATACAACGGACTTCTTGCAGGATACGACCGGCAACCGGCGTTTCTGGCCCGTGGACGTGGGCGAGCAGCCGCACACCAAAACCGTGTGGCGTGACCTGACCGACGGCACTATCGACCAATTGTGGGCAGAGGCAAAAGCCCGCTGGCAGGCAGGCGAGTCGCTGTATCTCTCCGGCGACGTGGAGCAGGAGGCAAAGATCAAGCAGGAGGAACACCGAGAGGTATCTGCCCGCGAGGGTCTGATTAAGGACTTTGTTGAAAAGCAAGTGCCGGTGGATTGGTCGAAGTGGCCTATTGACAGGCGGCGGGACTACTGGGCGGGAGCTACACGGATGCCGGATGGGCAGGAGCTCGAGCTCGTGGACCGCGACCGCATTGCCGCCGTGGAGATTTGGTGCGAACTATTCAACGGAAATGTCCGTGACCTGAAGCCCGCTGACACGCGCGAATTTAACGCTATTTTGGCGCGACTGGACGGCTGGAAGCGGTCTGGAAATGTTATCCGAGTGGGGCCATACAATGTACAGCGCGGCTTTGTCCGGGCATGAAAAAAGCTGTAACATTATGCTGTAACATTGAATGTTACACGGCTCTGCGCCTGTAACACTGTAACAAAAGTGTTACAGCAGATGTTACAGCGAAAAAGCCCGTATTTCAAGGGCTTTTTAGACTTTGTAACATTGTAACATACTTTTTCTATTGATTACTTGAAATAAAGGGCGTATGGGCGTTATACGCCATAGCGCCTATATGCACGGGAATTATAGGAAATAGGTTCCAAAATGTTACATTTGTTACCGACAAGGAGGAATTAAATGCTCGAATCCTATTACGAAAATAAGCTGAGAACCGGTGTCCAGAAACTGGGCCACGGCATCCGATGTTTGAAGTTTGAGAGCCCCGGGTTTTCCGGTGTCCCCGACAGGATCATCCTGCTTCCCGGTGCGAGGGCGATTTTTGTCGAACTGAAGAAACCCGGGAAGACGGAACGCAAACGGCAGCTTTATGTTCAAGGGCTGCTGCGGGCACTAGGCTTTGAAGTTTTCCCGGCGGTCGACAGTGTGGAGAAGATCGAAGCCGTGATTGCACGATGCAGGGAGGTACTGAGGGATGAAGGATTTTTGCCCGCATAACTATCAGCAGTATTGCATTGACCGGATCATTCGTGATCCGGCATTGGGGCTTTTCTTGGATATGGGCCTCGGCAAAACGGCTATCACGCTGACTGCAATCAAGCAACTCAAGTATGAATATTGGGCGGTGCGGAAGGTGCTTGTCATTGCGCCGAAGAAGGTGGCGGAATCCACGTGGGACAAAGAAGCTGCAAAGTGGTCCCACCTTTCGTGTCTCCGGCTGGTACACGTCCTTGGCACCGTGGGGCAGCGCGCTGCGGCACTAGCCCAAACGGCGGATGTTTATCTTATCAATCGCGAGAACGTGCGATGGCTGGTAGACTATTACGGGCACAGCTGGCCGTTTGATATGGTGGTCATTGACGAGAGCAGCAGCTTCAAAAACCATCAGGCGAAGCGCTTCAAGGCGCTGAAGCTGGTGCGCTCTCGAATCAACCGCATTGTGGAGCTAACCGGCACGCCGAATCCCCGCAGCCTTATGGACCTGTGGGCGCAGGTGTATCTGCTGGACTGTGGGCAGCGGCTGGGTCGTACCGTCACGTCTTACCGCGACGCGTACTTTGTGCCGGACAAGCGCAGCCGCACGACGATCTTCTCCTATGCACCGAAGCTGGGCGCGGCGGACGAAATCTACCGCCGTATCTCTGACATCTGCATCAGCATGAAATCGGAGGACTACCTCGACCTGCCCAAATTGATCTATGAGGATATCCCCGTTAAGCTGGACGCTGCTGCGCAGAAGGCTTACGACCGTTTGGAGCGCGATACGCTGCTGCAGGTGGACGAGACCGTCATCACGGCTGGATCTGCCGCTACTCTGCGTGGCAAACTCCTACAGCTCTGCAATGGTGCTGTGTACGACGAGGACGGGGACGTCATCACCGTACATGACTGCAAGATCGAGGCGCTGCTTGAGACCGTGGAGCAGCTGAACGGGCAGCACGCGATTATCTGCTATAACTTTAAGCACGACCGCGACCGGCTGTTGCAGGCGCTGGAAGCTACACGTTTGCGGGTGAGAGTGTACGAGGGTAAAGCGGAAGAAGACGACTGGAACGCCGGTAACATCGACTTGCTGTTGATGCAGCCCGCGTCCTGTGGCTACGGCCTTAACCTGCAAGAGGGCGGCCATCACATCATCTGGTTTGGTTTGAACGACAGTTTGGAGCTGTATCAGCAGACCAACAAGCGCCTGCACCGGCAGGGGCAGCCGTACCCCGTCATGATCCATCACTTGGTGGTGCAGGGTGGTACGGACGAAGACGTCATTAAATCTCTGGGCGGCAAAGCTAATGTACAGGACAGTTTGCTAGAAGCCCTGAAAGTTAGAATCCAGAAAGCAAAAAAGGAGGCGGCGGCATGACTATCAAAGAACTATCGCAACTGTACTGGCTTAACCGTGAGATCGAAATGGACAAGCGTCGACTGGAAGAGCTTGAGGTGGTAGTGTCATCACCAAAGGTCCAAAAGCTAGACAGTATGCCGCATGCCCCGGGCTACGGAGACGACTTGGCACGGTGCGTGGCTGAGATCGTTGACCTAAAGGCGATTATCGCGGCAAAACAACAGCAGTGTATTTACGAGCGCAATCGTCTCGAACGGTACATATCCAGCATACCAGACAGTCTAACCCGGCAAATATTTACGTATCGCTTTGTGGACGGCCTGAGCTGGTGGCAGGTGGCCTATACAATCGGTGGAAATAACACAGGCGACGGCGTGCGGATGCGGGTCAAACGCTACTTAGAGGGTGGGGAAATAGGCGAATAGAATTTGTTCGTTTTGTTCGCCCGTTTCGAGGTAAACTGTAATATAGAATTCAAGACACACGAGAGGTGGTATTCGGTTCTGCCTCCGGCCTTACCGCCTGTGTCTTGGATTCTATTTTTGAAAACAGGAGGCCGCGTCATGTATCGCGATCAGAGAAATTATGAAAATCTGAATAGGGCGAAGTTTGTCGGCGCAGGTGCATTTGACATACCGCGCATTTTGACAGAGACCCCAGTCACGCCTCAAAATTGGATCGGCTTTAACTACGCGAAAAGCTGCAAGGACCCAGCAAACAAAGCCGTTCACTTTTTCGTGGACGACTATCAATTCAACCGCCTGTGGACGAACCCCGACGCATATCTTGATATGCTGCGGCGCTTTAAGATCGTATGCACGCCAGATTTTTCGACCTATACGGATTTCCCGAAAGCCGTTCAAATCTGGAATCACTACCGCAAGCATTGGCTCGGCGCATACTGGCAGGACAACGGGATCACGGTTATTCCGACCATTTCTTGGAGCGACGAGAGTAGCTTCGAGTGGTGCTTTGATGGGGAGCCTAGTGGTGGCGCTGTGGCCGTTTCCAGTGTGGGGACGCAGCTCAACAAGCGCGCTGCAGAGCTTTTTCGACTCGGCTACGACGAAATGGTTTGCCGCCTGAATCCATCGATGGTTTATTTTTATGGTCTTGTGCCCGAGGGTATTTCCGGGCCCATCACCCGTGTGGCGGCTTTTCAGGATCAAATTAAAGTGAGGACTACAAAATCGAAAGAAAGTGTGGTATAATATATGGGTGGACGCGGTAGCGGGTCTGAGCGCGGCAGCGGCGCGCTTGACACGAGGGACGTTGGAGAGCTGCGGCAATATATGCAGGATCATTACAGCGTAACGGTACATTCGTCTGCAGATAAAGTCGATTTTGGCGTTTTACGATCGGCGGCGGGTGAACTCGAAAGCCTGTTAAAGGAGTTCCCGCAGGCGGCGATCGGTATTCACGAGTTGAACGGCAGCGAAAGCCGCTCCAACGCCTATGCTTCTGCTTCTCTGTCCGGTAAGCTGCAGCTAAATCCCCAAATGATGGGCGACCAAGCAAAGCTAGATCAGAGCTACGAAAACGATGTGCGTGTCAAGTGGCACCCTGATGGCACAAGCAGCGTACATATCGTCTCGCACGAAATAGGCCACCTGCTGGAAGGTGCTTTGGTGTTCAAAAACATCACACAGGCCGATTATTACGGAAACATAGACCGTATTACAGCGTGGAATAAACACCGTTTTGCTACGAAGGTCATAAGTGAGGCTGCAAAGGCTGCGAAGAAAACCGCAGCCGGAAAAGGGTTGACGAATGACCAGCTTGTGGAGCAGATTTCCCAGTATGCGTCTAAAAACCGGTCGGAGGCTATGGCTGAAGCCGTCGCGGATTATCGTGCCAACGGCAGCCGCGCAAAACCGTTGTCCCAAGCAGTTTGGAAAATTCTCAAAAGGGAGTTAGGATAACATGAGTGAGATCAGAAACGAAAACGACCCTGAACTGGTTATGATGGGTTACGTGATCCGCGACGAAGATACGGACGAGATCACCGGCATCAGGAACGATGCCCCTGACGACGTGAAGGCGTTTTTTAAGGCGTACATGAACCAGACCGACGACGAACCCGTCGTCAGATAGGAGGCCTACAATGGCAAAAAAGACCCCCGTGCAATCCGCGAAGGGCAAAGGCGGCAAGCGCCCCGGCGCGCCTTATGACGCAAAGCCCACCAAAGCGGAGGGCGGCAAGGGCAAAGGACCGAAACCCGTTATTCGCGTAAACTGAGCACGATTTCAACCGTTAGCGGTTTTCCGCTAACGGTATTTTTATACCCCAAAAGAGGTGAGACAATATGCGGCTTGACAGGTTTAAGCACGAATTCGAGCGCTTGAACGGCGTTTACACGACCGAAAGCGTTGTTTTATTCCGCGATCCGCTTGAGCTGTACAGCTTGACAACCGGACGTGTTATTGCATCTTTTGATGATCTTGACGAAGCTTTGAAGTTTGAGCTTGACGGAAAAACCCTTGAGCAGCGGATCAGCGCATGGACGGAGATTACTTTTCAGCTTGATGGCGGGCGGGGCAGCAGCTCCGGAATGTCTACGTTCAAGTTTGGTCATGCCGCGCGCGGCGGGGCGGGAGGCGACGGCGGAAAGTCCGATCTTCCCGCGCGAATGAATACACGTATGGGCGTAAATCGGACGCCTGAAGATGCGCTACGGGCGTTCCGTGGGGCCCACGTGAACGATAATTATGAAAGTGGCATCACCGTCGATGAATACGGGTATGTTACTCAATATGTGCACGGGACTGCTACCAGCGTTGCTATTACGGGTGGGAAGGGCGAAATGGTCTACCACAACCACCCCGGGGCCAGAGGTGGTAACTTCTCTGATAGCGACCTTATAAGCACGTCAATGACCGGCGCAAAGGGTATCGTCGCGAGCGGTAAAGAAGGTGATTATACCTTCGTTAAGACCCACAAATTCAATTCCGCTGGCTTCATTAAGGCCGTTAAGTCTGCGCAAATGCGCGGTAAGGACTATGATGACGCCACCGATCGCTGGCTGAAAGCCAATCAGAAAAAGTACGGTTACAAATACAGCTTTACAAAAGCGAAGTGACGGAGGGGAAAACCACAGATAGGAGGTGTGAAGCGTGAGCAGACCACAAGACAAGAACCTCATTCCTCTGACCGAACGCAGCGAAGAAGAGGCTCACGCTATCCGCTCTGCCGGTGGTAAAGCCAGTCAGGAGAAACGCCGTGAGCGGCAAATGATGGCTGACCTTCTTGAGCTGTATTCCGGTCTCCCGATTACCGATAAACGGAAACAGAACCGCCTGAAGAAGCTGGGTATCCCATCTGAGGTGCTGACCCAAAAAATGCTCGTGGCCGACGCACTTATGCGGTCGGCGCAGGCGGGCAACACCTATGCGATCCAGCTCTATATGGACATCACCGGCGAAACCGGCTTGGGCGGCAGCGCAAAGGACAACAATCTGCTTGAAGCTATCCAGAATGCCACAAAGGAGGACGTGAACACGGATGGTTTACCAGAACTTCAGCAAGCGGCAGCTTCTGACGCTGACGTGGTGGAATAAGCCGCAGTTCATGGACTGTGACGGCATCATCTGTGACGGTTCTATCCGTTCCGGCAAGACCGTTTCCATGACGGACGGTTTTATCCTGTGGAGTATGAGCCGCTTCAACGGTCAGAGCTTTGCTATCTGCGGCAAAACGATTGAATCGCTGCGCCGCAACGTTATAACCCTCATGCCGCAGTGGCTTGAGGGTGTCTTTTCGATTACTGAACGCCGCAGTGAAAACAAGCTGATTATCACGTCTGGCGGCGTGACCAACAGCTACTATATGTTCGGCGGCAAGGACGAATCAAGTTACACATTGGTGCAAGGCATCACGCTTGCGGGCGTGCTGTTTGACGAAGTGGCCCTCATGCCCCGTTCCTTTGTCGAACAAGCTATGGCTCGTTGCAGCGTGGCTGGTTCTAAGTTCTGGTTCAACTGCAACCCCGAAAGCCCCGGCCACTGGTTCTATGTGGAGTGGATCAAGAAGGCGCGAGAGCGGAATATCCTGTATCTCCATTTTACGATGAACGACAATCTGAGCCTTGCACCTGAAATCAAAGCCCGATATGAGGGTATGTACACCGGCGTGTTCTACCGGCGCTATATTCTGGGTCTGTGGGTAAAGGCCGAGGGCCTTGTCTACCCCATGTTTGACCGCTCGGCGCATATCGTTCCAAAGGTCCCGGCGCTCAATCCACGGCACCGCTACTATGTGGCTGTGGACTACGGCACCGTCAATCCGTTTGCCGCGGGTCTGTACGACTACAGCCCCTCAGAGCAAAAAGCCGTCATGGTCAAAGAGCTGTATTACAAGGGCGGTAGCAACAACCGCGTGGACAACGAGGCGTATTACAAGATGCTGTGCGACTTGATCGGGGACTATCCGATACAGTATATCATCATTGACCCGTCCGCGTCGTCCATGATCGAGACGATACAAAAATACGGTAAATTCATGGTCGTAAAGGCCAACAACGACGTTTTGAACGGCATTCAGGACGTTACGAAGTTTCTGAATGCCGGGTGTCTGTATTTCCATAAGAGCTGCAAGAGCACCTTCGAGGAGTTTGAAACTTACTCGTGGGACGAGGAAAAGGCCGAAGACGCGGTTATCAAAGAGAACGACCACAGCATGGATCAACTCAGATATTTCTGTCGGACGGCTCTGCGGAATGAACTGAAGTGGGTAGTTTAAGGCGGTGATGGAGTGGATTTTTTTACGCGCCTGCTAAGGAGGATTAAAATGCTTTTTATTCATAGCGGGACTGATATAGCGAAAGTCTTTGGCGTTGAACTTATTTCCTCGCCGGAAATGTCCAACGCCCTTACAAACTGGGACCGTATTTCTACCGGCAAGCCGCCTTGGCTGAACGCCGAGGACGAAATCGGGACTATCAACATGGCAAAGCTTATCAGTGATACTCGCGCAAAGCTGGTTACACTGGACATCGGTATCGCCATCTCCGGCTCGCCGCGCGCTGATTATTTGCAAGGGGTGGCAGATGATCTACTGCAACGTTTGCCTGACCGCGTGGCTGAGGCTGAACGAACGGGTGGCATCATGCTTAAATGGAACGGCGAAACGTGGGACTTTATCTTACCCGGCAATTTCGGCATCACCGAAAAGGATAACAACGGTAGAATCACTGGTGCGATTTTTGCCGCGCACATGTCGCAGGGTAGTGCCCATTATACACGTTTGGAATATCACCGATTTGATGGTAATTCCGTTGATGGTGGTCGGCTATATAAAATAAGCAATAAGGCGTTTGAAAACCGGCTCAGCGCTAAGGGTGAAGTCACCCTCGGTGAGGAGGTGGCGCTTGACAAGGTTGACGCTTGGGCGCATCTGGCCCCTGAAGTTACCATTACCAACCTTGAAGCGCCGCTGTTCGGCTACTATCGCGTTCCCGGTGCGAATACCGTTGACCCCTCGTCCCCGCTCGGGCTTTCTGTATTTGCTAACGCTATTGCAGAGCTGAAAGCCATCGACATTGCCATCAGCCGCAAGAATACAGAGATCGAGGATAGCAAGCACATTACCTTCGTCGGACAGCAACTCATTCAAAACGCACAGAACCGCAACGTCGAGCTGCCGCGTTTCGTGAAGGGGCTCGGTATGGGCCTAAACGACACAGAAACCAACGCGATCCATGAGCACGCACCGACGTTGTTGACCGATGCACGGATCAAGGACATCAATTTCGACCTGTCTATGGCTGGTGTCAAATGCGGCTTTTCCGAAGGTGTGTTTGTGCTGGATGGCCAGACCGGGATGATTACTGCAACGCAGGTCGAGGCAGACGACCGCGACACCATCCAGACGATCAAGACCGACCGTGATGCGCTCAAGGATGCTATCACGCAGGCGCTAGCCGGTGCTGATGCGCTGGTAACGCTCTACAATCTCGCGCCACTGGGCGAATATGATGTCAATTTCAACTTTGGAGACGTGACCTACAACTATGAGGAAGACAAAGCTGCGTGGCGCGCCTACGTCATGCAGGGCTGGGTCCCGAAGTGGATGTACTTTGTAAAATTCGAGGGTATGAGCGAGGAAGAGGCAAAGGCCATGATCGCAGAAGTCGATGCTGCGCAGATCGAGAAAGCCCAACTTTTCGGCGCAGAATAGGAGGCGGCGAAGATGCTGACTCCTCAGCAGATTTTGGACATCATCGAAACCCTGTACCCGCAAATAGACGAGCTGAACGCGTGGATCACCAACGACCTTATCCGGCGTGTTATGGCGCGGTTAGGGCACGGTGAGGGCGCTTTTCTCACAGCCTCGGATGAATGGCAGCTTGAGGTTTATCAAGCCGCGGGTGGTCATCTGGACGCCGTACAGCGGGAAATCAAGCGCTGGACAAAGGCAACGGACGCAGAGATCAAGCGCATCTTCGAGGACGCCGGTATCAAGTCCCTTGCCTACGACAGCAATTTCTACATCGATCACGGGCTTGCGGGCATTGAACTTGCACAGTCTGAGAGCATGATCCGGCTGCTTGAGGACACCTATCAGCGCACGGTGGGCACCGTCCATAACTTCACACGCACGACCGCGCACGCAAGCCAACAGCAGCTACTTAAAGCTCTGGACACCGCGCATTTCAAGGTAGCGTCCGGCGCAACATCGTACACGCGGGCCGTACAGGAGGCTGTCAGCAGCATTGTTGACACGCAAACGCGTGTCATCTACCCCACCGGGCACGTTGACACCATCGAAACCGCTGTTCTGCGGGCTGTTCGTACCGGTGTCGCACAGGCGTCCGGCAATATGGCCGTTCAAGGCATGGAGGAACGCGACTGGGACATTGTGCTTGTATCGGCGCACCTCGGTGCGCGCTACGGCGACGGCGGCCAAAACCCCGGAAACCACTTCTGGTGGCAGGGCAAATTCTACAGCCGGACGGGCCGAACGCCTGACCTACCGATTTTCGTGGAATCCACAGGGTATGGCACCGGCGAGGGTCTATGCGGCTGGAACTGCCGCCACAGCTTCGGCCCCGGCGACCTACGGCACAATCCATACGCGCAGTTCGATGCGGACGAAAACAAGAAAGCCTTTGACCTCAGCCAGAAGCAGCGCGGGAAGGAATCACGCATCCGGCGGACGAAAACAAAGCTGGTTGGACTTCGCACAGCCGTTGAGGGGGCGGAGGACGCAGACGCAAAAGCTACACTCGAAGCGCAGTACACGCGAACGGCAAAGCTGCTGGAAAAGCAGAATTTGGGCTACAACCGGTTCTGTGAGGACCACGGTCTGAAGCGTCTCCCCGACCGCATTCAGATTGCAAAATGGACGCGGGAGGACGCGAGAAAATCTATTGCCGCCGCCCGCAACAAATAAATAATCGCAAAGCAGAGCTTTACAGCCCCATTCCGGCGCTGTGGAGCTCTGCTTTTCTATGCCCCTCCAGTATTGCCGGTGCAACTCCGGCGGGGGTACAAAACTGGACTATCGGCAGTCCTAATAATGCCGAAAACGGCCAGACGCTGCAACGTCTTAAATATCTGCTAATGCCGTTATACAGGAGGTTACCTATGAAAACCGAAGAACTGACCGCACTGGGGCTGAATGAAGATCAGGTCAAGCAGGTGTTCGCGCTCAACGGAAAAGACGTTGAGGCCGCGAAGGCTACCAAGGATCAAGCCATTGCAGACCTCATGGCAGAGCGCGACGGTCTGAAAACCCGCCTCGATACTGCCGAAACCACACTGAAGAAGTTTGAGGGCATCGACCCGCAGCAGATTCAGCAGGAAATCCAGACCTACAAGACGCAGGCGGAGGACGCTGAGAAGAAATTCGCCCGCGAAATCACGCAGCGTGACCAGAAGGACTGGATCACCAAGAAGCTAGACGCGTATGGCGTCACATCCCCCTTTGCACGCACGGCCCTTATGTCCGAATGTATGTCTTCGGATGCTGGCTTGACGTGGAAGGACGGCGCGTTTTTCGGCTTTGACGACTTTATGAAAGCCGCTAAGCAGAAAGACGCTGGTCTTTACCTGACCGCCGAGGAGAAGGCTGCTGCAGAAAAGGCGGCAAAGCAGAAGGAAAAGGCGCCTGCTTTTACGGGGCCCGTGGGCGACCCCGAGTCTGGCTCTGAAAAGTACACCCCGCCCAAAATTTTCTAATTAAAAAGGAGTATGAACTATGCCTCGTATTACTGCACTGAACATCTTGCTGGAAAGTGATGGCAAAGAGTATCTTGCCGAACTGTATGGCAAAACCATTGAGGGCGTCCAGAAAGCGCTGATTTCCGGTTCCATGAAAAACATGGATCTGTCCGGCGACCCCGTTTCCGGCACCGTCGAAGCCAAGCGCTTTGTGAACGCCACCCCCAAAAATTACGGCACTGCGCGCACCGCTGGTAAAGGCGACGCCGTGAAGGCCAAACCCGTTACCGTTGCTATCGATACCGACCGCGAGATCGTCGAGGAGCTGGAGCAGAAGGATGTCCGCTTGTACGGTGTTGACGGCGTTTTGGACCGTCGCGCCGCAAACCATATTCTGCGTATGGCCGCTGAACTGGACAACGCGTTTTTTGCCGCTGCGGCCAGTAAGGCTACTGCGCTGAACCTGTCCGCTTACAAGACCATCTCCGACGAGCTGGAAGCTATCATCCAAGAGTGCGAAACCACCCAGAACGATTTTGTGGATGGCGTACCGCGCTCCATGATGCATCTGGTTCTGTCCCCGAAATATTACGGCATGATCCGTAATGATCTCGATAGACAGACCAACAACGCGAGCGTGGATACCGCTGCCGAGGAGTTCCTCGCGTGGCACGGCGTCCGTGCGCATAGTTGCGTCCATCTCCCCACGGGCTGCAACTATCTGATCGTGGTCGAAGGCGCTGTTGCGCAGCCCATCATGGCTGATCAGTACGCCGCCGAGAAGGTCCCCCTGTCCAACGCCTATGGCGTCGAGCTGTTCTATCACTACGGTACCACCGTTGTCATGCCTGACCTGATTTTCAAGCCCGGTGTGTTCACCAAGGCGGAGGCCTTTGCCGAAGGTACCCAGTATTACACTGAGGCCAACGGCGTGTACACTGCCGCCTCCGTCACCAGCTCCACGTTTGCCAGTGGGACCTATTACACCATGGCTTGATGCAAGGAGGGTGCTTCTATGTTGTTTCGTAATCTGAAATCGGGCAATATCGTAGTGGCTACCGACGACACCAGCATTGAGCTGATGCAGCGGTCGACTATCTATGAGGCCGTAGAAATCGTTCCTGCGGTCGAACCTGCGCCCGCGAAGGCGGAGGGTAAGCGTCGAAAGAGGCCTACCGAGTCCGGACCGTGCGCAGTCGCCGAGGTGCGGGAAGACTAAGGGGGCACTGATATGGCATACACAGACTTTACTTTTTATGTCTTCGACTACTTCGGAGACACGTTGACCGAGGAAACTGCCCCAAAATGGCTTGAACGCGCCAGCGATGAGCTTGATGCAATTACCTTTGGGCGGCTTACATTCGCGTTCCCTACCGTGGAGGCCCACGTCGCCAAAGTCAAGAAGGCTGTTTGTGCCATCGCTGAAACGCTCTACTGGGTTGACGTCCAGCGGAGGGCATCATCTGCGCGGGAAGCGGAAGACGGAAGCTACTACGGAGCTGTCGCGTCCATCTCATCTGGACGGGAATCCATTTCCTTTTCGTCTGGTGGAGCGAACAGCTCCGTTTACGCAGCCGCTGCGACAAGCGCAGAGGCGCAAACAAGTCTGATCAGCAGCGTTGCCGCACAGTATTTGGCGAATGTCCCAGACGCGCACGGCGTCAATCTGCTGTATGCGGGAGGTGTTGGGCATGTACCGTGACACGATAACGGTTTTTAATTACCACGCCGCGTCCGGACGTTGGTTCCCGTCCGTCATCTCTGACGCTGACCTGTTGGTCACGAGAGCCAACAGTGCAACAACTGCGGGGGACAACAACGCCGACGCCGTGGACATTATCATCCACTGCACGGCAGATAAATGCGTCCCGACCGATGCAGGAGCGAAAAGCTATACAGGGCCGAAGGAATATGCCCGCTGCGAAAATCCAGTGCAGCATATCACCTTCGCCCCGGAGTGTGATTTTGTTTTTGCGGGTGCGTGGCCCGACACTGAACCACTGACCGACGATGACTACGACGAGGGCCTGTATCAAGCTTTGAACGCGGAGCGCGACGGCGTCTATCTGATAAGCTCCGCAGGTTTCTACAGCCTCCTCCCGCACTTCGAGATTGGAGGACGGTAATGTCTAACTTTCCGAAAATCTCTTACTCTGACGGTGGCGTACATGTCACTGTTGACTTGCGTGCGCTTGATCGGCGTATGCGCGAGGCGCAGCAATGGCTGGGTGATCGTGTGCTAGAGGACTGTAAAGCCTGTATGCCGCTGCTGACCGGCAGCTTGCAGCAGCGTTCCCACACGGAGGATGACGGAAAAAAAGTGGTTTTCCCCGGTCCCTATGCGCGCTACCAGTACGGCGGTAAGGTCATGGTGGATTCCGTAACTGGCAAAGGCCCCCGCAAAATCCCTACAGGCCCAGGTGAATACGTCCTGCGTTTCCGCAAGGGCGCGAAGCTCGTTGCCACTGACAGGCCACTGAAATATTCCAACCCACAGGCCGTTCCGCAATGGTTTGAACACGCTAAGGAGCAAAACCAGCAATTCTGGATTGCCGGTGTAAAGGAGAAAATCGGAGGTAAATAACCATGCCGTCAAAAACGGTTATCGATATTGACGGATCTGAGGCCGTCAGTAAGGTTCTTTTGGACCTGCTCAACAGATTCCCGGGGCTGTCTGATCGGCAACACATTCTATTTGCCACGCTTTCTGACGCCTCCGGTATCGGTTTTTTCCCGACTACGGGCGCCGCGATGCAAAGCAAGGTGGAGGATGTAACCGGTCACGTTAAACAGGCTTGTTTGTATCCATTCAGCGTAATATATCGCGCTGCGCCCAAAACGGATGCGCAGCGTATGCGCATCAAAGAATATCTTGATACCTTGGGCAAATGGCTCGAACAGCAGCCAGTTACGCTTAAAGGGAAGGTGTTCCATCTTAACAACTATCCGGCGTTGGAGTCGGGTAACCGCGTTATAAAATCTATTGATCGCACCTCATCGGCATATATTAACGCCGCTTATCAGGATGGTATCGAGGACTGGATTATTACAGCGCGGCTCAACTACGAAAACGAATTTGACAAATAAGGAGCTGAGCATTATGGCAAAAATCGAACGCAAATATCTCGCACATTTTATTGATGCGGCCTTTAGTTCCTCGACCCCGAGTTATACTCGTTTGGGCAAGGATCTGGAGGAATACAACGAAGAACTCAACCCTGATGTTGAGGTAAACAAGAACATTTTGGGTGAACAAAATGTTCAGCACAACGGCTACGAGGTACAATCCGAAGTGGACCCGTTCTATGCTTATACGGGAGACCCGCTGTTTGAAAAATTGGCGGAAATCGCGAATGAGCGTAAAACCGGCGATGACTGCGTCACCACTAAAGTAGATGTACTGCTCAATGCCAGTGGTACCGTCGAGTGGGCGTACCGTGAAGACGTTTGGGTGGTTCCGAACTCTGTTGGTGGTGACACCTCCGGCGTCCAGATTCCGTTCTCTGTGTATAACGCGGGTAATCGTGTCAAGGGCACTTTTGACATGACCACCAAAACCTTTACCCCTAAAGGAGACGACTAAAGGCGGCGCTTGGGGAAGGGGCGGTCTTTATAAATAAGACCGCCCCACACATTTTGCATTATATGGGAGGCAAGCAATATGGCAGAAAACAACATTATCAAAAACAAACAGGGTCTTAACGAAATCATTGTTGATGATGGTAGCGTTAAAGTGCCTATCCGCAACAAAATCGGTGAAGAAATTGGGGTGTTCTTTTTTCGTCCAACCGACATGGGCATCATTGATCGGTTTAATGCAATGGCCGATGATTTTGATCGCATTACCGCACCTCTGGAAAACATCGATATTAAATCAGACGGCACGGTTGATGGCGAAGATGCCGCTGAATTTGCGGCCCTGAAGGACGCAGAACGCCGCTTGTACGAGGCGTGTGATAAGCTGTTCGGGGGTAACATGTCAGAGGCCTTTTTCGGCAAAATGCACCCTTTTTCGCCGGTTAACGGTCACTTTTACTGCGAAACCGCGCTTGCTGCAGTCGGCAGTTACATATCCCAACAATTCGCGCGCGAGGTCAAAAAAGTTAACGCGCGCGTGGAGCGGTACACGCACGGATACGCTGCACGCACAGGCAAGCACAAAAACGGTAAAAAGTGATGGTTGGCGAATTGCCCCGGACGGTCAAGGTGAATGGCGTTGATTATGATATCCGGACTGATTTTCGAGATATTCTCAAGATCGTTACAGCTTTTTCCGATCCGGATCTAGAGGAAAACGAAAAGGTGTACATCTGTCTGTTTATCTTCTATGTGGATTTCGGTAGAATTCCGCAGCAGGACTACGAAGCGGCGTTTAACGCAGCAATCCATTTTATCGATTGCGGTAACGATGGAGATGAGACAAAACCGTTAGCGCGTGTTATGGATTGGGAACAAGATGCCCCCATTATGTTTCCGGCGATCAATAAAGTGGCGGGAACAGAAACACGGTCTGCGGAGTACATCCATTGGTGGACCTTTATGGGCTACTATATGGAGATTTCGGACGGCGTTTTTTCCAATGTGCTTAGCATTCGTCTTAAAAAAGCCAAAGGCAAAAAGTTGGAAAAATGGGAGCGGGAGTTCTGGAACTCCAATAAAAACATCTGTGTTCTTAAAACGAAGCTGTCTGAGGATGAGCAGATGGAAAAAGAAAAACTTAACGCGCTACTCGGTTAAGGGGGAGAAGGTGGTTAAATGGCGGGACAAGCTGATGGTTCGATTATTATTGATACCGAGCTAAGTTCTGAAGGCTTTAAGGCGGGTAGTTCGGAACTGCTTGCCGCAATCAAGGCCTTGTCGAATGAGATTAAAGCACTCGGTTCCACCTTGACAGAGCTGTTTACGCGGCCAATTACGCCAGAAGTGGATACTGGTGGTGCAGAGACACAGATTGCGTCGCTGGAAGCGCAGGTTAAGGACTTGGAAGCCGCTATGGAAGAGTTACGCAATGCGGAACAGGCCTCAAGTGACATTAAGCCCCCAGAGGTTGGCATAGTCGGCAGCACACAAAGGGCTTCAAATTTGCAAAAACAGATTGACGGTGTCGGCTCGAGCGTGGAACGCCTAGAACCAACATTCCGTAAGGCGATGTCTGGTAGCGAGAGCGCGATTTCGTCATTTGATAGCAAAGCTGGAGCATTGGAAAATAAAATTACTGAGCTGCAAGACAAGCTCGGTACCATTGGAAAAACCAAATATCCGACGCAGGAGTATGCGGCGCTTGAGGCAGAAATCGACAAAACCGGGAAAAAACTAGAGTCACTCCTTAATAAGCAAGAGCGGCTGCAGGATCTCGGTGTTAAGAAGAAATCCGCGCAGTGGCAGGCGCTAGCCTATGATCTGGATGCAGTCAGCCAGAAGTACGATAAGCTGCTGGCAGACAAGGCACGTGCTGAGGCATCGGGCGCTGCGTTTAAGCTCGGGTCTGATACATCGCAATATGCGCAAATGGAGTCCGCGCTATCTGCGGTCCAATCACGACTAGCAGAAATGCGTGACGGCGTAAACCAATCGGCGAATCATATGGGGCGTTTCGCCTCTGCTGCGCGTAGCGCGGCATCGTTTGTTGGCGCTGCGGCTAAATCAGCCGTGGGTGCATTGTCACAAGGTGTTCGGAGCGCGGCTTCAGGCATGGCCAAAATGCTGTTTCACAGCAAGCAGATGAATGGGCAGTTTAGCGGACTGATTTCAAACGCAAAGAAATTTGCATTGAGTTTACTTGGTGCCAGAGGCGTATATGCTCTATTGCGTAAAGCCGTTAGCGCGTATATGGCTGAAAACGAGCAATTATCAAATAAACTGTCTGCCTGTTGGTCCGGCATCGGTAATTTGCTCGGCCCCATTATCACAAAGTTGATTAACCTTGTGGCTCAGGCCGTGTCATACGTTACGTCTTTTTTGCAACTGTTTGGAGCGTTTGGGAAAAGTTCAGTAAAAGCTATCAACAACGCTGGAAGCGCAGCATCTGGATCCGCGAAGGAGCTCAAACGGCAGTTGGCGTCCTTTGACGAACTCAACGTGTTGAGTGACAGCAGCGGGTCCGACAAAAGCAAAAAAGGCGGTTCTAATGCTGAACTTCCGGCTGTTGAACTACCCGATTGGGTAAAAATGATGACTGACCAAATCAAGAGCGGTGACTGGGCCGGTGCCGCAACAACTTTGACAACTAAGCTTAACGGTATGGTTGCTAGTGTTGATTGGGCGGGGATTGGCGATAAGATTGGCGAATTCCTTAACGGCGCGCTGACGTTTCTCGCGACAGCGATTCTGACTTTTGATTGGTATGCACTCGGCAAAGATCTCGCTACGGGTATTAACCACATCATTCAAAACGTTGATTGGGCTAATTTGGGCGTTGTACTAGGCGCGAAATTCATCATCCTAATCGAGGGATTAGGAGGGTTGTTTTCTACGCTTGACTGGGCGGGGCTCGGTAAGGCACTAGCTGACGCTTTTATGGGCCTGTGGAATTCGATTGATTGGGTACAAGCCGCAAAAACGGTATCCGATGGCGTAATTGGTGTGCTCACATCTATCGGAACAATTATTAAAAACGTGGACTGGCAGAAGCTGGGGCACGATGTTGCAACGTTTATTGCAAACATCGATTGGTCGGGTGTCTCTGATGCGCTTTTTAATGGCCTTGGAGCCGCACTTGGCGGACTGGTAGCGTTCTTGTGGGGCCTGATTGAAGACGCGTGGAATAGTGTCGTTGACTGGTGGTATGACACCGCATTCGAGGACGGTAAATTCACGATGTCTGGCTTGCTTGAGGGCATTTGGAACGGTATCAAAAATATCGGGTCATGGATTTATGATCATATTTTCAAACCGTTCATTGATGGCTTTAAGTCTATTTTTGGTATTGCGTCGCCGTCAAAAGTAATGGCCGAGCAAGGCAATTTCATTATACAAGGCCTTCTTAACGGTATAACTGGTGCGTGGGGGTCCATCACGAGCTTTTTTAGCTCGGCCTTATCGACTGTATGCAGTGCTATCCGCTCGGCGTGGTCAAAGGTTAAATCGTGGACATCCGAAGCATGGTCAAAGATTAAATCCACTATTGGATCCGCGTGGGACGGTATCAAATCGGGTGTGTCAAGTGGATTATCTGCTGTTAAATCCGGTGTGTCTACCGCGTGGGGCAACATCAAATCGTGGACGTCTGAAAAGTGGGGGTCTATCAAAGCCTCGTTGTCTAGCACTTGGGACAGTATCAAATCTAAATCGTCCTCGACTTGGAATGGTATCAAATCTACTATTGGTGGTGCGTGGAACGGGATTAAGTCCGGTGCATCGAGTGCATGGAACGGTATATCGTCTTCGCTATCCAATACTTGGAGCAAGATTAAGTCCAATGCATCTCAAGCGTTCAGCCTTATTAAGCAGACGATCCAAAATAAGGGGTGGTCTGGCGTTGGCAGCAACATTTGTAAGGGCATTAGCGACGGTATCAGTTCGGGCTGGAAATGGCTCAAAAAGACAACCGGCGATCTCGCAAACGGGCTTGTCAAATCTGTAAAGAGCTTTCTCGGTATCCACTCCCCGTCGCGTGTCTTTCGCGACGAGGTCGGTGTAAATATCGGGTTGGGCGTTGGCGAAGGCGTAGAGCGGTCCGAATCGTCTGTTCTGCGGAGCGTGTCTAGCGTGGCTGACGCTATAGCGAATGAGTTCAATAGTGGCGATTACCCCATCAAAGGGATAGTTCCAACTGGCGAAATAAATGGTGCCTTAGACAACTTCACGGGTAAAATCACTGACAGCTTTAGCTCTATGCTTGACCGGTTGCAAACTATCGCAGAGAGCGTGACTTTCATCGCACCCGGTATCGTGACAGGTGCAATTCCATATAGGGCGGCTGCTGCTGCATCGAGCGGTAGTGGTACTGATGTAAGCGCCACTATCGAAGCGTCTAACGATGAGCTGGTAAACGTAGTTACGCAGGTGGTAACAAATGCTACGGCGTCTATTGTATCAGCGATCCAAACGTATAGCAGCACAACAGTCAACTTGGACAAGCACAGTCTTGCTGATGCAGTAATTCAAGAGATTAACCGTCGAACTCGATCGATGAACAAGTCCCCGCTATTGGGCTAAAGGAGGTCAGATTGTGAAACCAGTATTCAAAATTGGCGGCCATGACTATACGTCGTTTTTGGCAGAAGACGGTTTACAGCCTGTTCGTAATGACCTTGACGCTGATGGTAGTGGGCGAAACCTCCTTGACGGCCTTATGTATCGGACGCGAATTGCGCAAAAGGACAAATGGACGGTTAAGTTTAACCGTTTGCCCGAGCTGATTATGCAATCCATCGCCAAAGATATTGATCCGGTATATATAAAGATTACGATGCTCGACCCAAAGACCAACCGGGTTATCACAAAAACGTATTATACCTCGACTCTTACATATGGCGCTCAGCGGTATGACCGGAGCAGAGGTATCACTTTTTATGACGGCTGTACATTCAACATGACAGAGAGGTGATTGGGTGCGGAGTAGATCAGATCTTTGGGATCGACTAACAAGACGCGGGTATTTTGCGCTGGAAACAAAAGCGATAGTTGGTGGCAAAGAATACGCTGCTATATCAGCGCCTGTGATTGACCGAACGTTGATGAGTAGCCCACTGTCCGTAGGGAACTGCAGTGCGGCTACACTGTCGCTATCAATTTTAACCGACGATCAGATACCGCCGTCGGCATCCGTTACCATCGTTGGACGGGTGACGGGTGGAGACGGCGAAACAAGTGAGTGGATGCGATTCGGCACATACTATATTGATCAACGCGATGCAAGCTATGAAGGTCTAGTGACTGTCAGTTGTTATGACGCGATGCTAAAGGCAAATCAAAGCTATCTCACGGATGACGACACGTCAACGGGGTGGCCCAAAAGCATGTTGTCCGTGGTGGAGGAGATAGCCTA
Organism: uncultured Oscillospiraceae bacterium; assembly: GCA_900547105.1. Lineage (GTDB taxonomy): Bacteria > Bacillota > Clostridia > Oscillospirales > Acutalibacteraceae > UMGS1474. The sequence goes on along the minus strand of URFL01000004.1, from coordinate 5,492 downwards.
TCGTATCGGCGTCGGCGTTGATTTGCGAACGCGAATCAATACCGGCGACGATTATGTGGTCCCGTATCCAGAGGGCAAAACGATGCTGCAGGTGTTGGGGTGTATAGGCGCTTGCCACGGGGGTAACTGGGTCATTACGGAGGACAACCTCCTCCGACTAGTGCCGCTTACGACAGCGCCGGATGAAACATACCACATTATCGACGAAGATTACGATACGATATCTCTTGTCGATCCATCCGAAAGCGGAGTTGTAAGGCTGGCGTATAAGGATCAAACGGTCTTTAATGCCGTATTGCCGTTGCCGTCAGGAGACCTGCCTGACAGCAAAATTCCGCGTACCTATTTTATCACGGATACAGCGGGCAACAAGGTTGTTACATCGGACAGGTATTACTTGATCTGGGACACCGATGCCAATGTTGCTAAGCGGGTGTCCTTGCGCCCGGATGCCGTCAACGTGCCCATCGTATGCGGGAAGATAACAACGGGTACGCAGATAACCGTTACAGGGGTATCGATGACTGGTGAAAACAGCGAAAGCTACACCGCTGGCGATGATAGCGGCGCGGTAATCAAAATCGAAAGCAACCCGTATGCATCACAGAACATATGTGACGATTTATATGCTGCATATGCTGGAATGGCGTATCAGCCTTTTACAGCGACAAAGGCAACATACGACCCGGCGGCGGAACTAGGGGATCAGGTCGTCATTGGCGATATGGTTTGCAGTGCTTTGTACGGGCTAAAATTGCGTCTAGATTGCAATTTTAGCGCTGACATAAACGCCCCGAACAGCGAGGAGCTCAATAAAGAGTACCCGTATCTATCAGAGGTTGAGCACCTACGACAGACCACAGAGGAGCTCAACGGTGCAATACAAAAAACGGCAAACGAGCTTGTTGGCAAAGTCGATGACGCGGCGCTCGCCGCGGAAATCAAACGCGCTGAGGGCGTAGAAACCGAGTTGAACACACGCATCGAGAACGAGAAGACGCGGGCTGAAGACGCAGAGGCTACACTACGCGCGGGTGTGTCACAAAATGAAACCAGCGTAGAGAATATACGGACTGCTCTGGCGGCAATCAACAGCGCACTAGAGGCTGTGTACAACCGCCTTGATGCGCTGGAAAACCCTAAAACAACTGAGTAGGAGGTCAATTATGGCAGATAAACGCATTGCGGATTTTGCGACCCTGAGTGACGCGGATGACGACGATCTGTTGCTAGTGTCCTCGGAGAGTGAAACCTACAATATCAAAGTCAAAACCATCAAAGACGCGGTACAAGGTAATGCTGTACGCGCTGAGGCCGCAGCAGATAAGGCAGCCGATAAAGCTGATTCTGCTGCAAAGAGCGCCGCAGCAGCAAAAAGTAGCGCTGATTCTGCGGTTACAAAAGTGGGCGCCATCGAAGAGAAACTGACGGATAAATTCCCGGTGAAAACGTCGGATGTGGCAAACGGAGCAGTAACCACAGACAAACTTGCGAACGGTGCTGTCACAACTGACAAGTTGACGGACGGCGCCGTCACAAAGAATAAGCTGACAGACAGTGCGGTATCCACCGATAAGCTGGGGCGTGAGGCGGTGACCGCGGAAAAAACGAGCTTTGCAAAGCCGAAAACATATAAAATGCTTGGGGATTCCGCAGTCGGGAGTTTTATCGTTGCCGATTCGGAATTGGGTTCCACAACAGTTAGGATTGTTCCGGGCAAGAACTATGTGATATACAACGATTGGGAAGTCGCATCTGTAAAAATAGGTTCATTTTCACGTGGATACCGTACCGTTGTCTTTTCGTCTTTGCCTGAGATTAACTATCTTGATTATAGTTCGGTAGAGATCACCGGACGCCTGATCTCTATTGCTGATGGAGAGACAGAAATCAGTGTCGTATTTTCTTCGGAGCCGACAGGAGGCGTGTCGATTTGGGAATTGGCATGGGATGGTTTTTCCATTCCTAAATTAGAACTTGAAGATGGTTCTGTTAGCACAGCATCCATTTCAGATGGTGCTATCACAATGCAGAAGCTCGATTCCAGTGTCAGAGAAACCCTGTCCGGTGCCTTAAAACGCAAAATCGTTGCATACCTACCGTCCGACGAAGGCGAGAAGCTGCACGAGTTTGGCAACAGCAATATCGTGTCCAACCCGACTGGTCAAAACGTGCTGAATACTGGTTGGTGGAATAACGGGCTGGTAAGCCTTGGCACATGGGCTAAAGGCAGCGGTTTGCACCTTATGCTAACGCTGAAGCTAACCTGTTCCAGCGGCACTGATCAAATGAAAAATTTTAATGTGTATCTTGGCAATCACTCGTCCGAAATTACCAGCCGGGCTATTACTGGGCAGTTTGCGGCCGGCGAACACGCGATTGACCTTGATCTGACGGCTAACGGGTCGCTTAATCTGACCGAGCTGGAGGGTATCCGCGTGGTCGGGTACGGTGAAGACAATAGTGGGTCGTATACTTTGCAAGTGCTGGATGCGCGCATGGTCAATACAGCCAACAAGACAATCGACCCCAATACCATCTATATGGTGCCGGCTGATGACCCACAAAGCGGCAATATTTACGATGAATATATGTACATCGGCAGCGGGTGGGAGCGCATCGGAAGCACGGCGATCGACCTTAGCGACTACTATACCAAACCCCAAGTTGATGCGGTTATCCGCGATGCGATTGCGGCTATCCGCGACGCGATGTATACGGTGGTGGACGCGACAGCTGACACAGACGGCACCTATTGGGCTAACGGTATCAAGCTGTCCATTAGCGGCGACCACGCTGTTGTCGGCGACGGCAGCGGTGACACAGCCAATGCGACGTGGTCTAGCTTGGAACTGACGATCCCGGCGTATATCCGCATCCCGGACGGCACGGTGTATCCGGTCACGGCGATTGACGCTGGCGCATTAACTTGCAATAGTTTGACAATGCAATCCGAGTACACCGAGGCGCGTGTGTATATCCCGCGCACGGTCAAAACATACGGTGCCAATTGCTTTGACCAATACTACGGCGACGTGGGCGGTCATCTGCACATCGTCACAGACAGCCCGGTGCCGACAAGTGTATACGCCGCAGCGACAACCACGGTGTACAAGCTGTACGACCCGCTGGGTGTGGTCGATCTGGCAAGCAAGGCATCGGTCAAGGCGGTGGCTGACCAGATCGGCGACATTGACACGGCGCTGGACAGCATTATCGCTGTGCAAAACAGTCTGATCGGGGGTGCGACGGAATGAGTGTAGCGGACAAGCTGGCGACGATCGCTGCCAATGAACAGCGGGTGTATGACGCGGGGCAAAAAGTGTTTTGGGATTATTACCAAAGCAACGGCAGTAGGCAAAATTACGAAAACGCTTTTTCCGGACGCGGTTGGACTGTTAATACATTTAAGCCGAAGTATAATCTAACAGTTACACGGGCATACATGCTGTTCTTTAATTCGGCGATTGATGGGGATTTGCCAAGCCTTTTGCAGGGGCTAGGGGTAACGCTGAATTTTAATTCTGTTCCCAGTTTTCAGTATGCATTCCAAAGTTGTAAGTTTACGCATATCGGCGTAATACACGCTGAAAATGCCACCACATTTTTTTGCGCTTTTGCAGATTCGACGCAAATCGAAACGATTGATAAAATTATTCTTGGGACATCCGGTAAAGCGGCTTTTGGCAACGGATTCCGAGGCTGTGCAGCATTAAGAAACATAACCTTTGAAGGTGTGATAGGTCAAGACATCAGCTTTGCGGATAGCCCACTGCTGACCCACGACAGCATCATCAACATCATCAGCTGTCTGCAAGACCTGACCGGCACAGGCAATACGCGGACGCTGACGCTGGGGGCGACCAACTTAGCCAAATTAACCGACGCGGAAAAAGCGGTGGCAACGGAAAAGGGGTGGACACTGGCATGATCGTATCAACGGTACAATTGCGCAAGCTGGTCGCCGATGATGGCATGACGCTGACCAACGGCGACAGCTATGGTAAGACCATCTATCTGGGGGTCAACGACAGCCCGGAAAATTGGCATGAAATCACCGACGCGGAGGCGCAGGAGGCACAGGCAGCCGCCGAGGACGCGGGAGGTGATGGGGTATGATGGACACCGACATCAACATCCAGTTGGAGCGGCACGACCAGCATATCAAGTCGTTGCAGCATCAGGTGGACGACATCAAGCAAGTACAGCACGAGATCAAGACGATGGGGGAGACGCTGGTGGTGCTGACCACCGAGATCAGGCACACCAACCACAGTGTCAATGACCTTAAGCAAAAAGTGGATGTGATCGAAAGCCAGCCGCGAGCGCGGCTGAACCAGATTGTGACTGCGATCATCGCGGCGCTGGCGGGCGGGGTCATCTCCACCGGTATCACGCTGCTGTGTACACATCTGTAATCAAAAAAGGAGGACTGTATCATGAAAAACAAGATCGTCAAATGGGCAAAGGCTGCGGGCGTGCGCGCCATCAAGACGGTGGCGCAGACCGCCGTTGCCACTATCGGCACGGCCGCTGTGCTGGGCGATGTCAACTGGATTGCGGTTGGCTCGGCGGCGGTGCTGGCGGGTGCGCTGTCGCTGCTGACCAGCGTGGCCGGGCTGCCGGAGCTGACGGACGAGGAGGGCTGATCTATGGTCAAGATCGTACAAAATCTGGTCGACAAGTCCAAGTATAACCTAAAATGCCCCTATGCGCTGAAACCGGAGTATGTGGTCATCCACAACACCGCCAACGATGCATCCGCTGCCGCCGAGGTGGCGTATATGCGCCGCAACGACAGCGCAGTGGGGTTCCATTATGCCGTGGACGATAAGGAAGCCGTGCAGGGCATCCCGGAAAACCGCAACGCGTGGCACGCGGGCGACGGCAACGGCAAGGGCAATCGCAAGGGGTTATCCATCGAGATTTGCTACAGCAAGTCTGGCGGGTCGCGATTCGACGCGGCGGAGCGCAACGCCGCTGAGCTGGCAGCGTCGCTGCTGCGCAAATACGGGCTGGGCATCGACAAGCTGATTACCCACCGCAACTGCAACGGCAAATACTGCCCGCACCGCACACTGGATCGCGGATGGAGCCGATTTGTTGCGATGGTGCAAGCGCATATGACCGCTGCGGCTAAGCCTGTTGCGTCTACGGATACGGTACCGGTTGTTCAGTATCGGGTGCGCACCGGCGGGCGCTGGCTGCCGGAGGTCAAAGGTCTGGCGGACTATGCCGGTGTGCCCGGCAAGCCGATCACCGATGTGGCGATCAAGGTCACCGGCGGCAGCGTCAAGTACCGCGTGCATATCAAAGGCGGCAAGTGGCTTCCGTATGTGACCGGGTACAACATCGCCGACAGCGCCAACGGCTACGCCGGCAACGGGCAGACCATCGACGCGATCGAGATTCGCTTCACCCCCGCCAAAGGGGCAAAATCCCGCAAAGCCAAGTATCGCGTGTCGCCCGGCAAGGGCGGCTATTGGCCGTGG
>URFL01000003.1 GCA_900547105.1 uncultured Oscillospiraceae bacterium | reverse complement strand
ATAGCATAAAAATAATGGTAGGCACTTTCGTGTCTACCATTATTTTATCACTTCAATCATTGCATGGTGATTCTCTCATAGGCTTTTGACACCTCATTCATCACGACCTACAGTCGCGCCATCTTTTTCTCCCGAAACAGGTTCATTTTGTCGGCTGTGCCGACATTTCCCCAGCGGACGCTTATTTATCTCTTTTTGTGTTCCTTTGGAACACCGGGGAACCCCCGGCGAGGGTTCCCCGCCGCAAAACGTCCCACCGGGACGTTTTGCGCCCCTCCTGCGCTTTTTTAGAAAAGATACATCGTCCTCTGCGGAGGACGACGGGGGGGCTCTGCCCCTCGACCCCGCCGCCTTTTGAAAAAGGCGGGCGAAAACCTTTTGGGTTTGTATTTTTCAGAATTCGCTTTTTCATAACAAAAGCACCCTCCGGATGGAGAGTGCTTTTGTTCCTTATAATAAGGATAAAAGAATACAACCGATTACAGGTCGATGCGACCATACAGCGTCGCGGTGGTTTCGGTTTCCGATTCGGTTTTAATCGGGGTATCGTCCGCCGCCGCATGCGGATTGCTGCGCGGAATAAACTCGCGCACCTGACGCGGCGGACGCTGCGGCATCGCATCGCGATTCCCGCGCGCGGGGCGCTCGGAACGCACACCCTGTTCTTTGCGCTCGCCGTTACCATTGCCGTTACCGTTACCACGGCCGCGACCGCCGCGGCTGCGATATTTGTTTTTGTTGGGGTTATCGTCCGACGGACCGATCACCACATGGCGCGCAGCTTCGCTGCCCACGCTCCACGAGGTCGCGCCCTCGATGTCCTGCACCGCGGTATGCACAATGCGGCGCTCATACGGATTCATCGGCTCCAACGAATGACGGCGACCGGTCTTGGACGCCTGTTTCGCCATTTTATGCGCCAGCTCCACCAGCGACTGCTGGCGTTTTTCGCGATAGTTGCCCACATCAATGGTGACCCGCACATATTTTTCCTGCGTGCGGTTGGCAACCAGACCCACCAGATACTGCAGCGCATCCAGCGTATCGCCGCGGCGACCGATGATAAAACCGAGGTTATCGCCCTCGACCGTCAGGGTGCAGCCGCCCTCTTCTTCTTTCATGGTGATGACCGGATCCGCCAGCCCCATGTTGGTCAGCAGCGTGTACAGATACTTCTGCGCCGCGTCATAAGGCGACGCGGGGGTTTCTTCCTCTTCCACATACGCGCGGATCTTGGCATTGCAGCCGCCGAACAGCCCGAAGGTTTTCTTCTGCGGCTCCTGCAGCACATCATACTGCAGCGCGTCCACCGGCTGATCCAACTCGGCCGCGGCCTTTTGCAGCGCCTCTTCGATGGTCGAGGCTTCCATAACACATTCCTTCAACACAATGGTTCTTCCTTTCTTACAACGGCGCGCTTACGCGTCCGCATTGTTCTCGTTATCCTCCGCCGGTGCTTGCTCGGTCGCATCCGGTTCGGGTTTTGCCGCCGGCTCTTCCGTTTCCTTTTCGGCGGGTTTTTCCGCTTTGGGTTTGCCGGTGTTCTTTTTCTTTTTGCCGTTCGCGTTTTGCTCGTTGATCGCCTTTTGCAGCTCGGACTGCTCGCGTTTACGGGCTTCCGCCAGCCGCTTTTTATCTTCCGCTTTCTGACGGCGGCGCTCATCGTATTCCGCCTGCGCCTGGGCGCGGATCTTGGCGGGGTTATAAATATTGTTGAGTATCACCGTTTGCAACACCGCGATCAGGTTGGAACAAATCCAGTAGATACCGACACCGCCGGGCACCGTGAAGGTGATATACAGCGAGAACAGCGGCATCAACGCCATCATCATGACATTGGTGCAGCCCTGACCGGGTTGTTTCACACCCTGTGCCATGTTGGTGTAGTGCAGCGAGATCATCGCCGATGCCAGCGCCGTCAAACCAGACAGCAGCGGGATCAGCCACAGAATGTTGATGTTTTTGAAACCGCCCTCGCCGGGGTTTTTCAACATCGACTGACCAAAGATGGTGAATTTCTGGTTGACCGTTTCCATTTCGCTGATATACTGGTCAGCGGTTTTGTTTTTCAAAACGGATTTGTCCAGCGCTTCGATATTTGCGCGAATGTCGGCTTTGTTTTCTTCCAGCTTGCTGAGCATTTTCAGCTCGCCGTAGTAACCCTTCAGCTCGTTTTCGCTGAACTTATCCGCATTTTTTTCGTCCTTATCCAGCGTCACAGCGGAAATACTGGTGCTGATGACCTCGCTGGGCATTTGAATCAGATGGGTCAGCGGCTTGTAAATGGCCGAGATGATACCAAACAGAATGATCATCTGCACCGCCATCGGCAAACAACCGCCGGTCATGCTGACGCCGTTTTTTTCGTACAGCTCCATTTGCTTTTGCTGCAGCTTTTTGGGATCCTGCGCGTATTTTTTTTGCAGCCGTTCCAGCCGCGGCGCCAGCTTGGCGCGTTCCGCCTGCGATTTTTGCGATTTCAGCGACAACGGGAACATCGCCGCCCGCACCAGCAGGGTGAACAGGAAAATCGACACGAAGTAGTTGCCGAAGATGTTGTAGATGAAGTGCAGGATGTATCCCAGCGGGATGGCAATGATGTCAAAAATTTGCATAAACGATCCTCCCATGCGGGGCAGCGCCCCGCCGATCTGATGTGATAACCGGCACCCGGCAAACGAAGTGGAGGAAGCCCGGGAGAAATGCCGCGCCCGATGCGGGCGGCGTTATCGTTTGCGTTTGTCTTGTTTTTCCGGAACCGGGTCATACCCCGATCCGCCAAAAGGGTTGCAGCGCAAAATGCGCCACAACGCGAGTGCTCCGCCCTTGAGCGCGCCAAAACGCTCGATCGCTTCGATCGCGTAGGCCGAGCAGGTGGGGGAAAAGCGGCAGCACGAGGGTTTTCGCGGCGAAATCGCCCGCTGGTAAAACCGGATCAGCGCGATAAACAGCCGTTTCATACGATCACGCCGCCCTGGCGCAAATGCTGTTCCATAATTGTGCGCAGCTCGTCACTTTTGCAGCGGGTGGTGCGCCCGCGGGCGACAAACACAATGTCAAACCCGCCGGTGGTTTGCGGATACAGCTGGCGAAACGCTTCGCGGATGATGCGGCGGCAGCGGTTGCGCTGGACAGCGCCGCCCACTTTTTTACCGGTGGTGATGCCCACCCGCACCTCGCCCCGGCGGGTACGCCGCAGATAGGTCACCAGACAGGGATGCACCTGCGATTTGCCCCGGCGATACAGGATCTGAAAATCCCGATTTTCCTTGATAACGGTAAACGCCGCCATTGTATCCCCGCTTTCTGCGCCGAAAAACGCCCCGACGCACCCAACAATACCTACAAAAAAAAGCCACACAAAGGTGGCTCTTTCTTAGTAGGTAAGGCGTGCTCTACCCTTCGCTCTTCTGCGAGCCAGAACCTTGCGTCCGTTGGCAGTCGCCATTCTTTTGCGGAAACCATGTTCCATTTTCCGATGCCGTTTTTTCGGCTGATACGTACGAAGCATGCGTCATCCTCCTTTCGGATAACCAAGATGGTGGCCCTATAGCCTTGCGAGGATATATTATATACCAGAAAACTGCAAAAAGTCAACTAAAAAAGGAAAAAAACCCGCCGGTTTCTTCACTTTCTTTTGTCGCGTTGTGGAAAATCGTAATTTTTTTGCCGTTGTCCACCACATCTTGTGGATGGGGTCAAAACCACCCAAATCTCCGTAATGGCGTTTTAACGCCCCATATAGCCGTTTTTCCGTTTTTGTGCCCTCTTCACCCTATTTTGGAAAAACGTGAAAATGGGCGTTGTAAAAGCCAAAAAAATATGATATAATGATTATATATGGGTTTTATTCTTTTTATAGCTACCGGCAGCGACAGCTGCTGTTGATTTTTTGAGGAAAGGCAGTTTTACATGGAAACGATAAAGGAAGCCTGGTCCGGGGTGCTGGACTACCTGCGCGCCATGCCGGATCTGAGTGAGGTCGGCTTTAACACCTGGATTTCGCCGCTGGAGCCGCGCAGCATCGAAGGCGATACGATGGTATTTTATGTTGAAAGCGGTTTTCAGCGTCAGGTCATTCTCGGTCAATACGAGGGGAAAATCAAAAAAGCTATCTGGGAAGTGCTGGGGCTGCAGCTTGATTTGAAAATTATTGCGGGGGACGACGCCTCCGCCCAGCCGCAAACGGCGGAGCAGGATACCTCCGGCAATCTGTTTTCTAACGATTCTTCCAATTACGAATACTCGTTTGAAAACTTCATTGTCGGCCCGTCCAACAAATATGCCCACGCGGCTTCGCAAGCGGTAGCGAAGCATCCTGCCAGCCGTTATAATCCTTTATTTATATATGGCGGTTCGGGACTGGGCAAAACCCACCTGCTGTACGCCATTGGCAACGAGATCAAAAAGAACACACCGGGTGCCAATATTCTGTACACCACCTGCGAATTTATGACCAACGAGCTGATCGAAGCGATCAAGAACAAAACACCGGAGGATTTCCGCAACAAATACCGCCAGGTGGATGTGCTGATGGTGGACGATATCCAGTTTATCTCCGGCAAGGAATCCACCATGGACGAATTTTTCTACACTTTCAATGCGCTGCACCAGGCTAACAAGCAGGTGGTGCTCACCTCCGACCGGCCGCCCAAAGAGATCGCCACCCTGTCGGATCGTCTGCGGTCGCGGTTTGAAATGGGGCTGCTGGCGGATATTCAGCCGCCGGATCTGGAAACCCGCATCGCCATCATCAAGCGCAAGGCGCAGATTTTCGGCGTGGATATTGACAACGATGTCGCCGCCTACATTGCCGGACAGCTGAAAAGCAACGTCCGCCAGTTGGAGGGCGTGATCAAAAAGCTGTGGGCGCAATGCGAGCTGACCGGCGAGCGTGCTAACATCAACACCGCCAAAATGGCGATCCGCGATCTGCAAAGCGAAAATCCCCCCACCGAAGTGATTGTGGATCGGGTCATCAGCGAGGTGTCCCGCACCATGAATGTGACACCGGAGGATATTTTGTCGCAAAAACGCACCGCGGCGGTGTCCCGCGCGCGTCAGGTTTCGTCCTATGTGGTGCGTACCATCACCGGCCTGTCCACCGAAAATGTGGGCAAATTCTTCGGTGCGCGCGACCATTCCACCATTGTTTACGCGATCAAAAAGGTGGAAGAGATGATGCAGCGCGATCCGTCCTTCCGCGGAATGGTGAATGATATTATCAAAAATGTCAGCGATATGTGATGCCGCCCGCAGGTTTCTTTGAACATACCCCCGAAACTTTCCCCGTGGAAAATGGGTAAACTTTTGATTTTTTTCCGCAAGTTATGCCCGTTGTTTCCACAAGATTTTTCCCGTGCAAAACTTTGGGGAAAACGGTGAAAAATGTCCGAAAATTTTCCCCTCGGTTTCCCCGGGCTGTCCCCCCGCTTATTCACTGGAAACGCCACCCGTTTTTTCCTGCGGACAAGCCCGTTCGCGACACTTTTCCACCGTTTCCACACCCCCTACTACTACGATAAAATAAAGAAAGATATATATGATATATATCTACATTTCTTTTTTGATGAACAGATGAGATGATAAACAGAAAGGATGAGGGATGCTTTGAAAATCGTATGCGATAAGCAGGAGCTGATCAGCGCGGTCAGCAATGTTCAGCGTGCCGTCACCGGCAAGTCCTCGATTTCCGTGTTGGATGGTATTTTGCTGCGGGCGATCGGTTCACAGCTGCTGCTCGCGGGCTATAACCTGGAGCTGGGCATTATGAAAACCATCGAAGCCGATGTGGCGCAATCGGGTCAGATCGTGCTGAACGCCCGCCTGTTCGGCGACATTGTGCGCAAGCTGCCGGGCGACCGGGTGGAGCTGGAAACCGACGACCGGTACCAGACCGTGATTCGCAGCGGCGAAGCGGATTTTTCCATCATGGGCATTGACGCGGCGGAATATCCCGAGCTGCCCACCGTGGCCGATGGCGACGAGATCTTGCTGGCGGAGGAAACGCTGAAAAGCATGATCCGGCAAACGCTGTTTGCTGTGGCGCAAACCGATATTCGTCCGGTACATACCGGCGTGCAGTTCACCGTGGAAAATCACCAGCTGCGGCTGGTGGCGGTGGACGGCTCGCGGCTTGCCATCCGCTGCGAAGCGGTGGACAGCGATCTGGATACCCAGTTTGTGGTGCCCGGCAAAACGCTCAGCGAGCTGCTGAAATTGCTGGGCGACGGCGAAGAGCTTGCCACCATGCGGGTGGGTCGCCAGCATATTTTGACCGAGATCGGCGGGTATTCGGTGATCTCCCGTTTGCTGGAGGGCGATTTTCTGTCGTATCAAAAAGCGATTCCGCCGCAGGTCACTACCGAGATCCGGGTTAGCACCCGCGCCCTCACCGATGGGGTAGAGCGCGCGTCGCTGGTTATCAACGACCGGGTGAAATCGCCGCTGGTATGCCGGTTTCAACAGGACAGCATCACCATCTCCTGCACCACCCCGCTGGGCAGTGCCAAGGATGTGATCGCGACCGATGCGACCGACGGACAGGAAGAAGAAATGGGCTTTAACAGCCGGTTTTTGCTGGATGCGCTGAAAAATGCCGAAACCGATGAGGTGCGTATTCAGCTGAACGGTCCGGTGTCGCCCATGAAAATATTGCCGGTGGATGGGGAATCGTTTTTGTTCCTGGTGCTGCCGGTGCGATTGAAGGCGTAATATGAAACAGGATATTTTGATTGATACCCCCTTTATCCGGCTGGATGCGCTGCTGAAGCTGGCGGGAGCTGCCCAAACCGGCGGTCACGCCAAAATTCTTGTGCAGTCGGGACAGGTGCTGGTCAATGGCGAGGTATGCACCATGCGCGGAAAAAAGATGGTGCCCGGCGACGAAGCGCAGGTGCAGGGCGACCCCGCCGTGTATCGGGTACAGGCGCATGAGGGCTGACCGACTCACCTTTGACGGCTTCCGCAATCTGCAAAAAGGGGAATGCGCGTTGGATCCGGGCGTGAACATTCTGTTCGGGGAAAACGCGCAGGGCAAAACCAATTTTTTGGAAGTCATGTGGCTGTTCACCGGAGGCAAGAGCTTTCGGGGCGCCAAAGACCGCGAAATGGTCGGGTTTCAAGCCGATCGCGCGGCGATCTCTCTGGAATTTTTCGCCGAAGAGCGGGAACAGACGGCCGCCATTACCATTCGCGACCGCCGCAGCGTCACGCTCAACGGCATCAAGCAGCCGTCGCCCACCCGGATGACCGGGCGGTTTTGCGCGGTGGTATTTTCGCCGGCGCATTTATCGCTGGTGGAGGACGGACCCGAGCAGCGGCGGCGGTTTATGGACGCGGCAATCTGTCAGCTGCGTCCCGCATACATGCCGGATCTGGCGGCGTATACCCGCGTGCTGCGGCAGCGAAACGCGCTGCTGAAAGAGGCGCAGGCGGGCGCGGTGCTGCCGGGCGATATGCTGGATGTGTGGGATGCGCGACTGGCGCAAACCGGCGCGGCGGTGTTTGACGCGCGCCGCCGGTATTGGCAGCAGCTGCAGCCGGTGACTGCCGGTAATTACGACGGGTTATCCTCCGGACGCGAGCAGCTGCAGCTGCGGTATGTGTCCGCTGCCGGAGACGAATATACCACCCCCGCCGAGGCGGCAGAGCATCTGCTGCAAACGCTTTTGCAGCGGCGGGCGGCGGATCGGGCGGCGGGATTTACCACTGCCGGGGTGCACCGCGACGATTTGGAAGTGCTGATTGACGGGCAATCCGCGCGGGTGTACGGCTCGCAGGGGCAAAAACGCTCGGCGGTGCTGGCGCTGAAACTGGCGGAGGCGACGCTGCTGCGGCAAGCCACCGGCGAACAGCCGGTGATGCTGCTGGACGATGTAATGAGCGAGCTGGATCTGTCGCGGCAGGATTATATTTTGAACCATATCGACGGGTGGCAGGTGATGATCACCTGCTGCGATCCGGCGCCGCTGCGCCGCCTGACCAAAGGGCGCGCATTTGAAGTGGCGCACGGCGAGATTACCCAAAAGGACGGATGAGTATGGCGTCTTATGAACAAGAGCGCGACCGGTTGGAGCGCGAAACCAAACAAAAACGGCGGCGGGTGCTGGCGCTGACCATTGCAGGCTTTGTGGTGGTGATCGCGGCATTTGTGGCGGTGTGCTGCTACCGGCTGTCGTGGATCGGGTTCAGCGCGGTGGCGTTGCTGATTCTGCTGGGACTTATCGCCAAGCTGGGCGGTCAGGCGGTGAAAAACATCAACCAGCTGTACCGCCACCGGCTGCAGCTGCTGGACGAAAACGCGCCATCCGGAAAATTCAATCTCTAAAACCATAGGAGGCGGCGGGTATGTATATCCATTTGGGCGGCGACACGGTGGTGCCGCTGCGCGAGGTGGTCGGAATTTTTGATATGGACGGCACCACGCTTTCCAAAAGCACCCGCTCCTTTTTGGCGGACGCGCAAAAAGGCGGTCGGGTGGTCAATGTCACGACCGAGCTGCCCCGTTCGTTTGTGGTGTGTGCCGACACCCACGGAAACGAAACGGTGTATATTTGCCAGATTGCGCCCGCGACATTGCGCCGCCGCGCCGCACGGGGATACGCCCCGCTGACGGAAGCGGACGGTATTGACATTGGGACTTGACCGAAGAACGGTTAGCATATAGCAAAACAGACAGGGAGGATCACCATGTCGGATAACGAAAAAGATTTGCAACAGGAACTGGAACAGGAAGAACAGATGGTGCGCACCGAGGCGGCCTATGACGAAAGCCAGATCCAGGTGCTGGAGGGGCTAGAAGCGGTGCGTAAGCGCCCCGGTATGTACATCGGCTCCACCGGCCCGCGCGGATTGCACCATCTGGTGTACGAAATTGTGGATAACTCCATCGACGAAGCGTTGGCGGGGTATTGCACCCACATTGATGTGGACATTTTGCCGGGCGATATCATCAGCGTTAAGGATAACGGTCGTGGTATCCCGGTCGGTATCCACGACAAAATGGGCATCCCCACCGTCACGGTGGTGCTGACCGTACTGCACGCCGGCGGTAAATTCGGCGGCAGCGGCTATAAGGTATCCGGCGGTCTGCACGGCGTGGGTTCGTCGGTGGTGAACGCGCTGTCCGAATGGCTGGAAGTGGAAATTTCCCGCGACGGCAAGGTATATGCCCAGCGGTTTGAGCGCGGCAACGCGGTCAACGATCTGACCGTGATCGGCACCTCTGACCACGATGGCACCACCATCCGGTTCAAAGCGGATGCGGAAATCTTCACCGAAACCACCGAATATGAATTTGATGTGCTGCAAAAACGGCTGCGCGAGCAGGCGTTCCTCAACGCGGGGCTGTGCATCCGGCTGAACGACCGCCGCAATCCCGACAACATCATTGAACAGGAATATTGCTACGAGGGCGGTATTTCCTCGTTTGTGGATTTCATGAACAAGGCGCGCGGCTATCAGGTGCTGCATCCGGATGTGATCCACATTGCGACCAACGACGGCGATTCCATTGCCGAGGTGGCGCTGCAATACAACGACAGCTACAACGAAAACATCATCTCGTTCGCCAACAACATCCACACGGTGGACGGCGGTACGCATGAAAACTCGTTCAAAAACGGTATCACCCGTATTCTCAACGACTACGCCCGCCGCCACGGTATGTTGAAGGACAACGACAGCAACCTGAAAGGCGACGATGTGCGCGAGGGATTGACCGCGGTCATCAGCGTGAAGCTGAAGGACGCGCAGTTTGAGGGGCAGACCAAGGCAAAGCTGGGCAACACCGCCATCGGCAGCCTGATCACCACTCTGCTGAACGAAAAGCTGGCGCCGTATCTGGAGGAAAATCCGGCGGTCGCCAAAGCGATTCTGGAAAAATCCATCAACGCCGCGCGGGTGCGCGAGGCGGCGCAAAAGGCGCGCGAAATGGCGCGCAACAAAAAGGGCTTGTCCTCCACCCGTATGCCGGAAAAACTGGCGGACTGCATCTGGAACGATGCGGAACGCACCGAGCTGTACATCGTCGAGGGTGACTCGGCAGGTGGCTCCGCCATCCAGGGGCGGGACCGCAACTATCAGGCGATTTTGCCGCTGTGGGGCAAAATGCTGAACGTGGAAAAAGCCCGGCTCGATAAAGTGTACGGCAACGAAAAGCTGATTCCGATCGTGGTGGCGCTGGGCTGCGGCATCGGCGACGACTTTGATCTGTCCAAGCTGCGCTACGGCAAAGTCATCATCATGGCGGATGCCGATGTCGACGGTTCGCACATCTGCACCCTGCTGCTTACCTTCTTCTTCCGCTATATGCGCCCGCTGATCGACGAGGGGCATGTCTATATCGCCCAGCCGCCGCTGTTCAAGGTGTCCAAAGGCAAGCAGCTGCGGTATGCGTTCTCGGATGAGGAGCGCGACCGCTATATTGCGGAGTTTGAGGGCAAGGCCGATGTCCAGCGGTACAAAGGTCTTGGTGAAATGGACCCCGAGCAGCTGTGGGAAACCACCATGGATCCGGCGTTCCGCACCATGCTGCGGGTGGAGCTGGAGGATGCTGCCGCGGCGGACGAAGCGTTCACCATTTTGATGGGCGACAAGGTGGAACCGCGCCGCGAGTTTATTGAGAAAAACGCCCAGTATGTGGCGAATCTGGATATTTAAGGACGGTCGGCTATGGCAGACGAAATGTACGGAGCGCTGCGCGAGCGGGTGGCGTATCAACTGGACGAGGCGACGCTGACCACGGTGTTTAACCACGCCAACGCGTCTTCGCTCAGCCGCCCGCGCCTGATCGTGCAGTCGGTGTTGATGGCGGTGGTCGGGGTGATCTCGCTGATTGATTTTATCGCATTTGAACCGCACCGCGGGCTGTCGCTGTTTATCGCGATCGTGGCGGCGGTGGTCGGGGTCGGCCAGTGGTTTATTATGCCGTTTTTCCGCCGCTCGGCGGTGAAACAGCAGCTGGCGGACAACGAAACCATTCGCTTGTCGGTGTTTGATAAGGGATTGGGGTTTGGCGAAGCGGAGCGGATGATGTTTTATCCGTTTGATCGCTGCCGCCTGATCCGCGAGCCGGAGCTGATGATCGTGCAGATCGACCGCGAGTTTGTCGGGATTCCGCACCGTGAAATCAGCGAAGAGACCCAGTGCTTCCTGGCAGACGCTATCCCCGCCAAAGATAGCGACAAAAAAGAAAAAATGTGAGTTTGCAGACACCCCACGACTTTCTCAAAAACATAGGAGAACCAAAGCCTCCCTTGTGTAAAGGGAGGTGGCACACCGTCAGCTGTGGCGGAGGGATTGTCACAAAGATATTTGCTCAAGCGCTGTCCACCGGACGGCAACAATCCCCCAGTCACGACCATGGTCGTGACAGCCCCCTTTACACAAAGGGGCCATGCGCCCGCCGTAAGGGGAGTGCGTTTGCTTGCGAGGCGATGTGGGCATCGCCCCCTACGAAGAGAAAAAGGGTAATACCGGAGAAGATTCTTCGGTGACGATGAAACTTCATCAAGCCTTCCCCTAGAGGGGAAGGTGCTGAGCGTAGCGAAGCGGATGAGGTGTTTAGAGCCTATATAATTTTTGCTATATAACGGTTGCATATATTCTTGTTTTTCAAACAACAGTTAGCAAGCAATAAACAACTGGTTTACCACCTCATCCACCGCCGTTCGGCGGTCCCCCTTTTTCTTCCGAAGACGGGCCCCTTTTGTCGGCTGCGCCGACATTTCCCCCGCACGCGGGGGAATTACCTCAAGGGGAAGGCTTGTGAGGGATTAACTTTTCCTAGTTAAAAAAATCGTTTCAAACGGATAAATTTTCCTACAAAAAATATCCATTCATTTTCATATTCCACCCGAAAGGAGGATGGTCGGATGGAGCAACCAACGCAACAACCAATGCAACAACAACCGGATAACAACCGGATAGCGGAACCTGTGTCGCCGGACACGCCCGCGGTACCGGATGAACCGACACCTGCGGCGGCTGTGCCCGCAACGGATGTGCCAACAGCGGCGCCGTTCCACGTGGAACAGTCCGCGCCGGATGCGCCGGAGCCGTGGCTTCCCCCGCGGGAAGCACCCGCACCCGCACCGGCACCGATGCCCCCGGCATGGAGCGCACCGCCCGGCACACCGCCGATGGCCGCGCCTGGGTATCCGTACGCTGCGCCGGCATGGCCCACGGTTCCCGCTGTGGAGATGGAACCGCCGCTGCCCGCTTATCGCGAGCCGGATCCGGACGAGGATACCACCACTCCCAAAATGGCGACCGCCTCCTCTCCTCTCAACCGCGCGCGGCTGTTGGAGGTGGACAACCAAACGCATATGCCCGCCTGGCCGGCGGTGGTGTCCGGATATATTTTACTGATCTTTTTCGCGTTGTCGGCGGTGTCCACCGTGATGGATCGCAGTATTCCCGGCGGCATGGTCGCGAGCGCCGTTTGTCTGGCGGCGATCGCGGTTTACACCGTTTTTGTGGCGGTCGGTTATTTCCGCCGGAAAAAGGAACAACGCCGTTTGGTCGGATTTGCCGCCTTGCGGCAGGAGCAGACCGGCGTGATCGAAGTGTATGCTGACCGCGCGGTGAAAATTACACCGCACACCCGCACGGTGGTGTATTTCCGCCATCCCCAAACGACGGTGTGGGAATCGCCCCACACGCTGACGGTCAGCGACGGCTACGCCGCCATTGTGTGGCAGGCGGAGGATCTGACCACCCCGGCGCTGGAGCATTTGCGGCGGCGGGTGTATCCCGCCATTCCGCCCGCGCGGCGCAAAAGCAGCGGCCGGATGATGGCGCTGGCGGAAACGATGGCGCCGCTGCCGGATATTACGCTTCAGCAGGATGTGCTGACCCAGTTTCAGTATCAACCCGACACCCGCCGCGAAACCGACCATTGGGTCGGGGTGTTGACCGCCCATACGCTGCCGTTTAATATGGCGGGTGCGGCGGTAGCGGGGGTGCTGCTCAGCGGGCTGTTCCCGCTGCCGATGCCCTATCCCGCCGCGATGGCGGTGTATGCGCTGCTGATTTTGTTGCTGGCGCAGGGGGTCACCACCGGCTTTTTGCTGTGGCGGCAGCCGCAGCCGCAAAAGATCACGCGCGGCATTGCGTTTACCACCGGCGGGATCGCGGTGGAAGAAAACGGTTGTTTGCGGTTTATTCCGCATGGTTGGTATAAAAGCTTGATCAAACAGGATATCTTGGCGCTGCAAACGCCGGTGGGACAGCTGTGTATTCCGTGGCAAGCCGTTCCCGATCCGGAGCTGGTCAAAAGACTGTTGACGATAGGAGAATAGACGTATGGACGAACAAATCATACAGAATCAAAAAATCAAAACGGTCAATCTGGAAAAAGAAATGAAACAGCGGTTTCTGGATTATTCCGTGTCGGTTCTGGTCTCGCGGGCGCTGCCCGATGTGCGGGACGGCTTAAAACCGGTGCACCGCCGTATTCTGTACACCATGCATGAAAACAGCCTGACCCCCGACAAAGCGTACCGTAAGTGCGCCGACACGGTGGGTGCGGTGCTGGGTCGGTATCATCCGCACGGTGACGCGTCGGTGTACGACGCGATGGTGCGTATGGCGCAGGACTTTTCGCTGCGCTACCCGCTGATTGACGGTCACGGCAACTTCGGTTCCATCGACGGTCACCCCGCGGCGGCGTATCGATACACCGAAGCGCGTATGAGCAAAATGTCGCTGGATATGCTGGCGGATATCGAGAAAGAAACGGTGGATTTCGGGCGCAACTACGACGATCGTCTGGACGAGCCGACGGTGTTGCCGTCCCGATTCCCCAACCTGCTGGTGAACGGTTCCACCGGTATCGCGGTGGGTATGGCGACCAACATTCCGCCCCACAACCTGCGCGAGGTGGTGGACGGCATCTGTCTGCTGATCGACAATCCGGAAGCGGAGCTGCCGGATATTATGGATTGCATCAAAGGCCCCGATTTCCCGACCGGCGGTGTGATCATGGGTCACGCGGGCATCCGCGCCGCGTATGCGACCGGTCGCGGCCGGCTGACGGTGCGCGCCCGTACCGAAATTGAGGAAGCCAGCAACGGCAAATTCCGCATTGTTATCACCGAAATTCCTTACCAGGTCAACAAGCTGAATCTGGTCAAATCCATCATCACGCTGGTGGACGACAAGCGCATTGACGGCATCCACGATGTGGTGGATCACTCCAACAAAGACGGTATGCGGGTGGTTATCGACCTGAAAAAGGACGCCAACCCGCAGATCGTGCTCAACCAGCTGTACGCCTACACCCAAATGCAGGTGACCTTCGGTGTCATCATGCTGGCGCTGGTGAACGGCATCCCGCGGGTGCTCACCCTGAAACAGATGCTGGAAGAATACATCAAGTTTCAGGTGGAGGTCATCACCCGCCGCACCCAGTTTGATCTGCGCAAGGCACAGGAAAAAGCGCACATTTGGGAAGCGCTGAAAACCGCCTGCGACTTTATCGACGAGGTTATCAGCATCATCCGCAACGCGGCGGATGTGCCCACCGCGAAAGAGCGGTTGATGGAGCGGTTCGCGTTTGACGATGTGCAGGCGGA
The DNA here is from genome assembly GCA_900547105.1 of uncultured Oscillospiraceae bacterium. GTDB lineage: Bacteria > Bacillota > Clostridia > Oscillospirales > Acutalibacteraceae > UMGS1474. The sequence goes on along the minus strand of URFL01000003.1, from coordinate 183,634 downwards.
CGCGATCGTGAAGATGCAGCTGGGTCGTTTGGCGGGTCTGGAACGCCAGAAGATCGTGGACGAGCTGAACAATCTGCTCGCCAAGATCGCGGAATACGAGGGCATCCTCGCCGACGAGCACAAGATCAAAGCCATTGTGAAAGACGAGTGCCTGCGGATGCGGGATAAATACGGCGATGAGCGCCGCACCGAGATTTCAGCGGTATCCGGCGAAGTGGATATCGAAGATCTGATCCCGGTGGAGGAATGTGTGCTGACGCTGACCCGGCTGGGCTACATCAAACGCCAGGCGGCGGATGTATACAAAGCCCAGCGCCGCGGCGGTCGCGGTATTTTGGGTATGTCCACCCGCGAGGAGGATGTAACCGAAACCATGTTCCTGTGCTCCAGCCACGACTATGTGATGTTCTTCACCTCGGCGGGGCGGGTGTACCGGCTGAAGTGTTATGAGGTGCCGGAAGGCAGCCGTACCTCCAAGGGGATGAACATTGTCAACCTGCTGCCGCTGGCGCCGGAGGAAAAGGTGACCGCGATGATCCGCACTACTGATTTCGACACGGATCAGTATTTGTGCATGGTCACCCGCCAGGGCATCATCAAGCGTACCCGCCTGTCGGCGTATGCCAACGCCCGCAAAAACGGCTTGATCGCCATTGATCTGGACGAAGGCGACCAGCTGGTGGGTGTGAAAGTGACCGACAGCTATCAAAAACTGCTGGTCGGCACCCGCAAGGGTATGGCGATCTGCTTTGACGAAAACGACGCGCGGGTGGTGGGTCGCCCGGCGCGCGGCGTGAAAGCGTTGACCCTCGCCCCCGATGACGAAGTGGTGGGTATGGCGGTTTGCCGCGAGGACGGCTTGGTGCTGACCATTTCCGAAACCGGTTACGGCCGATTGAGCGAGCAGAGCGATTATCGCGTGCAGTCGCGCGGCGGTAAGGGCTTGACCAACTACCACACCGCCGAATTCGGCGATGTTGCCGCGATCCGCGTGGTGGATCTGAACGACGACATCATTCTGATTGCGTCGGACGGCGTGATCATCCGTATGTCTGCTGCCGAGATCCGCCAATGCCGCCGTCCCAGCAAGGGCGTGCGGGTGATGCGGCTGGACGATGGCGCTAAGATCGTGGCGATGGCGCGCGCCCCGCATGAGGATCCGGAAGAAGCCGCGGAAGAGGGCGAGTCTACCGCAGCTGCCGGCGAGGCAGTCGAAGCGCCCGCCGACCAGACGGCTGACGCGCCGCAGGAGTAAAAAATGCAGGCGGCCGGCAAAGGGCAGTTCCGATTTTTTGGACAACGCCCGCGCCGGTCGCTCTTTGTTTGAAAGGGCAGACCACAACATGAAATTTTTAGCAGGCGAATATGATGTGGCGGTGATCGGCGCGGGACACGCGGGCATCGAAGCGGCGCTCGCCGCCGCGCGGCTGGGCTGTTCCACCGTGATCTTCACCATCAATCTGGATTGGGTGGGCAATATGCCCTGCAACCCCTGTATCGGTGGCACCGCCAAGGGGCATCTGGTGCGCGAGATCGACGCGATGGGCGGCGAGATGGGACGCGCCGCCGACGCAACCATGCTGCAATCGCGGATGCTCAACCGCGGCAAAGGACCGGCGGTGCATTCGCTGCGCGCCCAGATCGACCGGCGGGAATATTCCACCACCATGAAGCACACGCTGGAAACCACCGAGCATCTGCATATCAAGCAGGGGGAGATCGTGTCGCTGACCCGCGAGCCGGACGGTTTTTTGCTGACCACCCGGCTGGAGGCGCAATACCGCGCCCGCGCGGTGATTTTGGCGACCGGCACCTTTTTGAAAGGCAAAATTTTCGTGGGGGATGTCAGCTACGACGGCGGTCCCGACGGTATGTTTGCCGCCACCTCGCTCACCCAGTCGCTGCTGGATATGGGGGTGGCGCTGCGGCGGTTCAAAACCGGCACCCCCGCGCGGGTGCTGCGTTCCACCGTTGATTTCACCGGGTTGGAGGAACAGCCCGGCGACGAACCGGTGACGCCGTTTTCGTTTGAAACCACCGACCAGCTGCAAAATCGCTGCGATTGCCACATCACCTGGACCAACGAAAAGACCAAGCAGGTGATTCTCGACAATCTGCACCGTTCGCCGCTGTACGGCGGCAAGATCGAGGGGGTGGGCCCCCGCTATTGCCCCAGCATCGAGGACAAAATCGTGCGGTTTGCCGACAAAGAGCGGCATCAGGTGTTTATTGAGCCGTGCGGGCTGCACACCGAGGAAATGTATTTGCAGGGATTGTCCTCCTCGCTGCCGGAGGATGTGCAGCTGCAATTTTTGCACACCATTCCGGGGTTGGAGCAGGTGCAGGTGATGCGCCCCGCGTACGCGATCGAATACGATTGCTGCGACCCGCTGCAGCTCGCGCCCACACTGGAATTTTTGGATATCCCCGGTCTGTACGGCGCGGGGCAGTTCAACGGCAGCTCCGGCTACGAGGAAGCCGCCGCCCAAGGGTTGATCGCGGGCATCAACGCGGCGCGCAAGGTGCGCGGGCTGTCGCCGGTGATTTTGGATCGCGCGGACGGCTACATTGGCACGCTGGTGGACGATCTGGTGACCAAGGGCTGCACCGATCCCTATCGCATGATGACCTCGCGGTCGGAGTATCGCTTGATTTTGCGCCAGGACAACGCCGACGAGCGGTTGACCCCCATCGGGCGCGCCGCCGGATTGGTGGACGATGCGCGCTGGGCGCATTTTCAGGCGCGCCAGGCGGAAAAACACGCTGAACGCCGGCGGCTGCACGACACCGTGCTGCCCCCGAGCGAAGAGGTCAACGCAGTGTTGACCGCTTGCGACACCACGCCGCTCGCCTCCGGTGCGCGGCTGGAAGAGCTGCTGCGCCGCCCGCAGCTGACTTACGACAACCTTGCCCCCATCGACCACGGTCGCCCGGCGCTGTCGCCGCTGGTGCAGGAGCAGGTGGAGGTCGAGATCAAGTACGAAGGCTACATCCGCCGCCAACAGGCGATGATCGACGAGATGCGGCGGTTGGAAAACCGGTTGCTGCCGGATAATTTGGACTATACCACCATCACCGGACTGCGCAAGGAAGCGCAGGAAAAACTCAATCGGGTGCGTCCCCGCAGCGTGGGGCAGGCATCCCGCATCAGCGGGGTCAGCCCGGCGGATATTGCGGTGCTGATCGTGTGGCTGGGCAGCCGCGAGGCGTCCGCCGCGCCCGACACCAACGGAGGAACTGTATGATCGACCAACAACGCCTGATCCGCTATGCGGCGCAGGTCGGGGTGGAGTTGTCCGCTCCGGCGGCGGAAAAATGCGCCGTCTATGCCGCGCGGCTGGTGGAATGGAACCAGAAAATGAATCTGACCGCCATCACTGATCCGGAGGGGATGCTCATCAAGCATTATCTGGACAGCCTGACCGCGGTTCCCTGTCTGCCGGCGGGGGCGAAAACGCTGATCGATGTCGGCACCGGCGCGGGATTCCCCGGCGTGGTGCTGGGGCTGTGCTGCCCGGGGTTGAAGATCACGCTGCTGGACAGCTTGCAAAAACGGCTCACCTTTTTGGAGGAGCTCTGCCGCGAGTTGGAGCTGCCGGTGACGCTGGTACACGCGCGCGCCGAAGAGGGCGGGCGTCGCCCTGATCTGCGGGAACAGTTTGATGTGGCGACCGCCCGCGCGGTGGCGGCGCTGCCGGTGCTGGCGGAATATTGCCTGCCGTTTGTAAAGCCCGGCGGGCGATTCGTGGCGATGAAAGGTCCCGACGCCGCGCAGGAGCTGCAAGCCGCTGCCCGCGCGATCGCGGTGCTCGGCGGCAAGGTGACGGATGACCGGCTGCTGACATTGCCGGTGGAGGCGGACTATACCGGCGAAAAAGCCGAGCGGCGGCTGATTTTGGTCGACAAAATCGCGCCCACCCCGCAAAAATACCCGCGTCCCTCCGCCAAAATGGCAAAACAACCGCTGTAATGTGGTTTCGCGACAACCGGTTTTTGACAAACGCCGTCCGCCTTTTGCGCTATGATAAGGCGGAAAGGATGTGCAGCGTATGTGGGGAAAGCGACCGGTGGAGCGGTATAAAAGTCAGGACAGGATATGGATGATCCCGGTGAGGGAGATCCGGCAGAGCGCGTGTCCCGCGCGGCGGGAGTTCGCGTACGACGGTTTGCTGGCGCTGGCGCAAAGCATTGGCGAAAACGGGATGCTCAACCCGCTGACCGTCACCTTTGAGGGCGATTGTCCGGTGCTGGTGGCGGGGCAGCGGCGGCTGCGCGCCGCCAAGATTGCCGGTTTGCGCGAGGTGCCGTGTCTGGTGCTGCCCGCCGACCACAAGCGCGCAGCGGTTTTGGCGCTTGCGGAAAATATGCAGCGTCAGCCGTTGACCTGTTTTGAACAGGCGGCGGCGCTGCGGGGGATGATGCGCCGGTTCCGATTGGACGAGGACGAAGCGGCGCGACTGCTTGGCTGCACCCCGGCGGCGGTGACGCAGATGTTGCAGCTGTTGGCGCTGTCCCCGCGAGAGCAGGCGACGCTGACCGAACACGGTTTGGGTGCGCCGCACGCCCGCGCGCTTTTGCGGGAGCGGGATGCCGACCGGCGGGAAGCGCTGCTGCGGCAGATGATTGCGAAAAAGGAACCGTCCGCGGGCGAAGAGCCGCCGAAGCCGGAGCCAAAATCCGCGCGGCGGGCGGTGCCGGTGGTGCGGGATATGCGGTTGTTTTTCAACACGCTGAACCATGCGGTGGATACCATGCGCCGCAGCGGTATTGACGCGCAGATCAGCCAGACTGAATGCGACGGGTTTATGGAAATGACCGTGCGGGTGCCGTGCATGACGGTGCGCAAGCCCGCGTAAAGCGCGCGATCTGCGTGATGCCGCGTAAAATGGACAGATATTGGTCACCCCCGCTTTCTTTTCGGAGAGAGCGGGGGTTTTGCGCGGAAAGATACTTGTAGAAAAGATGAGATTTCTCAAGCCTTCCCCTCCGAGGTGATTCTCCCATTTGGAGCAGCATAGAATCTCCTCAAGCCTTCCCCTTGGAGGGGAAGGTGTCGCGACCGTAGGTCGTGACGGATGAGGTGAAAAAGCGGTAAATTTATTGTGCGCTTGTGGTTACCTGTAATATTAAAAATACCGACAACCATCGTATAGCAAATTGTTTATGATTTTCTGACACCTCATCCGCTTCGCTGCGCTCAGCACCTTCTCCTCAAGGAGAAGGCTTCTGCACGCCGCAAGTGAGCGTGTTTGCTTGCGGGGCGATGTGGGCATCGCCTCCTACAAAGAGAGAATAATGCCGGAGAAGAATCTTCGCTGCGCTCGGGGCACAACAAAAAGCGGCGGAAATTTTCCGCCGCTTTTTCTATGATGGATAGACCAAATGTACTCTCTGTTTTCTACAACCAACGCACTCTTTGTTTTCGACAATCGAGTATGCCGGCTATTGGGAGGATGGCTTATTCCGCTTTTTCCAGCAGATGCTCGATCTTGCCGATATACATCCGATGATAATCGTTGTCCTGATAATACTGCACCAGCGACGGATCCACAAAATGCGATTGCTCGATCTCGTCGGCATACAGCTTGCGGCAGATCAGCACGGTGGACGCCTCGGCAAAATAAGGCGCCTCGCGGTCAAACACCGGCGTCAGCCCCGCTTTGGCGATCTTATCGCCGTCGCGGCCGGATTCCCGCCCGCACAGCGTCAGCGCCGGGCGATACTTTTCGGGGAAAAAGCACAGCGAATAGTAGTCGTTGTTTTCCACAAACCCAAAGGTATAGCGCGAATGACGAATAAACGCAAAGCTGACCGGCGCCGCCCACAGCACGCCCAACCCGCCCCAGCTGGCGGTCATGGTGTTGCAGTTGTCCGCGTCGCCCGCGGTGATCAGCATCCATTGTTTTCCAATTTTTTCAAACACATTGCCGCCCCATGCTTCGGGCGCGATCTCGTTCCATTTGCTCACAGCAAAGCCGCCTTTCTCTATGGTGTATCCTTAGTATACGGGCACAGTATACGGCGTATGCCGCAAAATGTCAATCCGATGCACGCAAAACAGTAGACTTTTGCGGAAAAGTATGGTATAGTTCACCTTAAATACATTATAAAAGGAGCGATGGTCCCTCTATGGACGGCGACAGTATACGGATACTGATCCTTTGCATCTGTGTGGTCTTGTCGGCTTATTTTTCTGCAACGGAAACCGCGTTTTCCGCGATCAACACCATCCGGCTGAAAGCACAGGCGGATGACGGCGACCGCCGTGCCGCGCGGGTGCTGCGGCTGGTGGGCAATTACGACAAGCTGCTGTCCACCATTCTGGTGGGAAACAACCTGGTCAACATTTTGATCGCCTCGCTGGCGACGGTACTGTTTGTGCAGCATTTCGGCGATATGGGTGCGACGCTCGCCACCATTGTCACCACGGTGGTGGTGCTGATTTTCGGCGAGGTATCGCCCAAAAGTCTTGCCAAAGAATCGCCCGAAGCGTTCGCCATGTTTTCTGCCCCGTTTTTGGAGGTGCTGATGGCGATCCTCACCCCGGTCAGCTTTTTGTTTGCGCAATGGAAAAAGCTGTTGTCGCGGCTGTTCAAGTCGCGTAGCGACAGCTCCATCACCGGTCGCGAGCTGTTGACGATGGTGGAGGAAGCCACCCAGGACGGCGGCATTGACGAGCAGGAAAGCGAGCTGATCCGCAGCGCCATCGAGTTTAACGATGTGGAGGCGGTGGACATCTTCACCCCCCGCGTGGATGTGACCGGCATTTCCGAGGACGCCACCCGCGAGGAAGCAGCGCATATTTTTGCCGAATCCGGCTTTTCGCGGCTGCCGGTGTATCGCGAAACGATGGACAACATCGTGGGACTGCTGCACCAACGCGACTTTTTTGTGCTGGATCCCGCCGAAACCGGCATCCGCTCCATCATCAAGCCCGCGCTGTTTATCACCAAATCCATGAAGATCGACGATCTGTTGCGGATGCTGCAAAAAAACAAAGCGCACATGGCGATCATCTGTGACGAATTCGGCGGCACCATGGGAATTGTGACGCTGGAGGATATCATCGAAGAGTTGGTGGGCGACATCTGGGACGAGCACGAAAAGGTGGTCGAAGATTTTGCCCCGCTGGATGATCACACCTATCGGGTGCAGGGCAGCGCCGATCTGGAGGAATTTTTTGAATTCTTCCATCTGGCGCCGGACGAGGAGGACGAGGAACTGTCCACCGTCAACGGCTGGGCGCTGAGCGAGTTGGGCAATATTCCCGACCCCGGCGACAGCTTCACCTATCAGACGCTGACCGCCAAAGTGGAGGCGGTGGATAACCAGCGCATCACCACCCTGCTGGTGACGGTGCAGCCGCCCGAACCGCCGCAGGACGAGGAATCCAAAGACAAAGAGAAAACCAAATAACATTAAAAGAGCCGTTTGAGGAGTTTCCCCAAACGGCTCTTTTTGTCAGCGGTCGCGGTCCTCGACCACATCCGCGTCCTCCCGGAACAACAGCGATATGCACCAAATGCCCGCCAGCGCGATCACGGTGTAGATGACCCGGCTGATCGCGGAGGCCGCGCCGCCAAATGCCCACGCGACCACATCAAACTGGAACAACCCGACGCTGCCCCAGTTGAGCGCCCCGATAATGGTCAAAACCAAAGCAATTTTATTCCACATACTGTTCACTCCTTCCAATCCCGTATGAGAGCGGTGCTCTCATCGGCGTTAGTATGTGTGGCGGCACGCCGAGTATGCAATTTTTTTGAAAATAAGCGGGGTGGAATATTTTTCCAAAAACAGCCCATACTCTCGGTTGAAAGGGGCTGGAACATATGAAACGATGGATCAAAGCGCTCAGCTTGGGGCTGGTGTGTACCTTTTTGGTGTCGCTTTGCGGGTTTTCCGCCAACTGCGAACAGCTGCGCGACCAGGTGCTGCGGCTGCATATTCTGGCGAATTCGGACAGCGCCGCCGATCAGCAGCTGAAATTGCAGGTGCGGGATGCGATGATCGCGCACGCAGCGGGGATGTTCGATGGGGTGCGGGAGCAAACGGATGCGAAACAGGTCGCCGCCGCACATTTGGAGGAGTTGACCCAAGTCGCGCAGCAGGCGGTGCGGGATGCGGGGTATGATTATCCGGTGGCGGTGTGTTTGACGCGGATGTATTTCGACACCCGCACCTACGACGCGGGCACGATGCCGGCGGGTATGTACGATGCGCTGCGGGTGACGATTGGCGCGGGAGCCGGCAAAAACTGGTGGTGTGTGGCGTTCCCACCGCTGTGTGTGGACAGCGCCACCGACCATGCCGCCACCTTGTCGGATGTGATGACACCTGAGCAGCAGGATATTGTGCAGCAGCCGCAAAAATATGAGGTGCGGTTAAAGGTGGTGGAATGGGCGGAAAATTTGTGCCATACCCTGCGCGAATGGGTCGATTAAAACGACGAGCGCAAAGCCACGCTGCCTTTGACGGCAGATATGCAGACACTTCTCAAGCCTTCCCCTCGGAGGTAATTCTCCTATTTGGAGTAGCGTAGAAACTCCGCAAGCCTTCCCCTCGGAGGGGAAGGTGGCGCGGCTTTACGCCGCGACGGATGAGGTGTCAGAAATTTGTAGATTTTCTGACACCAGAGGTATGCCAAAGCCTCCCTTGTGCAAAGGGAGGTGGATTTTTGCGCAGCAAAAAGACGGAAGGAGAGAAAATATTACCCGCTTTTGGTGTTGCAAAAACTTCGTCTCTCCCTCAGTCTCGCTATCGCTCGACAGCTCCCTCGTCAGAGGGAGCCGGGCGGAGTTTCAGCGTTTCCCCACCGTTTCTGCGTAGGGGGCGATGCCCACATCGTCCCGCAAATTGCGCACTCGAGGGGAAGGCAGACGGGGATTTTGCAATTCCAAACAAAATATCCCCCGAACACGAGGGTTCGGGGGATGCGGCTACCTTATTCTAGTATACCCAGTTCCGTCACGACACGCCGAGCCAGCGCATCACCTGCGCGGCGGCGAGCCCTATACCGTAAATGATCGGCTGGTGCACGATGTAGATAATCAGCGTGTGCCGTCCGGCGGCGGACAAAAACGGCGCGTGCGAACGATACATCCATTTCGGGAATTTCCCCTTGGTCGCCCACACCCCGACGAAGCTGCCGCACAAAAACACGAAGAACCACGGCATCAGCGGGAAATAATCCGCTGCCCCGCGGATGTGCCCCAGCCCCAGCGGATACAGCCACGGATTTTGGATCATCGACTCCGGCACCGCCAGCGACCAAAGCCCCTCCACGCCAAAAAAGCTGCCGTTATAATACGGAATGTTCCAGGTCAAAATCGCCAGCGTTGCCGCCAAAATCAGTCCGAGCCACGGCGGAATACGGGACAGCAGCGGCTTGAGCAGCGCAAACAGCAGAATACAGGTGGCGAGCAGATGCAAAATGCCATACCAGATCATCTGATCCGGCATCACAAAATACAGCACCAGCGACATCGCCACCGCCACGCCTGCCAGCTCCAGCCCGCGCAGCCAGTTGTTGTGCGAAAACCAGCAGCAGATGCCGCAGATGAAAATGAACAGCCCCGCGAAAAACGGTTGCGCCGGTTCAAAAAAGTAATACAGCGTTTTGCCGATGGGCAGATCCAGCAGCCACCCCATGGTGTAAAACGCGTGGAAGCATACCATCAAAACAATATCAAATCCGCGCACCTCGTCGATAAACAAAATGCGGCGGGAGGATGTTTTTTTCGCCAATGAATCGTCATCTCCTTTGCCATTGACCGCGCAGCATGGCGGCAGAGCAACAGTATACCACAAAAACGTCGCCGCCACAACCAAAACCGTCGGATTTTTTCAAAAACGCGTCTTGACAGCCTTGCGTTTTTATGGTACTATGACCATTGCCGCTTGTGTCGGGCTTTTTAAGTGAACCATTTTTGGCTCCGCCCGCCGACAGCGAGTCTATAGAAAAGGCAGGTACGTGTGATGTACGCCATTATCGAAACCGGCGGCAAACAGTACAAAGTGCAGGACGGCGACGTTCTGTTCATCGAAAAACTGGATGCCGAAGAGCAAGCCTCTGTAACCTTTGATAAGGTGGTGGCTCTGCACAACGACAAAGAGCTCGTGACCGGCGCTCCCTATGTGGACGGCGCGAAGGTGGAAGCCAGCGTGCTCAAAAACGGCAAGGGCAAGAAAATCGCGGTGTTTACCTATAAGCCCAAAAAAGGCAGCAAACGCGCGATGGGCCATCGTCAGCCCTACACCAAAGTGCAGATCAGCGCGATCAAAGCGTAATTTCCATGACGCGGGTCGTGTTCCTGCGCGCGGGACAAACCCTGCTGGGATATGACATCAGCGGCCACAGCGGCGCGGGCGTTGCCGGCGAAGATGTGGTTTGCGCGGCGATTTCCTCGGCGGCTTATCTGGTTGCCAACACCATCACCGAGGTGTGCGCCATCGCAGCCGAAACGGCGGCGACCGACGGACATATGACCGTGCGGGTGGACAAAAAGGATGCCGCCGGATGCCAATCGATTCTGCAAGGGCTGCTCCTGCACATGGAACAACTGGAACAACAATATCCCCACCATATTCAGGTGACCAATTTGGAGGTGTAAATGATGCTGAAGATCAACATTCAACTGTTCGCTCACAAAAAGGGCGTTGGTTCGACCAAGAACGGTCGTGATTCCGAGTCCAAACGTCTGGGCGTGAAACGCGCCGACGGGCAGTTCGTTCTGGCGGGCAACATCCTGGTTCGTCAGCGTGGTACCCATATCCATCCCGGCGAGAATGTCGGTATCGGTTCCGACGATACGCTGTTTGCGAAAGCGAACGGCACCGTCCGGTTTGAACGGGTAGGCAAAGACCGCAAAAAGGTCAGCGTGTACGCCGAACAGTAAGGACACTTTGATCCCTGCCGGGCTTTCCGGCAGGGATTTTTGTTATACCGGAAACATCCGGTAGGGAAAGGACATTCATGAGCTATCAAGTCGCCGATCAATGGGAATGGACGCTGAAGGTCGATTCGTATATGGTGGGGCCGGAATGGACGCTGCGCCCCGCCTATCAACTGAAATTGCAGCAGGAAATTGGCGAGCGGCATTTCGCTGCCGGCGGGCTGGGATACGAAACGCTGTATCGCGAAGGGGTCGTGTTTGTGCTGACCCGGCTGAACAGCGTGATCCGCCGCGCGCCGCGGCTGCACGAAACGGTGCGGCTGCAAACATGGCACCGCTCGCCCAAGGGCAGCCAGTTTTTCCGCTGCTACCGCTTTTTGTCCGAGGCGGGTGACCCGCTGATTGAAAGCGTGTCCGCGTTTACGCTGGTGGATCCGGTGCAGCACCGGCTGCTGCGTCCGGCAGCGTTTGAAAAATTCGGCGTGGCGGGGCAAGACTATACGGTGGACTGCCCCGATCCGGCGAAAATGCGGATGCCCGCAGGGCTGCAGCCGGTCGGCGACCATGTCGTGCGCCGGTCGGAGATCGATTTTAACGGTCATCTCAACAACACCGAATACGCCGAGCTGCTGGCGGATTATGCGCCCGGCGGGATGGAGGGACGCACCGTCACCGGATTCGGCATCGCTTATCGCAAGGAATCCCGCGAGGGGCAGGCGCTGGCGCTGTCCGCGCTGGACGACGGCAGCACCGTGTGGATGCAGGGCGACCGCGACGGCGCGACCTGTTTCACCGCGAGTATGTCCTATACCCGATAACGACCCCCGATAAAGGAGGAGTTTTATGTTTGTAGATGTAGCTAAAATACAGGTGCGCGCCGGCAACGGCGGCAACGGCGCGGTGGCGTTTCACCGCGAAAAATATGTCGCATCCGGCGGCCCGGATGGCGGCGACGGCGGCGTGGGCGGCAATGTGGTGTTTGTCGCGGACGACAGCGGCTCCACGCTGGCGGATTTTCGCTACAAGCGCAAATTTTCCGCCCAAAACGGGCAGGATGGCGGCGCCAAACGCTGCTTTGGCAAAAAAGGCGCCGACTGTGTCATCAAGGTGCCGCGCGGCACGCTGATTTATGATAACGAAACCGGCCGGCTGATGGCGGATATTTCGTCGGACGAGCCGTTTGTGGCGGCGCACGGCGGACGCGGCGGCTGGGGCAACTCGCATTTTGCCACCCCCACCCGGCAAGCGCCGCGGTTTGCCAAACCGGGGATGCCCGGCGAGGCGTTTGAGCTGCGGCTGGAGCTGAAGCTGCTGGCGGATGTGGGGCTGGTGGGATTCCCCAATGTGGGCAAATCCACCCTGATCTCGGTGGTGAGCGAGGCGAAACCGCAGATCGCGAACTACCATTTTACCACCCTGTCGCCGGTGCTGGGCGTGGTGCGGGTCGCCGAGGGTGCCTCCTTTGTGATGGCGGATATCCCCGGCGTGATCGAGGGCGCCAGCGAGGGTGTCGGCTTGGGTCACGATTTTCTGCGCCATGTGGAACGCTGCCGCCTGCTGGTGCATGTGGTGGATGTTGCGGGTAGCGAGGGACGCGATCCGCTGGCAGATTTTGATGCGATCAACCGCGAGCTGCACGCGTTTAACGAAGAACTGGCGTCCCGCCCCATGATCGTGGCGGGCAACAAGTGCGATCTGGCGACCGATGAGCAGCTGGAAGCATTTGCCGCCGCGATGAAACAGCGCGGCTACGCCTACTTCCCCATCATGGCGCCCATTGCGCACGGCACCGACGCGCTGGTGAAATATTGCGCCGAGCAGCTGCAAAAGCTGCCGCCCATTTTGCGGTATGAGCCGGAACCCGAACCGGTGCCGGAGGTGCCGGTGGATCGTCATGCGGTAACCGTGACCCGCCACGACGATGTGTTCTTTGTGGAGGGCGAATGGCTGCTGCATTTGATGCGTTCCATCAATTTTGATGATTACGAGAGCTTGCAGTATCTGGAGCGCACGCTGCAAACCAGCGGCGTGATCGATGCGCTGCGCGAAGCCGGCGCTGAAGAGGGCGACACCGTCAGCATCTACGATTTCGAGTTTGATTTTGTGGAGTAATTTTCCATCAATTGCGCAGAAACTGTGGAAAAGTGACGCAGGCACCCGGTTATCGTTGCCATTCCGAGGGGCAAAGCAAAGAAGAATTTTATGAAGAAAAATGGATGCGTTAAAAGATTCTTTGCTTCGCTCAGAATGACAAAGAAGAAATAGAAACTCCGCAAGCCCTTTCCTTGAAGGTAATACCTCCCGCTTATGGTAAAAGATGCAACTTCGCAAGCCTTCCCCTTGAGGGGAAGGCTTGCGGGAACAACCGGTTTGGTGGAAAAAGACGCATGTGCTTTCCTGAATACAGAGCGCCATGTGCTCGCAGCGAGTAGCGGAGTGTAACCATACCAATCAACAGCGATCATCGTATAAAGAGGGTAGATTATGGACAGACTATATCCGGAACAAGTGGATGTGCGCACGCTCAGCCCGCTGACGCTGGCGTTTGTGGGCGACGGCGTGTACAGCCTGCTGGTGCGCGAATGGCTGGTCAGCGCCGCCAACCGCCCCAACGGGGCGCTGCACAACATGGCGGTGCATCGGGTGCGCGCCGAAGCGCAGGCCGCCGCCATGCAGCGACTGCTGCCCATCCTCACCGAAGAGGAAGAAGCGGTGTACAAACGCGGGCGCAATGCCCACACCGCCCGCAGCGGCAACGATTATCACAAAGCGACCGGGCTGGAGGCGCTGTTTGGCTATGTCTATCTGACCGGGCGCATCGATCGCCTGCGCGAGCTGTTTGCGTTGGCGATGGAAACCGATAAGGAGTAAGCTATGCGCAGCAAAGCCTTGCAAAAAGCGGGCGTGGATGGGTTGTGCTATCTGGCGGGCAGCGTGTTGTATGCGCTGTCGGTCAATGTGTTTTCCGCGCCCAATCAGATCGCGCCCGGCGGGTTGACCGGGCTTTCTACCGTGCTGAATTACCTGTTTCACCTGCCGATCGGCGTGATGGTGCTGGTGATGAATCTGCCGTTGCTGGTGGCGGCATGGTTCCGGCTGGGGCGTGAATTTACCCTGCGCACGGTGGTTGCTACCGTGTTGTCGTCTGTGCTGATGGATGTGACCGCGCCGTTTGTGCCGGCGTTTCACGGGGATAAGATTCTGACCTGTTTGTGCGGCGGTGTGCTGGCGGGCGCAGGGCTGGGGCTGATTTTTCTGCGCGGCGCCACCACCGGCGGCAGCGAGGTGGCGGCGCGATTGCTGGAACGGCGGTTCAGCGGCGTTCCGGTGGGACAGCTCATTCTGCTGGTGGATGGCGTGGTGATCGCGATTGCCGCACTGGTGTATCGCGATCTGGAAAGCGCGCTGTATGCGGCGCTGATGATCTATGTGACCACCGAGGTGCTGGATGCGCTGGTATATGGTCGCCGCCGCGGCAAAATGATGCTGATTATGTCGGGCGAGCCGGATCGGATCGCCAAAGAGATTTTGACCCAAATGGGGCGCGGCGTGACGATTCTGAAAGCGACCGGCGCCTATACCGGTGATGATCGGCGGGTGCTGCTGTGCGCGGTCAGCCGGTCAGAGGTGTACGCGCTGCGCACGCTGGTGACCGCGATCGACCCTGCCGCGTTCGTCATTCTGACCTCGGCCGACGAGGTGCACGGACAAGGATTCACCAAAGAATAACAGATGACCCCTCGGGTTTTCCCGAGGGGGTTATTTGTTAAAAATCATGCCGACTTCCGCAAGAGCCTCCGTATTTTCCAAAAGTATCGATGATGCTATCGATCGCGACAAAGCAGTCCTGATCCGTTTTGTCGGCATCGCGCAGAATGGCTTGGATATCGCGTAGCGCCTGATAGCATCGTCGTTCCATCATGACCGCTGCGTATATTTCCATCTGTTTCATAAACACCGGCAACAATTCGCTCATATAGCGACAAAGCATTTCCTCATAAAGCTCGTCCATGAATTCACCTCCCTCGTATATTTTAGAACAATATATTCAAAATAGCAAGTGAACAAATTGTTCGCTTTATAGTTATTTTGGGTGATGAATGTGCGATACAAACGGATACGCGATCTGCGGGAGGATCACGATTGGACACAGGCGCAGGTGGGCAGCAAAATTGATGTTCCCCAGCGCACATATGCGTATTACGAAACGGGCGAACGCATGGTTCCGCCCGCCGTGCTTGGAAAGCTGGCGTGTTTATATACCGTCAGCGTGGATTATTTGCTGGAATTAACCGATGATCCCCGCCCGGCTCCCGGAAGAAAATCGAACAAAGAGTGCCGCCTGTAAAAGGGCGGCTTTTTTCATATCCGCGGCGGGGAGCGCATACGCTGATGGCGGAGGGGATGTTATGATCATTCATGTGGTGAGTGCGGGGCAAACGCTGTCGGGCATTGCGGCGGCTTACGGCGTGTCGGTGGCGCGGCTGGTGTCGGACAACGGCATTTTGGATCCGAATACGCTGGTCGAAGGGCAGGCGCTGGTGATCCAGCGTCCTACCGCCACCTACACCGTGCGCCCCGGCGATACGCTGGATTCGATTGCCGCCACCACCGGCGTTCCGGCGTTGACACTGGTGCAAAACAACCCCGCGCTGGTGAGCGGACGACTGGTCGCGGGCGAAACGCTGGCGCTGGCGTTCGAGGGCGAAAAGGAAGGCACACTGGCGCTGACCGGCTACGCCTACCCTTTTATCGACCGCGAGGTGCTGGCGCACGTGCTGCCCTACCTCACCTACCTCACCATTTTCGGTTACGGATTCACCACCGAGGGAGATCTGATTCCGGTGGATGACGATGCGCTGATTACGATTGCGCGCCAATTCGGCGTGGGGCCGGTGATGCTGCTGTCCACCGTCACCGAATCCGGTACCTTCAGCACCGAACGCGCCAGCCTGATGCTCCGCAATCCGGCGGTGCAGGCGCGACTGATCGAACAAATCGTGGCTAAAATGAGAGAAAAAGGCTATGTCGGGCTGGATATTGACTTTGAATTCATCGAACCAGACCTGCGCGAGGCGTATTTTAACTTTATCGAGCAGATGACGCTGCGGCTGAACGCCGAGGGGTGGTTCACCAACGTGGATTTGGCGCCCAAAACCTCCGCCGACCAGCCGGGGCTGTTGTACGAGGCGCACAACTATGCCCGCATCGGGGCGGTTGCAAACACGGTGCTGATCATGACCTACGAATGGGGCTATACCTACGGTCCGCCGATGGCGGTGGCGCCGCTGAACAATGTGGATCGGGTGCTGACCTACGCGCTGACCGAAATTCCGCGGGAGAAAATCCTGATGGGCATTCCCAACTACGGCTACGATTGGCCGCTCCCCTACGAACGCGGCGTGACCAAAGCGGTCACCATGGGCAATCTGGAGGCGGTGCGGCTGGCGCAGCGGGAGCGCAGCACCATTTTGTTTGACGAAACCGTCCAAAGTCCCTATTTTTACTACAACGACGGCAGCCGCGACCATGTGGTGTGGTTTGAGGACGCCCGCAGTATCGCCGCCAAGCTGAGGTTGGCGTTTCAAAAGCAGCTGCGCGGTGCGTCCTATTGGAATATTATGCGCGCGTTTCCGCAAAACTGGGCGGTGGTCAACAGCCTGGTTTCGGTGGTGCGTATTTGACGAGAGGGTAATTTGCGATGTTTCACATGAAACAATGCAAATTACCCCTTTTCACATGCCCGCAAATGTGCTATACTGATTTTTATACCAATCGGAAAGGCGGAGAGGCATGGGAAAAATTATTGCTGTTGTCAACCAGAAGGGCGGCGTGGGCAAAACCACCACCACCGTGAGTCTGATCTCCTCGCTGGGCGAGAAAAAGAAAAAGACGCTGCTGGTGGACATTGACCCGCAAGCCAACGCGACCAGCGGGCTGGGGGTGGACAAGCGTTCCACAGAGAAAACCACCTACGATATGCTGATCGGCTCCGCCAAACCGGAGGAGATTTTGCTGCACACGGCGTTCAAAGGGGTGGATCTGCTGCCGTCCGGCATCGCTTTGGCGGGTGCCGAGGTGGAAATGGTAGAGCTATCCCGCCGGGAAAGCCGGTTGAAGGCGGCTTTGGCGACGCTGCGGGATGACTACGACTACATCTTGATCGACTGCCCGCCTTCGCTGGGGCTGCTGACCCTCAACGCGTTGTGCGCGGCGGACACCGTGCTGGTGCCGATCCAGTGCGAATTTTACGCGCTGGAGGGATTGTCGCAGCTGATGGCGACGGTGCGGCAGGTGAAACGCCTGTACAACGCGCCGCTGGAGCTGGAAGGCGTGGTTATGACCATGTTCGACAAGCGGCTGAACCTCACCAAACAGGTGGCGGACGAAGTGGAGAAGTTTTTCCCCGGCAAGGTGTTTTCCACCGTTATTCCCCGCACGGTGCGGCTGTCCGAAGCGCCCAGCTACGGACAACCCATCAATTATTACGATCATGCTTCCAAAGGGGCGCGCGCGTATCGCAAACTGGCGGGAGAAATCATAAAGAAAGGCTAAGGAGGTACGCATATGGCGAAAGGCGGCCTTGGAAAAGGGCTGGAAGCCCTGTTTAAGGAAAATACGGCGGACGAAGGACAGATTGTTACGCTGCATTTGTCCGAAATCGAACCCAACCGCGACCAGCCTCGCAAGCAGTTCGATGAAAATGCGCTATCCGAGCTGTCCGCATCCATTGCGCAGCACGGTATTTTGCAGCCGCTGTTGGTGCGGCCGCTGGCGATCGGCGGCTATCAGCTGGTGGCGGGCGAACGCCGCTGGCGGGCAGCCCGCATGGCGGGGTTGACCGAAGCACCGGTGGTGATCCGCGAAATGACGGATCAGGAAGCGGCGGAGTTGGCAATGATCGAAAACCTGCAGCGCGAGGACCTGAATCCGATGGAAGAAGCGCGCGGGTATCAGTCGCTGATGACCAGCTACGGCTTGACGCAGGAGGAAACCGCCCGCGTAGTCAATAAATCGCGCCCGGCGGTCGCGAATGCGCTGCGGCTGCTGAATTTGCCGGAGCCGGTGGCGGATATGGTACTGGCGGGGCGGCTGTCGGCGGGTCACGCCCGCGCGCTGCTGGCGTTCCCTACCCCGGAAGAGCAGCAGGAAATGGCGCTGAAGGCGGAGGAGCAGAGCTTGTCGGTGCGCGAGCTGGAAAAACGCGCGAAACAGGCGCGTTCCCCACACAATGTTTCACATGAAACAAAAGAAGCGCGCTTTGCTGCCGACAGCTTTTACAGCGAAGTGGAGCTGGCGTTGAAGGAATGCCTGGGGCGCAAGGTGAAAGTGAAGAAAAGCGGCAAAGGCGGCGTGCTGGAGCTGGAATTTTACAGCCAGGACGATCTGCAGCAGCTGGCAAACCGGCTGTACAGCCGCGATCAATAAGAAAAATCAGAAAAAGACAAACGAAAGGGAGAATTTGTCATGTTGGATATTAAAGTTGTTCGTACCGAACCGGATCGCGTCAAGGCTGCGATGCGCAGCCGCAACAAGGATATGGATGCCGAGGTGGATCGTGTTCTCGCGATCGACGCCCAGCGCCGCGAGCTGAGCAGCCAGGCGGATGCGCTGAAAGCGCAGCAGAACCAGGCGAGCAAGCAGATTCCTCAGATCAAGAAAGAGGGCGGCGATGTCGCCCCGATCATGGAGGAAATGAAGAAGCTGTCGGATCAGGTAAAGGCACTGGATGTGCAGATCAGCGCGTTGGAAACCGAGCAGCGCAACATTATGCTGTCCATCCCGAATATTCCGCACGAAAGTGTGCCCTATGGCAAGGATGACAAGGAAAATCAGGATATGCGCCATTGGGGCGAGCCGACCAAGTTTGATTTTGAGCCGCAGGCACACTGGGATCTGGGCGCGAAGCTCGGTATTTTGGACCCCGAAACCGCTGCCAAGGTGACCGGTGCGCGTTTCCACTTCTACAAAGGCTTGGGCTCGCGGCTGGAACGCTCCATCATCAGCTTTTTCCTGGATACCCACACCCAAAACGGCTACACCGAGATTTTCCCGCCGTATATGGTGAACCGTGCGTCCATGACCGGCACCGGCCAGCTCCCGAAGTTTGAGGAAGATGCGTTCAAAATTGCCAATGAGGACTATTTTCTGATCCCGACCGCCGAGGTGCCGGTGACCAATATGCACCGCGACGAGATTTTGGACGGCAGCCGACTGCCCATCAAATACTGCGCCTATTCGGCATGCTTCCGCGCCGAGGCGGGTTCCGCCGGTCGCGATACCCGCGGTCTGATTCGCCAGCACCAGTTCAACAAAGTGGAGCTGGTCAAATTCGTGGAGCCGGAGCACAGCTACGAAGAGCTGGAAAAACTGACCAACGATGCCGAAAAGGTGCTGCAACTGCTGGGTCTGCCCTATCGTGTGGTCACCTTGTCCACCGGCGATCTGGGCTTCTCCAGCGCCAAGACCTACGACATCGAAGTGTGGATGCCGTCCTATGGTCGCTATGTCGAGATCTCCAGCTGCTCCAACTTTGAAGATTATCAGGCGCGCCGCGCGCAGATCCGCTTTAAGAAAGACCCCAAAGCGAAAGCACAGCTGGTGCACACCTTGAACGGTTCCGGCGTGGCAGTTGGTCGCACTGTGGCGGCGATCATGGAAAACTACCAGAACGGCGACGGGTCCATCACCGTGCCGGAGGTGCTGCGTCCGTACATGGGCGTGGATGTTATCCGCAAGGCGTAAAGGTAAGCCACACTATATAATAGGTAATAAAAGCACTGTATGCTTTTCCGCAAAAGGGTCCGCTGTCGGCGGATCCTTTTGTGGAAACGGAGAACGGTGCGACGCAAATTGTGGCAAAACGCAACTAGCCAAAAATGGTCAATTTCAAAAACCAAAATAACAACTTTTTGGCTAGTACCAACGGAAACAGGTCATTCTGCACAGGACATTTTGCGAATGTTTGGGTGGGTTGACAAAGGAAATCGCTTGAAAAAATGCCCACAATTTGCTATAATACATTCGTCTATTGTCTGTGGGAGAAGTATCCCCAATAAAGACTTTGGAAAAGGAGAATGGAAGTATGAAGATGAAGCAGTACGCCAAACGGGCTCTGGCCATGGCGGCGGCGGCGATGCTGACGGTTTCCGGCGTGGGCGGGTTCACCCCGGCGCAGGCTGAGCAGGTTGGCACCGCTCCCCAGTATCCGTTCATGGATACCTCGCTGTCGTTCGAGGAACGCGCAGCGGACCTGGTGTCCCGTTTGACCCTGGACGAAAAGGTCAACCAGCTGGGCCGTAACGGCGCCGCGGTGCCGCGTCTGGGTCTTGCCAAGTACGACTACTGGAACGAAGCGCTGCACGGCATCCAGAACGGCTCTGCCGAGGGTACCTCTTACCCGATGCCGCTGGGCTTGGCGCAAACCTGGGACGAAGAGTACATCAAAGTGATCGCCAACGCGATTGCGGACGATGCGCGCGGTCACAGCCAGCCGACCAGCGAAGGCGGTCGCGGTCGTGGCTTGACCTACTGGTGCCCCACTGTCAACATGGAGCGCTCGCCGATTTGGGGTCGTACCAACGAAGCATACGGTGAAGACACCTATGTTTCCGGTATGCTGGCCAGCGCCTTCTCGGAAGGCATGATGGGCGATCTGGATGTGAAAACCGACGCGAACGGCCGTCAGTACATGAAGACCGTTCCCACCATCAAGCACTACGCTTTGAACAACCATGAAAACGGTCGTGGCTCCACCTCCTCCAATGCGAGCGAGGCGGATATCCGCGATTATTATACCCGTGTGTATCGCTACATCATCGAGCGCACCGATGTTCCCTCGCTGATGAGCGCGTACAACGCGGTCAACTACACGCCGTCCTCCGGTAACACCTTCCTGCTGGATACCTTGCTGCGCAAGACCTTCGGCTTCACCGGTTTTGTTACCTCCGACTGCGGCGCTATCGACAACTTGGAAAAAACCCAGAAATGGGTTCCCACCAAGAACGTCTCTCAGAAAGAGAATTACACGCTGGCTGCCGGCAAAACCATCAGCGATTATGTTGATGCGAACGGCGTTGTCACCAAACCCGGTTCCGTGGCTCTGGCTTTGATGGCGGGCTGCGATATGGACTGCAACGGTGATGTGTATCCCACCAACGCGAAAAAAGCGGTGCAGCAGGGCATCCTCTCCGAGGATCAGGTGGACAAGAACGTCTACAACAACCTGCTCTCCCGTTTCAAACTCGGCGAATTCGACCCCGACGAGATGGTCGAATATCGCAGCGCGGCGTACAGCTTCAAAAATACGGTGGAAACTCCCGAGCACACCGAGCTGGCGAAAGACGCGGCCAGCCGTTCGGCGGTTCTGCTGAAAAACCAGAACAACACCCTGCCTCTGGATGTCAGCAAAGTCAGCAAGATCGTCATCGTGGGCGACAATGCGGATGTTTGCTGGACCGGTAACTATTCCGGTAAACCCCAGAAACAGCATCAGATCTCTCTGTACGAAGGCATCAAAGATTATCTGGTGACGCACAATGACAAAGCGACGGTGGAAAAAGTCACCTCCTTTGGCGATAACGGCACCATCAGCGCGGCGGATCAGAAACTGATCAAAGACGCCGATGTGGTCATTGCTTTCGGCAGCGACATTCACGACGACTCCTCCGAGGGTCACGATCGCGTGGAGATGAAACTCACTCGCAATCAGAACGAGATCATCAAAAAGACTGCTTCTCTGAACAAGAACACCATCGTGTATCTGCAGACCTCCAACACGGTCGAGATCAAAGAGTTCAAGGATCAGGCGAAAGCGATCATCTGGACCACCCAGAACGGTGAGGCGCAGGGCATCGGCGCTGCCAACCAGCTGTTCGGTGAATACAACATTTCCGGCAAACTGACCTTCACCTGGTACAAAGACGAATCTCAGCTGCCGGGTATCCGTCAGTATGGCTTGAAAGAAGCCTACACCGAGGGTGAAAAACTCTACGGCGACGCGGAAAAAGCGTATTCGAACGGTGGTTTCACCTATCAGTATTTCACCGGCGATGTGGAGTATCCCTTCGGCTACGGTCTGAGCTACACCACCTATGCTTATTCCAACATGAAAGTGGATAAGACCACGGTGGATGCCAACGGCAAACTGACCGTGTCGGTCGATGTGGAAAACACCGGCAAAATGGACGGCTCCGAAGTGGTGCAGGTCTATGTGAAATATCCGCAGGCGGACGGTATGCCCGCGAAACAGATCAAAGGCTACGAGAAAGTGGATCTGAAAGCCGGCGAGAAGAAGACCGCGAACATCGAACTGGATGTGTCGGACTTCTACTTCTGGAACGACGCTGCGCAGAAAGAAGTGGTTCCCACCGGTGAGTACACCATCGAAGTGGGTGCTTCCAGCGCGGATATCAAAGACAGCAAAAAAGTGACCGTGACCGGCGCTCTGGCCGAGCAGGTCAATGTGGTTACCGCGGACGCGAGCGCTCTGGCGATCAATGTGGGCGAAAGCCTGACCACCGAAGTGACTGCGTCGCTGAAAGATGACACCCTGCTGGAAATGGGTGCCAAAGATCTGAAAGTCGAATTCTCGAGCAACAAACCGGAAGTGGCCAGCGTGGACGCGACCGGCAAAGTGACCGGTAAAGCGGCTGGCACGGCGACCATCACCGTGAAGGCTTCCTACAAGAACGGCGAAGTCAAAGAAACCAGCTTCCCGGTGGCTGTGAAAACGACCGTGAAAGCGACCGAGCTGACCGTGAACGGCAGCAAAGTGGCTGACTTTGATGCAGACACCACCACCTACAACGTGACCGTGAAAAACGGCAGCGTTCCCACCGTGGCGGCGAAAGCGGCTTCCGGCGTGACCGTGAATGTGGAGCAGGCGAAAGCTGTTCCGGGTACCGCGACCGTGACCCTGACCAAGGGCAGCGAAAAAGCGGTCTATACCGTGAACGTGGTGGACGCGTGCGATGTCACTGCGATCGCGTTTGAAAATGTGAAACTGACCAAAGCGCAGGCGGCGAGCTACACGCTGGACGCGAAAGCGACCACCGCGACTTGCGATCAGGCGGCGCACAAAAATGCGCAGGCCACCTATGCGTATAAGATCTTGAAAGATACCACCGGTTCGGCGAAGCTGAACGGCAACGTGCTGTCGGCTACTGCCGAGGGTCGTGTGACCGTGCAGGTGACCGCGACCTTCAATGGCGCGACCAAAGTGGCGAGTGCCCAGATTTGGGTGACCGACGCTCCCGATCGCACCAAGCTGGAAGAAGCGGTTCGCGTAAAAGTTACCGGTGACGATTACGATCCGGCTTCGCTCAACGCGTACTATGCGGAACTGGAAAAAGCTCGCAAAGTGCTGCTGAACGAAAACGCGACCCAGGCGGAGATCGACGCGGCGTACGAGAGCCTGAAGGCTGTGAAAGACAAAGTGGTCGATTACACCTATCTGGTGGCGAACTTCCCCGGCGCGAACAAGACCTATTCGTATAGCCCCAGCGGCAAAAACATCTACATCGACTGGCAGAAGATCAAAAACGCGGACAATCAGGACACCATCGTTGACCTGACCACCCACAAGGCGGAAAATCTGGAGCTGCGTTTCACCATCACTCTGTCTCCGTCCGACCCGACCAAATCCTTCAAGGATTCGCTCAACAACGGCAGCTGGTTCAAACTGCGTTCCAGCGATAAGACGGACAAAGAAGATGACCCCGATCTGAAAGTGTTCGGCGGTACGATGGATACCAACGGCGAGCACAACTTCGGCTGGGCGGTCGGCGATTACATCAAAGACTGGGGTACCACCGAAGTGGTGATTCCGCTGGCAATGACCAACGCGAATACCGGCGAGATGGAACTGCCCGAAGTGAGCAAAGGTAACGGCCGTGCGGAAAGCGCGACCTTCAAACAGATCTATACCGGCAGCAACAACACTTCTCGCGGTAAGATTAGCTGGAACGAGCTGGATCGTTTCTTCGGTATCATCAACCTGAAAGACGGCGTGACTGCGACGGCGAAACTGGAAAATGTCCGTGTGGTCGATAAGTCTTTGGATGAGAAACGCGAAGAGCTGAACGCTCTGTTGACCGAAAATGTTGCGGTCGAGGATTGCAAAGACGCGGCTGCGGTCAAGGCCTATAAAGAGGCTGTGGCGGTTGCCAAGAATGTGATCAAGGGCGAAAATGTCGTGAAGATTATCGACGCGACCAATGCTCTGAAAGCGGCTCGCGAGGCGCTGGGTGTGTCCATTACGGTGGATAAGACCGCGCTGAAGAAGGTCGTGGATAATCAGGTGACCGACCTGACCCGCTACACCGCTTCGTCGGTGGCGACGTACAAAGCGAAGATTGCCGAGGCGCAGGCGCTGCTGAACAAAGCGGACGCCACGCAGCTGGAAGTCAACCGTGCGGTCAGCGCTCTGGGCGATGTAAGCAGCGTGCTGCAGCTCCAGACCGGTCCGAACCGTGTGGTGGCGACCCTGCTGGAGGGCGAACAGTCGACTGCTGACCAGCACTTCCTGGAACTGAACTTCAAACAGGATGTGGATCTGATCAAAGAGGCGGATTACACCGTGACGGTGCAGTACCAGATCAAGCTGGAATCCACCCACACGAATCCGGCGCCCACCAACGACGAGTGGCTGAAAGAGGTGCGCAACGGTCGTGCCCGCTTCTGGAATGTGAGCACCCCGAACAACGACAATGCTTCTGCTACCTGGTACAGCATGAACTGCGAGCAGAACTCCGTTATGACCGCTTATAACAAAGCCGGCGAATGGATGACTGTGACGCAGGAGATTCCGGTGGATATTCTGGAGGATGGCCGTCTGACCCAGTTCGGCGTGTTCATGTACAATGATACCGCGCGGTATGGCAACAGCCACGCGGATGAGGTCATCAACTGGAACAACGATACCGGTGTTAAGATGACTATCAAAGATGTTCAGATTCTGAGCAACCGTCCGGAAAATATGAATGTGCCGGATCCGGATGCGAAAGAGCTGAAAGATGTTCTGGCGACGGCGAAAGCTATCAACCAGAACCAGTACACCGAAACCACCGCGAAAGCGCTGCAGGCGGCGATCACCAAGGCCGAGGGTCTGGTGGATACCGCGAAAACGCAGCTGGCGCTGAACAACGCCCGCAAAGAACTGCAGGCGGCGATCGATGCTCTGGTGCAGATCACCTATGGTGATGTGACCATGGATGGCACCGTGGATATCGTGGACGCGCTGGTGACGCTGCAGAATGTGGCTGGCAAGGTCACTCTGTCTGACAGACAGCTGGAAGCGGCGAATGTGGACGGCGAAGCCGGTGTTTCCGCTGCGGATGCGCTGCTGATTCTGCAGCATGCGAACGGCGCGCGCGCCAGCTTCCCGGTGGAGGAGTAATTCTCCGATAACCAAGCAAATAGGTGACCTCTCGGTTGCCTTGGCCAAAAGCCCGACCAAACGGTCGGGCTTTTGGTGCTTGCAAAAACAGAGAGCTGCCGTGCGGCGAAACCGGCAAAGCCGGATGCGACAAAAACGGGAAAGCCGGACGTGGTAAAAAGGGTAAAGCCGGGTGTAGTAAAAGAGCAATGCCGGGCATGGGAAAAGGGCAAGGCACCGCGCGGCAAGCAACAAAAGAACAAAACCGAGCGCGGTAAATAAGCGGCCCCGATAGAAAAAAGCACCGACCGATCCGGTCGGTGCTTTTGCTATATATAAATCATCTCCATAGTGCAATCTTATAGTGCGACGTAGTGCGACGAAAAAAACATTCATACCGCACAACGAGCGCGGTTCTGTCTAGTGCAGGGCTCTGTCTAGTGCAAGAGAAGAGCGCACATAGTTCTGTATCCCATAGAAAATTCTGTTATAGTGTGAATATTCCTGAAAGCGCCGGTGCAGCAACGCCGGTGCAGCTTTGGGCGAATATGGAGGATAGCGATTTCGGCTTATTCAAAAATGGCAAGTGAAAATTGTGCAAATCGACTACATATACCCTCTAAATGACGAAAATAATTAAAAGCATTTGACAACCATTTGCAAATCGGGTATGATGGTGTATGCACAGGATGTGAGAAAGGGGTATATTATGAAGCCAAGATCGTTATGGAACCGCGGTATCGCGGCGCTGACCAGCTTGTTGGTGCTGGTGCCCACGCTGCTGACGCCGCTGGGTGGCACTGTTCTGGCCGAGGATTACGACACCACCCCGTTGGTGGCGCACTTTTCGGCGATGGAACGCACGTACCACTCGCAAACAGATGGAGAAAAGATTTTGCGGTCCGATTGGCAATATGCCGACGGCGCTTCCGCCGAACAAGGCATCGACATCAGTCATCATGACTTAAACAAGCTGTCGATCCGCATGACGGTGGAGCTGGCGCTGGAAGAGGGCGTAACGCTGCCGGACGATATCGACAAAAACCAACTGTTCCGCGGCGGTTTTATCAAGCTGCGGTCGATGGATCGTGCCAATGTATCGGGCGACCCCGAAGCGGGCAACGGCAACGTCGAACACAACATCGGTTTTTCGGTGCGCCCGCTGCGCTTGCGTATGGGTCGCAACACCGTGTCGATGAACCTGGCACAATGGGTGGCGAACAACAACATCAACACCAAGGGCGTGTTTGATACCACCACTTTGAACCGGATGAACTTTTATATTGATACGGTGGATAAGAATTATGGCTTCACCATGACTCTTTCCAATGTTTATCTGGTGGATACGACCCAGACCGACGTCGCCACCACTGCGCCGCGGGTGGCAACCTCTTCGGAGGGGATGTCCTCGATGGATACCATCGTGTATGCGGTGGACGCGACCGAGCTGGGCGCGGATAAAACCGGTCAAATGGATTCGACCCTCGCGATTCAGGACAGCATCAACAAGCTGCCGAACGGCGGCGTGGTATTTCTGCCCGCCGGTCGCTACAAGGTGGGCGGCACGCTGAACCTTCCGAGCGCGGTGACGCTGCGCGGCGAATGGGTCGACCCGGACGAGGGCGGTATTGGCAAAGGCACCATTTTGATGGCGTATGCCGGCAAAAATGAGACCGACCCGACCGCACTGCCGTTCATTTCCATGTCCAGCGGCGCTTGCCTGCGGGATATCAGCGTATGGTACCCCGAACAGGATGCCGAAAAGCCGGTGGCGTACCCAGCAACCATTTATGGCCAGGGCCACACCGATATTATCAATGTGACGCTGTATAACTCCTATTACGGATTGTATAACAACAGCTGTTCGTCCATGCTGGTGCGGCAGATGCACGGCACGGTGCTGAACCGCGGTATCCATGGCGCTTATGCCTATGATATTCCGCGTATCGAAAACGTCTCGTTCGACACCCGCTATTGGGCGGAAAGCGGTCTCGCCGGTGCGCCGAACGAGCAGCAGCTGGCCACGCTGAATACCTATGTCGAAAACAACCTGGTCGCCATCCAGGCGGGCGAGCAGGACTGGGGCTATTGGTATGATCTGAACATCAACCACGCCAAATACGCGCTGCTGCTGACGGCGGTTCCGGACGATCCCGGCAACAAAGTGGTGCCCGGCAACATCGCCGCCGGCAAACTGATTGCGCGCAATGTCCAAATCGGCGTGTATATGGAAAATGTCGGCTATCCGGGCTTCCAGCTGACCTATTCGGATATTGAAGCGAAGCAGTACGGTATGTACTATGCTCCCAAGCCGGACTACAGCGCCTACGAGCAAAAGGGTATGCGGGTGGATTATTATCCCAACGCGACCATTGTGGTGTCCACCACCTCGTTCAAAGGCGGCAAAGCCGGTTTCTGGTCGGATAAGACCTCCGGCCGGTATGGCATCAACTTCAACGACTGCACCTTTGCCGAGTGGAGCGACACGGCGATCTATATGGGCGCGGGATATCTGACCTGCTCCAACGGTACCTTCTTGAAAAGAGAAAAACCGATCACGCTGGGCGACAATGCCGGTCAGGCGATCCTGCTGGGTAACTCGTTTGCCGGTGAGTGGAGCTCCGACGACAACCGCATCACGCGGGACGATCAAAACGGCGAGATCACGCACACGCCGGACTACGACTACACCTATGTGTCGGATGTGAAGCCGGCGACCGATAAGATCTTCAACGTGCTGGATTACGGCGCGGCGGTGGGGGCTGTGGACCGACTTCCCGATCAGGATTCGACCGGCGCGATCCAAAACGCGCTGAACGCGGCGGGTGCCGCCGGCGGCGGTACCGTGTATCTGCCGGCGGGCGTGTATCGCGTCAACGGCGCGTTGACCGTTCCCACCGGCGTGGAGCTGCGCGGTACCTTTGAATCCGCGCACTACGGCAACAGCACCGAGCGCGGCACCCAGATCTTTGCCTACGGCAACAAGGACAACGTGAACGGCGCGCCGCTGATCACGCTGGCGGAGGGCGCGGGCGTGAAAGGCTTCTCGGTGGCGTATCCCGAACAGGGCTATACCGATAAAGAGGGCTACAACGACAACGAAACGGTGCACGCCTATCCCCCCACGGTGCGCGCCAACAAGAACACCTGGATCCAGAATATGACCATGATCGCGACCTACACCGCGATCGACGCGATGACCAACCGCTGCGACAACATCGTGATCACCGATGTGACCGGCGCGGCGATGTATGCCACGCTGGAGATGGGTCACGGCACTGACGGCGGTTATGTGCAGAATCTGCACTTCAACTACTCCGGCTGGGTGCAGCAGTGGCGGTATCCCAACCGGCCGGGCGGTGATATCAGCAGCGACGGTGTCACCTCCACCAACGACTTGATGGAGGATTACACCACCCGCGTGGTCAAAGGCCTGATTCTGGGTGATGTGAAAAATGTCAACTTCTTCTCCTGCTTCAATATCATTGTGGCGGAGCAGATCGTGTTGAAATCCGACCCCTACACCGGCGGTGATTTTGACGGTGTGATGTGGGGCGTGGCGTTTGACGCCGCGACCAACGGCGTGGTCGGCACCGCCGGCAGCAAGGCGAACCTCGCCATCGTCAGCTCGATGGGCGTGTTCAAAGAACAGCAGGGCGGCTACAATGTCAAAACGCTGCCCGGATTTGAGGGCCGCGTGAGCCTATACAACGCGGACGCGTGGGATGCGCGCTCCAACCTCGTGTATGTCGAGGGCGGCACCGTGGATCTGGTGCAGTATTTCTCGTGGTGCGTGTACAAAGGCGTGGTCAAGCAGGGCGGCACGCTGAATGTGCTTGCCTCCACCATCATCTCCAACAACAACAACGACAACGGCTATGTGCCCAACTTCACCTACGAAGCCGGCTCGTTCGGCAAGGTGATCGGCAACCTGGAATGCCGCGATCGGCTGAATATCAACATTTGGCCGAACGCCGATGTCATCAAAGCCTATAACGGACCGGAGCTGTCCGCCAAAGAAACGCTGATGAACTTCTCGGCGCTCGCCACCACGAAGGAAGCGGACAACAGCCAGCTGGCGGATGGGCAAAAAGGCAGCATTGTAGAAACCGGCTGGCAGCTGGTGGACGGCGGCAGCGCCGACCGCGGCGTAAATCTGTCGGGCTACAACGCGGATACGCTGCGTTTGCAGCTGACCGTGACGCTGACCAAAGAGGGCGCTACCGAGCCGGACGAAAATCTCTACCGCGCCGGTCGGCTGCAGCTGCGGTCGGTGGATGCGGATGGTCGCGAGCAGTGGAACTACTGGTCGATGGAGCAGCTGGGACTGCATACCGGCGAAAATGTGCTGTCGCTCAAGCTGTCGGATGCCCAGCCGGGCACGGCGGCGGGACAAAATGCGCTGGCGCTGAATCTGCGTTCGGTCAACCGCGTGCGCATCTATATTGATAGTCTGAACAATTACAAAGGCAAATTCACCATGACCACCAGCGCTGCCCGCATTGTGGACTTGACGGCGCTCAACCGGCAGAAGCTGGCGCTGAAAAAAGCGCTGGATACCGTGCTGGATCCCGCCGGTCACACCGATGCGGAAATGCAGCAGTACCAGTCGTTGCGCCAGAAGGCGGAAGAGCTGTACAACAGCGAAACCGCTACGGTCGCACAGGTGGATCAGGCGGCGACCGAATTGCAGCGGCTGCTGGATCAGCTGCAGCCGGACGGCGCGCTGGTGGTGCTGGGACGCTTCACCAAAGCCGAGGGCAGCTACAAGGTGACTTCGCCGGCGCAGGGCGCGGTCAACACCGGATGGAAAACCGCCGACAAAACGATTGACCTGTCCGCCTATGACCGCAACAAGCTGTATCTGCGGATGACCGTGACGCTGGAAAAAGACAACCAGGCGGCGGACGATCAGGTGTTCAGCACCGGTAAGATCAAGCTGGGCTCCACCAAGGTCAAGGGCGAAAATACCTACGATATCAAAGCCAACCTGCCGAATCTGCACAGCGGTGCCAACTATATCATGCTGCCGCTGTCCAATGCGGAAAAGAACGGCGATCTGAGCTGGGCGAATGTCAGCCGGCTGCAGATGTATATCGACAGCCTGAACAAGGCAGCGGGCACCTACACCATGACGCTTTCGGATGTGTGCATCGTGGGCGATGTGCTGCCCGAACTGCAAATGCAGCTGAAGCAGGCGCTGCTGCGCGCGGTGGACGAGTCGCGCTACACGCCGCAGTCCTATTCTGCCTACCAAACCGCCAAAGCGGCGGCACAGGCGGTCAGCGACAACAAACAGTCGTTGGCGACTGAGGTGTTGGAGGCGCTGGAATCGTTGAACGCCGCCTATGCGGCGCTGACCGAGCACGCCGATACCACGGCGCTGGCGGCGGCGCTCAAAACCGAGCAGGACAGCCCGGTGGATGGCAATCGCTACACTGCCGTGTCGTACGAAGCGTATAAAACGGCGCTGGACGAAGCGACCGCCCTGCTGGCGGACGGCAACGCCAGCCAGACGATGGTGGATACGGCGATAAAAGCGCTGCAAACCGCCAAAAAAGGTCTGAAAAAGCTGGCTCACGGCGACGTGACCCAGACCGGCAAGGTGGATGTGATGGATGCGTTGATGACGCTGCAGCACGCAGCGGGGCGCATCACGCTGGATGGCCGCCAGCAGTATATGGCGGATGTGGATGGCTCCGGCAGCGTGACCGCCGCCGATGCGTTGGTGATTTTGCAATACGCGAACGGTCAGCGCACCAGCTTCCCCGCCAAAGACTGATGATCGTTGTCCCGAAACAGGCAATTTTGCCTGTTTCGGGACAATGGCTGTTTACAGGTCAAATTTTGACTGAATATAGCGGAAAAATCGCTTGTTCTGCACCGGCAACTGTGCTACAATAAAACCGAGTAATGCCGGAAATTCCGGCAGATTTTTCGGAGGAAGAGAGTATGAAACGACAGATAATGCGTGGCCTGTCGCTGATGATGACGGGGGTGATGCTGATGGGCGTGGCTGCTGGCTGCCAATCAAAGAAAACGGACAAAACGCCGGAAACGGCAGGGTATCGCGCGATCGCGCCTTACCATATGGATTTTGTCGCCGTCGGCACCGACGGCAAGATCAGCACGGTGGATGTGGACACCAAAAAAGCAACCGATCTGAAAAGCCCGGTCAGCGTGACGCTGCGCGACATTGTCGCGTATAACGGCGAGCTGCTGGCGGTGGGCGATGAGGGCACGGTGGTGTTCTCGAAGGACGGCACCAACTTTGAAAAACGCAGCGCCGGCGTGGACGCCGATCTGTATGCCATTGCCCGCTGGAACGAGCGGTATGTGGCGGGCGGCACCGACGGCACGCTGCTGTACAGCGAGGACGGAAAAAGCTGGAAATCGCTGAGCAGCGGGGTGACCGATACCATCACCGGTCTGGCTGCCAGCAACGAGCTGTGCATCGGCGTGACCGACAGCGGCAAAGCCGTTATCTCGGAAAATCTGACCGATTGGCGGATTATGGAGTATAACGACTATTACCAGAAAAAGACCTCGTTCAGCCGCATCACCTGGAGTGGCACCATCTTCAGCGCGATCGGCCAGGACGAAAAAGAGGGCGCTGTGGTGGCGACCACCCTGTCCGGCGAGGTCTGGACGGTGCGCGACCTGTCCTATTACAACAGTGCGCCGCAGGATGTGTCGGATCTGACGGTGAGCGGTCAGGCGTGGGATGGCGACCAGTGGTATATGTCCTGCAACAAGGGGCGCATCTACACCATTCCCGACTGCGCCCAGTGCTTCAAGACCGAGGAGGTCGGCGGCGGCAATCTGACCGCGGTGGCATACAACGGCGGCAAGGTCGCGGTGGTCGGCGAGCAGTTCACCGCTGTGGTGGTGGATACCGAAGCGGTGCGGCAATACGGCATCAAATCCGATGCGGCGCTACAGCATCAGCAGCAGGGCGCGGTGATCATTGATGTGCGCGAACCGGACGAATACGCTCCCCGCCACATCAAAGGCGCGGTGAATCTGCCGGTGGGCAGCATCGAAACCACCCTGCCCGAGAAGTATCCGGACAAGTCGACCGAGCTGATCTTCTATTGCGTGAAAGGCACCCGCAGCCAGCAGGCGCTGGAAAAAGCGCGGAAGCTGGGCTACACCACCGTGTACAGCTTCGGCAAGATCGACGATTGGACCCACGAATTTGAGGGCACCGACGTTCAAAAATGACCCTCTTTTTGAACCGCGAGGATTGTCTGGTGGTTTTCCACAAGAAAAAAGCCGGAAATTCTTGACATTACAACAGCGGGGGTGATATAATTACCCCGGTATTTCACAAAAACAAAGAATAGGATGCGTGATCTATGGACATTACCAAAACCATTCATATCCCTGATCTGGGTGACATCGACAGCCAGAGCGGCTTCCGCGCGCTGGAAGCGACCGAGGACGGCAACTTCCAGACCGGCAAAAACGGTGTTGTGGACATCGTGGAAACCGGCGACAGCAAAGTGGAGTTCGTTTCCTTTGGCGACCACACGCTGGCCTGCGTGAAATCGGCGATTGCTTATCCGGCGTACTATCCGCTGTACCCGGTGACGACCGAGAAACCGGTCAAAGCCGTGCTGATGGATCTGGATGGCACCACCGTGCGCAGCGAAGAGTTCTGGATTTGGATCATCCAGATGAGCATCGCGAGCCTGCTGGGCAACCCGAAATTTGAGCTGGAAGAGTCGGATATCCCGTTCGTTTCCGGCCACAGCGTGTCCGAGCACCTGCAGTATTGCATCGACAAATACTGCCCCGGCGAGTCGCTGGATCGCGCGCGCAACTTCTATTTTGAACATACCCATCGCGAGATGGAGGAGATCATGGCCGGCCGCGGCAAAGAGGGCGCTTTCACCCCCACCGTCGGCGTCAAGGATTTCCTGTACGAACTGAAAGATATGGGCGTCAAGATCGGTCTGGTCACCTCCGGCCTGTACGAGAAAGCCTATCCGGAAATCAAGTCCGCGTTCCAGACGCTGGGCATGGGCGAACCCACCGATTTCTACGATGCCATCATCTCTGCCGGTTTCCCGCTGCGTAAAGGCAGCGTGGGTACGCTGGGCGAGCTGGCTCCCAAGCCGCATCCGTGGCTGTATTCCGAGACCTGCGTTGTGGGTCTGGGCGTGCCGTTCTCCGAGCGCAACAGCGTAATCGGTATCGAAGACAGCGGCGCCGGCGTTTGCTCGGTGCGTCTGGCTGGCTACACCACCGTGGGTATCGCGGGCGGTAACATTGTCGAAAGCGGCACCAAGCCGTTGTGTAATCATTACTGCGATTCGTTCGCAGAGATTCTGAAAGTCATCAAAGGATAAGGAGCTGAACAGAGTGGACAAAAACAAGAAGATCCAATGCCACTTCATCTCGAACACCCACTGGGATCGTGAGTGGCGCTTTTCCGCCAGACGCACGCAGTATATGCTCGGCTATATGCTGGATATGCTGATGGACATTCTGGAGAAAGAGCCGAAGTACCGTCACTTCCACCTGGACTCGCAGACCATGCCTGTGCAGGATTATCTGGAGATCTATCCGGAGAAAAAGGAAAAATTCAAACAGCTCGTGTCCGAAGGCCGCATCGGTATCGGTCCGTGGTTCTGCCTGCCTGACGAATTCACCGTCGGCGGCGAATCCCTGATCCGTAACCTGCTGCTGGGTCACAAAATCGCCGAAGAAATGGGCGGCGTCAGCAAAACCGGTTATTCTCCGTTCGGTTGGGGTCAGATCTCCCAGCTGCCGCAGATCTATGCCGGCTTTGACATTCACTTTGCTTCCTTCTATCGCGGCCTGAACGAATACGAAGCTCCGACTTCGGAATTCTTCTGGGAAAGCCCGGACGGCACCCGCATCTATGCGTCCCGTCTCGGCAAACGCCCGCGTTACAACATCTGGTACATCGTGCAGCGCCCGGTGTATTACAACCTGCCCAACGAGGGTATCCGTGATTTCCACTGGAACGACAACAACGGTATCTTCAAATTTGTGGACGAGAACTACAGCGAGCTGGACTATCAGTACACTCACCCGTACTTCGAGTATCACAAAGAGCACATCAAAGAGCGCGGCGAGCAGGCGATCCGCGAGCAGGACAACGACTGGACCACGTCTCACCGTTTCTGGTCGGACGGCCACGACTCCTCCTGCCCCGACATCCGCGAAGTGCGCATGATCGAGGATCTGGATGCGGCTCTGCCGAATGCCGATGTGTTCCACAGCACGCTGCGTGAAATGGAGCAGGGCATCATCGACGAGTTCGATCCCAACACCCGTGTGCTGAAGGGCGAAATGCGCGCTCCGTTCACCAAGGGTTCTGTTTCCGGTATGATGGGCTGGATCACCTCTGCCCGTACCTATGTGAAACAGGCGAACTTCAACACCGAGCGTCAGTTGGAAAACTATGCGGAGCCGATGGCTGTGTTCGCTGCTCTGTGCGGCGCACCTTATCCGCAGAACCAGATCGACCTGTCCTATAACTACCTGCTGCAGAACCACGGTCACGATAGCATCGGTGCTTGCGGCCGCGACGTTGTGTACGAGGATGTTATCTATCGTTATCGCCAGAGCCGCGAGATGAGCGCTTGCGTGCTGGAGCGTGCGTTTATGGATGTCGCCGGCGACATCGATCTGCGCAACTGGAGCCGTGACGATGCGGCGCTGGTGGTGTTCAACCCCGCCCCGTTCAAACGCTCGGAAGTGGTTAAAGCGGTGCTGCAGATCCCGGCCGACTGGAATGCTCAGAACTTCCAGATCCTGGATACCGACGGCAGCAAAGTGAAATATCAGATTCTGAAGACCAACAAGAACAACGCGCAGATCATCCAGAATCCGAACGATACCGCCAACGTGCTGCACACGCAGGAGTACACCGTCCAGCTGGAAGTCAAAGACATCCCGGCGATGGGTTACAAAACCATGAAAGTGCAGCCTCTGGGCTATGTCCGTGCGTCGACTCCGGTCACCATGCTGTGTGGCCCGCAGGCGATGGAAAACGAGTACCTGCGCGTGACCTTCAACGCGAACGGTACCTTCAACGTCTATGACAAAGAGAACGACAAGACCTACAACGGCTTGAACTTCTTCAAAGACACCGGCGAGATCGGTGATCCGTGGCAGCACATCCTGCCCGAGAACGACGAAACCTTCACCACCCTGAACCAGAACGCGAAAATCACACTGGTTCACGATGGCGAGCTGGAAGTGTCTTTCCGCGTCGTGATCGATTGGGCTCTGCCGGAGAAACGCTCCATGGACGAAAAGACCCGTTCTCCGCACCTGAACCCCTGCACCATCGAGAGCATCGTCAGCCTGAGAAAAGGCAGCCGCTATGTCGATGTGCAGACCACTGTGGACAACAATTCCGAGGACCACTATCTGCAGGTTGGTTTCCCGACCAACATCAAATCCGAGTTCTCCTATGCGCAGGGTCAGTTCGACGTGCTGAAACGCCAGGTCGCGAAACTGGACTACTCGCTGTATGATGAGATCCCGATGACCGAGCACCCGATGAACTCCTTCGTGGATGTCACCGATGGCAAGCACGGCGTCGCGATGCTGAACGAAGGTTTGAAAGCCTACGAAGTCGCGGACGATGAGCAGAACACCGTGTATCTGTCGCTGCTGCGCTGCTTCCCGCTGCGCATCTGCGTCACCTCCGATATGCAGGATTACAGCTGGGAGAAAGGCTCGCAGTGCCTGGGCAAGAACCAGTTCCACTATGCGTTTATGCCGCACGCCGGCGACTGGGAGGAAGCGAACGTTTGGGGTGCTTCCGAGCAGTTCAACCTGGACTTCCTGATGTGCCAGGTTGCGCCCACTGCGCATGGTAAAAACGCTGAGACCCACTCCTTCCTGGAGCTGGGCACCGAGCGCCTGAATGTCAGCGCCGTGAAACGCGCTGAAGATGGCACCGGCTATGTCGTGCGTCTGTTCAACCCGTCCGACAAACCGGTCGAGACCACCATTCGTCTGAATGGCGGCATCGCGCCGATCGCGAAACCGCAGTCTCCGGTGGAGCGTCAGGAAGCCGAGTTCGAGCTGCCGGCGTACTCCGGCAAGGCTTGGAACAAAGCCGAGCTGGTGTCTCTGGAGGAGAAACATGTGGACGATCTGACCATGGACAAAGACGGTTATGTGCCGTTCACCATCACCGGCAAGAAGATCCTGACCATCAAATTCAGCTGATCCGGATCAACCAACGCTTAAAAAAGCCGCCCCTTTTTGGGGCGGCTTTTTCGCGTGTAGATAGTTTTCGTATGTAAAGAAAAGCCCTGCGTGTAAAGAGAATTTTTACGCGCAGGGAGATTTTTTTGCACGCGTAGAGAGGGCTTGGAGATTGCCCATATTGCATGCGGTGCGGGTGCGCCGGAAAAAGCAAAAAGCAGCCCCCGATCGGGGGCTGCTAAAGGTAAACGTTGTGATCACCAGACTTTTCCGTGCCCCCTTGAGGGGGCGACCACAGGCGATACGCCCTTATAGGGCGTGGTCAAGCCACCGGCATAGCCGGTGGCTTTCGTTTTATAAAAAGCGAAGCGGTCACGCCTCCACCGGCACAACAAGACGGGAGCAGTAGCGGCGGGTGTCGATCTCCCGACCGGTGTAGGGTGCCACGATGCCCAGCACCCGCGGCGGGGCTATGGGCTTCAGACCGCGGGCTTTCACCTCGCGCCCCAGGGTCAACCACGCTTCGTCTATGCCGCTGTATTCGCCGCAGTACAGCACCGACAGCACCCGATACTCCGGCAGCTCCACCGCGTCCGCCGGGGCTTTGTCCGCGCGCAGAGGAACGCATACATAAAAAGGAAAAGGGGTGCTGCCGATGTAGCCATCCAGATAATCCTTGCGATCCGAGATGGCGAAGAGCGGCTCGTCCGACAGTACATAGCCCTTCCGGATGCACTCGCTATATAGCTCATACATGGCGTTGTACTTTTCCCGGATGGTATGTCCCTCGTAGCGACGCATAATGCAGGTGACAGGGGGCAGGGTCATGATCTGCACCGACATGCCGGGCGGTTCCAGCGATCGCAGACGCAACTCCTCCACGCTGCGCTGCAGGTCATGCAGCCGGCTCTCCAGAGCGGCAAGCATATCGGCTGCCTCCCCGCCCCGGACAAAGTAGCCGAGGATATCCTCGGTGTTGACGCCCATGGCGCGGAACTTTTCGATTTGCAGAATGCGGGCGACATTGTGATTGTCGTAATAGCGGCGGCCGCTATCGGGGGAGATGTAGGCGGGGGTCAGCAGCCCCTTTTCCTCCATACGCAGGAGCGTGCTGCGGGAGAGCCCGCAGGCGCGGGCGGCTTCGGTGATCTGGAAGAGTCCTTTGTTTTCCATTTCCATAGAAAAAGCCTCCAAAAAACCACTTGATTCGTTCATGGGTGAACGTGTTATGATGTCATTGTAGAAGAGATCTTTGCCGCTGTCAAGCCCCCTTTTTCCTTGACGGGCGGCGGAAAATACAGCGCAAACGGATGCCGGCGCCTTTTGAGAAAAAAGCGGACGGATATGCGGAAAAAGGAGCGTGGGATGGATGACTCTCTGGAAGCGATTGTTGAGCGTGGCGTTGTGCCTGTGCCTGGTGTATACGGCGGTGCCGGTGTCGGTGTTGGCGGCAAAGGCGGACCCGAATGCGAAGCCAACCATTACCAGCTACCATAAGACGCAGTATTTTAAGGGTGGATATAATTACGATATTAGTAGTATCACCTACTATATTGGTGCCGTACAGGGGCCGTATACTGCTGTATGTGGGGCCAGTGATATAGACAATGGAAAAAACTTTACGGTTACAACACAAAGCAACAAAAATGCAGAGTTTTGTTTTTTCCCATTTACCACCAGTCTTGTTGTTCCGGCAAAAACAACCTGTACCGTGAAGCAGAATTTTGCCATGCAGACAGCGGAACAAATGGTATCCAACAAAAGAGCGACTGCCGCTGCCAGCTTCGAGTTGTTTTATTTTGGTGAAACCCCTGCGGCAAAATTAACCCAGATGATTCCGGCCACAAAAGATACAACGGATACCTCGTTTTATGGCGTAAAGGCGGATGGTCAGTCCCTTCTTAGAGGATATCGAACGGGTTCCTCAAGCGGTACCACTCGTAATATAGATAAAGGTGCTGTACTATCCAATACCCTTGATTGTGTTTACAAAAACGATACCGACGCAGAACAGACGATTACACTGAATTTTGGCTTTTGGGCTTGTACGCAGTACGCAAGCACATACGCAAACAGATTAAATATGTCGTTTGATGTAACACTCGGTGATATGACCGCCGTAGAGCAGGTGGCTTTTGACCCCAATGGCGGCTCGGTCGGCACAACCACCAAGACCGTGACTTACGGCAGTACCTATGGAACGCTGCCCACGCCTACCCGGACTAACTACACCTTTGACGGCTGGTATACGGCAAAAACCGGCGGCACAAGGGTGTCCACTTCGACTAAGGTCACCACCTTCGGTGCCCACACGCTCTACGCGCACTGGACCGGCAAGAAATCCACGGTAACCTTTGATGCTAATGGCGGTTCGGTGTCTCCGACAAGCCAAACGGCGACCTACGGAGATGCCTACGGCACTCTTCCCACGCCCACCCGGACGGGGTATGATTTTACCGGCTGGTATACGGCGAAAACCGGCGGCACCAAGGTGGATGACACCACGACCGTCACCAAAACGGCAAACCACACGCTTTATGCGCGCTGGACTGCAAAGAAGTTTACCGTGACTTTTGATGCTTGCGATGGAGAGGTTGATCCAACGAGCAAAATCGTGGTTTACGGCAGCACCTACGGCGAGCTGCCTGTGCCTACCCAGGAGGGCAGCGGTTTTGGCGGCTGGTATACGAAAACCGAGGGGCGCGGTGAGGAGATCACAAGGGATTCCATAGTCGATCTTACCGACGATCAGACCCTCTATGCGCTGTGGATCAGTCAGCCGAAAATTGATTGGCACAGAGATCAAACGATCGAATACGGAGACAGGTCGAAAGCATTTTTTGGAATTTCGCTCAACAGGGAATGTTATGACTATCTGTTTGAGTGGTTCCAATGTGATGCGGACGGAAAAAATGGTAAATTGGTGGGCACAAGTCGTATAACCAGTACGATCGATGAACCTTCTTATCATACCCCCAGTGACCTGCCCGTGGGCATATACTACTTCTATGCGACCATTACACGCACGGATCTCGACTATGGCAAAAGTGCCTCGGTAACGGGTTCGGTACAAAAGCTGACGGTGGAGCCGTC
Source organism: uncultured Oscillospiraceae bacterium (assembly GCA_900547105.1). Lineage (GTDB taxonomy): Bacteria > Bacillota > Clostridia > Oscillospirales > Acutalibacteraceae > UMGS1474. The sequence goes on along the minus strand of URFL01000003.1, from coordinate 144,070 downwards.
CACGCCGGAGGTCGCCACATGGCCGGATGCTATCACGGTGAACCTGAATTCCGGCAGCAATCGCTTGGGTGACTACGCTATTCTTAATGCCGCCATGCAAAATCAGTACAGCAAGGTGCCTGTTTCCGGCACATTCGCCTGGGTGGATCCCGATAGGATATTTAAGCCCACCTCGACTTGGGATACCACGAGATGTGAAATTCTTTTCACACCGGATGATACCACAAGCTACAAGCCAACGACCTTTAGTTTTGATATTACTGTACGGCACGCACACGATTACGTTGATGCCGAAGAGATAACAGCGGCTACCTGCACGGAAGCAGGTACGATGAAGCAAGAATGCTCCATCTGCGGGGCGACAAGAAATGTGACGATCCCTGCCTTGGGGCATGACTATGAAGGCGGCGTTTGGGTGACCAACGACACCCGGCACTGGAAGCAGTGCTCCCGGTGCGACAGCACAGATACCCCGGCGGATCACGTTTTTGGCGAATGGAGCGGCGGGAAGCGCACCTGCGAGATCTGTGGCTACGAAGAGCGGCAGATCATAACCGTCACCATCACATGGAGTGAGATGGCGTTCACCTATACAGACGGCGGTTGGGACCCGACGACCCATACCTATACGGCGGGCGAATGGACAGCAGACAGCCGGAACGGCAACAGGATCACCGTAGAGAACGCGGGTGATAGCGAGGTCAGCGTGTCCTTTGTCTATACACAGGTCAATGATTCCGTGGCGGGAAGCGTGGCGGACGAAGAGGACACGGTCATAGACAGCCCCGTGGCGCTGCCCGCCGGGGATAAGAAAGTTGCCTGGCTGCATCTGTCCGGAAAGCCGACGCAGGATATGTATGCGGAAACCGTCGGCAAGGTTACCGTTCGTCTGGGAGGGGATACATAATGGAAGTGGAAGACAAGAAAGTGGAGACCGCTCCGGCGCAAGAGGAGGAAAAGAAAGGCAAAAAACGGTGGCTGTTGCTGTTGCTTTTGTTGCTCCTGTTTTTTGCCACGGTCGTCGCCAGCGTTTGGGCGCTGTATTTTCGCGACGGAAAGGATACGCTGGCGCCGGATGACACGACGATTCCCCCGCAGATCGAGACCAACGCGGAGCCTGTTCCGGGGGACAGCTCCGACGAGAAGCTGGATGCCCCGGAGGGCGGTGGCGCCGTGTCTCTCACCTACTCCAAGGCGGTGGACATCAACCTGACGGACAAGAAGGCGTCGTTGGTGTTTGGCAACCCCGCCAGATCCAATCAGGACGCCCTTGTGCAGCTCGTTATTCAGGACACGGTGATCCTGCAGTCCGGCAGTCTGACGCCCGGCACCCAGGTGACGACGCTGGATCTGGCAAAGGATGCTGAGAAAAAGCTCACGGCAGGGGTCTATGAGGGAAAATTTGTGGTTTCCTTTTATGATCAACCAACCGGCCGCTGGGCGACGCTCAACGCCGAAATTCCCGTAACCGTCACCGTGACAAGGTGACAAAGCTGAACCGGTATTGACCCCAAAGCCGCGCTCCGGCAAAGGCGGAGCAGCGGGGCGGCAGGGTTGATATAGATAAAAAATACGCAGGAAGGATGAAAAATCATGAAAAAGATCATTGCGCTTATGTCTACACTGGCCATGGTGCTTTCCATGACCACCGTTTCCGTTTTTGCGGACACCATTGACGCATCCGATGGCAGCGCCTCCAAGAATGTTACGGCCACTTACAACAAAGGTGACTCGGACACCACCGTTTACAGCGTGACCATCACCTGGGATGCCATGCACTTCACCTACAACGATGGCGCTTGGAATCCCGACAAACACGCATATGACGCCAGCTGGTCCGCCACCGGCAACACCGTGACCGTCACCAACCACTCCAATGCCGCTATCAACGCAAAGCTCAGCTACAAGGCGGCGGAAAATTACAGCGGCATCACCGGTACCTTTGAAGGCACGGACAGCAACGACACGCTGGCTTTGGCATCTGCGGTGAACACCACATATGATCAAGCCCCCACCGCCACGGCAACGCTGAATCTTTCCGGTGTTTTGGACAAGGCTGCCAGCGACACAACGGTCGGCACGATCACCGTGGCGCTCCTCAGCTAAGGGCGGGTTTATCAGGCCATGATGCGTTCTTTGATGGCTCGTGTCTGTGGATGAGATGAGTTCCCCATCCCGCCTTTGACGGACGCAGCCGCCCCCACTCGCCGGTCGAGTGATTTCGGGAAAATTTCATCGCGATAAAAAGAGCCCCTGCTGCGGCATTTGCCGCAGCAGGGGCTCTTTGCAAACGTATGATTACTCGTTGATGGAGTAGTTGGGGGCTTCCTTGGTGATGTGGATATCGTGGGGATGGCTTTCTTTCAAGCCGGCGCCGGTGATACGCACAAACTGGCCTTTTTTCTGCAGCTCCGGAATGCTGCCGCAACCGCAGTAACCCATGCCGGCGCGCAGACCGCCCATCAACTGATACACCGTTTCGGACAGATTTCCCTTGTAAGGCACACGACCTTCGACGCCTTCGGGAACCAGTTTTTTGTTGTCCTCCTGGAAATACCGGTCCTTGCTGCCTTTGGCCATCGCACCCAGGCTGCCCATGCCGCGGTACACCTTGAACTGGCGACCCTGATAGATCTCGGTGTCTCCGGGCGACTCCTCGCAGCCCGCGACCAGCGAACCGATCATGACCACATCCGCACCGGCGGCGATCGCTTTCACGATATCGCCGGAATATTTGATGCCGCCGTCCGCGATCACCGGAATGCCGTATTTGGCAGCCGCGCAAGCTGCGTCATACACCGCCGTGATCTGCGGCACGCCGATACCGGCGACCACACGGGTGGTGCAGATAGAACCGGGGCCGATACCCACTTTGACCGCATCCGCGCCCGCATCGATCAACGCTTCGGCGGCGGAGGCAGTGGCAATGTTGCCCGCGATCAGCGACACATTCGGGAACGCCGCTTTCACCTTGGACACCGCGTTCAAAATGTTCTGGCTGTGACCATGCGCCGAGTCGAGGATCAGCGCGTCCACCTGCGCTTCCACCAGCGCCGAGGCACGATCCAGCACATCAGCGGTCGCGCCGATGGCGGCGCCGCACAGCAGACGACCCTTTTTGTCGCGCGCCGACAGCGGATATTTGACCGCTTTTTCAATATCTTTAATGGTGATAAGCCCTTTCAGATAGCCGTTTTCGTCGATGATCGGCAGCTTTTCGATGCGGTGGCGGCGCAAGATCTCCTGCGCCTGCTCCATGGTGGTGCCCACCGGCGCGGTGACCAGATTGTCTTTGGTCATCACGGTGCCGATCTCCTGGTTAAAATCGGTGAGGAACCGCATATCGCGGTTGGTCAGAATACCGACCAGCTTGCCGTCGCGGCAGATCGGCACGCCGGAAATTTTATATTTGCCCATCAGCTCGTTGGCGTCCGCCACCGTGTGTTCGGGGGACAGGAAAAACGGATTCACGATAACGCCGTTTTCCGAGCGTTTGACGCGGTCGACCTGGTCGGCCTGTGCCTCGATCGACATATTTTTGTGGATGACACCGATGCCGCCTTCCCGCGCCATCGCAATGGCCATCCGGGCTTCGGTCACCGTGTCCATGGCCGAGGTCATCAACGGGGTGTTCAGCGCGATGTCCTTGGTCAGACGAGTGTTGACCGCAATGTCCTTGGGCAGAACATTCGAATACGCCGGAATCAACAGCACATCGTCAAAGGTCAACCCTTCTTTCAAAAACTTTTCCTCCGCATGGGTATTTACCATACGCCTGTCCTCCTTATAAAAATATTTATAGATTATTGTAGCACAAATGGCCGACAATTTGCAAGGGGAACCGACAAAAAACACCGGTTTGGCTGCAAAAGATTTTCGGGTGGCTAAAAAAGACCGGTTTTGGTTGCGAAATCCGCGCGATTGCGGTATACTGAAACTTAGTATGGGCAGGTATTTTTTGCCTGCGATTTTATGGTAGAAAGGTGGGGCAATATGCGCCCATTGGTTTATACACAACATGGATTGGCGGCGGCGATCGACCGGCATGATCTGCGGCGGCAGGCGCACTTTGTGGGCATGAGCCTGATTATGATGGTGGTATGCATGCAGGTGCTGGCGGCAGTTCCGCTGTTTATGATGGCGGGCATGGGGATGCTGGATCTGACCGCCGACAACTACGGCTTGAGCAGCGACGCGATGTCGCTGCTGAATATGGGCATCTATCTGCTGACGCTGGCGCCGCCGGTGGTGGTCACTGCGCTGATCTGCAAACAACGCATCCACCCCTTTGGTCAGCACCGGCGGGTGGAGCCGCTGTCCTTTGTTTATCTGGTGGGCATGGGACTGGCGGTGTGTATTTTGGCGAACTTTGTCGCCAACTTTTTCGCCGGGGTGCTGAGCCAATTCGGCGTGGGCTGGCCGGACGCGACCGGCGATGTGGAATCCACCGGCAGCAGCCTGCTGATCCATCTGTTTGCTACCGCGATCATCCCCGGCATTTTGGAGGAAATGGTGTTTCGCGGCTACATTCTGCAGGCGCTGCGGCCGTATGGCGATGGATTCGCTGTGGCGGTGTCGGCGTTGCTGTTCGGGCTGCTGCACGGCAATGTGCTGCAAATTCCGTTTGCGTTGATCGTGGGGTTGGTGTGCGGCTATGTGGTGGTGCAAACCGGCAATATTTGGACATCCATCACGCTGCACACGCTGAACAACGCCATGGCGGTGGTGCTCACCTTCTTTACCGGTCGTATGAGCCAGGCGGCTGCCACCCGATTGGATATGATCGTGTCGCTGCTGGTGGCGGTGTTGGGGGTGGCGTGCTATCTGGCGCTGAAAGCGAGCGAGTCGCCGTTGTTGGATCGCCCCTCCGCCGGGTGGACATCGTTGTCCGCGCGCGAAAAATGGGGCGGGCTGCTGTCGTCGCCGGCGTTTGTGGTGGCGTTGGTGCTGCTGGTGCTGATGACGCTGCTGAACACGCTGTCGTACAGCGTGCTGTAAGCGGGAGGAGCCAATGGACGAGCAATACATGCGCCGCGCGCTGGCGCTGGCGGCCGAAGCCGCCGAGGATGGCGAGGTACCGGTGGGAGCGGTGCTGGTGCGGCACGGCGAGATCATCGGGCGCGGACGCAACCGGCGGGAAGTGGACAAAAATGCGTTGGCACACGCCGAATTGGAAGCGATTCACGAGGCGTGCCGCAACGCGGGCGGTTGGCGGCTGACCGACAGCACCCTGTATGTGACGCTGGAGCCGTGCCCGATGTGCGCGGGCGCGATCATCAACGCGCGCATTGACCGGGTGGTGTTTGGCGCGAGCGACCCGAAAGCGGGCTCCTGCGGGTCGCTGACCGATTTGTTTGCGATGCCGTATAACCACCACCCGCAGGTGACGGCGGGGGTGCTGGAGGAGGAATGTGCCGCGCTGCTGCGCGATTTCTTCGCCCGCTTGCGCGCCCGCCGCAAGGGATAATAACGAGCTGGATATTATGCAATTATTCCAAAACGCCCTCCCCACCGGGGAGGGCGTTTTTGTCAGGGGTTATAGCGGAAACTCCGCTATATTTCTTGGAAATGTGGAGAGTTAGTCGCTTTGCCCGCCCTTTAGCGATGTGCGCCCAAAACAGGCAGCGAAGCCTTCCGCTTGGGAATATACGCAAACCTCCGGCGGTGGATGAGGTAGAAATGGTTGGATATAGGGCACTACGGGTTTCCACAATAACAAAAAACGTGCGTAACTATTATATCGTTAAATTTTATGGGTTTCTGACACCTCATCCGTCACGACCTGCGGTCGCGCCACCTTCCCCTCGGAGGGGAAGGCTTTTGCACGCCGCGGATTTGTATATGCTCGTTCAGAGTGGGAATCTACCGCCCATCGCACAATAGTGAAACCAACTTCATACCCGCGGACACAAAAAAGGAGCGGGGCACATGGGTGCTCCGCTCCTGTTGGGTAGCTCTTTAGAATCGTATCATCCCCCGGTCAATGGGGGATATTGCTGCCGCGCTTACGCCGCCAGCAATTGTTCAATGTACACCAGCTCGGCGCAGATGCAGAACAACGCCATCGCGGTTTTCAGCTCCTCCACCGGCGGGTAGGAGGGCGCCAGCCGCAGATTGCTGTCGTGCGGGTCTTTGCCGTAAGGATAGGTGGCGCCGGCGCCGGTCAGCACCACGCCCGCCTCTTTCAACATTTGCACCGTCTTTTTGGCGCAGCCGTCCGCCAGATCCACGCTGACGAAATAGCCACCGCGCGGGGTGCGCCAAGTGGCGACGCCCTTGCCGCCCAGCCGCTGCTCCAGCGTATCCAGCACCGCGTCAAATTTCGGGCGCAGCACCGCGGCGTGCAGCTTCATATGCTCCTCCAGCCCCTTGCGGTCGTGGAAATAGCGCACATGGCGCAGCATATTGATCTTATCATAGCCGATGGTTTGGAAATTCATACGCTTTTTGATGTCGGCGATGTTGGCCGGGCTGGCCGCCAGCGCCGCCACACCCGCGCCGGGGAAGCTGATCTTGGAGGTGGAGCAGAAGAAGATCGCGCGATCCTCGTGCCCGCATTTTTTCAGTTCCTCGTACAGGTTGAGCAGCTCGTCGTGCTCCTCCGACAGGTGGTGCAGACCATACGCGTTGTCCCACATGATGCGGAAATCCGGCGCAGCGGTTTCCATCGCCGCCAACCGGCGCACCGTGTCGTCCGAATAGGTCACCCCGCCGGGATTGGAATACATCGGCACACACCAAATACCCTTGACCAGCGGATCCGCCACCAGACGCTCCACTTCGTCCATGTCCGGGCCGGTTTCGGTCATCGGCACCGCGATCAGCTGGATGCCGAAATATTCGGTCACGGCGAAGTGGCGGTCATAGCCGGGCGCCGGACACAGGAATTTCACCGCACCCTGACGGCTCCACGGCTCATAGCCGCACACGCCCATGCCATACGCCTGCGAAATATAGTCAAACATCAGATTCAGGCTGGAGTTGCCGCCCACGATCACATTGTCGGCGTCCATTTCCAGCACCTCGCCAAACAGCTGGCGCGCTTCGGGAATCCCCTCCAGCACACCGTAGTTGCGCACATCCACGCCGCTGTCGCTCACAAAGCCGTCCCGCTCGTTGACGCAGGACAGCAGGTCCATCGTCAGATCCATCTGCTCCGGGCCGGGTTTACCGCGCGCCATGTTCAGCTGCAATCCCATCGCCTTGTACTCTTCATATTGCGCACGCAGCTCGGCAGCGCGCGCGGTCAGTTCGTCTTTGCTCATATCGGTTACCATTGCCATGTTAACCCAGTCCTTTCCCCTTACTGATAGCAAGATATATTCTAGTATATGTGCGCCGATTTTGCAAGTCAAATTTTTTCGTCCTGCAAATTTCGGTACAATGACCGGATTTTGGCGAATTTTACCGCCCCAAAGTGGACAGTTTGAAACCGCCCGCCTCCGCGAGCACGCATTTTTCGCAGCGGAAAAGTGCGAAAATTTCTTCTTGACAAACCGTTCTCCATCCGGTATAATAATGTTCGCTCAATTAAATATGGACGTTTAGCTCAGCTGGTAGAGCATTCGCTTGACGTGCGAAGGGTCAGCGGTTCAAGTCCGTTAACGTCCACCATCCACCGATCGGTTCCAAAAAACCGGTCGGTTTTCTTTTTGCCTGGCGGATGCGCGAGCTGTCCTGCGCGGGGAGCCGGAAAAATTGCAAAAACCCCGCGATTTTATCTTGAACTCGCCCCCGTTTTGTGGTATCATGATGTCAATTGTTAGAATGGGGGAGAATTTGGGAAACCACATTTGTTAAAATTGTGTCATTCTCGAACTTTCCCCTGTTTTGGCGAGCGCGGTGTTTCCCGTTCGGGCGCGCTGCGTCTGTTCTATATTTACCTATTGTAATATGTCTTTGGGAAAGGAGGCATGGATATGTCTATACTTGCCAAGGCCGGAGAAAGTGCCATCAACACAATGCCCAGCTGGCAGGTCATCATCATCGGTTTGGGTGTGGTGTTTGTGGGTCTGATCTGCATCATCGCGCTGTGCATGCTGATGAGCGTGGTCTACCGCGCCGTTGCCGGCAAAAAAGAGACGGCTGCTCCGCAAGCCCCCGTGGCGGCGCCCGCGCCGGCGGCGGAAATCCCCAACCGGCAGCAGTTTGTGGCTGCTGTCAGCGCGGTTCTCGCGGAAGAAATGGGAACCGATGTGACCAAGCTGCGTATTTTGAGCATCAAAAAAATCTAATGGCGGTACCCGCCGCACTAAAGAAAGGTGTTTTGTATGAAAAAGTATCGTGTAAATGTAAACGGCACCGCCTATGAGATCGAAGTCGAACTGATGGGCGAAACCGAAGCCACCACCCCTGTCGCCTCCGCTCCGGCGGCGGCTCCTGCTGCTGCTCCGGCGGCTACTGCTCCGGCCGGCGCCACCGCGATCAACGCCCCGATGCCCGGCACGATCCTGAGCGTGAATGTGCAGAACGGCCAAGCGGTCAAAAAAGGCGATGTGCTGATGATTTTGGAAGCTATGAAGATGGAAAACGAGATCATGGCTCCTGCCGACGGCACCGTGACGGCGGTCAACGTGACCAAGGGCGCGGCTGTGGAGTCCGGCACCCTCCTGTGCTCTCTGGCGTAAGCCGGCGACCACAGAGTTTGGAGGAACGGAATTATGCTTGAAACCATTACTAACTTTTTGCAGCAGACCGGCTTTTCCATGCTGAATAACTGGCAGGTCATCGTGATGCTGGTCATCGCGTGTGTGCTGTCGTATCTGGCGATCGTGAAAAAGTTCGAGCCGCTGCTGCTGCTCCCCATCGCGTTCGGTATGCTGCTGACCAACCTGCCCGGCGCGGATATGTATCATGAAGAGCTGTTCGCGGGCGGTCACGCCCACTGGGATATGTTCGGCGGCGCAGCGGTGGTGGATTCCACCGATCTGAACACCGGCACCACCACCTTTGATTATCGGGGACAAAAGCTCCAGGTGGAGCAGTCCTATGCGGTGCTGCCGTCCAAAGAAGTGATCTATACCGTGTCCTATCAGGGTCAAACGGTGACCTCGGCGCTCATCGGCCATGTATCGGATGTGTCGGTTTCGGAAAGTATGGATCTGAACAAAGACGGTACGCTGAACATTACCGACAGCAACGGCAAGGTAACGCCGCAGTCGTTCACCATTGTGGCGGACGGCGACGCGGTGCAGAAAACGAGCGAGGGCGAGTTGATCCTGAACGAATCCTTCTCCTTTGCTAAAAATGCCCGCACCGTCACCCCCGGTCTGATCGACTATCTGTATCTGGGCGTGAAACTGGGCATCTATCCCTGCCTGATCTTCTTCGGTGTGGGCGCAATGACCGACTTCGGTCCGCTGATCGCCAACCCCAAGAGCCTGCTGCTGGGCGCTGCCGCGCAGCTGGGTATCTTCGTTACCTTTATCGCCGCCAAGCTGATGGGCTTCACCGGTATGGAAGCCGGCTCCATCGGTATTATCGGCGGTGCCGACGGCCCGACCGCCATTTTCGTAACCAGCAAGCTGGCTCCCCAGCTGCTCGGACCGATCGCGGTTGCCGCGTATTCGTATATGGCGCTGGTGCCGGTGATTCAGCCCCCCATCATGAAAGCGCTCACCACCAAGAAAGAGCGCCAGATCGTGATGAAAGAGCTGCGCCCGGTGTCCAAAACCGAAAAGATCCTGTTCCCGTTTGTGGTCACCATCTTCGTGTCTTTGCTGGTTCCCTCGGCGGCTCCGCTGGTCGGTTCGCTGATGCTGGGTAACCTGTTTAAGGAATGCGGCGTGACCGAGCGTTTGAGCAAAACGGTGCAGAACGAGCTGATGAACATCGTGACCATTTTCCTGGGAATCTCGGTGGGCGCGACCGCGACCGCTTCGACCTTCCTGAATGTGAGCACGCTGAAGATTTTGGCGATGGGCATTGTGGCCTTCGGTCTGGGTACCGCGGGCGGTGTGCTGCTGGCCAAGTTCATGAATCTGTTCCTGAAGAACAAGATCAACCCGTTGATCGGTTCCGCCGGTGTGTCGGCTGTGCCGATGGCGGCGCGCGTTTCCCAGAAAGTGGGCCAGTCGGAAAATCCCGGCAACTTCCTGCTGATGCACGCCATGGGTCCCAACGTGGCCGGCGTTATCGGTTCGGCCATTGCCGCCGGCGTGATGATCGCGCTGGCCGGCTGATAACGGAGGTGTAAACAATGGCGAAAAACCCTTTGAAAATTACCGATACCATTCTGCGTGACGCACACCAGTCGCAGGCCGCAACCCGTATGCGCACCGAGGATATGCTGCCGGCGTGTGAGCTGCTGGACAACATGGGTTACTGGTCGATCGAATGCTGGGGCGGCGCAACGTTTGACTCCTGCATGCGGTTTTTGAACGAGGATCCGTGGGAGCGGCTGCGCGCGCTGAAAAAAGCGATGCCCAAAACCCCGCTGCAAATGCTGCTGCGCGGCCAGAACCTGCTGGGCTACAAGCACTACGCCGATGACGTGGTGGAGCAGTTCTGCAAAAAGTCGGTGGAAAACGGCATCAACATTGTGCGTATTTTTGACGCCCTGAACGATACCCGCAATATGGCTGCCGCGATGAAATATGTCAAAGAGTACGGCGGCCAGGTCGAGGCGACCCTGAGCTATACCACCAGCCCGGTGCACAACGAGGAATACTTTGTGCGGCTGGCGTGCGAGCTGGAAAAAATGGGTGCCGACACCATCTGCATCAAGGATATGGCCAACCTGCTGCTGCCCTACAATGCGTATTCGCTGGTCAAAAAGCTGAAGGAAAATGTGAGCGTGCCGATCCATCTGCACACCCACAACACCACCGGCACCGGCGATATGGTGTATCTGATGGCGGCGCAGGCCGGTGTGGACATCGTGGATACCGCGCTGTCTCCGCTGGCGGGCGGCACCTCGCAGCCCGCGACCGAATCGCTGGTCGCCACCCTGCAGGGCACCGACCGCGACACCGGACTGGATCTGCAGCAGCTCAGCAAAGCGGCGGCGCACTTCCGTGGTGTGGCTGCCAAGCTGAAAGAGGAAGGCTATCTGGATCCCAAGGTGCTGAATGTTGACCCCAACACGCTGCTGTATCAGGTGCCGGGCGGTATGCTGTCCAACCTGATTTCGCAGCTGAAACAGGCTCACGCCGAGGACAAATACTACGAAGTGCTGGCGGAAGTGCCGCGGGTGCGCAAAGACTTCGGCTACCCGCCGTTGGTGACCCCCACCAGCCAGATCGTGGGTTCGCAGGCGGTGATGAATGTGCTCGCCGGTGAGCGGTACAAAATCTTCACCAAAGAGTCCAAAGGTCTGCTGCGCGGCGAATATGGCCGTCTGCCGGGCGAAGTGAACGAGGAAGTGCGCAAAAAAGCGATCGGCGATGCCGAGCTGGTGACTTGCCGTCCGGCGGATCTGATCGAGCCGGAAATGGACAAATACCGCGAGGAGCTGAAAGGCCAGGATGTGTCGGAAGAGGATGTGCTGAGCTACGCCCTGTTCCCGCAGGTGGCGCCCAAGTTCTTTGAAGCACGCAAAAACGGCTTTGCCGAGGCGAAACCCGCTGCCAAAGCGGCGGTGGACGCGAACGGTGTGCGCGAGCTGTATGTGGACGATGCGTCCCAGCGCTAAGCTTGTGCGGTAAGCAGCGTAACCCTTAATAAGTAGTGCAACCCCGCCCTCGGGTCGTTTGACCCCCGGGCGGGGTTGTGTGTTTATGTGTGCGTTTGTTCCGTATCTTGCCCCGTGTAGGGGCTATATGTTCTCGTTCGAAAAGAACAGCGGGCACCAGCCTTCTCCTTGAGGGGGAGGCTTGCGAAGTGTCTGTACTCGTCAAACTGTCTGCACTTTCTGGTGGCGAGCGTAAGCCTCCCTCTGACGAGGGAGGTGGATTTTTGCGCAGCAAAAAGACGGAGGGAGAGAAATTGACACGCACATTTTGCACCGTGGTAATCCTGTCTCTCCATCAGTCTCGCTATCGCTCGACAGCTCCCTCGACAGAGGGAGCCAGTCGGGTTGGTGCGAAAACTAAAATTCATATGTAAACCTGCGGCGCGCAAAAGCCTTCCCCTTGAGGAGAAGGTGCTGAGCGGAGCGAAGCGGATGAGGTGTCAAAAACCAATAAGATTTTAGCAATATAATTGTTGCGAACATTTTTAGTGTTGCGTGAAATCAATCGCACACTTTAATCCGCCGCTTTTCCACCTCATCCACCGCCGTTCGGCGGTCCCCCTTCCCCTCCGAGGGGAAGGCTTGATAAACCTCATCTTTACCGATAGGCGGGAGAATCATCTCCGAGGGAAAGGCTTGCGGAGTTTCTGTTTCTTCCTTGTCATTCTGAGCCAAGCGAAGAATCTTTTCCAACATTGTCCCTCTCTCTCCGTTGGGGGGCGACAAGCGGGCATCGTTCCCTGCGAAAATTTCTTCTTGAGCATCACGCAAGCCAAAAGAAAAACCCCGGCGGCGATCACAAAATCGCTGCCGAGGCTTGGCTGGGATGGCTGGAATCGAACCAGCACGGGCAGAGTCAAAGTCTGCTGTCCTACCACTAGACTACACCCCAATATGGGAAACGGGACATACCTTTTGACAGCGTATGTCCCGTTGTTGTGGGGTGGAAGATGGGATTCGAACCCACGGTCTCCAGTGCCACAAACTGGCGCTTTAACCAACTAAGCTACATCCACCATAAAAATAACTGGCGCGCCTGAAGGGACTCGAACCCCTGACCCTCTGCTTAGAAGGCAGATGCTCTATCCAGCTGAGCTACAGGCGCAAATGTGTTCCCACGCGGGAAAAATGGAGCGGGTGATGGGAATCGAACCCACATGGCCAGCTTGGAAGGCTGGAGTTCTACCACTGAACTACACCCGCATGCTGCTCCGCCGCCTTAAGGTGCTCCTTATCATAGCATATTCAGCGCGCCTCTGTCAAGTGGTTTTTCCAAATTTTCCGGGCAGGCACGGCAAAAAATCTTTACGAAACATCCTTTTTCTTTTGGTACAGCGTCACGGTGTAGTAGACGGTGTTTTCCCGCGCGTCGTAGTCCTCCCACAGCGGGGCATCCTCGTCCGGCAGCTGGCGGCGCACCAGATCAAACAGCAGCGACTGGTTGCTGATCAGCAGTTGTGCGTTGACAAAGGTGGCGGGCGAAAATTGCAGATCGATCATCGTTTCGCCCGCGCTCATATCCCGCGCGATCACCGCGGCAATGTCGTCGCGTTCAAAGCTGTCGATATAATGTCCGGTGCGGCGATAATAATTGTCCTGCGTCGCGGTGCAGGTGTCCACCCCGATGATGTCCGCATCGATGGTGTGGGTGCGGGTGATGCTGTCGGTGGTCACATTAAAAAAGGTGTAGCGAATACGGTCGTCCACATCGTCCCATGTGGGGTCAAGGTGGTAGTTGCGGCCGTTGATGGTGACCAGATTCCACATATGCGGCTCGTTTTTCTCGTTGATGCCGGTCACCAGCGAACATTCGATACCGGCGCGCTGCAGCAAATACTGCATCCCGCGCGCATATCCCTCGCATACCGCCTGACCGTCCACCAACGCCCCCACCGCGGTGAACGCGTTGGGGTAGCGGGCAATATCGTGAGACTCGCCCGCCTTGGCATGATAACGGCACGCCGCCAGCATCCGGTCATGCAGCGCACGCTCCACCGAAAAATCATCGCCGGAGGGCAGGTCTTTCAGCATCTCTTCTCCCGCTTGCTCCAGTTTTTTGGCGGTTTTGCGCCGCTCTTCGGGGGTAGAGTTGAACGGCAGGCAAATTGACCGGCAAACCAGCGCGCCGGTTTTGTCGTTGCGGTATCCCTCGTAATAATAGTCGTTGCTCAAAAAGAAAAACTGCGGATTATCCCATGTAAACGCCTGGTACAGCTGCTTGGCGTCTTTTTCGCTTTCCAGATACCGGGGCAGCGCCACTCGCACACCGGGAAACACCTTTTTGGCGCTGTCCATGGTGTCGCCGGCGTCCTCTTTATACACCGTGATGCGGGTGTCGGCATAGCGGTTGTCCATCACCGCCTCGTACAACGCGGCGTAACATTCGCGCAGCGGCTCGCTCAGCCGTTCGTAGCACCATTTGTTCTCGTATTCGGAGGCGTACCGCGCCGGAGCGGTATCGCTTTTGTCCGGCGTGGGTGTGGGCGCAACCTGACCGGGGAAGAACACTTGACAGCCGCTGCAAAGCATCGCGATGCACGCCGCCATGGCGACCAGCCGTTTTTTCAACCCGTGTTCCTCCCTTTCGCCGAAATTTCCGCGCCGCTGCCGGGCACGGGTCATGTAGAAAACGCGGGACTTTTCCCGAAGGAATAGTCCCGCCTTCTGTACTTAAAACTATAAAAGATTCTTCGGCAAAAGTCAACAGCCGATGAAGAATTATTGGGGATTTTTTGCGGCTGCGGCAAAGGCGTGGAAACCGCTGCCCGGCGCCGCCATCCGCTATTTTTTCGTGGAAAACTCCATGTTGGCGTAGATGCGCTCCATCCGCTCGTTGGGAAACCGTTCATCCACAAATTCCCAAAAAGTGTTGGAGGGTTCCACCCCGTTCACCCGCTGTGACCACCGGTACATCGCCACGGCGGACACCAACGCGTTGATGATGAGAAACACGGTCAGCACCCATGTCAGGATTTTGCCGATGCGGTTGGGGATTTTCAAGATCCAGCTGGCCATGCGTGGATAGATGTTCTTGATCCACAGCACGCCCAGCATCCCCCAAAACACCGAGTACAGCAGGCAGATGCGGCCGTTAATATTGAACGGCATATGGCTGTAATCCCACGACCGGGAGCCGAGCAGCACCTCCTGCCCCCACGAGCAGAGGTATTCCAGCACGCTGCCCACCACCATGCCGCCCAAAAAAGACAGCCAGTTGCCGCGGTTGCGGTATTTATACAAACACACCGACAACGCCACCGCGCCCGCGCCATACAATAGGTTGAACGGCCCATACACCAGCCCGGAGCGGCTTTCCAGATAGCCGTTGGTGATAACGCACCACAGCATCTCGATCACCACACCGACAAAGCTGCCGATAAAACAAAGCAGCAGCAGCTTGTAGATGTTCAGCCCGCGGGCGAAATGCTGTGACTGGCTTTCGTCCCAGTCGATGGTGGCGTTGGCGGGCGCGCGGGACAGCAGCTTACGCTTTTTCTTTTGGCGCTTAATATCGTTCCATCGTGCGTTCAGCTCGTCGTTGACGGTGGCGGTTTGGGTCAGCGCTTTGGTCATATTGTTGGTGGCGCGCTTGAGCGATTCCACCCGCCCCTGGGTTTCGGCATCGGGGCAATCGTCGGTCAGCAGGCGGGGATAATAGCGCTGCATCTCCTCCTGGGTTTGCTGGGATACCTCCAGCAGCAGCTCGCTTTGCTGCTCGATCGCCGACACATATTCCGGCAGATCGGTTTGCTGTTCGACCAGCGCGGCAGAGGGTTCAATCGTTTTCTTCATAGCCGTTCCTTTCGCAGCGGGGAATGAATAGACAGAATATATAAGGAAAAGACTCAAACCCCCAAAGCAGTTCGAGCCTTTTGCACATCCAAGCCTATTGTAAAAGATGCGGGGCGCTTTGTCAATGGCGGGCGGGCAAAAACTTACGCGTTCGGCGGGATTTTTGGGGCAAAATCGCTTGACAAACCGTGCCAAATGGCGTACTCTTGTATAGACAGGTACCCGGTAGGTAAGGCTACCACAGGGATACGGATTGCTGCCGCGAAATGGTGGAGACACCATGAGCAGGTCAACAGGTTATGTCGAACAAACAAGGCATTGCCTAACGCAATTTCATCGCCCTGCGAAGCTAAAGCTTGAACGGTAACGACTGGAATATTTGGCTGCCCGCCGGGCGGCTCGCTTTTCCTTGTTACGGTTCGCACCGGGCAAGGATTTTTTATTGCAGAAAACGAGGTGAATTTTCATGGACGCAGGCAGTACCGGCAGTACAAAACCCCGAGAAACCGGGGCGTTTTTCGCGGCTGCGGCCATGGAAAACGCCTAGCTTTTGACGGTCGTTTTGTATTTTGGTTCCGCCCGTATGCACAAGCTTGACATTTGGAGGGAACACATATGAACGAGCGTATTCAGCACATTCTGACTTTGTTAAAACAAAAACAATACAGCGACATTAAGCAGCTGTTGGAGGATATGAACGCCGCCGACATTGCTCTGCTGCTGGAAGATCTGCCGGAAGAGGCGACCCCGCTGCTGTTTCGACTGCTGCCCAAGGAGCTGGCGGCGGAAACCTTTGTCGAAATGGAATCCGACGCGCAGGAGATGTTGATCCGCGGTTTTAGCGATACCGAGCTGAAGGAAGTCGTGGACGAGCTGTATGTGGACGACGCGGTGGACATCATCGAAGAGATGCCCGCCAATGTGGTGGGGCGGATCCTGCGGTCGGCGGATTCGCAAACCCGCCAACAGATCAACAACATTCTGAAATACCCCAAAGACAGCGCCGGCAGCATTATGACCACCGAATATGTGGATTTGAAAAAATCCATGACGGTGGCGGATGCCATCAAGCGGATTCGCCGCACCGGCGTGGACAAAGAAACCATCTACACCTGCTATGTGACCGACAGTGTGCGCCGACTGCTGGGTGTGGTCAGCGCCAAGGCGCTGCTGCTGGCGGAGGACGACGATGTGTTGGAAGACATCATGGAAACCAACATCATCTATGTTCACACCACCGATGACCAGGAGGAAGTCGCCAACCAGTTGACCAAATACGACTTTGTGGCGATCCCGGTGGTGGATGGCGAAAAGCGTTTGGTCGGCATCGTCACCTTCGACGATGCGATGGATATTCTGGAAGAAGAAACCACCGAGGATATCGAAAAAATGGCGGCTATCACCCCGTCGGATAAGCCATATCTGCGCACCGGCGTGGTGCAGATTTTCAGCAAGCGGATTCCGTGGCTGCTGGTGCTGATGGTGTCCGCCACCTTCACCGGAATGATTATTTCATCGTTTGAGGAATCGCTGGCGAAGTTTGCGGTGCTCACCGCCTTTATCCCGATGCTGATGGATACCGGCGGTAACTCCGGCAGCCAGGCATCGGTCACCATCATCCGTGGTTTGTCGCTGCATGAGATCGAAATGCGCGATATCGGCCGTATTTTGTGGAAAGAATCGCGGGTCGGTCTGCTGACCGGCGCGACGCTGGCGGTGGTCAATTTTGGCAAGATCATGCTGGTGGATCGGATGCTGCTGGGCAACACCTCGATCACCATGGCGGTTGCCGCCGTGGTGTGCGTGACGCTGGTGGCGACGGTGTTTTTGGCGAAGCTGGTGGGTTGTTCGCTGCCGATTTTGGCGAAACGCATTGGGTTTGACCCCGCCGTTATGGCCAGCCCGTTCATCACCACCATTGTGGATGCCCTGTCGCTGTTCATCTATCTGCAGGTCGCCACCGCCGTGCTGGGATTGTGATTTAATGGAAGCACCAACATCTGTTGGCGCCTCCATGGTAACCCGTTGGCGCGTGGGTGTTTCATGCACCGTGTCGCTGCGCAACCGACGGCAATTTGCGCATTTGTTAGAAAAGGTCCATTCCTGTTATAGGAATGGACCTTTTTTGCAGCGTTTGGGGAAAGGAGAATGGATACCCTATATCTTGGCCCCCCTCGATGTACCACTCTGCCCAATCGTACGCAGAACCGCCCGCCTTCTCCTCGAGCAAATTATGGCGGTGCGATGTGGGCATCGCCCGATACGAAGAAAGACAAACCATGCCGAAACAGATTCTTCGCTTCGCTCAGAATGACAGAAAATATGCAGGGGCTCCGCAAATGCATTCTCCTCAAGGAGAATGCATTTGCACGCCGCGGGTTTACATCTGAATTTTAGTTTTTGCACCAACCCGACTGGCTCCCTCTGACGAGGGAGCTGTCGAGCGTCAGCGAGACGGAGGGAGAGACAGAATTTTTGCGGCACCTAAAGCAGGCAATATCTTCTCTCTCCCTCCGTCTTTTTGCTGCGCAAAAATCCACCTCCCTCGTCAGAGGGAGGCTTGCGCTCATCTCAAAATTTTGTGGAAAACACAGAAAACATAGAAACTCCGCAAGCCTTCCCCTCGGAGATGATTCTCCCGCCTATCGGTAAAGATGAGGCTTATCAAGCCTTCCCCTTGGAGGGGAAGGGGGACCGCCGAACGGCGGTGGATGAGGTGTCAAAAACCAATAAATTTTATACAAACTAGTGGTGTGCTAAAGCCTCCCTTGTGCAAAGGGAGGTGGCACAGCGTGAAGCTGTGACGGAGGGATTGTAACAAAATCGCGCACTCAACCGCCGTCCGTTGGACGGCAACAATCCCCCAGTCGCGACCAGGGTCGCGACAGCCCCCTTTACACAAAGGGGCCCTGCGCCCGCCGCCAGAAGCTGCTTGCTTTTCCACCTCATCCGCTTCGCTTCGCTCAGCACCTTTTTCTCCCGAAGACGAGCCCCTTTTGTCGGCTGCGCCGTCAATTCCCCCGCACGCGGGGGAATTGTCTTGAGGGGAAGGCTTGAGAAGTGTCTGCACTTGCTATTATCAGATGCGTTGTGCAGAAGCAGAAATTTTTATTTTCATCCGTTCCCTTTTTGTGTCGGCGGGGCACGGTTTGTGTAAATGATGAAAAACCAGCCGAAAAAACCGCTGTTTTGATGAAAATGCAAATGTTTCCGCGTGTGCTCATTGACTTTTCGTAAAAAAAGGACTATACTATTTTCTATTACTGCGGGAGTACCCGCGGCAAATGAACTTTGGAGGATGGACCGATGAAGCGAACGTCAAAATCCGTGTTTTTCATCGTCTTCCTGCTGATCGCCGGGTTGACCTACACCACCGTTTTTGGTGTATATACCCACTTTGGTGACAGAAGCGACACCGTTATCCGCAGCGCATCCGATATCCGGTTTGGTATCGATATCCGCGGCGGTGTGGATGTGACTTTTGCGCCGGCCGACAGCAAGGTCGATGCTACGGACGCACAAATTGAAGCTGTTAAAAATGTTATTGAAAAACGTATGGTCAACAGCGGTATTACCGATTACGAGATCTACGCCGATACCAATAACAATCAAGTGATCGCGCGGTTCCCGTGGAAGAGCGACGAAGAGTCCTATGATGTCGCCTCCGCCATTGAGGAGCTGGGCAAAACCGCTATGTTGGAGTTTTACATAGGCGAGGGTACGACCGGTTCGGACGGCACCATGACCAAGCCGTCGGGCGACCCAATCCTGACCGGTGAGGATGTGGAATCCGCCAGTGCGGCGTACGATTCCGAAAGCCGCGAGCCGGTGGTGCAGCTCAAGTTGAAATCCAGCGGTACCAAGGCGTTTGCCGAGGCGACCGAGCAGCAGTATAACAACGGCAACGGCAAAATCTCCATCTGGCTGGATAACGAGCAGATCTCTGCTCCCTCTGTTAACAGCATCATCACCGACGGCAACGCGGTGATTTCCGGCAGCTTTTCCGAGTATTCCGAAGCCAGCTCGCTGGCGACGCTGATCAGCTCGGGCGCGCTGCCCTTCAGCATTACCACCGCCAGCTACGGCACCGTGACCCCCACGCTGGGCGAGCGGGCACTGGATCTGATGGTGCTGGCGGGTGCGATCGCGTTTGTGCTGGTGGCGATCTTTATGATCGTGATGTACCGTCTGCCCGGTGTTGTCGCGGTGATCGCGCTGGTCGGTCAGGTGGCGGGTGCGCTGGCGGCGATCTCCGGCTACTTCTCGGTGTTTAACGGCTTTACGCTGACGCTCCCCGGTATCGCGGGTATCATCCTGACCATCGGCATGAGCGTGGACTGCAACGTTATCACCGCCGAGCGCATCAAAGAAGAGATCCGCAAAGGCAAAACTATCGACGGCGCGGTAGCAGCGGGCTGCAAGAACTCGTTCTCCGCGATTTTGGATGGCAACGTGACGGTGTTGATCGTGTCCATCGTGCTGATGGGCGTGTTTGGCCCGCCGGATGGCTTGTTTGCCACCATTCTGAAACCGGTGCTGTTTATGTTCCCAGCGGCGACGACCGGTGCGGTCTACTCCTTCGGCTTTACGCTGTTTGTGGGTATCGTGCTCAACTTTGTGATGGGCATGCTGGCCAGCCGTCTGATGCTGAAATCGCTGACACGGTTCAAATTCCTGCGCAAGCCGTGGCTGTTGGGAGGTGAGCGGGGATGAAAAAGACGATCGATTTCGTAAAATACGGTAAACGACTGGGTATCATTTCCGCTTGCGTGCTGATCGTCGGTCTGCTGTTCAGCGTGATCTTCCCGGTGGATCTGGACATCTCGTTCAAGGGCGGTACACAGGTGAAGTTCAGCTATGTGGGTGACATCAACAAAACCGAGCTGAAACAGCAGGTGGAAGAGCAGCTGGGCGAAAAGGTGGAGATGAAAGACGCCACCACCTATGACGGCGAAAAGCAGCTCAACACAGCGACCTTCTATCTGACCAAGAATCTGGATTCCGAAAAGACCGACAAAATGGAAAAAGCGGTCATCGAAAAATACAAGGACAACGAGCTGACCCATGTCAGCACCAACTCCTTGAGCCCCACCATGGGGAAACTGTTCTTTGCCAAATGCCTGGTGGCGGTGGCACTGGCAGCGGCGCTGCTGCTGATCTATGTGGCCATCCGGTTCCGCAAGATCGGCGGTTTGTCTGCCGGCTTGTTCGGCATCATGGCGCTGGTTCACGATATGCTGATCGCCTATCTGGCGTTTGTCGTGTTCCGCATCCCGCTGAACGACAACTTTGTGGCGGTGATGCTGTCGGTGCTGGGTTATTCGCTCAACGACACCATCGTTATCTTCGACCGTGTGCGTGAAAACCGCCGCCTCAGCGACCCCAAAACGCCCATTGCCGAGATCGTCAACAAGAGCGTGAACCAGAGCTTTGTGCGTACCATGAACACCTCCATCACCACCGTTCTGGCGATCGGTACGGTTACGGTGCTGGCGCTGATCAACGGCATGGATGCTATCGTTAGCTTTGCGCTGCCGATGACCATCGGTGTGCTGTCCGGCTTCTATTCGTCGGTGTTCCTGTGCACCCCGCTGTGGTGCCGTTGGGTCGAGCACAAACAGAAGAAGCTCGAGGCCAAAAAGGCGACTGCCAAGGGCAACAAAAAGAAATAAGGCGCTTTATCAAAAAGGCTCCCCGATTTGTCGGGGAGCCTTTTTTGTGCGGTGGGCGGCTGCTTTCGGCGGGCGGGGCGCGCTTTTCGCAATTTTTGGTTGCATAAAGCCCCAAAACAGTGTACAATATCCCTTTGAGACCGATTAGGAGGTGCGGCATTTGTCCGAATTAGAGCAGGAAATTAACCGCCGACGCACATTTGCGATCATTTCTCACCCCGACGCGGGTAAGACCACCCTGACCGAAAAGCTGCTGCTGTACGGAGGGGCGATCTCCACTGCCGGTGCGGTAAAAGGCAAAAAATCCGCCAAGCACGCGGTATCCGACTGGATGGAGATTGAAAAACAGAGAGGTATTTCGGTCACCTCGTCGGCGATGCAATTTGAATATGCCGGTCATTGTATTAACATTTTGGACACCCCCGGTCACCAGGATTTTTCGGAGGACACCTACCGCACACTGATGGCGGCGGATTCCGCCGTGATGGTGATTGACGCGTCCAAGGGTGTGGAAAAACAGACCATCAAGCTGTTTAAGGTGTGTATGCTGCGGCATATCCCCATCTTTACCTTTATCAATAAAATGGACCGCGAAGCGCGCGATTCGTTCGAGCTGCTGGAGGAGATCGAGCAGGTGCTCGGTATCCAGACATATCCGATGAACTGGCCGATCGGCTGCGGCAAGGAGTTCCAGGGCGTGTACGAACGCGACGGGCGCCGCGTGATTAAGTTCACCCCCGGCAATGGTCGCCACGAGGTGGACGCGGTGGAATGTGACATCACCGACCCGGGACTGAAAGAGATGTTGGGCGAGCTGCCGGCGCAAACGCTGGTGGACGAGGTGGAGCTGTTGGACGGCGCGGGCAGCGAGTTCGACCTCGACGCGGTGCAGCAGGGCAAGCTGTCGCCGGTGTTTTTCGGCTCGGCGCTGACCAATTTCGGTGTGGAACCCTTTTTGCAGGAATTTTTGCGCATGACGCCGCCGCCGCTGCCCCGCCAGTCCAGCGACGGCGAGATCAGCCCCACCGAAGAGGATTTTTCGGCTTTTGTGTTCAAAATCCAAGCCAATATGAACAAGGCGCACCGCGACCGCATCGCGTTCATGCGCATTTGTTCCGGCAAATTTGAAAAAGGGCTGGAATGCTGGCATGTGCAATCCGGCAAAAAGATGAAGCTGTCTATGCCCCAGCAGCTGATGGCGTCCGAGCGCGAGGTGATCGAGGAGGCGTATGCCGGCGACATTATGGGCGTGTTCGACCCCGGCGTGTTCTCCATCGGCGACACGGTGTGTATGCCGCGGCACAAATTCCAGTTCGAGGGCATCCCCACCTTTGCACCGGAGCATTTCGCGCTGGTGCGGCAGGTGGACACCATGAAACGCAAGCAGTTTGTGAAAGGTACCACCCAGATCGCCCAGGAAGGCGCGATCCAGATCTTCCAGGAATGGGGCGGCGGTATGGAAGAGGTCATCGTCGGTGTGGTCGGCGTGCTGCAGTTTGAGGTGCTGGAATACCGCCTGAAAAACGAGTACAATGTGGACATCATCCGCGAGGGCTTGCCCTACCAGTTCATCCGGTGGATCGAAAACGAGGATCTCGACCCCAAAACGCTGGACCTTAGCTCGGATACCAAGCGGGTGCAGGATATGCGCGGGCGGCCGCTGCTGCTGTTCACCAACAGCTGGAGCATCAACTGGGCGCTGGAGCATAACAAAGAGCTGCGGCTGGCGGATTTCAGCCGCGAATAACACAACCAAAAAGGACTGTTGCCGCGGCAACAGTCCTTTTTCTATATCCCTTTATTTTGCCAGCAGCCAGTCGACCAACCCCAGATCACGATCCAGATAAGCCGCCGGTACATCAAAATGCCCCGCCCCGTCCAACACGGCGAGGTGCGCGTTCGCCCCGGCGGTTTGCAGCGCGGCGATAAACGCCTGTGACGAATCCGGCGGCACAATGGTATCCGCCGACCCGACGACTGCCCACAAGGGAGTGTTCGCGAGCGTCTGTACATTTTGATCGTTCACGGTGACGCTGCCGCTCAGCGGCGCGACCCGTGCAAACAGCTTGGGATACGCCAGCGCGATGTCAAAGGTGCCTTTACCGCCCATGCTGTGCCCGGTCAGGCTGATGCGGCCAGTGTCGATGGCGTAGTTGTGCTGCACCGTGGTGATCAGCTCTCGCAGCGCGTTTTTGATGTCCGACCAGCCGCGATGGCTCGCCGACAGCTGCGGGATCACCACATAGGCGGGAACCTCGCCCAGCTGCCCGCTGCGCAAATACAGCGGAAATCCGTCGTTTGTCATCAGCACATTCAAGTCGCTGCCTTTGCCGGAGCCGCCGTGCAGATACACGATCAACGGCATATCTGCCGTTGCGTTCGCCGGGGTGTACAGCCAGTAAGACAGCGTTTCGCTCGCGGTTTGCAGACTGTGCTGCGTCAGCGCCTCCGCCGGAAAACGGTCGATGGCACCGGTCGCTTTTTTCAAAATCAGCAGCGCGTCGTCCGCCGCTACCCCGACGGCACCGCCGACATCGGCGGCGGTTTGTTGCGCAGAGCTCAACGCAGTGGTTTGCGCCGCACTTTGCAGCGTCAATAGCGCATCCATGGCGGTGATGGCACCGTCACCATCCACATCACCGCTCACAGCGACCTCCGCCGGAGCCGCGTACGCGCTCGCCGGCAGGCAAAGCGCCGCAGCGAGCAAAAGGCTCAAAAATTTTCGCTTCATGATACATTGCCTCCCGCTCAAGAGAATCGGTTACACCGGCGCGGCACCGGATTGCCGGTAGCGCTCGCGTGCTTCGTCCAGATACCGGCAAGCGGTGTCGGCATCGAAGTAGTTTTTCACCACCGTTTCTGCATGCTGCAGCTGCTTGTAGGTGGCGAAAAAGGTAGAAATCTCGCGCAGATAATGCGGCGATAGATCGCCCAGCTCCTGCACATGGTCGTACCGCGGGTCGCCGGTGCAAACCGACAGAATTTTGACATCCTCTTGCCCGCAGTCGATCATATACAACCCGCCGATGATGCGCGCTTCGATATAACAGCCCGGAAAAGTGGGTGACGAGGTGAACACCAGAATATCCAGCGGGTCGCCGTCCAGCGAAAGGGTGTTTTCCACATATCCGTATTCGGCGGGGTAAAACACCGCCGAATACAACACCCGATCCAGCTTGATTTTGCCGGTGCCGTGCTCCACTTCGTATTTGTTGCGGCTTCCCATCGGGATTTCGATGCGTGCTTCCACATTGCGTGCCATATCCGCCACTCCTTTGCTTGATTCACAGGGCTCATAGCCTGTCTTTATTATAAAGAGTATGGCGAAAAAGTGCAACCTTAGTACACGATCTTATCCAAAATACCGGTCAAATGCGCCAGCGCCACGCCGTAGTTGGTGATGGGCACGCCCTGATCCTGCGCCTGGCGGATGCGCGCCAGCACATAACGGCGGTTGAACATACACGCGCCGCAATGGATGATCAGATCGTAGCCGGACAGATCGGCGGGAAAATCCACTCCGCTGACCACCGTGACCTCCAACCCTGCGCCAAACCGGCGGCGCAGCAGCGCGGGGATCTTTTCGCGGCCGATGTCCTCGGCAAGCGGTGCGTGGGTGCACGCCTCCGCAATCAGCACCCGCGAGCGTTCGGTCAGCCGGTCGATCGCTGCCGCGCCGCGCACAAAGGCGTCGATATCTCCTTTATGGGCAGCGAACAGCACCGAAAACGAGGTTAGCCGGCTGCCCTCCGGTTTCAGCGGATACACTTCGGCGAATGCCTGCGAATCGGTGATAATGAGTGCCGGCGGCTGCTTCATCGTATCCAGCGCCTGCTTTAGCTGGGCGGTGGTGGCGCTGACCACCACGCAGTGGTGATCCAGCAGATCGCGAATGGTTTGCACCTGCGGCAAAATCAGCCGCCCTTTGGGGGCTTGGATATCCTGCGGCATCACCAGCAGCACGGTATCCCCCTCCTGCACCAGACGACCGGTGATGCTGGCGGCGGCAAAGCCCTCCGGCATCGCGCGGATGATGCGGTCGACCAGCGTGTCGATGCCTGCGCGGGTGGCGGCGCTCACCACCACCGGCGGCAACCCGGTTTCTTCCTGCACCTGTGCTGCCAGCGCGGCGACATTTTCCCGTTCGTCCGCGCGGCTGATGACCGGGATTACCGGCGTTTGCTGCTGCCGAAACAGCGGCAGCCATTCCAACTCGGCGGAGTGATCCTCCCCGCCGAACAGCAGCAGCGCCACATCGGTTTTGCGCAGCGCGTCGCGGGTTTTTTGCACCCGCATTTCGCCGAGGGTTCCCTCGTCATCAAATCCGGCGGTGTCGATGAACACACACGGACCAATGCCGTGGATCTCCATGGTTTTGCTCACCGGGTCGGTGGTGGTGCCCGCGACATCGGATACCAGCGCGATCTGCTGGCGGGTCAGCGCGTTCACCAGCGACGATTTGCCGCTGTTGCGGCGACCAAACAGACCGATATGCAGCCGTTCCCCCGATGGCGTGTTGTTCAGGCTCATACGAATACCTCCTTTGGAACAGATAAAGCGGGCTTCCCTTAAAACCGGAAATCGCGCTCGCCGCCGTGAATTTTCTCCAGCCGTTCCTGCACAATGGTGCGCACCTTTTGGTTCGGGATATGCGGCAGCTCCTGCGCGATCAGCTGCTCGCCGACACGGCGGGTGTCGGGGCTGGCGTAATCCTCCAGATATTCTTTCAGCGTCATCAACGCGTTGGGCTGACAGCAATTGGCGATCTGCCCGGTCTTACATAGCGACATAAACCGGTCGCCGGTGCGCCCCTCGCGGTAACAGGCGGTGCAAAAGCTCGGAATATGTCCGCTTTCCATCAGCCACCGCACCACTTCGTCCAGTGTGCGCTGGTCGGACACATCAAACTGCTCGGTATCGTGCGGCCGCTCCGGCTGGGTATAGCCGCCCACCGAGGTGCGCGAGGCGCCGCTGACCTGCGATACGCCCAGCCGCAGCAGCTGCGAGCGTACCTGCTCGGATTCGCGGGTGGAGATGATCATGCCGGTATACGGCACCGCCAGCCGGATGCAGGCGGTCAGCTTGGCAAAAATCTCGTCCGAAATGGAATTGTCGAACGCGGTGGGGTCAATATCGTCCGCGTGTTTTACCCGCGGCACACTGATGGTGTGCGGCCCCACGCCGAACACCGCCTCCAGATGCTCGGCGTGCATCAGCAAGCCGGCAAATTCGTATTTGTACATCTCCAGCCCGAACAACACACCCAGCCCCACATCGTCGATGCCGCCCTCCATGGCGCGATCCATCGCCTCGGTGTGGTAGTTGTAGTCGTGCTTGGGTCCGGTGGGGTGCAGCTCCAGATAGCTTTGCTTGTGATAAGTTTCCTGGAACAGGATGTAGGTGCCGATGCCCGCTTCTTTCAGCTTGCGGTAATTTTCCACCGTGGTGGCGGCAATGTTGACATTCACCCGGCGAATGTCGCCGTTTTTGTGGTGCACGCTGTAAATGGTATGGATGCAGTCGAGAATGTAGTCGATCGGGTTGTTCACCGGGTCCTCGCCCGCCTCGATCGCCAGCCGCTTGTGCCCCATGTCCTGCAGCGCGATAACCTCGGCACGCACCTCATCCTGGGTCAGCTTTTTGCGTGGAATGTGCTTGTTTTTCATGTGATAGGGACAGTAGACGCAGCCGTTGACGCAATAATTGGACAGATACAGCGGCGCAAAAATGACAATGCGGTTGCCGTAAAACGCCAGCTTGATCTCCTCGGCGATGCGGTAAATCTCCTCCACCTTGTCCGGCAGATCGCACGCCAGCAGCACCGATGCTTCGCGGTGGGTCAGCCCGGCGCAATGATAGCCGGTGGCGGTTTTGCGGGGGCGCGCTTTCTCCAAAATCTGGTCGATCAGCGCCTCGTTGTGTTTGTTCGCCTCGGCGTAGGCGAGGGTTTCCTGTATTTCTGCATCGTCGATAAATTCGGTCGCGATGCGCGAATGGGGATCGTACATATGATTTCCTCCTTGTTGCGGTTAGGCTTTGGAATAAACGGTTTTGACGCTGATGCCGTGGATTTGTCCCAGCTTGCCGGACAGCGCGCTGATGACCTCGTTTTCCGCATCGATCACCACGCTGATGATGCAAACGCCGCGGTCGCGGTAGGGAATGCCCATCCGTCCCACAATGTAGGAACCGTAGCTGTGCAGCAGCGCGTTGATCGCTTCGGTCGCGGCGGTATCTTCCACAATAATACCGATCAGAGCAATGCGTGTTTCCATGAGTGACCTCCTTCAATAAAAAATCCCCGCACCCGTAAAAAGGCGCAGGGATTGTGTCAATTCCTGTTGTTGATCGCCTTATCACGCGGGACGAACCCTTGTGTTCAGAATGGATGATGCGGTTGTAGGGGGTGTTCTTTCCCGCCGATCGCGCGATCATAAGGTCAGAAACATACGATTACTATACCACGCCGGCGGGCAAATGGCAAGCCGCTTTTGTCTGCCGCCTGCGCCGAATTCTTCCCGCAAACCCGCGGCAACGGCAACTGCCCGCCGTAAGGGGAGTGTGTTTGCCTGCGGGGCGATGTGGGTGTTGCCCTTTACGACAAGATGGTGGGAAAACGCAGGAACTTTGCCCGGCTCCCTCTAACGAGGGAGGCTTGCGCCCGCCACTAGTTTGTTTGTGGTTCATGGGACGATATGGGCATCGCCCCCTACGCAGAGAGGGGAGCAGTGCCGGAGAAGATTCTTCGCTGCGCTCAGAATGACACTACACAAGAAGAAAAGCCGCAAGCCTTCCCCTCGGAGGAGGTTCCCCCGCTTGGAGTACCGCAGAAATCTCGCAAGCCTTCCCCTCGGAGGGGAAGGTGGCGCGGCTTTATGCCGCGACGGATGAGGTGGAAAACGAGGGATTATATAGTATACTACTGGTTTTGCGCAATAACGCCAATGTACGCAACCATAATATCGTTAAAACTTATAGGTTTCTTGACACCTCATCCGCCTTGCTGCGCTCAGCACCTTTTTCTCCCGAAGACGGGCCCCTTTTGTCGGCTGCGCCGACATTTCCCCCGCGCGCGGGGGAATCACCTCAAGGAGAAGGCTTGCAAAGCGGCTGCGCTTGTTAAATATTTACGCATCTTTGCGGTAAGCGCAAGTCTCCCTTGTGTAAAGGGAGGTGGCACAGCGTTAAGCTGTGACGGAGGGATTGTAACGAAGATGTGCGATCAATCGCCGTCCGGCGGACGGCGACAATCCCCCAGTCACGGCGGAAGCCGTGACAGCCCCCCTTTACTCAAAGGGGCCATGCGCCCGCCATTAGACACAGAAAATTCACTGCTTTTTCCACCTCATCCACCGCCGTTCGGCGGTCCCCCTTCCCCTCTAGGGGAAGGCTTGAGAAATCTCATCTTTTCTCCGCACGCGGGGGAATTACCTCAAGTAGAAGGTTTGCGCTCGCCGCCAGATAGTATGGGAAAAGGCGGGCGAAGTGTCCGCGATTTGCCCGCTAAGCAGGGAAGGCTTGAGAAATCTTATCTTTTCTGCCAAGCGGGGAAATTTTTTCAAACAAAGGGGCTGCAAAAAACGCCCGGGGAGCGGCGGTGAGCTGCTCTCCGGGCGTATAGGTATACAGAAATATAGGGGCTTGTTCCGTGCGCGAGGAGGGGGGCTCCCGTAAGGCGGATCAGCGCGCGGGGCGGATCAGTCTTCCTCCGGACGCTCCCAGTTGTGCCAGACATTCTGGACATCGTCGTTGTCCTCCAGCATATCCAGCAGCTTTTCCATTTTGGTGCGGGATTCCTCATCGTCGATGGTATTGTACACATCCGGCACCATTTCTACATCGGCGGACACAAACTGGTATCCTTTGGCGGTCAGATCCTCCATCACACCGGAGAAATCGTCCGGCTCGGTGGTGATCTCAAACACATCGCCGTCCGCGTTAAAGTCGGCGGCGCCGGCTTCCAGCGCGTCCTCCATCACCTTGTCCTCGTCCAGCCCCTCGGCTTCGATGGCGAGCACACCTTTTTTGTTGAACATAAAGCTGACGCAGCCGGTTTGACCCAGATTGCCGCCGTTTTTATCGAAATAGTGGCGCATCTCGCCCGCGGTGCGGTTGCGGTTATCGGTCAGCGTTTCCACGATCACGGCGATGCCGCTGGGACCGTAGCCTTCGTATTGCAGCGCCTCATAATTATCCGCGTTGCCGTCGCCCGCCGCTTTTTTGATGATGCGCTCGATGTTGTCGTTGGGCACATTGTTCGCCTTGGCTTTGGCGATGCAGTCCTTCAGTTTGGAGTTGGCGTTCGGATCGGCGCTGCCGCCCTCTTTCACCGCCACAGCGATCTCGCGACCGATTTTGGTGAAGATTTTGGCTTTTTGACCGTCGGTCTTTTCTTTTTTGCGCTTGATATTATTCCACTTCGAATGTCCGGACATGAATAAAATCCCCTTTAATCTTATAATTCGTTGCTATCATAGCACAAATAGAGTCAATGTGCAACCCCGCCCCCCTTTATCTTGATGGCGGCGGGGGAGAAAACTGCATAAATATTCTGCTTGCCTGTATAACCGTTCATCGTGTATAATAGAAAGTGGGGGAAAGCCCGTTTCCCCTGTGCAAAAAAGTACCGTTGAAGGACGATAAAATAGAAAGGCAGTATCTCATGACCTATACTTGGAACATGCGCCTGATGGGCGATGTATTTGTGCTGCCGGGCGATATTGTGGACAACCATCTGCGCCTGGCGGGATCGACACAACTGAAGGTGTTGCTGTGGTGCGCGCGCTGCGGCCGCGGCGAATTTGATGCGCAAGCCTGCTCGGCGGCGATCGGTGTATCGCCCGCCGATTGTGTGGATGCGCTGCAATATTGGCTGCAAACCGGTGTGCTGACGGAAAACGGCGCTCCCGCCTCGGTTCCGGCGGCACCGCCCAAGCCGGCTCCCGCGCCGACCGCGCCCTCCACGCCATCCCCCGCGATGCGGGTGATGCCGCCGGTGCAGGCGCGCCCCGCCGCCGTGAAGCCGCAGATGAACGAGGTGGTGAAACGCCAGCAGCAATCCGCCGATTTCGCCGGATTGCTGACCACGGTGGAGGCGCGGTTGGGACGCCCGCTGTCGCATGGCGATATGTCCACGCTGCTGTATCTGCTGGACACGGCGGGGCTGCCCGCCGGGGTCATCATGATGGTGGTGGGCTATGCCGTCACGGTGGGCAAAGCGAATATGCGGTATATCGAAAAAATGGCGCTGGATTGGGCGGATCGCGAGATCACCACGGTGGATCGTGCCGAGCAGGAGATGCTGCGGCTGGAACGCCGCCGCCAGGCGATCGGTCACATCCAATCCTTGTTTGGACTGACCCAATCGCCCACCTTTGCCCAGGTGGAATCCGCTTACAAATGGGTGTGCGAATGGCAGATGCCGGACGAGCTGATCCAGCTGGCGGGCAAGCAGTGCATCGAGCGCTGCGGCAAGTTCCAGTTCGGCTATGTCAGTAAAATTTTGGAGCATTGGCACACCGACGGGTTGAAAACCCTCGATCAGGTGAAACAAGCGGGACAGGCGGGCGCCGCCAAAACATCCAAGCCGCGCAAAACGACCTCGTTTGATCTGGATGCATACGACGAGATGGCGCTGCGCTACACCCCGGTTTATAAATCCGAGCAATAGGAGGAGCAGGTATGGCGTATAATCAGGAGATCTATCAAGCGGCCATGACCGAGCTGGATCGGCGGCGCACCAACGCCGAGGCGTCGGCGCTCACCTTTCGCCAGACGATGATCGCCCGCTATCCGCGGCTGGCACAGATCGAACGCGAGATCACGGCGACCTCGTCGGACATCGCCCACGCTATCATGAGCGGCGGCGATGTGGCGCAAACGGTGGAGGCGATCAAACAGCGCAATCTGGCGCTGCAGCAGGAGATCGCCGACATTCTGCACGCCGCGGGCGAAAGCCGCCAAAACTTTGACCCGCCGTATACCTGCCCGATCTGTCACGACACCGGCTATGCCGAGGGGCGGATGTGCTCCTGCTTGCAGGCGTTGATGCGGGACGAGGCGTGCCGACGGCTCAGCCGGATGGCGGCAATGGAGCTGACCTCGTTTGATGATATGCAGCTGAGCTATTATCCGGACGAAGTGGATCCGCGGCTGGGGCAATCCCCGCGCGAGCGGATGCGGGGGGTGCTGGCGTATTGCCGCGACTATGCGGAGCATTTTTCCACCGCTTCCCCCAATCTGCTGGTGAGCGGCCCCACCGGGGTGGGCAAGACCCACGCGGTGCTGGCGATCGCGCGCACCGCGACCGAGCACGGCTTTGGCGTGGTGTATGGCCCCGCCAGCACGCTGCTGGGGCGGCTGGAAAAAGAACATTTCGGCAAGGTGGACGGCGACAGCGAAGCGGTGTTTATGGATTGTGATCTGCTGATTCTGGACGATCTCGGCACCGAATTTGCCGGCAGCTTTTATACCTCGTGCCTGTATTCGCTGGTGAATTCCCGGCTGCTCAGCCACCGCCCGACCATCATCAGCACCAATCTGGGGCGCGGTGAGCTACTGGATCGCTACGGCGAACAGACCGCCTCGCGCATTTTGGGTGCGTATGAGCCGATCGCCTTTTTCGGGCGGGATATTCGCCAGATCAAAGCGGCGAAACGCCACGGATAATCGAAAAAAGCGCCGTGTGGCGCGGCGCGATTGACATTTGACCGGAAAAATTGTAAAATAAAGCGCGTGTGTTCTCTGATTTCAAATAAAGAAAAGGTGGGTCGATCACCATGTCTGATAAACTGTGTATGGGCTGCATGAACGCGCTGCCCGACGACGCCGAAACCTGCCCGGTTTGCGGGTATCCGGCGGGCGGCGAAAACCCGTCGCAATACCTGCCGGTGAACACCCTGCTGTCCGACCGGTATCTGGTAGGGCGGGTGCTGGATGTCGGCGGCGACAGTGTGCGGTATCTCGGGTACGACCGCGAGCTGCGCTCGCCCATTATGATTCGCGAATTTTTCCCCGGCACGCTGTGCGAGCGGGGCGAAAACCACGCGGTGCTGGTGTTGGGCGGCTGCGAACTGCCGTTTCGCGAGTATCTGGATAAATTCCGCCGCCATGTGCGCGCGCTGGCGCGTATGCGCGAGCTGCCCGCGATGATCCCGATCTACGATATATTTGAAGAAAACGATACGGTGTACGCGGTGTCCGAACCGGAAGAGGGCGTGACGCTGGAATCCCGCTTGGCGGAGATCGGCGGGCGGATGCGCTGGGCGGATGCGCGGCCGTTGTTTATGCCGCTGCTGTCCTCGCTGATCTCGCTGCACAGCGCCGGCATCTACCATTTGGGGCTGTGCCCGCAAAACCTGTTGATCGCGCCGGACGGCAAGCTGCGGCTGCGCGGCTTCTATCTGCCGGAGGCACGGTTCGCCAGCACCGAAATCACCCCCTCGCTGCCGGACGGCTATGCCGCGCCGGAGCAGTACGGGTTTGATACCGATATTACCGCCGCGACCGATGTGTACGGCTTTGTGGCGACGCTGTTCCGCACGCTGAGCGGTGTGGTGCCGCCGGTCGGTTCCAAACGCGCCGCCAATTCCGGCGATCTGTTTTTGTCCGCCGATGTGGCGCGCGAGCTGCCGGATCAGGTGGCGGCGGTGCTGTTCAACGGCTTGCAGGTGAACGCCGCGGCGCGTATTCCGTCGCTGACCGTGCTGGAGGATCAGCTTGCCACCGCCCCGGCGGTGACGGCGCTGCTGCAGGACGAGCCGGAGGAGCTGCCGGTGAAATCCGCGAAAAAAGACAAATCCGCCAAGAACAAAACACCGCTCATCATCATCGGCGTGGTGTTTGCGCTGCTGGTGCTGATCGGCGGCGGGGTGCTGTTCTGGATCCTGTCCGGCTCGTCGGACGAGGTGGAGGATTCCACCCCCTCCTCGTCGGAGGATAGCTCTCTGTCCACCGAGGACACCTTTGCCATTCCCTCGCTGATCGGCGAAAACTTCTTTGAAGTCCGCACCGGCGTGTTCAACGGCAATATGAAGGTCGAAGTCGACTATATGAAATATAGCAAGAAAAAACGCGGCACTATTTTGTCCCAGTCGCCCGACCCGGACAGCCAGCTGCCCGCCGAATCCACCATTAAGGTGGTCATCAGCGCCGGTCAGGAGGACATCAAGATCCCCGATGTGGCGGGATGGCAGGCCGACCAGGCGAAGGATTATCTGGAAGCGCTGGGCTTTGAAGTGGATACGGTGAAGGTGACCGGTTCCAAAGAGAAGCGCGGATGCGTGGACAAGGTGTCACCGGATCCCGGCTCCACCGCCAAGGAGGGCGACATCATCACCCTGCGGGTGAGCAATCAGGATCCGCCTACCTCCACCACCTCTGCTCCTGTGACCACGACCACCACGGTGGCGACCGCGAACACGGCGGCGCTGGATACCACCATCAGCATTGCGGAAACGCTGCAGCAAACGGATTTCACCGAGCAAAGCTGGACGGCGTTTGAAGCGGCGCTGGACGAAGCGCGCAACGTATCGGTGCGGGTGGATGTGAAACAGCGCGAAGTGGATGCGGCGGTGACCCATCTGAACCAGGCGATCCGTTCGCTGGTGCGCGCCTCGGCGGAGCCGAGCCATTCCACCAGCACCACCGATTAAAAAACGGAGCAAAATCGCGGTGTGGCTTGACCAATCGCGTCGTATTTGGTATACTTGGCAGCAACAAACGCTGCATTTTCCCGGCATGGCAGGCAACTGTCGTGCCGGGTTGACCGTTAGATGGAGAGGCGGTCTGTCGTGCGGACCTTTTCCGCCGATGCTACGAATGTTTTAATAGGAGAGCTTGCATGAAAAAGATCAGCATTATTATTCCTGCGTATAATGTGGAGAAGTATATTGCGCGTTGTTTGGATTCGCTGGTGCACCAAACGTTGCAGGATATCGAAGTGATCGTCGTCAACGACGGCAGCACCGATTCGACCGGCGCCATCATCGACAGCTATATGGAGCAGTACCCCGATATTGTGCGGGGCTTCACGGTGCAAAACGGCGGTGCCGCCGAGGCGCGCAACTACGGTTTGCAATATGTGAACGGTGAATTCATCGGCTTTGTGGACAGCGATGACCATGTGCATCCCAAAATGTTCGAGCTGCTGTATCGCGCGGCGCAGGAAAAACAGGCGGATATCGTCTGCTGCGATTATTGCCGGGTGATGAGCAAAAAGATCAACAACAAGAGCTTCGGCAATATGAACATCCGCAGCGAGGACGCGTTCGACCGCAGCATCTACGATACGACGCTGCTGTTTGACGAGGTGCCCTATCTGTGGAACAAGATCTTCCGCGCGTCCATTATTTTGGACAACGATCTCAAATTCCACAAATCGCTGCGCATTTATGAGGATCTGGTGTTCACCTACACCGCGTTCATGTATGCGGATAAAATCTCCAATGTGGAGCGGGTGCTGTACAACTATATCGTGTACCGCAGCGATTCGCTGACCTTTTCCTTTACCGAAAAGCGGTTTGACCTGTTTTTGGCAAGCCGGCTGCTGCTGTCCGCCTATGAGGCGAACGGCGTGCTGGATACCCGTATGCGCAACGCGCTGCTGTATGTGATCCTGAAGCACATCTATGTCATCCTGGAGCGCCCCACCCGCCAGCGGGAAAAGGCGCTGAAATGGAAATATTGCACCCAGGTGTTCGATTTTCTCAACCGCGAATTCCCCGGTTGGCAGGGAAACGACTACTACCGGCTGCAGCGCAAAAATCAGAACAAATATACCTCGCGCGGCTATTGGCGGCGGCGCATCCTGATCGGGCGGCAGCTCAACTTCCGCCGCTGGTTTGCCCGCGGCAAAAAGTTTGTCAAAGCCGGTTTTTCCGCGCTGCGCCGGTTCCGCAGCGGCGACGCGTATGTGAAAGCGATGGCTCTGCCGCTGCAGCCGCAGGCGGTGTTCCTCAATTCGCAGCAGGGCAAAAATCTGAACGGCAATATGTTCTATCTGCTGCGGGAGCTGGCGGGCGATCCGGCGTATGAGGCGTTCACTCTGTATGTTGGGGTGCACCCCACCGCCCGGGACAGCTTTGAAACGCTGCTGGATGCGTATGATTTGACCAAACGCGTGGTGCTGGTGGAAAATGACGGTCCGGAGTATGTGCAGGCGCTGGCGACATCGCGCTATCTGATGAGCGATACCAGCTTGCCGCCCTATTTCATCAAGCGCGAGGGACAGGTGTATCTGAACACCTGGCACGGCACCCCGCTGAAAACGCTGGGCAAAGCCACCGCCAACGACTTTTTTGATATTCCCAATGTGCAAAAGAGCTTTGTGCTGGCAGACTATCTGCTGTACCCCAGCGCGTATATGCGCGACATTATGATCGACGACTATATGCTGAAAGGGCTGGCGCACAATCAGATTCTGATGTGCGGCTACCCGCGCAACGAGATCTTTCTGTCCGGCGACGCCGATCGGGTGCGTGCCGAGCTGGGGCTGGCGGGCAAAAAGCTGTATGCGTATATGCCCACCTGGCGCGGACAGGTGCGCAACGTCAATGTGGAGGATCAGACCCGCGAGGTGGTGGAATACCTGCGCGAGATCGATCGCCGGTTGACCGACGACGAGATCATGTATGTCAATCTGCACCCGTATGTGGGCGAATCCATCTATTTCATCCGGTTTAAGCATATCCGCAAATTCCCCGCCGGATACGAAACCTATGAGTTTTTGAACGCCTGCGATGCGTTGATCACCGACTATTCCAGCGTGTTCTTCGACTTTGCCGCCACCCGCAAGCCGGTGGTGCTGTTCACCTATGACGAGGAAGAATACCTCGCCGATCGCGGTATGTATCTGCAATTGAGCGAGCTGCCCTTCCCCAAGGTGCGCACGGTGGACGAGCTGATGGCGCAGCTGCGCGGCGAGCCGCTGGATCCCGCGGTGTACGAGGCGTTTGTCAACACCTATTGCGCGTATGATGCGCCGGATATCAGCCGCCGCATCTGCCGCCGACTGCTGCTGGGCGAGGACACCGGGCTGACGGTGGAGCCGATGCCGGAAAGCGGCCGCGAGCTGGTGATGATGTATGCCGGTGCGCTCAACTATTCCAACAACACCAACGACTTTATCCGCGCCGGTCGCCACACCAAAAAAGAGGCGTATGATTTTTATTTCTCCTATATCTCCAACAACATTCGCCCCAATAGTGCCAACTTTAAGCGGTTGGTCGGCAAGCTGCCGTACTACGGTCAGCTGGGCAGCCTGACCAATACCACCAAAAAGCAGGCGGGCGTGTTCTTTGCGCTGCGGGATCACAAATGGCTGTACCCGCTGTTCAAAAAGAGCATCCACCGCGCGCTGGCGGTGGAACGCGAACGGTTGTATACCGGGCTGTCGTTCAGCGCGGCGATCCTGTTCGGCGACATCGCCTACAAAAAGATTTACGAATTTTCGCAGTTCCCCTGTCCGCGGATTCTGTATCTCAGCCACGAGCTGTATCTCAACCGCCGGGTGCATCCCAGCGCCTATCGCGATTTTGACCTAATTCTGGTGACGGACGAAGCGACCGAACAGGCGGTGAACCATTATGTCGGCAAGGGCGTGGAGGTGCGCCGGATCGATCCCATCATCACGATGAACGATTTTGCTCCCTATATCGAGGAACTGAACCGCGCTTCTAAATCATAATTTCCGAAAAATGGCATCCGGCGACCGCGGAAAAAGCGGTCGCCGGACTATTTTTACGCCCTTTTTTGATAGAACAGTTGCAGATGTGACAAAAAGCGTGTATAATATCTCCATGTCTATCGTAAATTTTGCAAATGACTGCTGTGACAATATCAACAGGAGGCTTGTTACTTTATGAAACGAGTGTTGACCTATGGCACCTTTGACCTGCTGCATTACGGGCATATCCGTTTGCTGAAGCGCGCCAAGGAGCTGGGCGATTATCTGATCGTGGCGCTGTCCACCGACGAGTTCAACGCGGTGAAGGGCAAAAAAGCGTTCCACAATTACGAAACCCGCAAAATGATGCTGGAAGCGATCCGCTATGTCGATCTGGTAATTCCGGAGGAAAACTGGGAGCAGAAGCTGGACGATGTGAAAAAATACTATGTCGATGTCGTCGTGATGGGCAGCGACTGGGCGGACAGCGACAAGTTCGATTATTTGAAGGATTATTGCGATCTCGTGTTTTTGGACCGCACCGAGGGCGTGTCCACCACCCAAATTAAAGAAGCGCTGAGCCACAACGAAGCGTAACTTTATACCCTTTCCGAAAAAAGCCGTGACCAAAACCGGGTCGCGGCTTTTTTCGTTGCGGCGGGAAGTTTGCCGGGGATAATTCGGCGCCGCCGGAACACACTGGAAACAGCCGGGACAGCCGGTTGGGGGGAGAAAACGACATAAAGAACCAAAAAATAGCAAAAATAGCTTTAATAATTTGGCAAAGAGTGATATAATCAATAGAAAGGGGGCGGCGATATGCTAAAGGTTTTTCTGGTAGAAGACGAAAGCGTTGTCCGCGAAGGGCTGCGCGATTGCATCGATTGGGCGCGGTACGATTTTGAATTTTGCGGGGATGCGCCGGACGGCGAGCTGGCGCTGCCGCAGATCCGCAAGCTGCGTCCGGATATTTTGATCACCGATATCAAAATGCCGTTTATGGACGGGCTGACGCTCAGCAAAATGGTTAGCGCCGAGCTGCCCGAAACCAAAATCATCCTGATCAGCGGTCACAACGATTTTGAGTTCGCGAAAGAGGCGATCGAGATCGGGGTGGAGCAGTATCTGCTGAAACCCGTGACCAAGGCGTCGCTGCTGCAAACGCTGGAAACGGTACAGAAAAAGATCGAGGAAGAGCGCGAGCAGAAAAATTATCTGCGCCAGTTCCAGGCGGAAACCCGGGAATACGAGCAATACGCCCAGCGCACTTTTTTTGAACAGATCACCTCCGGCGTGTTGAGCGTGTCGGAGATTTACGCCCAAGCCAAGGAGCTGCATATCGACATCGACGCGGAAAGCTACAACATTATCCTGCTGACGCTGCAGCCGCAAAGCCCCACCGAGTATTCACAAGCCGCCGCCGAGCGGTTGGAGGAGCTGATGGCGTATTTCCTGCGGTACGGCGAATATCTGCTGTTCCGCTGCAATTTGATGACCTATGCCGTCATTGTGAAAAGCGATGCCGCCGGGATGGAACAGGCCACCCGCCGGTGTGTGGAGAACATTCAGCAGCGCTGCGCGGGCGATGAGGAGCTGGATTGGTATGTGGCGGTGAGCGATCCGGTGCCGCGGCTCAGCGGGCTGGCGGAATGTTATGCCAAGGCGCACACCATTTTGTCCTATCGCCATCTGCTGCCGGAGCAGCATGTGCTGACCGCGGCGGTGCTGGACAAAGGCGACACCCGCGATCTGTCCGCGCTGGACGCATTTGATGCGAGCAAGGCGGATTCCGCGATCGTGCGCGGCTTTTTGCAGATGGGTTTGCAGGAGGAGGTGCCGGATTTCGTCACCGAATACCTGCTGTCCTTCGGCAACGCGCTCAACTCCACCCTGTTCCGGCAGTACATCATGCTGGATCTGCGGTTTAACGCGATTTTGGCAGCGAAAAAGTTCGGGTTCACGCAGGAGGAGTTTTTGCAGCCGCTGTCGTCGCTGCAATATATGGAGCCGGATGTGGATCCGCAGGAGCTGAAAAAATACGCCGTCACGCTGCTGCGCCGCGCCATTGAGCTGCGCGAGCAGGAATCCGGCAACCAGTACAAAGCCATTTTGCAGCGCGCCATCCGGTTCATCGACCAGCATTACACCGAGGAAACCATGTCGCTGAACGCGGTCGCCAAGGCGGTCAACATCAGCCCCAACTATTTCAGCGGTATTTTCAGTCAGGAAATGGGTCAGACCTTTGTGGAATATTTGACCGCCAAGCGGATGGAAAAGGCGCGCGACCTGCTGCGCCATTCCGGTATGCGGTCGAGCGAGGTCGCGTATGAGGTGGGCTATCGCGATCCGCGCTATTTCAGCTTTATTTTCAAAAAAACGCAGGGCTGCACGCCCAGCAGCTACCGGGCGGGAAACGGAGCCGAGCATGAAGTGGAACCGTAAGCCTCCCGAATCGCTGGATGTGCGGCTGCGATGGCTGCTGTGGAGCATGCTGCTGCTGGTGTGTGCGGCGATCGTCGGCACGCTGGCGGTGCTGCTTATCCACAATTATCAATACGCACGCGTGTCCGCCAACATTGTGCGCGCCTCGCAGTTTAACCAGAATTTCCGCGAGGATGTCGATTTGAAGATGTACTACTATGTCACCGGCAGCAACTATGGGCAGGCGCTGCCGCTGCAGGAGGTCAAGGAAGCGCGCGTGCTGGCGCAGGAGCTGCTGGCGGACACCCGCGACGGCGACAGCCGCAAGGCGATCGAAAGCGCCATCAATCTGTGCGAAACGCTCAGCGACCGCATTGTGGATATTTCGGAAACCTCCGGATACGACGCGCGGATGGAACAGCTGGAATCCAATGTGTACATCCTGACCGAGCTGGTGCAGCAGTATTTTTATGAATATCTGTATCACGAAGCGGGCTATCTCGACTCGCTGCAGGACACGCTGACCATGCGGCTGTGGGCAGAGCTGGGAGGTGTGGTGGTGGCGGCGGCAGCGCTGCTGGCGGTGATGGCGCGGCAGGCACGCAAGCTCAGCCGCAGCATCACTCAGCCCATCTATGCGTTGTGCGACCGTGCCGAGGCGATCGGGCATGGCGATTTGACGGTGCACGAGCCGGTGCAGGCGGAGGACAACACGCTGCAAACGCTGAGCGACAGTATTGAGCAGATGGCGGCGCACCTTGGCGAACAGATGGAGCTGATCCGGCAGGAGCAGGATAAGCTGCGCACCATGGAGCTGGCGCTGCTGCAATCCCAGATCAACCCGCATTTTCTGTATAACACACTGGATACCATCATCTGGCTGGTGGAAACCGGCAAAAACGATCAGGCGGTGGAGATGGTGACCAGCTTATCCAACTTCTTCCGCAGCTCGCTGAGCAAAGGGCGGGATATCATCACCCTGCGGGAGGAAGAGGTGCATGTGCGCAGCTATCTGGAGATCCAGCAGGTGCGCTACAAGGATATTTTGCAATATCATATTCAGGTGCAGCCGGAGCTGCACGATTGCGTGATTCCCAAACTGACGCTGCAGCCGCTGGTGGAAAACGCGCTGTACCACGGCATTAAGCTGACCCGGCGGCAGGGCATCATCACGGTGGATGCCCGCCGGGAGGAAGATTCCGTTTGCATTTGCGTCAAAGACAACGGTGCGGGTATGTCGCCCGAGCGGCTGCGGCAGCTGCAGGACAGTCTGGACAGCGAAGAGGAGCAGATCGGCTTTGGGGTGCGCACGGTGTATCGGCGGCTGAAGCTGCTGTTTGGCGACGCGTGCCGGATGACTATCGACAGCGCTCCCGATCAGGGCACCACCATCACGCTGCAATTTCCGATGCAAAAGGAGGCGGCGACCGTATGAAAAAATGGTTGATAGGGTTGCTGGCGGCGGTGTTGCTGCTGGGCGGCTGTTCGCCGCGCCAGGCACCGTCCCAGCCCGGGCAAAACCGGCTGATAACGGTGGGGTTTTCGCAAGCGGGCGCTGAATCCGATTGGCGGGTGGCGTACACCGAGTCCATGCGCAGCAGCTTAAACGAGGACGCCGGCTATGAGCTGCTGTTCAGCAACGCGCGGCAGCAGCAGGATAACCAGCTGAAAGCCATCCGCACCTTTATTCAGCAAAAGGTGGATTATATCGTGCTGGCGCCGGTGACCGAAACCGGCTGGGACAGCGTGTTGAAAGAGGCGAAACAGGCGGGCATTCCGGTGATTATCGTGGATCGGCAGGTGGAGGTCAGCGATCCTTCGCTGTATTGCAGCTGGGTGGGGTCGGATTTTCGCAGCACCGCCGATCGCGCCGTGGAATGGTTGGAACAGGAGCTGGTGCAGCAAGGGCGCGCCGAAAGTACGGTGCGCATTCTGCATTTGCAGGGAACGATCGGTTCGACCGCGCAGCTAAAGCGTACTGCCGCGCTGGAAAGCGGGGTGGCGCAGCACAAAAATTGGGAGCTGGCGGCGCAGCTGCAAGGCGATTTTACCCAAGCGAAAGCGTATGAGGTGACACTTGCGTATTTGAAGCAAAACAGCGATGTGGATGTCATCTATTGCGAAAACGATAATATGTGCTTTGGTGTGATGCAGGCGCTGGATAAGATGGGGATGACCTACGGCACCGAGGGGGATGTCACGCTGATCTCGTTCGATGCGGTGAAACGCGCGCTGGAGGCCTGCCGGTTGGGCAAGATCAACCTGTGTGTGGAATGTAATCCGCTGCACGGTCCGCGGGTGCGGGCGATTCTGGATAAGCTGCAAGCGGGCAAAACGCCGGACAAGCAGGAATATGTAACCGAGTCGTTGTATACCCCCGACACTCTCACGGAAGCGTTTATCAGTTCCCGAAAATATTAAAAGACAGCGCAAACCGCCCCGCAGGGATTTCCCCTGCGGGGCGGTTTTATGTGGAAAAGAGAAGGAAGAAACAATGTATGGTTGCGATTTAGAGCGACGAAGAGGTC
Organism: uncultured Oscillospiraceae bacterium; assembly: GCA_900547105.1. Classification (GTDB taxonomy): domain Bacteria; phylum Bacillota; class Clostridia; order Oscillospirales; family Acutalibacteraceae; genus UMGS1474. Next base: position 102,322 of record URFL01000003.1, on the reverse strand, counting down.
AGAATACAAAGGAGCGCAGAATCTTCTCAAACCTTCCCCTTTAAAGGGAAGGTGTCGCGGCTTTACGCCGCGACGGATGAGGTGGAAAAAGTAGTGGCTTTTTCGTATCTGGTGGCGGGTGCAAGGCCCCTTTGAGTAAAGGGGGCTGTCACGACTTTTGTCGTGACTGGGGGATTGTCGCCGTCTGCCGGACGGTGTTTTGGTGCGCCATTTTCGTTACAATCCCTCCGGCACAGCTTAACGCTGTGCCACCTCCCTTTACACAAGGGAGGCAACGGCTCGCCACAAATTTGTGCCGATTCTATTGTTCTCCGACACCTCATCCACTTCGCTGCGCTCAGCACCTTCTCCTCAAGGAGAAGGCTTGCGCCCGCTGCCGGTTTGTGCGTAATTCGTGGGGCAATGGGCCCCCCTCAAGCCTTCCCCTTTAAGGGGAAGATGGCGCGGCTTTACGCCGCGACGGATGAGGTGGAAAAGGTTTTATACCTTGCCGGATGGAGATATACATTTGTGTTCTAGTACATATTTTGTCCGGCTCCCTCTGACGAGGGAGCTGTCGAGCGAAAGCGAGACTGAGGGAGAGACAGAGTTTTTGCAACACCCAAAGCGGGCGATATTTTCTCTCTCTCTCCGTCTTTTTGCTGCGCAAAAATCCACCTCCCTCGTCAGAGGGAGGCTTGCGCCCGCCGCCGGTTTGTGCGTAATTTGTGGGGCGATGGGTCCCCCTCAAGCCTTCCCCTTTAAGGGGAAGGTGGCGCGGCTTTACGCCGCGACGGATGAGGTGGAAAATGGTTTTATACCTTGCCGGATGGAGATATACATTTGTGTTCTAGTACATATTTTGTCCGGCTCCCTCTGACGAGGGAGCTGTCGAGCGTCAGCGAGACTGAGGGAGAGACAGAATTTTTGCAACACCCAAAGCGGGCGATATTTTCTCTCTCCCTCCGTCTTTTTGCTGTGCAAAAATCCACCTCCCTCGTCAGAGGGAGGCTTGCTCTCGCTGTCGGTTTGTGCGTAATTCGTGGGGCGATGTGGGCATCGCCCCCTACGAAAAAATTAATGGGAAAGCAGAAACGGAGGGGGAGATAGAGTTTGTGCTCACCACTCCTTTAAGCCATGTTATCCGCTTTGGCGCTGGAACAGCGTCCACGGCAGCGATACGCTTTGGCAGGGCTGGCGGCGGATCAGCTGCATCAAACATTCGGACGCGGTGCGCCCCATGCTGTGTTCGGCGTGCCCCAGCGAGGTGATGCCCACCGGCCCAAAGGTGCTGTAATAGCTGTTATCAAAGCTGACCACCGCCACATCGTCCGGCACCCGTTTGCCGGCGCGCTGCAACGCGCGGATCAGATGAAACGCGATCTCATCGTTATAGCACACCACCGCGGTGCAATCGCGCAGCTGGTCGCGGATAAACGCCTGAAACAGCGTGTCGCTTTGCTGCTCCACAATTTGGCGGTGCTGAAAACTGGAATACCACAAAAAGCATTCGTCTGCCGGGAACAAATGCGTGTCCCGCATGGCACACAGCACTCCGCCCGCGCGTTCCGGCCCCTGCACATCGTCCGACTTGAAGATGCCGGCGATCCGCCGGTGCCCGGCGCGGATCAAATGCTCCGCCAGCCGGTAGCCGCCGCCCGCGTTGTCGTCGCCCACACACACCGCCTGCGCCATTTCGCGGCACCGCCCATGCAGAAACACCAGCGGGATCTCCCGCTGCTCCAGCTGGTGGTACAACTCGGCGTTGGGACTCGGCAGCGCCGTTTTGCAGCCCTCGATCAGCACCCCGGCGGGCGGTTCCAACAGCAGCTTTTGCAGAATCGTGCGCTCCGTCAGCAGGCTGTTTTCGGTCGCGTGCACCACCACTTCGTAACCGTGCGCCGCCAGACAAGCCTGAATGTCCTTGAGCAGCGATGGAAAAATGTAATCGCTCAGCGAGGTCGCGATCACGGCGATCCGGCGGGAGGCGGGATCCGCTTCGCACAGATAGCTGCCGCTGCCGCGCCGCTTTTCGATCAACCCCTGTTGCTCCAGCAGCGCCAGCGCCTGCCGCACCGTTTGGCGGCTGACGCGGAACTGATCCGCCAGTGCGTTTTCGGCGGGCAGCTTGGTTTGCCCTTTCGCGCGCATTTGCTCCAGCTCCTGTTTCAGCTCGCGGGCGAGAAAGACATATTTGGCGGGCATACGCGCCCCCTCCTTTCGCGGCGGATCGTTTTTTTCTGCTTTTATTGTACCATATCGGCGCTTTTGATGCCGCAACAGAATTGTTCAAAAACTTCCTGAAATACGCGCGGCGGTCATAAGTTTTTCCTCTTTGCGGCGAACCGGTCGGTTCGCCGCAAAACTTTTTTCGGAAAAATTTCAACTTCCGCCGGAAAATATTCCACCTGTATGTTCCGGTGGTTGGGCATCTTTTCAAAACCGCCGCGCGACCTGTTTGTTCCCAAAACCGGTCTAATCGGAGAAAATCCGACAAAACGGCACGCAAAATCGGAAAAAATCAAAGTTTTTTGCGCGGTTTTCCCCGCTTTTTGAAAAGTTGTCTGCTTTTTCGGTGCGGGGCAAAAAAGCTGTCTTGTTGCCTGTGCCGAATCCGCGCGCAAACTTGTTTGTCGCGTTGACTTTGGTGGGGTTCGGGCGTTAAATGAGGGCGAGGCAATCAAACGCCGACGATATACACCATTTTGAAAAGTGAAAGTGAGGAAAACACCATGAAAAAGTATCTCGCATTACTGCTCGCCTTGGTTATGGCTTTTGCGCTGTGTGCCTGTTCGCAATCGGGCGGCGGCGACGCCAGCTCCACCGACAAGACCGGTTCCAAGAGTGACGGCCATCTGATCAAAGTCGGCATCATCAACAACGACCCCAACGAGTCCGGCTATCGCACCGCCAACGACAAAGACCTGAAAGCCACCTTCACCAAAGAGAACGGCTACGACGCGTCCTTTGCGTACAGCTTGAAGAACGATGAGCAGATCGCTTCCGCTCAGAAATTCATTCAGGACGAAGTCGATTACCTGCTGATCTCCGCCGCCGGCACCTCCGGTTGGGATTCGGTGCTGAAGGATGCGAAGGATGCCGGCATCCAGGTCATCCTGTTTGACCGCACCATCGACGCGGACGAAAGCCTGTATGCGGCTTCCATCGTGTCGGATATGGCGAAAGAGGGCACCACCGCGGTGGAATGGCTCGCTTCTCAGAAACTGGACACCTACAATGTGATCCACATTCAGGGCACCATGGGTTCCGCCGCGCAGGTGGGCCGCAGCGGCGCGCTGAACGACAAAGTGGCCGCCGACAAAAACTGGAACATCGTGACCCAGCAGACCGCTGAATGGAACGCCGAGGCGGCGCAGCAGATCGTGCAGTCGGTCATCGACTCCGGCAAAAAGTTCAATGTGATCTATGCGGAAAACGACGACATGGCGAAAGGTGCCGTGCAGGCGCTGGATAAAGCCAACATCTCCCACGGTGTGGGCAAAGACGTCATCGTGATGGGCTTTGACTGCAACAAATGGGCGCTGGAAGAGCTGAAAGCCGGCAACTGGAACTATGACGGCCAGTGCAACCCGTTCCAGTCCTCCTACATCGAGAGCATCATCAAGGATCTGGAAAACGGCAAAACGCCGGAGCAGAAAACCATCGTTATGGAAGAAAAAGGCTTTGATGCCACCACCATCACCCAGGAAGACATCGACAACTACGGTATCTGATCCTCGGGCGACAGACCATTATCATTAGGAAACCGGGCGATGTGCAGGACGGGACAAGCGCCCGTCCTGCACCCGCCCTTGTAAACGGAGGCGAAGATATGCAAGACAGTGCTTTGCTGGAGCTGCGGAATATTTGCAAGTTTTTCCCCGGCGTGCGTGCGCTGGATCAGGTGGATTTTACGCTGCGCAGCGGCGAGATCCACGCGCTTATGGGCGAAAACGGCGCCGGAAAATCCACCCTTATCAAGGTGTTGACCGGTGTGTACCCCAAAGATGAGGGTACCATTCGGCTGGATGGCGAAACGGTGCAGATCCGCACGACGCAGGATGCCCTGAAAGCCGGCATCAGTACGGTGTATCAGGAAATTACCCTCTGCCCCAACCTGACGGTGGCGGAAAATATGTATATCGGTCGGACAAAGGGAGCCTGGACCAACTGGCGAAAGATGAATGCAGATGCGAAAAAGCTGCTGGATTCGCTGGATATCCCGGCTTCGCCCACGCAGCAGCTGTCCAATTGTTCCATCGCGGTGCAGCAGATGGTGGCCATCGCCCGTGCCGTGGATATGGACTGCAAGGTGCTGATCTTGGACGAACCGACCTCCTCGCTGGATGAGCAGGAAGTGGAAAAGCTGTTTAAGCTGATGCTGGAGCTGAAAAGCCGCGGCGTCGGGATCATCTTTGTCACCCACTTCCTCGACCAGGTGTATGCGGTGTGCGACCGCATCACCGTGCTGCGCGACGGCAAGCTGGAGGGCGAATACCAAATCGCCGATCTGCCGCGGGTGCAGCTGGTATCCAAAATGTTGGGCAAGGAAATGGACGACCTGTCCGACATCAAACGCACGGAAGAGCACTTCGACGGCGGCGACCAGCCGCCGGTGTACGAAGCCGAGCAGCTGTCCAGCACCGCCGGGGTGCGTCCGTTCGATTTCTCCATTCGCAAAGGCGAGGTCAACGGCTTTACCGGATTGCTGGGCTCCGGCCGCAGCGAAACGATGCGCGCCGTGTTTGGCGCAGACCGTGTGACGGACGGCAAAATCAAAATGAACGGCAAGTCGGTCAAGATCACCTCACCGTTGGAAGCGATGAAAAACGGCATCAGCTATCTGCCGGAGGATCGCAAACGCGACGGTATCATCGGCGACTTGTCGGTGCGCGACAACATCATTTTGGCGCGCCAGGTGATGGATGGCTTTTTCCACCCCATCTCCCGCGCCAAAGCCGAAAAATACGCGCAGGAATACATCAAGCTTCTCAGCATCAAGACCGCGTCCAGCGATACGCCGATCAAATCGCTGTCCGGCGGCAACCAGCAAAAGGTCATTTTGGCGCGCTGGCTGCTGGCCAACCCTGTGTATATGATCCTTGACGAGCCGACCCGCGGTATCGATGTCGGCACCAAGGTGGAAATTCAAAAGCTCGTTCTGAAGCTGGCCGCCGAAGGAAAGAGCGTGACCTTTATCTCTTCGGAGATCGACGAAATGCTGCGTGTGTGCTCCCGTCTGATCGTGATGCGCGACCGCCAGGTCGTGGGCGAGCTGACCGGCGACGAGCTGACGCAGAGCAATATTATGAAAACCATCGCCGGAGGTGACCAATAATGGCAGATACAACCACTTTGAACAAGCAAAGCGGCCTGAAAAAGGTGGGAGGCTTTTTCGCCGGTCTGGTCAGGCACCAGATCTTTATCCCGCTGATGGCGCTGCTGCTGCTGGTCATATTCAATTTGATCGCCGATCCGTCGTTTTTTGCCATTGCGCTGAAGCCGAACAGCAACGGCGACATGGTCTTGACCGGAAACCTTATCACCATTTTGGATAACGCATCCGAGCTGGTGATTCTGGCCATCGGTATGACGCTGGTCACCGCCGCTTCCGGCGGACAGGACATCAGCGTCGGCGCCACCATCGCGATCGCGGGCAGCGTGGTGCTGCGGGTACTGTGCGGCACCGAATCGCGCCCCGACACGCTGCAAGCCCCCATCATCGTGGCGTTCCTCGTTTGCTGCCTCGTGTCCATGCTGTTTGGCGCGTTCAACGGCGCGCTGGTGTCTGTATTTAAGATTCAACCCATGGTCGCCACGCTGATCCTGTTCACCGCCGGTCGGTCGATCGCGGCGTGGATCAACAATAACGAGCTGCCGGTTATCAGCGACCCGACCTTTAAGTATTTCGGCAACTTCATCCCCGGGGTGCCGATTCCGACCCCAGTGTTTATCGCAATCGCCTGCATGATCCTGACCGCGCTGATGCTGCGGTTCACCAACATCGGGCTGTATTCGCAGGCGGTGGGTATCAACGCCAGCGCTTCGCGGCTGAACGGTATCCATCCTCAATTTGTGAAATTTCTGACCTATGTGCTGCTGGGACTGTGCGTCGCGGTGGCAGGCTTTATCAAAGTCAGCCGGCTCGCAACCATCAACTATTCGGTGGTGGCGAAAGACATCGAAATGGATGCCATCTTGGCGGTGGCGCTGGGCGGCAACGCGCTGAGCGGCGGCAAGTTCAATATGGCGGGCTCCATTTTGGGCGCGTATGTTATCCAGTTCTTGACCACCACCCTGTTCAAATTCAATGTGCAGTCGAGTGCGCTGCCTGCGTACAAGGCGGTCGTGGTCATCGTTCTGGTGGTGCTCAGCGCGCCGGCCGTGCGCGAAAAGCTGACCCGGTTCAAAAAGCAGCTGAGCCGCAAAACGGCGAAAAAGGAGGGCAAAGCATATGCTGAAGGCTAAAAATCCTCTGAGAAAGCAGAAAGGCCTGTCGGACGCCAACCTGCTGCTGGTCATCACGATTCTTGTGTTTGTGGTGATGTACCTGTGCGCCGTGCTGTTCCTCGGCTCCGGCTTTCGCAAACCCCAAACCTTCTTCAACATTCTGAACGAAAACGCCGCGCTGCTTATCCTCTCCTGCGGCATGAGTTTAGTCATGATCACCGGCGGCATCGACATCTCGGTGGGTACCCTCACCGCGCTGGTATGCATGAGCTGTGCCGTCAATCTGGACTACCAAGGCGGCAATGTGACCACAGCGATTTTAATCGCGCTGGGCATCGGCACCGCGTTCGGATTGGTGCAGGGCTTCCTGATCGCGTATCTGGAAATCCAGCCCTTTATCGTGACGCTGGCGGGTATGTTCTTTGCCAAGGGTATGACCACCATTGTCAACAGTACCCAGTTTAATGTGGAAAACGCCGCGTTCCGCGCGTTGAAGGATACCCGCATTGATGTGCCGGGAATGGGCTCGGTCAACAAGCTGGGGACCTATGTTCCCGCTTATGTGGAGATCGGCGTGGTGATTGCGCTGGCGGTGGTTGTGGTGCTGTTTGTCACCCTGCGCTGGACGAAATTCGGTCGCGGCGTGTATGCCGTCGGCGGCAACAGCGCCAGCGCCAATATGCTGGCAATCAATGTGAAACGCACCAAATTTGTGGCGCATCTGCTGTGCGGTATTCTGGCGGGCGTGGGCGGCTTCGTCTACTTCCTGCATGTCGGTTCCGGTTCACCGTCGCACGCCAGCGGCGCCGAAATGAACGCGATCGCGTCCTCCATCATCGGCGGCACCATGCTGACCGGCGGTGTCGGCAACATCGCGGGCACCATGTTCGGTGTGCTGTCGCTCAGCACCATCAAAAACATCGTGGCGTCGCTCGGCTTGGACGAAGCGTGGTGGACCAACATCACGGTGGCGGCGATGATTTGCCTGTTCCTCGTGATCCAAAGTCTGGTGCTGGCGCGCAAAAACAAGAAGAGTGCCTGACAAAGCGAGGTGACGGTTATGGAACGATATTTTCTGGGAATCGAGCTTGGCTCCACCCGTATCAAAGCCGTTTTGCTGGATAGCGCCCACCGGCTGGTGCGTAGCGGCGATTACACATGGAAAAGCCGCTTGGAAAACGGCGTGTGGACCTATCCGCTGGAGCAGGTGGAAACCGGCTTGCAAGCCGCGGTAGCGGGGCTGGGCGAGCTGCCCGGCGAGATCGCGGGCATGGGCGTATCCGGTATGATGCACGGATATCTGGCGTTTGATAAGGACTGGAACCTGCTGACGCCGTTTCGCACATGGCAAAACACCATGACCGGCGAGGCGGCACGGCAGCTGACCGATTGTTTTCACTTTAACATTCCGCAGCGCTGGTCGGTGGCGCATTTGTACCAGGCGGTGCTGCGGCAGGAGCCGCATCTGCCGCGGGTGGCGCATATCACCACGCTGGCGGGCTATGTACACTACCGGCTGACCGGCGAGCATGTGCTCGGCATCGGCGAAGCGTCGGGGGTGTTCCCCATCGACAGCGACACGCTGGATTATGATGAAACCATGCTGCAAAAGCTGGACGAGTTGCTGGAGCCGTACGGCTACGATTGGCGCATCCGCGATCTGCTGCCCGCCGTTCAGGTGGCGGGCACCCGGGCGGGCACGCTGACCGATGCGGGCGCGGCGTTCTTGGGCGGACATCTGCCCGCCGGAATTCCGCTTTGCCCGCCGGAGGGCGATGCCGGCACCGGCATGACCGCCACCAACGCGGTGGCGCCCCGCACCGGCAATGTGTCGGCGGGCACCTCCATTTTTTCGATGGTGGTGCTGGAACGCCCGCTCAGCCGGGTGTATCCCGAAATTGATCTGGTCACCACCCCCACCGGCAAGCCGGTGGCGATGGTGCACTGCAACAACTGCACCAACGATATGAATGCGTGGGTCGCGCTGCTGCGGGAAACGCTGGAGCTGTTTGGCACGACGGTGTCCACCGGTGAGCTGTACAGCACGCTGTATCGCAAGAGCTTAGAGGGCGACGCCGATTGCTCCGGTGTGGTGACCTGCAACTATATGGCGGGCGAAAGCGTGACCCATCTGGACGAGGGACGACCGCTGGTGGTGCGCCGTCCGGACAGCGCGTTTACGCTGGCGAACTTTTTGCGTTCCCAGCTGTACGCCACCATGGCAACCCTCAAAATCGGCATGGACATCCTCGCGGATGAGCAGGTGGTGATCGATTCACTGACCGGTCACGGCGGGCTGTTCAAAACGCCGGAGGTGGGACAACGCTATATGGCGGCGGCATGCCACGCGCCGGTGACCTGTATGGATTCGGCGGGCGAGGGCGGACCTTACGGTATGGCGCTGCTCGCTGCCTATATGGTTGCGCATACCGATGGCGAAACGCTGGAGCAGTATTTGTCCAACCGGGTGTTTGCCGGTGTGGCCAGCACCACCCGTGTGCCGGACCCCGCCGACGAAGCGGGCTTTGACCGGTATCTGGCGCAGTTCCGCGGCGCATTGGCGGCGGAACGCACCGCTGTGGAGACGCTGTAAAAAGGAGATAGACGCATGAAACCATATGAATTCTGGTTTGTGGTGGGATCGCAAACCCTATACGGCGAGGATGTGCTGCGTACCGTGGCGAACCGCGCCGAAGAGATGGCGCAAACGCTGTCGGCGGCGCTGCCCTTTCCGCTGCGGTACAAGGTGACCGCCAAAAGCAGCGCCGAGATCACCGATGTGGTCAAACAGGCGAATTTTGACGATACCTGCGCCGGTATTGTGACCTGGTGTCACACCTTTTCGCCCTCCAAAATGTGGATCGCGGGGCTGGAAAATCTGCAAAAGCCGTGGCTGCATTTCGCCACGCAATATAACCGCGAGATCCCGAACGATGAGATCGACATGGATTTTATGAACCTCAACCAGGCGGCGCACGGCGACCGCGAGCACGGGTTCATCGGTGCCCGCTTGCGCAAAGCGCGCAAGGTGGTGGCGGGATATTGGCAGGATGCGGAGGTGCAAGCCCGCATCGGCGATTGGATGAAAGCCGCCGTGGGCGTGGCGGTGTCTCGCCAGATGAAAGTGATGCGCTTCGGTGACAATATGCGGGATGTCGCGGTGACCGAAGGCGACAAGGTCGAGGTGCAGCGCAAGCTTGGCTGGGAGGTTAACACCTGGGCGGTAGGCGATCTGGTGCAGGAAATGCACGCCGTCACCGATGCCGAGATCGACGAGCTGATGGCGGAATATCGCACGCAGTATGATATCGCGACCGACGACATCGACGCGATCCGGTACCAGGCGCGCGAGGAGATCGCGATGCGCCGAATGATGCAGCGCGAGGGCTGCCGGGCGTTTTCCAACACCTTCCAGGATTTGTACGGCATGGAGCAGCTGCCGGGGCTGGCATCACAGCATCTGATGGCGCAAGGCTACGGCTACGGCGGCGAGGGTGACTGGAAAGTCAGCGCGATGACCGCGATCCTCAAAGCCATGGGCGAGGGCGGCAACGGTGCGTCCGCGTTTATGGAGGACTACACCTACCATCTGGTCAAAGGACAGGAATATTCGCTCGGTGCGCATATGCTGGAGGTTTGCCCCAGCGTGGCGGCGGGTCGCCCGCGCATCGAAACCCACCCGCTGGGGATTGGTATGAACGAAAAAGACCCCGCGCGGCTGGTGTTCGAGGGCAAAGCAGGCGCCGCCGTGGTAGTCAGTCTGATCGATATGGGCGGTCGGCTGCGGCTGATCGTGCAGGATATCGAGGCGGTCAAACCCATTATGCCGATGCCGCATCTGCCGGTGGCGCGGGTCATGTGGAAAGCCATGCCCGATCTCACCACCGGTGTGGAATGCTGGATCACGGCGGGCGGCGCGCACCACACGGTGCTCAGCTACGATGTCAGCGCCGAACAGCTGCGCGATTGGGCGCGCATGATGGATATTGAATTTGTGCATATCACAAAGGATACAACGGTGGAATCGCTGGAACACGACCTGTTCCTGAGCGATCTCGCGTGGAAATTGAGGTGAGTTCGCTATGCTGGAAATACTGAAACAACAGGTGCTGCAAGCGAATCTGATGTTGCCTCGCCACGGGCTGGTCACCTTTACTTGGGGCAATGTCAGCGGTATTGACCGCGAAAAAGGGCTGGTGGTTATCAAACCCTCCGGCGTGGAGTATGACGGTATGACCGCCGACGATATGGTGGTGGTGGATCTGGATGGTCGCGTGGTGGAGGGGCATTGGAAACCCTCCAGCGACACCGCGACCCATCTGGTGCTGTACAATGCGTTCCCCGAATGCGGCGGTGTGGTGCACACCCACAGCCGCTGGGCGACCAGCTTTGCCCAAGCGGGAGTCGGCATTTCGCCGCTCGGCACCACCCAAGGCGACTATTTTTACGGCGAGATTCCCTGCACGCGGGAGATGACTCCCGCAGAGATCGCCGGCGAATACGAGCGCGAAACCGGCAACGTGATCGTGGAAACTTTCCGCGACAAGGACCCGGCGGCGATCCCTGCGGTGCTGGTGCATAGCCATGGTCCGTTTGCGTGGGGCAAAAACGCGTTTGAAGCGGTGCACAACGCGGTGGTGCTGGAGGAAGTGGCGTTTATGAATTTCCACTCGCTGCAGCTCAACGCCGCGCAGCAGCGTATGCAGCAGGAGCTGTTGGATAAACACTATCTGCGCAAACACGGCAAAAACGCCTACTACGGTCAGAATTGACCGCGCCCGTGTGCTGCCAAATAGCACAGCATTTGAAACGCAGAGATTTCTTAAGTCTACCCCTTGAGCGCATTGTTGCGGGACGATGTGGGCATCGCCTCCTACGCAGAAATGGCAGGGAAACGCAGAAACTTCTCAAGCCTTCCCCTTGGAGGTGATTCTCCTATTTGGAGTAGCGTAGAAACTCCGCAAGCCTTCCCCTAGGAGGGGAAGGTGGCGCGGCTTTACGCCGCGACGGATGAGGTGGAAAAAGTAGTAAGTTTTCCGTATCTGGTGGCGGACGCAAGGCCCCTTTGAGTAAAGGGGGCTGTCACGACTTTTGTCGTGACTGGGGGATTGTTGCCGTCCATTGGACGGCATTTTGGTGCGCCATTTTCGTTACAATCCCTCCGTCACAGCTTAGCGCTGTGCCACCTCCCTTTACACAAGGGAGGCAATGGTTCCCACAAATTTGTGCCGATTCTATTGTTTCTCCGACACCTCATCTGCTTCGCTACGCTCAGCACCTTTTTCTCCCGAAGACGGGCCCCTTTTGTCGGCTGCGCCGACATTTTCCCCGCACGCGGGGGAATCTCCTCAAGGAGAAGGCTTGTGCCGCCACGGGTGGAAATTTTCCTGTGAATAAACTGCCAACATATATGGAGGCTTATTCTACCATGCATAAAGCCGGATCATCCTCCCGGCTATTCCCTTGTTTGTCACGGCGGGGGACCGCCGTGTGTCCATTCTTCACCCTTCTCTCTTTGACAAAGCGCCTGCCGGAGATCCACCGGCAGGCGCTTTGTCTTTTGCCCGCGCGGTGCACCGGAGAGCGCGCCGCGGCATAGGCTGGGAAGAAAAAAGGCGGGCACAAGCCCGCCGGAAAGGGTGACTGTATTGAAAATTTTCATCGACCAGGGGCACAACCCCCAAAACCCCAACGCAGGCGCCGAAGCCAACGGCGTGCGCGAACAGGATGTGACCTATATTGTCGGGGTGGAGCTGGCAGCGCTGCTGCGTGCCGATCCGTTTTTCGAGGTACGCCTGTCCCGCAACAGCCCCACCGAGCAGCTCGGCACATCGGTCGCCACCAGTCTGGCGGCGCGGGTGAATGCCGCCAACAGCTGGGGCGCGGACTATTTCATCAGCCTGCATTGCAATTCCAGCCCCAACACCAACGCCAGCGGCAGCGAGGTGTATGTGTACAGCGAGGAAAGCCCCGCGTTTCCGCTGGGCGAGGCGATTCTGGTGGGGCTGCAAAACGCCACCGGCTTGCCCAACCGCGGTATGCGCATCAACCCCGGCTTGTATGTGCTGCGCCGCACCCAAATGCCCGCGCTGCTGGTGGAGATGGGGTATCTCACCAACATAAACGATGCCGACTTGCTCGCCACCAATCCGGGGCTGTTTGCGCGGGGCATCTACAACGGGATGCGCGCCTATTTCCAGCTTACTTAAAGCGATGCGATCAGCTGCTCGGCAGCGCGGATGCCGTCCGCCGCTGCGGAGGTAATGCCGCCCGCGTAGCCTGCCCCCTCGCCGCAGGGAAACACCCCGGCGATGCTGCTTTGACCATCCTCGCCGCGCAGCAGCCGCACCGGAGAGGAGCTGCGCGCTTCGATGCCGGTCAACACCGCATCCGGACGATCAAACCCCGCCAGCTGCCGCCCCAACAGCGGCAGCGCCGCTGCCAGCGATCCCGCCACATACGCGGGCAGGCATTTCCACAAGTCGGCGGGGGTCACGCCCGGCTGATAGCTGGGCTGCACCGCGCCAAAAGCGACGGTGGGCTGCTTTTTCAAAAAGTCCGCCACCAGTTGGGCGGGCGCGCGGTAATCGCCGCTGCCCAGTTCAAAGGCGGCGCGTTCCCATTTTCGCTGAAAATCAATGCCCGCCAGCGGGTGGTCGCTGCCGAAGTCGGCGGGGTCCACCCCCACCAGCAGCGCGCTGTTGGAATTGTCCGCATCGCGGGCAAATTCGCTCATGCCATTGACGCACAACCCGCCCTCTTCCGAGGAGGCGTTTACCACCACGCCGCCGGGGCACATACAAAAGGTGTACACCCCGCGCGCGCCCGCCGGACGCGCCACCAGCTTGTACGCTGCCGCCCCCAGCGCCGGATGTCCCGCCGCTTCGCCGTATTGGCTGCGGTCGATCATTGCGCGGGGATGTTCCACCCGCACACCGATGGCGAACGGCTTGGGCTGCATGGGCAGCGCACGGTCGTATAGCGTTTGAACGGTATCCCGTGCCGAATGGCCGATGGCGAAAATTGCGCGGTCGGTGTCGATGGTGCGCTCGCCCTGCGGGGTGGCAACGGTCAGCCCGACCAGCGCGCCGTCGCGCAGGCACAGGTCGGTGACGCGGTGTTCAAACAGCACCTGCCCGCCCGCCTGTTCAATCGCGTGGCGAAGCCCCTTGACCGCGCGGCGCAGATAATCGGTGCCGACATGCGGCTGCGCCTGCCAGAGAATGGAAGCGTCCGCACCCGCGTGTGCCAGCTCCTCCAGCACCATCCGACAGCGCGGATCCTTGATGCCGGTGTGCAGCTTGCCGTCCGAAAAAGTGCCGGCACCGCCCTCGCCGAACAGCACATTGGAGGAGGGGTCTAGCTGTCCGGTCATACGGAACCGCTCCACATCCGCCTGTCGCTCGTCCACCGGCTTGCCGCGTTCCAGCAGCAGCGGCCGCAGTCCCGCCCGCGCCAGAATCAGCGCGGCAAACAGCCCGGCGGGACCGGCTCCCACCACCACCGGGCGATGCGTCGCCGCCGGAGCGGTCGGCACCGTGTACACGGTGGGGGATACCACCGCGGCGCGGCGGTTACGACTGTGCTGTACCAGCGCCGCTTCGTTGCCGCTGACCGTCACCTCCAGCGTGGCGGTGAACCGCACCTGCGGTTTGCGCCGCGCATCCACACTGCGCCGAAACAGGCGGCAGCCGGTGATGCGGGCAGGCGCGCAGCGCAGCTCCCGCGCTGCAATGGCGGGCAGGTCAGTGTCGCGATAGGACAAGTTCAGTTGTATACCTGAAATATGGATCATAATGCATCTCCTGCGTATTGTTCAAAAAGTCAGCCGCGGGTGCGGGCGATATGGCGCGCCGCCGCGGTGGCGGAGCTCCACGCCCATTGCAGATTGTACCCGCCGCAATCGCCGTCCACATCCAGCACCTCGCCCGCCGCGTACAGCCCCGGCACCAGCCGCGATTGCAGGGTGGCGGGGTCAAAGCCGCGGGTGTCGATGCCGCCCGCGGTCGCTTGGGCGGCGGACAAGCCTTGGGTGCCGGTGACCGGCAGCGTCCAGCGTTTCATCAGTGCCGCTACCCGCGCGGCATCGTCATCGGTCAGCGCTCCCACCGGGGTGGACAGCGAGATGCCGGCGGCGCGCAGCAGCGTTTGCCCCACCCGCTTGTGCAGCAATCCGGTCAGCAGATCGCCCGCCTCGCGCGCGGCAAACCGCCGCCGCTGCTGCACCAGCGCCGCCACCTTGTCGGGTGGCAGATCCGGCAGCAGATCCAGCGATACGCTGAGTGCACCTTTTTTGCGGCGTTCCCAATCGCCCGCCAGCCGCGAGATCGCCATCACCGCCGGACCGGACAGCCCGTATTCGGTGAACAACACCTCGCCGGCGGAGCGCGCCGTTTTACCGCCGCCGGTCAGCGTTACCCCGGCGTCCACGCGGATGCCCTTGACCGCTTTGACAAAGGTGGTGTCGGTGCGCAGCTGGACAATGGTGGGAAACAGGGGGGTGCGGGTGTGCCCCAACGCGGTCAGCAGTGCATAGCCGTCGTTGCCGCCGCCCAGCGAGGGGGAAGCGGCACCGCCCGCCGCCACCAGCACATAGTGCGCCGTCACCGCGCCCTGCGGCGTGTCCAGCACAAAGCCGTGCTTTTGCGGGCGTATCGCCGTCACCGGACAATCGGTGTGCAGCACCGCGCCCGCCTCCTGCGCCGCCATGCGCAGGCAATCCAGCACGCTGCCCGCCTGACGCGAGCGCGGATACATCCGTCCGTCCGGTTCGGCAACGCAATCCACCCCGATCGAGGCGAAAAACGCGACGGTGTCGCGGTCGGTAAAGGCGGCCAGCGCCGGTTTGGAAAAATGCGGGTCGCCGCCATGGTAATGGCGCGGCGCCAGATCGCGGTTGGTGATGTTGCAGGTGCCGTTGCCGGTCGCGAGTAGCTTGCGCCCGACGCGGGGCGCTTTTTCAAACAGCTCCACCGGCTGTACCCCGGCGCGCGCCAGCTGCACCGCCGCGCATAATCCGGCAGCGCCGCCGCCGATAATCGCGGTATGGATGGATCGCATAGTCCGACCTCCTTTGGGATGATTTGATGATCTTATGATAAAGAAGATGACTTTAGCTTTGATGAGAGAATAAGGCGTTCTCTCCACACTCGGAAAGTCAAGATAAGAAAAAGAGTCTTTGCTGCGCTCAGAATGACAGGATGAGCAGAAATTTCACACGGATGAGGTGTTAGAAACCTATAATTATCTGCGCAAACTAGGGATATGCCAAAGCCTCCCTTGTGCAAAGGGAGGTGGCACAGCGTCAGCTGTGACGGAGGGATTGTCACAAAGATATTTGCCCAAGCGCCGTCCGACGGACGGCGACAATCCCCCAGTCACGACCACGGTCGTGACAGCCCCCTTTGCACAAAGGGGCCATGCGCCCGCCGTAAATGGAGTGCGTTTGCTTGCGGGGCGATGTGGGCATCGCCCCCTACGCAGAAGTGGTGGGGAAAGGCAGGAACTTCGCCCGGCTCCCTCTGACGAGGGAGCTGTCGAGCGATAGCGAGACTGAGGGAGAGATAGAGCTTTTGCGACACCAAAAGCGGGCAATATTTTCTCTCTCCCTCCGTCTTTTTGCTGCGCAAAAATCCACCTCCCTCGTCAGAGGGAGGCTTGCGCCCGCCGCCAGATGCCAAAACCGCTCGATTTTCCACCTCATCCGCTTCGCTGCGCTCAGCACCTTTTTCTCCCGAAACGGGCCCCTTTTGTCGGCTGCGCCGACATTTCCCCCGCGCGCGGGGGAATTACCTCCGAGGGGAAGGCTTGCACCCGCTATTGGTTTGCATATAAATTTAATTTCTGCACCAACTTCGCCCGGCACCCGCCGACGGATAGCAGGCAGGCTTGCGTGCTCTCTACATACCTACTGCCTTGAAGAAGCAGGGCAAGGATGGTTCCTTTTATTATAAACGATTGCGGCGGGATTGGCAACGGCAAACCGCGCGGAACACAGGGGGCTTTACATCTGACGGTAAAATTTGGTATACTGTGCTATACGAAGGCAGATGAGGCGCGGGCAAACCACGCAGATAAGCCCCGCGGCCAGAGGTGTAACAGTAAAAGGGGGACTCTCTTTGATTTGGCATAGCGAACAGTCACAGGCGGTGCTTTCCCAGCTGGAAACCGACCGCGACCGCGGTTTAACGACCGAAAAGGCGCAAGCCAAGCTGCACAAATACGGACAAAACAAACTGGATGAAAAGCCGCCGCGCTCGATGCTGCAGCGGTTTGGCGACCAGATGAAAAACGGCATGGTCATCATTTTGCTGGTGGCGGCGGTGATCTCGCTTGGGGTGAGCATTTACAACGCCGTGGGCGGCGGCGAAGCCGATTGGGTGGATCCCATCGTGATCATGGTGATCGTGGTGGTGAACGCCGCGCTGGGTGTGCTGCAGGAAAGCAAGGCGGAAAAAGCGCTGGATGCGCTGAAAACTATGGCGGCACCGGCGGCGCGGGTGTGGCGGGACGGTGTGCTGCAGCAGCTGCCCTCCACCGAGCTGGTTCCCGGCGATGTGATCGAGATGGATGCGGGCGATATGGTGCCCGCCGACTGCCGCTTGCTGGAAACCGCCAGCCTGCGGTGTGACGAATCCGCGCTGACCGGCGAAAGCGTGCCGGTGGAAAAGGATGAAACCGCCGAGGTGCTGGATATGGCACCGCTGGGCGACCGGCTGAATATGGCGTACTCCGGCTGCGCGGTGGCATATGGTCACGCCAAGGCTGTGGTGGTGGAAACCGGCATGTACACCGAAATGGGCAAGATCGCCGGCATGCTGGATCGCGAGGATGCAGGCACCACGCCACTGCAAAAACGGTTGGCATCGCTCGGCAAAACGCTGGGCTTTTTGGCGCTCGCGATTTGCGCCATCATCTTTTTGGTGGGGCTGCTGGACGGGCTCGGCTGGCTGGATATGCTGATGACCTCCATCTCGCTGGCCGTGGCGGCGATCCCGGAGGGGTTGCCCGCCATCGTGACCATCGTGCTGGCGCTGGGAGTGCAGCGGATGGTGCGCAAAAATGCGATCGTGCGCCGCCTGCCCGCGGTGGAAACGCTGGGCAGCGCCTCGGTGATCTGCACCGACAAAACCGGCACCCTCACCCAAAACCGCATGACGCTGAAACAGGCGTACACCGCGGGGAAACGCGAAGAACTGGGGCTGTCGCCGTCGTCGGCAACACTGTCGCTGGTGCGCATGGGCGCGCTGTGTACCGACAGCACCGTGCAGCAGGTGGACGGTCGCCTGACCATGGTGGGCGACCCCACCGAAACCGCCATTTTGGCGTATGCGCTGGAACAGGGGCTCAGCAAAGACCTGTTGCTGGCGGAAAACCCGCGGCTGATCGAAATGCCGTTTGATTCGGACCGCAAGCTGATGTCCAGCGTGCATTTGGTGGGCGACCGCAAGCTGGTGGTGGTGAAAGGCGCGCCGGAAATTCTGTGTGGGCTGTGCACCTCCGGCTATGATGCCGGCGTGGACGAAGCGTATGAAGAGATGGGGCGCGATGCGCTGCGGGTGCTGGGTATCGCGTACAAATATATTGAGGAGATCCCGGTGGATTGCCGCCCGGACGATTTGGAATGCGACTTGTGCTTTGCCGGATTGCTGGGGATGATCGACCCGCCGCGACCGGAGGCGGTGCGCGCCATTCGCGAGTGCCGGTCGGCGGGCATCCAAACGGTGATGATCACCGGCGATCATATCCACACCGCCTCCGCCATTGCGCGGCAGATGGGCATTCTGCATGACGAAAGCGAAGCCATTACCGGCGAACAGCTGGTGGCAATGTCGGATGAGGAGTTGTTTGACAACATCCGGCGGTACAAGGTGTACGCGCGGGTAACGCCGGCAGATAAGCTGCGCATTGTGAAAGCCTGGCAAAAAGCGGGCGAGGTGGTCGCCATGACCGGCGACGGAGTCAACGATGCGCCCGCGCTGAAGGTGGCGGACATCGGCTGCGCGATGGGCGTGACCGGTACCGATGTTGCCAAGGGCGCAGCGGATATGATTTTGACAGACGACAATTTCGCTACCATCGTGTCGGCGGTGCGCGAAGGGCGCGGCATCTACGACAACATCCGCAAGGGCGTACATTTTCTGTTGTCCTGCAACTTGGGCGAGATCTTGACTGTGTTTGTCGCGATGCTGATTTGGAAAGCTACACCGCTGTCGGCGGTGCAGCTGCTTTGGATCAATCTGGTGACCGATGGGCTGCCGGCGCTGGCGCTGGGGATGGAACCCGCCGAGCGGGATATTATGACCCAATCGCCCCGCAGCAAAAAAGAGAGCTTTTTCGCCCACGGTATGTGGCTGGATGTGCTGCTGCAAGGGCTGCTGGTCGGGGTGTTGACGCTGATCGCGTACAACATCGGCGGTTCGACCATGGCGTTTGCCACGCTGGCGTTTACCCAGCTGGTACACGCGTTTAACGCGCGGTCGTCGCATTCGCTGCTGCGCATCGGGCTGCACAGCAACTGGTATATGGTGGGCGCGGTGGCGGCGTCGGCGCTGCTGATGGTGCTGGTGATCGCAATTCCGGCGCTGAACCCGATCTTCGGCACCCAGCCGCTGACCGGCGGGCAGTGGGGACAAACGCTGCTGCTGGCGCTGATCATGTGGGTGGCTGTGGAGATCAAAAAGCTGGTACAATCCATTTTGAAGATTCGCCGATAAAAAAGGAGGGCGCGGTATGGTTTCCCGCATCAACAGCATGGGGCTGATGGGCATCAACGGGTTTATGGTCAGCGTGGAAGCCGACCTGTCGCAAGGGCTGCCCGGTTTTGATGTGGTGGGGCTGCCCGGCGCGGCGGTGCGCGAATCGCGCGACCGGGTGCGGGCGGCGCTGAAAAACAACGGGTTCACCTATCCGGTCAGCCGGGTCACGGTGAATCTGGCGCCCGCCGATGTGCGCAAAGAAGGACCGTTGTACGATCTGCCGCTGCTGCTGGCGCTGTTGAAAGCCAGCGGTCAGCTGCCCGCGCCGTTGACCGGTCAGGCGTTTGTGGGCGAACTGTCGCTCACCGGCGAGCTGCGCCCGGTCAAGGGTGTGTTGTCGATGGTGTCTGCCGCGCGGGAAGCGGGGCTGCAAGAAGTGTTTGTGCCCGCCGACAACGCCGCCGAGGGCGCGATGGTGGACGGCGTGACGGTGTATCCGGTGGATACGGTCGCGTCGCTGGTGGCGCATCTCACCGGCGAGCGGGAACTGACCCCCGCCACCCCGCCGGTGAATGCTGCGCCGTTGGAGGGGCTGCCGGATTTCGCGGATGTGATGGGGCAGGCGGCGGCACGCCGCGCGCTGGAGATTGCGGCGGCGGGATCGCATAATGTGCTGTTGATTGGCCCGCCCGGTTCGGGCAAAAGTATGCTCGCCAAGCGGCTGCCCTCCATTTTGCCGGATATGACCCGCGAAGAAGCGCTGGAAGCGACCAAGATCCATTCGATCGCGGGCACGCTGCCCGCCGGACACGGACTGTTGACGGCGCGACCGTTTCGATCGCCCCATCACAACATTTCCACCGCCGGATTGGTGGGCGGCGGGGTGATTCCCCGCCCGGGCGAGGTATCGCTGGCGCACAACGGGGTGCTGTTTTTGGACGAGTTCCCCGAATTTTCCCGCGCGGCGATGGAAAGTCTGCGCCAACCGTTGGAGGATGGCGAAATTACCGTGTCGCGGGTGAGCAGTGCGCTCACCTATCCGTGTTCGTTTATGCTGGTGGCGGCGATGAACCCCTGCCCATGCGGGTACTATGGACATCCCGAGCGCGCCTGCACCTGCTCGCCCAAGGCGGCGCAGCAATATCTGGCGCGCATTTCGGGACCGCTGCTGGATCGCATTGATCTGCATATCGAGGTGCCGCCGGTCAAATATGCGGAGCTGTCCGCTGCCGAAAAGGGCGAAAGCTCGGCGGCGATCCGCGAGCGGGTGAACGCTGCCCGCCGTATTCAAAAGGAGCGGTTCCGCGGACGCGGGATCGTCAGCAACGCGCAGATTCCGGCGGGCGATCTGAAACAGCTGTGTCCGCTGACCGATGCCGCCTCCACCGTGATGCAGCGCGCGTTTGAACGGATGGGCTTGTCCGCCCGCGCGTGGGATCGACTGATGAAGGTGTCCCGCACCATCGCGGATCTGGACGGCAGCGAGGTGATCGATGCACCGCATGTGGCGGAAGCCGTGCAGTATCGTGGACTGGATCGCAAATATTGGCGCGATCGCTGACCATTCGCCGTCGCGACGGTGACATAAAGAAAATACCCCCGCTTGCCGGATGACCGGCAGGCGGGGGTTGCTGCGTTAGTGCGGGATTTGCCCCGCGCGTAGGAAGGATGAATGTGCAGAAATTTTTTGAGAAAAAAGATTCTTCGCTCCGCTCAGAATGACCAAGAAGAAGCAGAGCCACCGCAAGCCTTCCCCTTGAGGTGATTTTCTCTATCTGTCGATGAAGAAGGGGCTCGTTAGGCCTTCCCCTTGGAGGGGAAGGGGGACCGCCGAACGGCGGTGGATGAGGTGCCAGAAACCTATAAATTTCTGCATAAACCAGTGGCGAGCAGTTGCCTCCCTTGTGCAAAGGGAGGTGGATTTTTGCGCAGCAAAAAGACGGAGGGATTGTAACGAAAATGGCGAGTTACCCGCCGTCCGATGGACGGCGACAATCCCCCAGTCACGACCACGGTCGTGACTGCCCCCTTTACTCAAAGGGGCCTTGCGCCCGCCGCCGGATAACGCACAAATTTTGGTGGTAGCAGAGCCCCCGCAAGCCTTCCCCTTGGAGGGGAAGGGGGACCGCCGAACGGCGGTGGATGAGGTGGAAAATGGTGAATTTATTGTGCGCTAGTGGTTTCTTGTAACATAAAAACCACCGCGTATCGCAAATTGTTGATTGTTTTCTGACACCTCATCCGCTTCGCTGCGCTCAGCACCTTTTTCTCTCGAAGACGGGCCCTTTTTGTCGGCTCGCCGACATTTCCCTCGCACGTGGGGAATTACCTCCGAGGAGAAGACTTTAGCCCGCCGTAGGCGAGAGCGCTTGTTTGTGGGACGATGTGGGCATCGTCCCCTACGCAGAAATGGTGGGGAAAGCAGAGGCTTGCGCTCGTCGCGAGATTGCGTGTGATCTCGCGGGGAGGGTCGGGCGTATAACGCCGGGTTTTGCACTATATAAAGCAACCCCCGCTTGCCGGATAATCGGCGAGCGGGGGTTGCTGCATTAGCGCGGGATTTTATTTTGTTTATTGTTGTGGATCGGCGCCATGCGTTTATAGGGGGCACCGCCCCCCATAAAAACAGCTATGTTTATTTCAACGGGGCGGGCGGATCGCCGGCTTTGGCGGCCTGCATCATAATGGCGCACTCCATCCGCTTACGGAACAGGCGGCAGCCATATTCATAAATGCCGGTGATGCTGCCGGTGGCGTGATACGCGTTGGCGGCACAACCGCCGCTGCAATACAGCCGCGCCCAGCAATCCTTGCAATCGGGGCGCGCATACGCGTTGCACAGCTTGAATTCATCACGCACCGCCGTGTTGGTCACACCGTCCCACACGTTGCCGAGCTTATACGCCTCGTCCCCCACAAACTGGTGGCAGGGGTACAGATCGCCCCACGGGGTCACGGCGAGATATTCGGTGCCGGAACCGCAGCCAGCAATGCGTTTGTAGATGCAGGGGCCGCTTTTCAGGTCGATCATGTAGTGATAAAATGTGAAGCCGTTGCCCGCTTTGTCGCGGCGGATCATTTCGCATGCCAGCTTTTCGTATTGCTCAAACAGCACCGGCAGATCCTCTTCGGTCAGCGCGTACGGGTCGCCGGGGGCGCACACCACCGGTTCCATCGACAGCTCGCGGAATCCGAGATCCGCCATATGGATGATGTCGTTGTAAAAATCGGTGTTGTGGTGGGTGTAGGTGCCGCGCACATAGTAGTTTTGCTGCCCGCGGCTTTCCGCCAGCTTTTGGAACCGCGGCACGATCTGGTCGTAGCTGCCCTTGCCGTTCGGCGTGCGGCGCAGCCGGTCGTGCACTTCGGGGCGCCCGTCCAGACTCAGCACCACGTTGTGCATCTCCTTGTTGGCGAAGTCGATCACCTCATCGTTCAGCAGCATGCCGTTGGTGGTCAGCGTGAACCGGAAATGCTTGTCGTGCAGCTTTTCCTGCTCGCGACCATAGGCGACCAGTTGCTTCACCACATCCCAGTTCATCAGCGGCTCGCCGCCAAAGAAGTCGACTTCCAGATTGTGGCGGGTGCCGGAGTTGGCAATCAGGAAATCCAGCGCCTGGCGTCCCACTTCAAAGCTCATCAGCGCGCGGTCGCCGTGGTATTTGCCCTGGCTCGCGAAGCAGTAATCGCAGCTCAGATTGCAGGTGTGCGCCACATGCAGACATAGCGCTTTGATGACCGTATTGCGTTTTTTGAAATCGAACGCGATGTCCTTATAGGTATCCTCCGAAAACAGCTTGCCCTGCTGCTTCAGCTCGGCGACATCGTCCAGCGTGTCGCGGATCTCCTGCTCGGTCACCGCGGGCACATCGCGGTATTTTTCCAGCATCGCCGCCACGATCTCGTCCGGTGACGCGGTTTCGTACATCCCGATCACATCGTACGCCAGCTCGTCCACCACATGCACCGCGCCGCTGTAAACATCCAGCACAATGTTGTATCCGTTCAATTGATATGCATGAATCATGTGTTATCTCCGTTTCAACAGAAAAAACGCCGCCAGCCTTTCCGGCGGCGGCGATTCTCCTTTTTTTAAGCCGATCTTATTTCTTCTCGCAGGGCTGGTTCGCCACGCCGCAAGAGGTTTTGCAGGCAGATTGGCAAGAAGTCTGGCATTCGCCGCAGCCGCCGTCCTTTTTGCTCTGGGCGAGGTCGCGGGTATCCAAAGTCTGGATCCGTTTCATGGTCGTAACACCGTCCTTTGTAAAGTTGAGCCGGGCGCACGCCCTCTCTATCCCCTTTATTGTAACCGCCGCGCGGGGCTTTGTCAATACAAAATCTCCAGCCGGTGCGGCATTTCGGCGCGGGTGCTGTGCAGCACCACCCCGGCGCGGGTCATCTGGTCAAACAGTGCCAGCAGCGCGGGAGTGACCTGCTCGCCGGGGGTCAACAGCGGGATGCCGGGCGGATACGCCCACACATATTCGCGGGAAACGCCGCCCGCGCTGTCGGCGAGCGGGGTCAGCTGCCCCGGCGCGTCCAGCGCTTCGCCAATCGGGCAAACCGCGGGCGGAATCAGCAGCGGGGGGCGGGTGGCTTTTGCCGCGGCGGGGGTCAGCGTTTGGTCGATGGCGAGCAGCGCCTCCGCCAGCCGGTCGAACCCGTTGTCGCTGTCACACACGCTGGTCATCGCCAGCACATAATCGGTGGATGCCATCTCCACCTCCAGCCGAAAGTCGCGGCGCAGCCGGTCGGCAAGCTGCCCGCCGGTGAGGGCAGTGCCGCGGCAGGAGATTACCAGCTTGCCGGGGTCGAATCCCGCAAACGCGTGATGGGCGGGGCTGTCTTTGCCGTGGCACAGCACCAGCAGGTGTCGCAGCGCCCGGATGCGCTGGTCAAACCGATCCAGCCGCGCCCGATACGCCGCGAACAGCGGGACGCGTTCTGCCTCCAGCCGCGCCACACAGGCGGCGATGCTCGCCATCAGCGGATAGGAGGGGCTGCTGGTTTGAAAAATCGCGAGCTGGCGGGCGACCTCGTCCGCATCCACCCGGTCGCTTGCCACGTGCAGCAGCGCGGTTTGGGTCAGCGAGGGCAGCGTTTTGTGCACGCTTTGCACCACCACATCCGCACCGCCGGTGACGGCGGATGGCGGAAACCCCTCCGCCAGCCCCAAATGCGCGCCGTGCGCTTCGTCCACCAGCAAACGCGCGCCGTGGCGGTGCGCCGTTGCCGCCAGCGCGGGAATGTCGGATAACACCCCATCGTAGGTGGGGGAGGTGACGATCACCAGCCGCACATCCGGATGCGCCGCCAGCGCCTGTTCCACCGCATCGGGCGACAGCGAACCGGCGATGCCGAACGATTCGTCCATGGCGGGCAGCGCGTACACCGGACGCAGTCCGTTTAGTGCCAGTGCATGGTACACCGCGCGGTGCGCGTTGCGCGCTACCAGCACCCGGTCGCCCCGCCGCACACAGGCGGTAATGCCCGCCAGCAGCCCGCCGGTGGAGCCGTTGACCAGATAAAACGCGCGGCGGCTGCCCCATAAGCGGGCGGCGCGCGCCATTTCGTCCGCCAGCACCCCGTGGGCATCGTGCAGATTGTCAAATCCGGCGATTTCGGTGATGTCGATGGCGTAGGGATCGGCAAACGCCGCCGCGTCCGGGCGGCGCTTGTGCCCCGGCATATGCAGCGGATAGGTGTCTCCCGCGGCGTACGCCGCCAGCTGTTCCGGCAACCCCATGTGATCCCTCCTGTCACATCCCCGCGCGGGGAAAAGAATTGCCCTTATTTTACTCGTTTTGCGCCCCGGATGTCAACCCGAATAAAGGTTGCCATTCGCGGGGGAATATGGTATACTAATACTTCACTATGTGTATCTATAAACAGAACGCAACGCGGCTTTGGCTGCGTCGGGGGAGGAACCGGCATGGATAACCGTCCGATCGGCGTGTTCGATTCGGGTTTGGGCGGGTTGACCGTCGTGCGGCAGTTGATCGAACAGCTGCCCAAAGAGGATATTGTGTATTTCGGGGACACCGCGCGGGTTCCCTATGGCAGCCGCAGCCGCGACACGCTGGAGCTGTATACCCGACAGGACTGCGGCTTTTTGCAGACGCGAGATGTCAAGATGATCATCGCGGCGTGCGGTACCGTCAGCTCGGTGGCTCCGCACGTTTTGGCGGAGTTGCCGCTGCCCGCGATCGGGGTGGTGGAAGCCACCGCCGACGCGGCGCTTGCCGCCACCCGCACCGGGCGCATCGGGGTGATCGGTACCCCGGCGACCATTCGCGCGGGGGCGTTCCGACGACGATTGGAGCAAGGAAACCCCGCGGTACAGGTCACCAGTGTGGCGTGTCCGCTGTTTGTGCCGCTGGTGGAAAACGGCTGGATTCAGCCGGATAACGCCGTTACCCGCCAGACCGCGGAGATCTATCTGCGGTCCGTGAAGGAGGCGGAGGTGGATACCCTGATTTTGGGGTGCACCCACTTCCCGCTGCTCGCCCCCATTATCGAGCAGGTGCTGCCGGGGGTGACGTTGATCAATTCGGGGCGCGAAGCGGCCATCCGCTGCGCCGGCATTTTGCAGCAGCAAGGGCTGCTGTCCGACCGGCAGCGTCCGGGCAACCACCATTTTTGCGTCAGCGACCGGGTGGACGATTTTTCCAGCGTGGCGACCATGTTTTTGGGTCAGCCCATCCGCGACGATGTGGAACGGGTGCGGTTGGAAACCATCGAGTCGGCGGGGTGACGGCATGGATGTGATGATGACCATCATCGGCCGCCAAACGATGGATGGCGAATGCGATGTGACCGAGCTGACGGTGCCGGGGCAGATGCTGCCGCTGCCGGATGGCTGGGAGCTGCGCTATCAGCAGGAGGACGAAACCGGCGTTGTCACCTCGCGGGTGCGGGTGACCGACGGACAGTTGGAAGTGGAACGGCGCGGCGCGGTGTCGTCCACGCTGCGGTTGACGGTGGGTCAGCGGCAGGAAAGCGATTATGATACCGGCTACGGCTGGTTGCGCATGGGGCTGGAAACCGAATTTCTGGCGTGCGATCTCACCCCGGCGGGCGGTCGGGTGGAGGCGCATTACACCATGGATATCAACGGCACGGTGATGGCGGATCATGTGCTGACAATGGAGATCAAAGGAGCGGAAACGATATGTCAAAAGTAGTAGCAGAAGCCCGCGAACAGGTGCGGGAACGGATTTTGTCCGCGCTGGGCGAAGCGATCGCGGCGGGCGAGCTGCCCGCCGAGCCGATGCCGGCGTTCGGGATCGAAGTGCCGGGCGATCGGGCACACGGTGACCTGTCCGCCAATGTGGCGATGGTGTCGGCGCGGGCGTTCAAGCGTGCGCCGCGCCAGATCGCGGATTGCATCGCCGCGCATCTGATGCTGAAGGGCACCTATCTGGAAAAAGCGGAGGTGGCGGGCCCCGGCTTCTTGAATTTCTTCCTGTCGCCGGCGTTTTATGCCGATGTAGTGGCGGATGTGCTGGACAAACGCGAAGCCTACGGCCGGTCGGATTACGGTCACGGCAAAAAGGTGATGGTGGAATTTGTGTCTGCCAACCCCACCGGTCCGATGCATATGGGCAACGCGCGCGGCGGTGCGCTGGGCGATTGTCTGGCGGCGGTGCTGGAAGCGGCGGGCTACGATGTGTGGCGCGAGTTTTATGTCAACGACGCGGGCAACCAGATCGAAAAATTCGCCGTGTCGCTGGAAACCCGCTATTTGCAGATCTATAAAGGCGAGGACGCGGTGGTGCTGCCGGAGGACGCGTATCAGGGCGAGGATATCAAAGAACACGCCGCCGCCTTTGCCGCGGAGTACGGCGATCAATATGTGGACGCGGACGCGGCACAGCGCCGCAAAGCGCTGGTGGATTTCGCGCTGCCGAAAAACATCGACAAAATGCACCGCGATATGGAAAAATACCGCATCCGGTATGACCAGTGGTTCTTGGAATCCACCCTGCACGAAAGCGGCGAGGTCCAGGCGACCATTGATCTGTTGACCGAGCGGGGCATGACCTACGAAAAGGACGGCGCGCTGTGGTATAAAAACAAAGAGCTGCTCACCAAAAAGCTGTTGGCGGCGGGCAAAACGCAGGCGGAGATCGACAAGCTGGAGCTGAAAGATGACGTGCTGGTGCGGGTCAACGGCAACCCGACCTATTTTGCTGCCGACATCGCCTACCACCGCAACAAATTCGCGCGCGGGTTCGATACCTGCATCGATGTGTGGGGTGCGGATCACCACGGTCATGTGGCGCGCATGAAAGGCGCGATGGACGCAGTGGGGCTGGACGGCGACAAGCTGCAGGTGGTGTTGATCCAGCTGGTGCGGCTGATGCGCGGCGGCGAGGTCGCGCGGATGTCCAAACGCTCGGGCAAAGCGATCCAGCTGGCGGATCTGCTGGACGAGGTGCCGGTGGATGCGGCGCGCTTCTTCTTCAACCAGCGCGAAGCCAACACCCGCATGGATTTTGACCTCGATCTTGCGATCGAGCAGTCCTCCTCCAACCCGGTGTACTATGTGCAGTACGCCCACGCGCGCATCTGCTCGCTGTTCCGCAAAATGGAGCAGGAGGGTGTGGCGGTGCGCCCCGCGACCGCTGCCGAGCTGGCGCAGCTGACCCAACCGGAGGAAAAAGAGCTGATCCGTTACCTCGCCGGATACACCGACGAGATCGTGAACGCCGCGAAAGAGTATGATCCCGCGCGGCTGACCCGCTATTGTCTGGAGCTGAGCGCGCTGTTCCACAAATTCTACAACAGCTGCCGGGTCAAGGGCGAGGACGAGGGCTTGATGCAGGCGCGGCTGGCGCTGTGCGATGCGACCCGCACCGTGCTGCGCAATGCGCTGACCCTGATGAAGATCACCACGCCGGAAAGTATGTAAAATCCCGCCCGGCGGGGTATACTGATAACAAAAGCGGCAGACGGGAGGAAGGGGTATGCACCTATTGGTGGTATTCACCGGCGGCACCATCGGTTCGTCGGAAACCGACGGCGTGCTGGCGGCAGGTGCCGGCGGTACCCGCCGTCTGCTGCAGCTGTATGCGCAAAGCCCGCGCGCCCGCGCGGGGGTGACCTTCGACACTATCGAACCGGTCACCACTCTCAGCGAGAATATGTCGGTGGAAAAATGGAACCGGCTGCTCGCGGCGCTGCGGGCGGTGGATGTCACCGCTTATGATGGGATCATTGTGACCCATGGCACCGACACGCTGGGCTACACCGCCGCGCTGCTGGATTGGCTGTGGCGCGGCAGTCCGCTGCCGTTATGGCTGGTATCAGCGGGGCTTTCGCTGGATGATCCCGCCTCCAACGGGGTGCCCAACTTTGTGCAGGCGGTGGAGGGGATTGCGGACGGCACCCCCGGTGTGTGGGTGGCGTGGCAAACCGCGGCGGGTGAACAACGCCGCATTCCGGGCTATGCCCTGCGCCAATGCGACCTCTATACCGATGAAATGCAGGCGGCAGCGGGGGTGATCGCGCCCGCTGCGCCGGAGCAGCCGCGGTTGTACGCGCTGACCCGGCCGCTGCAGCCGGTGGTGCTGTGCGTGCGCCCTTATCCGGGCATCGACTACGCGGCGATCCAGCCGGGAGCGGCGGTGAAAGCGGTGCTGCACGAGGGATACCACGCGGCGACCGCCCCTTGCGAGGGGGCATCCTCGCTGCCCGCGTTTGTGGCGCGCTGCCGCGAGCGGGGGATCGCGGTATATCTGGCTCCGGTCAAGCCGCACGCGCCGGTGTACCAGTCGGCGGACGAGTTGAGGCGCGCCGGGGTGCAGCCGCTTTCGGGGATGACGTTTGAAACGGCGTATGCGCGGTTGGTGACGGCATACAGCCAACCCGACCCCGCGCGGTGGCTTTGCGAAAACGCGCCGCAGTCTTAGCGAGGGGCGCAAAAATCCGGTTGCACTTTTGTGCGACCTGTGCTATACTAATATCCAACCGATGCCGCGTGAGCCCCGGCATACGGACAGGCTGGTCCTGTGCGACGGTGCGCCGCGAACCATGTCAGGCGGGGAACCGAGCAGCATTAAGCGGTTGCTTCCGTGCGCCGCAGCCAACCGGTCTGTCCGTATGCCCGCGTTCACGCGGTTTTTTTGGAGGTGGGACAAAATGTATCAGGTGTTGTACCGTAAATGGCGGCCGCAGACCTTTTCAGATGTATGGGGTCAGCCGCATGTGACCACGGCGCTGAAAAATGAACTGCGCACCGGACGGCTGGCGCACGCGTATCTGTTCACCGGATCGCGCGGAACCGGCAAAACCTCCTGCGCCAAAATTCTGGCGAAAGCGGTCAACTGCCTGCATCCGGTGGATGGCGATCCTTGCAACGAATGCGAGGTATGCCGCGGCATCGATGAAGGCACCGTGCTGGATGTGGCGGAGATCGACGCTGCCTCCAACAACGGCGTGGACAACATCCGCGATCTGCGCGAAGAGGTGCATTTTACCCCCACCGTGGGCAAATACCGGGTGTATATCATCGACGAAGTGCATATGCTGTCGGCGGGCGCGTTTAACGCGCTGCTGAAAACGCTGGAAGAACCGCCTGCCCATGTCATTTTTGTGCTGGCGACCACCGAGGTGCACAAGCTGCCCGCCACCATCCTGTCCCGCTGCCAGCGGTTCGATTTCGGGCGAATCGCCCCGGCGGACATTGCCGGACGGATGCAGTATATCGCCGGGCAAGAGGGCTTTACGCTGGAGGAGGACGCGGCGCTGCTGATCGCCCGGCTGGCGGACGGCGGCATGCGCGATGCGCTGTCGCTGTTGGATCAGTGCCTGTCCCGCTCGCGCGAAATCACCGCCGAGGTGGTGGCGGAAACCGCGGGCATGGCGGGGCGTGAGCATTTGTATCAGCTCGCCGACGCGATCCGTACCCAAAACGGCGGCGCGGCGTTGGCGCTGCTGAACGACTTGTATAACGCCTCCTGCGATATGGAGCGGTTGTGTGTGGAGCTGACCGAATTTTTCCGCGGGTTGATGATTATCAAAAGTGTGACGCATCCGGAGGAGCTGGTGGTGACCACCCCCGCCGAGCTGGCACATATGCAGCAAACGGCGGCGGATTTTGATCTGACCGCGATTTTGCACGCGATGGATGAGCTGCAAGCCGCGATGGGACGGCTGCGCGCGGGCGGCAATCGCCGGATGGAAATGGAAATGACCCTGCTGCGGCTGTGCTCGCCGGAGCTGGATACCGGCGCGGCGGGGCTGCTGCGTCGGGTGAAAGCGCTGGAAGAATCGGTGCGGATGTTGTCCGCGGGTGGAACAGTGCCCGCGGTGCCGCCCGCACCGGCAATACCGCCGACACCTCCGGTGCCTCCGACTCCTGCGCCGCCCCCGGCGCCCGTGGTCGAAGCACCCCCGATGCCGGAGGTCCCGCCGGCTCCGGAACCGGCACCTGCTCCCACACCGGCACCTACGCCCGCTCCGATACCGGCTCCGGTGGATGCCGCCGAAACGCCGCTGGCGAATTGGGCGGATGTGCTGGCGATTCTGGCGGATACCTGCCCGCCGCTGTTCGGCGTGCTGCAAGGCTCCGCTGCCAGTATGCGCGGCGATATGGTGCTGATCCAAACCGAGAACGCGCTGTTCCGCACGCTGGTGACCCGCGACGGCAACAAGCAGCAGCTGATGGAAGCGGTGATGCGGGTGACCGGCAAAAAATGCCGCATCGGGCTAAAAAAAGTGACCAAATCCACCACCCCGGCGGACGACCCGCTGGCGGCGTTTATTCAAAACGCCCGCAACCAGGGCGTGGAGGTTGAGGTAAAGGAATAAATCCCCCGCCGGGGCTCCGGCGACGATTGTACTGATAACAAAGGAGAGAACAACACATGAAAGCAAGACTTCCGCAGGGAATGGGCGGCGGCCCGGGCAATATGCAAAGCATGATTCGCCAAGCGCAGAAAATGCAGGAGGATATGGCGAACGCCCAGGCGATGCTGGAGCAAAGCGAATATACCGCCACCGTCGGCGGCGGCGCAGTGACCGCTGTGATCGACGGCAAACATATGATCAAATCGCTCACCATCAAACCCGAAGTGGTGGATCCCGAGGATGTGGAGATGCTGGCGGATCTGGTGATGGGAGCGGTGAACGAAGCCAACCGTCAGGCGGAGGAAGCATCCGAAGCCGAGATGAGCAAAATCACCGGCGGCGTGAATATGCCCGGTATGGCGGGGTTGTTCTGAGATGGGATACGCGATCGCACCGCTGGAACGGCTGGTGGAGCAACTGCAGCGGCTGCCCGGCGTGGGGCATAAATCCGCCCAGCGCATGGCGTATTATCTGCTGAAAACCAGTGATCAGGCGGCGGCGGATCTGACCGGCGCAATCGAGGATGCGCGCGAGAAGATCCACGAATGCACGGTGTGCTGCAATCTGACCGATAAGGAGCTGTGCCCCATTTGCTCTGCCGCCGACCGGGATCAATCGGTCATCTGCGTGGTGGAGGATCCGCGGGATGTGATGGCGCTGGAGCGCACCCGCGAATACAAGGGGCTGTACCATGTGCTGCACGGCGCGATCTCGCCGATGGACGGCGTCACGCCGGACCAGCTGCGCATCAAGCAGCTGCTGCTGCGGCTGGGCGACCAGCAGGTGCAGGAGGTCATTATGGCGACCAACCCCACTGTGGAGGGGGAAGCCACCGCGATGTATTTGTCCAAGCTGCTCGCGCCGTTCGAGATCAAAGTCACCCGGCTGGCTTATGGCATTCCGGTGGGCGGCGATCTGGAATACGCGGACGAAGTGACGCTGCGCCGCTCGTTGGAGGGACGCAGCACCCTGTAATATTTGCCAAAGGAGGGACAGTTGATGGCGGCTGTGCAAACCAAAACTATTGCCGGCAACAAAAAGGCGTTTCACGACTATTTTGTGGAAGAATCGATGGAAGCCGGCATCGAACTGACCGGAACCGAGGTCAAATCGCTGCGCCAGGGTGGGGTCAACCTTAAGGACGCGTGGTGCTCCATCGAGGACGGCGAGGTGTGGATCAAAGGGATGCACATCAGCCCGTACGAAAAGGGCAACCTGTTTAACCGCGACCCGCTGCGGGTGCGGCGGCTGCTGCTGCATAAGCGCGAGATCCAGCGGCTGTACGGACTGATGAAGCAGCAGGGATACACCCTGATTCCGCTGTCGGTCTATTTCAAAGGCTCGCTGGTCAAGGTGCAGCTGGGGCTGTGCCGCGGCAAAAAGCTGTACGATAAACGCGAGGATGCCGCCCGCCGCGATATGAAACGCGAGGCGGAGCGCGCCTTGAAAGAGCGCAACGGCTGAATGTTTTGTAAAGCCGTCGGGCGCAAACGCGATCCAAAGCCGCCCGCCGGGCGGCTTTGCTGGTTTTAGCGGAAGAACGCAAATTCCACCGGCGAAACCGTAAAAATGTCGAACAAAAACCGTTGACATAAAACGCATATTGTTGTATGATATATATAAATTTAAGGAAAGGTGGCTGGTTCCCATGGGCATTATGGAAACATACGAACGCTGGAAACGGGAAGCGACGGCAGATCCCGATCTGATAGACGAGCTGCAACGCATCGACGGACAGGAGGCAGAGATCAGCGACCGGTTTTACCGCGAGCTGGATTTCGGCACTGCCGGTTTGCGCGGGGTGATCGGTGCGGGCGACAACCGCATGAACATCTACACCGTGCGCAAAGCGACGCAGGGGCTTGCCGACTATCTGCGCAACAAATATATGGACGCGGCGGTGGTCATCGCCTACGATTCGCGCATCAAATCCGATGTGTTTGCGCGCGAAGCGGCGTGCGTGCTGGCAGCCAACAAGGTGAAGGCCTATCTGTTCTCGGAACTGGAGCCGACACCGGTGCTGTCCTTTGCGGTGCGCGAGCTGGGCTGCCAGTCGGGCATCGTGGTTACCGCCAGCCATAACCCGGCGGCGTACAACGGCTACAAGTGCTACAGCTCCGCCGGCTATCAGATGACCGATGGCGAAGCGGGCGAAGTGACCGGCTATATCCGTCGGCTGGATATTTTCAACGATGTGAAAGTGGCGGATTATGACGCGGCGGTCGCTTCCGGCTGGATCGAGCTGGTCAGCCCCGCGGTGGTGGATAAATTCCTCGACCAGGTCGCGACCCAACAGGTCAACCCCGGTATTTGCGAAAAAACGCCGATCAAGGTGGTGTACACCCCTCTGAACGGTACCGGCAACAAACCGGTGCGCCGCATTTTGGATCGCATCGGCATCAAGCAGGTCACCGTTGTGCCGGAGCAGGAGCTGCCGGACGGGCATTTCCCGACCGCACCCTATCCGAACCCCGAAATTCGCCAGGCGTTTGAAAAAGCGCTGGAGCTGGCGGCGACCGAGCAGCCGGATCTGCTGCTGGCGACCGACCCCGATTGCGATCGCGTGGGTATTGCGGTGCCGGACGGCAAAGGCGACTATGTGCTGTTCAGCGGCAACGAAACCGGTTGTATGCTGCTGGAATACATCCTTTCCTGCCGTGCCGCGCGGGGTGATATGCCGGATCAGCCGTTTGTGGTCACCACCATCGTGACCTCGCCGCTGGCGAACAAGATCGCCGAATCCTATGGCTGCCGCGCCGTGGATGTGCTCACCGGGTTCAAATACATCGGCGAGCAGATCGAAAACGCGCAGAAAGAGGGTCATCCCGAGCGCTATATTTTTGGGTTTGAGGAAAGCTACGGCTATCTCGCCGGTACCCATGCGCGGGATAAGGATGCGGTGGTCGCGTCCATGCTGATTTGTGAAATGGCGGCGTATTACCGCTCGCAGGGTCACTCGCTGCTGGAAATGCGCGAGGCGCTGTATCAAAAATACGGTGTGTACCAAAACACCGTGGTCAACAAGATGTTCGAGGGCGAACAGGGCATGGAGGCGATGCAGCAGCTGATGGATCACCTGCGCCGTAACCGTCCCGCGACCATCGCCGGGCGCAAGGTGCTGGTCTGCTCCGACTATGAGCTGTCCGAGCAGGTGGATCTCGCCACCG
The DNA here is from genome assembly GCA_900547105.1 of uncultured Oscillospiraceae bacterium. Classification (GTDB taxonomy): domain Bacteria; phylum Bacillota; class Clostridia; order Oscillospirales; family Acutalibacteraceae; genus UMGS1474. The sequence goes on along the minus strand of URFL01000003.1, from coordinate 68,175 downwards.
GCGAAACGGTCAAGCTGACGTTACCTAAGTCGAATGTGCTGGCGTATACGCTGGAAGGCGATGCCAAGCTGATCATTCGTCCGTCGGGCACCGAGCCCAAGGTGAAAGCGTATCTGACCGCCTCCGGCGCGACCGAAGCGGACGCGTCCGCGGTCACCGCGCAGCTGACCGAAGCGGCACACGAGCTGATGACGCTGTAAGTTTTGCCTAATTTGTGTTAACAAGCCGCCTCCCGTAGCCTACGGGAGGCGGCTTGTTGCGTTATCGGCTCGTTACAAAACGATAATTTTCCTCAAATTACGACAAAATATATGTATTAAATTCGTAAACACTCACAATGGACAAATCCGCAAATTTCCCTTAAAATAAAGTGGGTAAGAATTTTACGCATTTTAAGAGAAAAGAGGATGTTTAATGAGGAAAAAGTTCGGTCGCCGATGGATAGCGGCTATCAGTGTGCTGTCGCTGCTGGCGCCTTGGAGCGTCACGGCGCAAACAGAGCTGTCCGCTGCCCAACCAGTCGAAAAAGAGCCGGTGTCGGAAGCGGCACAAGCCTTTGATCAAATTTAGGAACTGCCGAAAAACATACAGGCGCTGTTGTCGGAGGTCGCGTCCGCCAAAGACGATGTGGTGGTTCCCAGCGACGATCCCTACGAATTAACGGTGCAGCATGCGGACGGCAGCTACACCACAGAGGTGTATGCCACACCGGTCAAGTATACCGATGATAACGGAGAAACACAGTATATTGACACCGCCATGAAAGACCGCTCGGTGTGGGATGTGGTGACCTTTAACCAAACGCGCCGCAACCAAAACGGCTATGTCGATCTGGCGTATGCTGCTCGTGTGACCGATGGCGTGGAGGTGGATAACGCATTTTCCTTGTCGGTTCCGGCGCAAAAGGGGCAGAAAAAGGCCGTCAGCACCGAAACCGACGAGGGCGACGGCAAAATTGTTTATCCACAGGCGTTTGGAGAAAACACCTATGTGGAATATATCAACACCTACTCCGGTTTCAAAGAAAATATTGTTTTAGAGAAAAACATCGGCAAAAACACCTTCGATTTCGTTTGGGAATCGGATGAGTATATGCCGGTGTTGACCGATGACGACAAGGCAATCTGTGTTGTACCCAAAAACGACCCCACCCAAAGCGAGTACACCATTTCGCCGTTGTATGTATACGATTCGTTCGATCCGACCACAGCGGAAAAACCGAGCACACATAAGCACTGGACAGATGACTGCCGGTATGATATTCTGGAACAGGACGACGGGTCATACATCGTGCGCGCCATAGTGTCGGAAGAATATCTCAACCACCCCGAAACGGTGTATCCGGTCACGGTTGACCCGTCGGTCAATGCCGGGTCGGCTTCCTCGAATGTGGACGATTCGTTTGTAAAGGAATCCGCCAAAACCACCAACTATGGCACCTACAACTATTTGCAGTTTGGCTATGCCAGCGGCAAAATGTATTCGTTTGTCCAGTTCAATAAAATGCCGGCGTTGGCGGCGGGGGCACACTACACCAGCGCGACCTTTAAGGTGACATTCCGCACCGGACAGGACACACCGGCGAAAATGAAAGCCACCGCCCGGTGGTGTGATTCCAGCTTTGCCGAAAAGAAGCTGACGTGGAACAATCGTCCTTATGGCAAGGTGGCACAATCGTCGGTGCTGCCCAAAATTACCAACGGCTATCTGGATTATTATAATTTCACCGTTACCGACGCTGTGCAGCGGCACTATAAAGATGGCGTCGATGTGGCGCTGGTGTTCACCTACCAAAACGAAACCTATGCGGACTACAATTCGGTTGTGTCGTCCGAAGGCGATGCCGCCCGCAACCCCAAGCTGACGATCAACTACACCAAGTCGACCGGCGAAACCGCAGGCATCACCAACAACGCGTGCTATTATATTCGTAACAAAGCGACCAATAAGTATCTGGGTTTGCGGGAGGGCGGTTTCATTTCGGTGGAGCAGCAAGCCCGCACCGGAAAAGCCAACCAATTGTGGAAGCTGCAGTATAACGGCAAGGACGCGTACCGTCTGGCGAGCCAATCGCTGGCAAACAGCTATATGTACGCCGCCGTGGATATGGATGGCGGTTCGGTGTATGCTGTTTCGCCCCAATCGGATGATATTGCTGGCGGATACGAATTTATGATTGAACCGGTGACCACCGGGTATTATCGCGTATCCTCGAAAGCGGTATCGACGCTGTATGCCCTGACCGGAGGGCGCTACGACAGCGAGGACGCCAGTGTGTATACCTACACCGGCGCGAACGACCAGCAATGGGCGTTTGAAAAATACACATTGTCGCTTTCGGCAGCCAAAAACTGGGTTGCCGCCGGAAGTACATTGACGCTTAAACCAAGCAGCACGGTGCTGGGCATTGCGTGGTCGTCCAGCAACAACGCCGTGGCGACGGTGAAAGGCGGCATAGTAACGGGGGTCAAACCCGGCACGGCAACCATCACCGCCAGCGCCGGTGGCGCCACCGCGAAATATACAGTGAAAGTTACACGAAAATATATTGAACGTACGCAAAGTTTGTTGGTGGGGATGTCTGCGGATGGATATGCAGTAGATAGCAAGGGTAATAGCACCTGTTCTTATGAACCGCGCGTCAGCTTGCAGTGCGCAAATGGGTTTTGGAGAGGGATTGGTTCCAACTTAACGGACAGAACTTTACAGTTTTATCATTATAATAATGGCGATATTCATTCACAGGTATACGCCACCAAGAGGGATTTCTTGTCAAAATCAGATAATAATATTCCTCACGATAATATTGATAATGTAGATTTAATGCTTTTTGTGGGACATGGTACTTCTAGTGATGGAATGCATTTTTCGCAAGGCTCAAATGGATACCAACATTCAGCTGCGCCCTCTAATCACAGTGTCGCAGAGTTAAACTTTCGATTGTCAGAGGCAAAGTTTGGTTATGGATCAGCACGAACGAAATGGGTGGCAGCATATACTTGCAATTTTTTGACGCATGATTTAGATGAATTAAAACTAATGATGCAAGGTAGCAATGTCGTTTTAGGGTATTGTTCAACAGCATATCTCATAGACAAACAAATGGAATTGTTTGGTAGTAATTTGGATGACGGAGAGGCGGTTATTGATGCGTGGTTTGATTCTTCGAGTGCGCACTCTCAGTATTCACCAATTGATTCTACAATGGCAGCTGTATATGTGGAGGATGCAAGACAAGATACGATTTACAAGTATTTGGGCGATACGCAGGACTATTCAAAAGAAAAAATATGTGAATTAACTCATATGGCGCTTCGGGCTTCTTGATAAGAGATAGGAGAAATTGGGTTGAAAAAGATAATATGTTATTGTTTTATGATGATGCTGATTTTCTTAACGGCTTGCAGTCAAGAGAAGTTATCGAAAGAAGTTATTCAATTTCCACAAATGGCATCAAGGATACATGGCTCTATTCCGGTGGAATTCTCGTTGGATGATGATGCCGTTCGTGTTTTGGGACAGGACAGACCGGTGTACCGCATTGTGACGCGTAAAACCGAAAAGGGTACCGAGGACGGTACTTATTACGATGGGTGCCTGTTCAAAGTGTTTGCCAACGATGTGGAAAAAACGACCGCGCGGGAGGGCTATACCCGATATGAGTGCCGCAACGGCGATCGATTGGATATTTATGACAAGGGGAGCTATGTTTACCGGCGAAAAGGGGATAGCGCACAACCACTTTCCTTGTCGGATGCGGAGGCGATTCAGCAAGCGACGGCGTATTTGCGGACCAATGCGTTGCTGCCGGATGGATTTGCCGCAAGCCAAACCTTAGGCGGAACCAAGACGGATACCGGCGCTTTCTTAACCAAGACGATTGGCTTTTTCCGGAAGATCGATGGCTGCGATTTTTATGGGCGGTCGGATATTACAGTGGAGATAGACGCACTGGGAGTCCGTATGGTTTCCAGCATATACAGCGACTATGTATTTGACCAAAATGTTGCCTGCCGCTCTTATGAAGAGGTGAAAAAGCTTGATCCGTTGCAGCAGGGTCAAATTGTATACGATACATCAAAATTGTCGGGCGAGGCGGATCATATTCAACTAGAGAATGTTACTGTTTTGTATTACGATTCTCCGGTCAATCAACCCGAGCTATCCAGTATTCAACCGGTGTATCAGTTTTCGGGAAAAATATTTGATAAAAGTGGTGAAGCTACTGACTACTATTGGACGGTGGCGGCCATAAAAGAATAAATACACACAAAAACAGCGCGAGCCACCTTACAAAGTGGTTCGCGTTGTTCCTCTTTTCATCTGACCCACCGGAACAGATTCTTCGTTGCGTGACAGGGGGACGGGGTGTGTTTGCGGCGAAAAGTGGGTCGGCACTTTTTTGCAAATAACGACAAAATATGTGTGCCAAATTTGCGGATATAGCCGATAGACGCTCCGGCAAATTTGTGTTAAAATAGCAAGAGAACAGCCGCGGAATCCATTAGAGTGCAAACAGGGGGGCAAACGCCCATGCGTGTGTTGCGTTTCTTTTTTGAATATGGGGGCCCCTGCTTGTGGGCGGGTGATGCAGCCACGGAAGCTGCACTGGGCTATGCGGTGGACAAAACCGCGCTCCCTATCTCCCGCGCGTTGGCGGATGAGTTGAATGCGCTGGAAACCGAGTTTCAAACCTCGCTGGATTGGAGCGATCCGGCGGCACCCTCACCATGGACAAAGGAACACCAGACTGACTTTGCGGTGCGGGCAGGAGCGGCTTATGACCGTCTGGTGCGGGAGTTGGACGGTGCCTACGCAGTGCGTAACGAATCGCACTTGTGAATAGAAAGGACATCAACGCCTATGCGCGTGTGGAAAAATCTATCAAAGCCCAAAAAGGCAGGAATCATCATCGGTGCGGTAGCGGTGGTGGTTGCCGGGGCGTTTTTGTACCGGCTGCTGGTGCAGCTTCCGGTGACATTGGACAGCGGCGTTCGGATTCAAACCATTGGCAATGACGAGCGGGAAACGGCGTTTCGGGCGTTTGATATTCCGCTGCAAGAGCCCGCCACATTGACCGAAATAGTGGATGTGGAGAGTTTTCGGGAACCGTATGCCTATCTATATGTGGAGGTGGACAAGGACAAAAACGAAGCCTTTGAAACTGCCCTGCTGGAACATTATGAGCGGACGGACGAGCCGGGGTATGCCTCGCAAAGCGGGTTTTTCGACCACACGGAATATGCCTCTCTTACAGCAAGCGATTGTGTGGGGAGATATGTCCACTCGCAGCAGAAACAGCTCACGATTGAGTCGTTCCGCTTGGAAGATACGATGCTGTATGTGGTTCGCACGGAGGATGTTCCGTCGGATTTGAAGCATTTTGTGTGGTGGCGGGTTTGGAAAGGAAACTATCTCAAACGCGACGGATGATGTGAAAAGAGGAAAGCACCTATGCGTATGTGGAAAAATCTATCGAGGCGAAAGAAAGCGGGAATCATCATCGGCGCGGTAGTGGCGGTGTCGGTTTTGGCGTTGACAGGCGTGTTGGGTGTCCATCTATATCGGTATGTTCGTCTGTCCGAGCAGGTTGAGGCTGGGATCGTCGTGACCGCGTTTAGCGACGCGGATCGGCAGCTGGTTTTGCAGTCGATTCATCTACCGACGCAGGAAGCGGCGGTATTGACCGAGGTGGATTGCGTTCAGGGATGGCGGGATTCGTTTACGCAAGCCATCATCGAGGTGGACAAAACCGACCACGAGGCGTTTGAAGCGGCGCTGTTGACGCAATTTGATCGTGCCGAGGACCCCGGTCGGGCGTCGGTTGGGAGCTTTTTCAGCGACCGACCACACTATGCCGCCATCACGACGGAGAATCGTGTGGGAAGCTATCGCCGCTCTGTTCATGACGAGGCGGTCGCGGAGATAGGCGCGTATGCGTGGGGGGATACGGTCGTATATGCGGTTTATGTGGACACCGTGCCCGTGGATTTGCAGCCGTATGTGAAACAACAAATTCGAGAGGACAACTATGTTTCATATAAATAGCGAAAAGAGGCGGCGCGGTTGAAAAGCGCTGTGCTAGAGATAGAGAAGTGAGATCTTGTTGAGTTTATGTATAAATAGGGGTAGAAACTATGGTTTATCTTATGGTGAAAAAGCCGGGAGATGCAGGGTATATTGTTAGACTGGGCTGGGGCAATATGGTTTATTGCTTTTTTTCCACGGTGTCCTATCATCTGGAAGGGGTAGGACATTGGGGAGAGCGGTTCCCGCGGCTGCTGCGCGATCTGTGCGATCACGGTATCGTAGAAAATGAACATTTGCAAGAGCTCCAGCGGGAACTGGATCAGATTCCGCGGGAGCTTCAAAAATATCCTGTGTCCGAGGCGATTTATGATATCCAAAACCTGTCTTTGCCAATCCCGTGGGAAGAAATTCCCAAGGAGTCTGGGGAGGAAGACATTAACCTGGCGCAGCCGTGGGTAACGCCGCGCGGCGACAGTTGGTATTTTACCGTCTTTAGGGAACAAATACAGCAGGCTATCAATGAGGAGGCTCCGTTGCTGCTGATCTTCCCGTTTGAGATGGGGACAAAATCCACCTTGTGGCAGCCGAAGGAAAAAGGGCACGACTATTGGACCCGCGACAAAGACCCCATTTCCCTGTCCCCCGATAGCGGGAAATAACGAAAATACGCTTTGGAGTTGTGAAAAAACATACAACGTCCGCAAGAAACATTGACGGATAAGCAGGAGGAATGGCAATGGCTATGCGAGAATATTCCAATGCGTTTAATGGGCGCTATTCTCAATATAGTAAGTTTGCTGAAATATTTCATTCCGGCGTGGTGTATTATGGGGTGCAAGAGCGTAATTTTGTCACCGAAATACGCACGAAATATGGACTGAATGCAGTTTTTACAGACCTTTCCATATATAACCGGCGAGCAGCTATATCGGTGTATGTGGACTTTGAAGGGAATACTTGCGCCGTTGCAAAGGAGTTAAACGCCCTTGTAAATAGCAGCGATCTGCCGTTAAACAAATTGGTCAGGCATGCAAGTGAATCGCTGAACGCATTTGCCGAGGATGTCACGCAAGTGTTTTTGGATGCATTTCACTATTCGCGAGACGCGTTGGAAACCGTTGATTTGTATATGTATGATTTTGTGAGTTCCTTTATGGCACGGCTTTATAGTATATCCATGCCCGCCATACGCACCTATTTTCAACAATCGTTTGGAATGGACGGCATATGGCGCATTATGGTGCGGTACGAACCATCGATCACTATTGTGGCGGATACCGAGCGAGGCTATCGCCGTCTGCTGGATAACCGCGATGAGATTGCGAAAAAGTGCTATGAAATCATGAAACCTAACGACCACTTCGATTTGCTTCAGCCACAGGATGTGAACCTGCTGATCTGTTTTAAGCCGGATTTGGATCGCGATACCGTCAATATTTATTCGCGCGAAATGTGATCGATTAGGAGGAACCATTATGGTGTATCTTATGGTGCAAAAAAAGGGGCGCGCGGGGTTTATTAGCAGGATCGGATGGGGCGATATGGTTTATTGCTTCTTTTCTACGGTGTCCTATCATCTGGAAGGGGTAGGGCATTGGGGGGAGCGGTTCCCGCGGCTGCTGCGCGATTTGTGCGATCACGGCATCGTAGAAAACGAACATTTGCAAGAGCTTCAGCGGGAGCTGGATCAGATTCCGCTCGAGCTGCAAAAGCATTCCTTGTCCGAGGCGGTTTACGATATCCAAAACCTGTCTTTGCCGATCCCATGGGAAGTGATTCCCGGAGAGGAAAACAACAATCTGGCACAACCATGGGTGGCTCCGCGCAGTGGTAGAGGATATTTTACTATTTTTAAGGAACTAATACAGTGGGCTATGGAAGATAAAACGCCGTTGTTGTTGATCTTCCCGTTTGAGATGGGAACAAAATCCACCTTGTGGCAGCCGAAGGAAAAAGGGCACGACTATTGGACCCGCGACAAAGACCCCATCTCCCTGTCCCCCGATAGCGGGAAATAACAAAGACATTTTGAATTTGTAAAATAAACACATACGCCAAACAGCCCGAGTCACCTCGCGAGGTGACTCGGGCTGTTTTCCTGTCGATCAGAGGGCGGTTTGGCAGAGGAAGATGATCTCGTTATACTCTGCGCCGCGGATGTACACCGAAAGTCCGACATTTTGCCAATAGGCGCCGCTTTTTTTCAAGGTGGTTCCTTGAAATTCCAGACGGTAGCGGCGGTTGGGCACCAGCCCCGCCAGCCGGATCGGCATCCGCTTTTTGAAAAAGCGCGTTCCCCGACTGGACACGAAGCAGACCGCTTGCGTTTTGTCGCGGCTGACATACTCGTTGATCAGCACCTCGCCCTCGTCCGCGTCCGCCAGTCGGTACAGATCGCCAAACTGCACCGCCTCGCGTATTTGCTTGTACAGCGCGATACGCTGGCGGCAAAGCTCCCGCTGTGCAGGGGTGTAGCGGGTCAGATTGCCGCCCAACCCCAACGCGCCTTGCATCGCGATGTGGAACCGGAATTCCAGACTGCACGGTTTGTTGGGGCCCGCAATATCCGTGACCCACGCGCGCATCACCTTGGTGGGGTGCAGCAGCGAAAAATCGTGCTGGATCGCCATGCGGTCGATGGCATCGGTGTTGTCGCTGGGCCAGCACTGGTCAAAATGCGACAGCGCGCCCCAATCGCTGCGCCCGCCTCCGGATGCACAGCTTTCAAACATCACGCCGGGATGCTTGGCTTTCAGTGCGTCCACAATGTCGTACACCGCCTTGGTGTGCAGATAGTACAACATTTGCGGGTTGTCCAGATTTTCCGCTCCGGTTTCGGAAAACGGGCGGTTCATATCCCATTTGATATACTGAATATCCTGCTCGCTCAACAGCGCGTCCACCGCCTCAAACACATATTGCTGCACATCGGGGCGGGTCAGATTCAGCACCAGCTGATTCCGCAGCTCGCTGGCGGGTCGGGTCGGGTAGTGATACGCCCAATCGGGGTGGGCGCGGTACAGGTCGCTGTCCGGGTTCACCATTTCCGGCTCGATCCACAGGCCGAACCCCATGCCGCGCCGATGCACATGGTCGATCAGCTCGTTTAAGCCGTGGGGGAATTTGTTGCGGTTGACCTGCCAATCGCCCAGCCCGGCGTGGTCGTTGTGGCGTGCGCCAAACCAGCCGTCGTCCATCACAAACAGCTCCACCCCCAGATCGGCGGCGATGTCCGCCAGCTGCATCTGCTGCTGCGAGGATACGTCAAAGCCGGTGGCTTCCCACGAATTGTACAGCACCGGCAGCGGCTTGTCCCGAAACGCCGGAGGCAGCAGATGGGTCAGCGCCAGCCGGTTGAGCTGGCGGGACATTTCGCCCAGCCCGCGGGTGTGACCCGCGTACAGGCGAGGGGTGTCAAACGGTTGCCCAGCGGGCAGCGTAAAGGAAAAATCGTGGTCGTTCATCCCCAGCACCGCGCGGGTCACGCCGTACACATCGCGGTTGACACTCACCTTGAAGCTGCCGCTGTACGCCAACACGGCGAAAAAGACCTCGCCCGCCTGTTCGGTCGCGTGGTGATGCGCAATGACCGAGGGCGACTGGTTGTGACCGGAAATGCCCCGGCGGCTTTCAAACACCAGCGTGCCGCCGGACAGCGGCGTTTGGGTGGGGCGATATTCGCCGCCCCAGCCGCCGTTGGTGTTTTGGATGATATACACCTCCGGCGAGGGAAAGGTCAGCTCGCCGCTGAACAGGCGGTCGAACACCAGCGGTTCGGTGCCGGTGTTTTGCACCGACACATATTTTTCGATGATGTCGCTGTCCGGAAACAGCCGGTAGTGGAGGGTATACGACAAGCCATAGTGCTCATCGCAAAACCGCAGCGCCAACCGGTCGTCGCCTACCTCGGCGCTGTCAAAGATCGGCAAAATTTCGCGGCAGCCGTCGGCAAAGGTCGCTTTCAGCACACTGTCGCGGTACATGGTGGAGCCGAACACGGTACATTCCTGCTGCATTTCGTCCAGCGCCGGATGATTGGGGTTTTCGCACACCACCGGCGGAATGTCGTAGTCGGCGGGGTCACAGGGCGCGCCCCAGTAGATATGTCGGTCGCGTCCGTCGGCGTCGATACCCACCACATAATGGGTGTGGGCGGTTTCCAACACAAAAATACGGTTGTCGCGGGCGATGATGCTCATGCCAACCCCTCCGTTACACAAAATCAGATTTATTATACACGCCGTGCCGCGGGTTGTCTATGGTGACACTCTATGGTCACACGCAAAAAGGGCTGTTCCCCGCGGGGAACAGCCCTTTGCTTATGCTCGTTTGCGGCGATACCGGCGCCACAGCGCGGTCACGCCCGCTGCCAGCGCTAGCCCGATGCACACACCGGTGAAGTCGATGCCCACATCCAGCACACCGGGACCGCGTCCCGGCACAAACCGCTGGTGAAATTCGTCGCTTGCGGCGTACAGCAGCCCCACACCGGCAGCCACCGCCGCGCGTATCCGCCGCCGCGGGAACCAACCGGTCGCGGCGATCCAGCAAAGCACGCCCAAAACAGCGTATTCGGTCATATGCGCGCCCTTGCGCACCACCGTTTGCCATTGGTTCACCACCGCGGTTTGCTGCTCGGTCGGCAGCTCGGAAAACCCCGGTGTGATCGCGCCCGCGACCTGTTCGATCAGCCCGCCGCTCATGGCGGCGGAGTCGTCCGCCGTTTGGGCGGAAAACCAGAAGATCACCGCCATCCAGCCGAGCACCGCCATCAGCGACAGCACCCGAAACAGCCAGCGCCCGGTCATGCGTTATCCTGCGCCATCAGCTTGCACACTTTTTCGGCAAACGCCACCGGATCGTCGATCGACAGCCCCTCCATCAGCGCCGCCTGATCGTACAGCAGCTCGCTGTATTCTTTCAGCTCGTCTTTGTCGTTTTGGTACAGCGCGGTCAGCTTTTGGAAGATGGGGTGCGCTTCGTTGATCTCCAGCACCCGCTGGGCTTTGATCGCGTGGTCACCCGGCATCGCATCCAGCACCTTTTCCATCTCCAGCGACACTTCGCCCTCGGCGGTCAGACAAACCGGGTGGGTTTTCAGCCGCTGCGACCCGCGCACCGCTTTCACCTTGCCGGACAGCGCCTCCGCCATAAAGGCGAACAGGTCTTTGTTTTCGGTGGATTCTTCCGCCTTTTCCGGCTCAAAGCCCAAATCACCGCCGGACACGGATTTGAACTCCTTGTCCGCAAAGGTGTGCAGCGATTTCAGCGCGAATTCGTCCACATCGTCGGTCAGATACAAGATCTCGTAGCCCTTGTCGCGTACCGCCTCGGTTTGTGGCATCCGCTCGATCTTGTCCGGCGTTTCGCCGCACGCGTAGTAGATGCAGGGCTGTCCTTCCGGCATACGGTCGATGTATTCCTGCAGCGTGGTCAGCTTCTTTTCGTGGGACGAATAGAACAGCAGCAGATCCTGCAGCTCATCCTTGTGCATTCCGAAATCGCTGTATACGCCGTATTTCAACTGCAAGCCGAAGTTTTTGAAGAAGGTTTCATAGGTTTCGCGCTCGTTTTGCAGCATGGAGAGCAGCTCGCTGTGGATCTTTTTCTCCAGTCGCGCGGCGATCAGCTTCAGCTGGCGATCGTGCTGCAGCATCTCGCGCGAGATGTTCAGCGACAGATCCTGCGAATCGACCAAACCTTTGACAAAGCTGTAATGGTCGGGCAGCAGATCGGCACATTTGTCCATGATCAGCACGCCGCTGGCGTACAGCTGCAAGCCCTTTTCGTATTCGCGGGTGTAGTAGTTGTACGGCGCGTGGGACGGGATGAACAACAGCGCCTGATAGGTGGCCGCGCCCTCGGTGCGGCTGTGGATGACCCGCGCCGGATCCTCGTAATCCATGAATTTATCCTTGTAAAAGGCGTTGTATTCCTCCGGCTGGATCTCGCTTTTGTTTTTGCGCCAGATCGGTACCATGCTGTTGATGGTTTTGGTCTCGGTGACGGTTTCGTACTCGCCCTCTTTGCCCTCGACCGGACGGCGGGATTCCACATCCATGCGGATGGGGTAGCGGATGTAGTCGGAATATTTTTTGATCAGCCCCTGCAAACGGTAGCTGTCCAAAAATTCGTCGTAGTTTTCGTCTTCGGTGTTCTCTTTGATATGCAAAATGATCTGGGTGCCGACGCTGTCTTTTTCGCACGGCTCCACCGTGTAGCCCTCGACCCCTTTGGATTCCCAGCGATACGCCTGGTCGCTGCCGTAGGCGCGGGTGACGACTGTGACCAGATCGCTCACCATGAACGCGGAATAAAAGCCCACGCCAAACTGACCGATGATGTCCACATCGTCGGTTTTCTCCTCCTGCTCATTTTTGAAAGCAAACGAGCCGCTCTTGGCGATCACGCCGAGGTTGTTTTCCAGCTCCTCTTCGGTCATGCCGATGCCGGTATCCCAAATGGTCAGGGTGCGGTGCTCTTTGTCCACCGCAATGTCGATGGCAAAATCTTCGCGATCCACATCCTGCAAATGCTCTTTCAGCGAGCGGTAGTACAGCTTGTCCATCGCGTCGCTGGCGTTGGAGATCAGCTCGCGCAGAAAGATTTCTTTATGGGTATAGATAGAATGGATCATCAGATCCAGCAACCGCTTGGATTCGGCTTTGAATTGTTTGGTTCTCATGACGATTTTCCCTCTTTACGATGTTTTAGCACTCGCTCGCTTCGAGTGCTAACGCTACTATACTCCTTTTCCGCCCAAAGCGCAAGGAAATATTTGTAAAAAAATTGTTACGACCCGCTGCCGGGCGGATCGATGCCGCCGCCAAAGGAAAAAGCCAGCCAAAGCTATTCGCGACCAAAACGCCGTCGGCTTTTGTGCTGGCTTTTTGCTTCTACTGTTTCAGTGGGGGTAAATCGATCCGCTTAAATTTCATCTTGCTGACAACATCCGTTAAATCCGTATTCTCACTGTAAACAACCCGTTCATATCCTTCTGTAGCGGAATCTTTTTCGTCCGGATTATATGTTTGCATAGCAAATTCGCAGAGATAACCATTTACAAGAGTAAAAATAAAACTGCCCTTCTTTTGGGCTACTGCTTGTAGATCAAAATCTATAACATAATATTCTTGATCGTTTAATATTTTTTTAAAAGCAAAAAACTCTGAACTTTCAACACTATTGAGATTATGGGAGGATTCGGAATAATTATAGGATAGATAATATTCGTTTTTTTGATTATCCAGATAATAAAAGTCGGTATTATGACTTCTTATCTGTATATCTGTTAACTCCCAATCAGACGGCACATCCGGCAGCATGTAAAACCGGTCTACCGCAAACATCTGTTGATAGTCCGGATACAGGGCATCAAAATAACTTCTTTTATATACGTCGTATCCATGTTCATCTTTTTCCGGCTCAAGCGGACTTTTTTCCATTTTGAAGTTAGGGTTTTCAATCCAATGGATAAAACCCTCCACGGAATTAAACTCGCGGCAAGGCCAGTCTTCGGAGTCAACTAAATCTACATAGCCTGTTGGATCCGGTTCGGTTTTGAATGGTGCTTTCGTCATCGTATCGACGGGGGCTGTTGCGGTGGTGCTCACAGTATGAACACTCGTTGTCGTTACCTTATTCGGAAGAGGTTCGGTTGACCGGCACCCGCTAAGACAGCCCGCCAGCAAACCGCCGAGTATGAGCAGACACAAGCCCCCACTTTGCCATTCCTTTTTCATCATGACTCTCCGTCCTCCGGGTCTGACCACACGATGGTGGGGTCGGTGTTCACGGTGGGCAGCCCCGCTTTTGTGGCAGCGCTCGTCTGGCGGGTGGTAGTTGTGGTCGTGGTGGTGTCGTTGTGCGCCCATGTGCTGGCAGTGGGCAAAGTTTCCGGATTTTTGAACAGGTTGGCAAACGCCGTATCAAAGTCTTTTTTGGACAACGCAATATAAGGACCGCCGCTGCGCCCGTGTTCAATCTTGTTCGATCTTACGGGATAGGTTGCTTTTTTCATCACCTTTTTATCCCAGTCAAAATATCCGGCATAAGAAATCACTTTTCCATCTTCGATAGCGAACAGATCATAGAAAGGAGTGGAGAAAGCGACATCCGCATACAACTCCTCTTCTGCATAGCCGTCGGGAAATTTTTTCTTCATTTCTTTGGCGTACTTGTCGTTCAGCGCATAGGTGACAAAAACATATTCTCCGTTATCGTCAATCGACAGCGCGCTGCCGATCTGTTCCGATACGGAATGGGTGTAACACACACGAATAATGTTCCCTTTTACCGGTGGCTTTCCGTGATATGTATGGTGTATTTCCACTTCGAGAATCGACCGGCTATATGGTCCGTTAGATTCTCCTTTTTTATCCGGCAAAGACACTTCATATTCTTTGCGGCTGAGGATCGTTCCGCTAAAAACATAGTCGGCGGAGGTAATGACCTTTCGCAAATCAAACGTCCAAAAACACCATAAGGATATGTACTTCATGTCTTCGATAGGAACCTCTTGCCACGTGCTGTTGCCGCGGTGTAACCTTTCCATAGCGCGGGTGGAGACAACGGGTTGGGTGGTGTGGTGTGCCGGCTTTTTGGAGGGGGCGGTGGTCGCTCCCGCATTGTTTGTGGAAAGGGTTGCCGTTTTGGAAACAGGGAGCGTCGCCGTTTCGGTCATGCGGCTGGCGCCAAGCTCCACATCTGTTCCAGGTTGCCCGCCACAGGCGCACAGCGACAGGCACAGTGCAGCCACGGTGAAAAGCGATACCATGCGCGTGTTCATAACATAACCCCTCCTGTTCCAAATACCTTTTTACTCAATATACCATAATTTATCCGAAGTTTCAATACGGATATGCTTGTTGTTTTTCACACATTGCTTATTTTATAGAATATACGCAAAAAATATTGCAAAAGTGGCCGGGTGTCGGGCGGCTGCCCGGCGACAAGTGGGGGGAGAGGTGCCGCGTCCGCCGAGGAAAACAGCAGAAAAGAGGAAGAAAAAGCCGGTCGCTTTTAGATGCTAAAGTCAAAAAATGTCTTGACATAACAAACCAACAGGTCTATAATACTGTGTAAATTCAAAGGTGAAGGAGCGGATGCGGTATGATGACCGGGGCTGCAGCGATGGTGCGCTGTCTGGAGGCGGAAGGCGTCCAGGTTTTGTACGGATATCCCGGTGCCGCCATCTGCCCGTTCTACGATCAGCTCGCGGAAAGCGCGCTGCACCACGTGCTGGTGCGCACCGAGCAAAACGCCGCCCACGCCGCCAGCGGTTATGCCCGCATTTCCGGTCGGGTGGGGGTGTGCGTCGCGACCTCCGGCCCCGGTGCTACCAACCTGTTAACCGGTATCGCGTCGGCGTATATGGATTCCATCCCGCTGGTGGTCATCACCGGTCAGGTGCGCAGCGACCTGCTGGGGCGCGATGTGTTTCAGGAGGCGGATATCACCGGCGCGGCGGAGCCGTTTACCAAACACAGCTATCTGATCGATCGCGCGGCGGACATTCCCCGCGTGTTCAAAGAAGCGTTTCATATCGCCGGTACCGGTCGTCCCGGTCCGGTGTTGATCGATATTCCGATCGATATGCAGCAAAAAACGCTGCTGGATTTCGTGTATGGCGATATTCCGGTGGATATCATCGGCTACAAGCCCCGCACCCAAGGTCACGGCTTGCAGATCAAAAAAGCGGCGCAGGCGATCGCCGCTGCCAAACGCCCGGTGGTATGCGCGGGCGGCGGGGTGTTTTCCTCCCATGCCGAACACGCGCTGCGCGCGCTGGTGGAGGCGTGCAAGCTCCCCACCGTGACCACCATGATGGGGATCGGTGCGCTGCCGTCGGCGCATCCGCTGTATCTCGGTATGCTGGGGTCGCATGGCTGTCCTCCCGCCAACAAAGCCATTCGCGATGCGGATCTGGTGATTATGGCGGGCGCGCGCGCGGGCGACCGCGCGATGGCGGCTCCGGGTCAGATCGCGACCCGCGCCAAGGTGATTCACATTGACATTGACCCGGCAGAGATCGGTAAAAATCTGCCGGCGCATATTCCGATCGTCGGCGATCTGCGGCTGGTGCTGGAAAGCCTGTGCAGCATCGTCAACGCGACCGCGCCCACCGAGTGGGTGGAGGCGGTGACCGACCGCAAAAAGCGGTACGCCGCCAAGGTGATTCCGCCGGTGGACGGTTATGTGGAGCCGAAAACCTTTATGCGGGCGCTGTCCCGCGCGATGGCGGATGACGCGGTGCTGTGTGCCGATGTCGGGCAGAACCAGATCTGGTCCGCCAACCATTTTGAGATCCGCGACGGACGATTCCTCACCTCCGGCGGCATGGGCACGATGGGCTATTCCATTCCCTGCGCGGTGGGCGCCAAGATGGCGGATCCGCATCGTCAGGTGTGCGCCGTTTGCGGCGACGGCTCGTTCCAGATGAGCATGATGGAGCTGGGCACCATTTGCCAGGAGCAGATCGGTGTCAAGATCATCGTGATGCGCAACACCCGTCTCGGGATGGTGCGCGAGCTGCAGGACAACCAGTACCACGGCGTGCACAGCGGCGTGTATTTGGACGGCAGCCCCGATTTTGTCAAGCTGGCGGGGGCTTACGGTATTCCCGCCCGGCGGGTCGCCTCCAATCAGGAGGCGGAGCAGGCGCTGGCGGAGATGTGGGCGGACGATCGCCCCTATCTGCTGGAATGTACCGTCGATCCCGACTATCCGTCGTTGTAAGGGGGCATTGATATGAAATATACCATGTCTGTCCTGGTGGAAAACCACCCCGGCGTTTTGTCCAAGGTGTCCGGCCTGTTTTCCCGGCGGGGCTTTAACATTGATTCTCTGGCGGTCGGTGTGACCGAGGATTCCACCATTTCGCGCATCACCATCGTGGTGGACGGCGACGAATATGTGGTGGAGCAGGTGGAAAAACAGCTCAACAAGGTGATCCCGGTCATCAAGGTGAAAACGCTGGAGGAGGGGGCGTATATCCCCCGCACCCTGTCGCTGATCAAGGTGGCGGTGGCCGCCGGTCAGCGCGCCGATATCATGCGCATTACCGAGCTGATGAGCGCGCGCATTGTGGATGTCACCCGCACCAGCATGACGGTGGAGTTTGCGGACACTCCCGAACGCACCGAAACGCTGGAAACGCTGCTGCGCCCGTATGGCATCAAAGAAGTGGTGCGCACCGGCGTGATTGCCATTGAAAAAGGCGCCGATCCCACCCGCAAGGTTGATAAAGCGGAAAAATAATTTTATATGTCCATACGGCACTAGCCTGGTAAGGAACCGGCCATCCGTATCCACATAGAACATCTTGCCGTCAAACGGCGTAGGAGGTAACATACCATGGCAAAAATCTATTATCAGAACGACTGCAACCTGAGCGTCCTCAAGGACAAGACCGTGGCGATCATCGGCTACGGCTCGCAGGGTCACGCCCATGCGCTGAACCTGCACGAGAGCGGCATTAACGTGATTGTGGGTCTGTACAACGGCTCCAAAAGCTGGGCGAAAGCCGAAGCGGCCGGTCTGAAAGTTATGACCGCGGCCGACGCTGCCAAAGCGGCGGATGTCATCATGATCCTGATCAACGACGAGCGCCAGGCGGATATGTACAAAAAGGATATCGAGCCCAACCTGACCGCCGGTAAAGCGTTGGCGTTCGCGCACGGCTTCTGCATCCACTTCGGCCAGATCGTGCCTCCCGCCGATGTCGATGTGTTCATGATCGCGCCCAAGGGCCCGGGTCATACCGTCCGCAGCGAGTATCAGGAAGGCAAAGGCGTGCCCTGCCTGGTCGCCATTCATCAGAACGCGACCGGTCGTGCGCTGGATATTGCGTTGGCGTATGCCGCGGGTATCGGCGGTTCGCGCGCCGGTGTGCTGGAAACCACGTTCCGTGCCGAGACCGAAACCGACCTGTTCGGTGAGCAAGCGGTTCTGTGCGGCGGCGTGACCGCTTTGATGCAGGCCGGCTTTGAAACGCTGGTCGAAGCGGGCTATGCTCCGGAGAACGCGTACTTTGAATGCATCCACGAGATGAAGCTGATCGTTGACCTGATCTACAAGGGCGGCTTCTCCATGATGCGTTATTCCATCTCGGATACCGCCGAGTTCGGTGACTACGAGACCGGCAAACGCCTGATCACCGACGAGACCAAGAAAGAGATGAAACAGATCCTGACCGAGATCCAGGACGGCACCTTCGCCTCCAAATGGATCGCGGAAAACAAAAACGGCCGTGCGCATTTCAATGCCTGCCGCCGTATCAAAGCCGAGCATCAGCTGGAAGCTGTCGGCAAAGAGCTGCGCAAAATGTACAGCTGGAACGAAGAGAAATAATTTCGTTTGCACCAAGAAAAGCCTCCCGGAATTTTCCGGGAGGCTTTTTTGTGGTTGTCCAATAGGTTACCGTTTGATACAGGAGCCGAGGGTGTTTTTCAGCGTTTCCATATTGATCGGCTTGGCGATGTGGGCGTTCATGCCGGCATCCAGCGCGTCCTGCACATCCTTGACGAACGCGTTGGCGGTCATCGCCACGATCGGGATGGTGAGTGCTTCCGGGTGCTGCGAAGCACGAATTTTCTTGGTCGCGTCGTAGCCGTTCATCACCGGCATCATCACATCCATCAAAATCGCGTCGTAGCTGTGCGCCGGAGAGGCGAGGAACTTGTCCAACACCAGCTGACCGTTTTCCTCCACATCGCAGGTGGCACCTTCGGATTTGAGCAGCTCGGTCACGATTTCCGCGTTCAGCTCGTTGTCCTCCGCCAGCAGGAAATGCAGCCCTTTCAGATCCAGCGAAATATCCTCTTTGGAGATCGCGTTTTTGAAATGCTCCACTTCGATGAGCTTTTCTTTCAGATTCACCGCCGCGAACGGCTTTGCCAAAAAGCCGTCCACATCAATTTCCAACGCTTCGGTTTCGATCGACGACCAGTCGTAGGAGGTGAGGAACAGCACCGGTGTGTCGATCGGAATGATCTTCCGGATCTCGCGCGCGGTGTCCAGCCCGTTCATGCCGGGCATCTGCCAGTCAAGGATGATGGCGCTGTATTCGTGGCTGGCACCATATTCCTTTTTGACCAGCTCCACGGCGTCCTCGCCGCTGTAAACCGCGTCGATCTCGACACCGCTGTCCGCCATGTTATCGCGCACACCATCGCAGATCGCCTTGTCATCGTCCACGATCAGGATGCGGGACATATGGTGGTTTTCCCAAAAATGCTCGTCCTCTTCTTCGTGCGGCAGCCGCAGCGGCAGCTCGACGGTGAAGGTGGTGCCTTTGCCGGGGATGCTTTTCAGATCAATGGTGCCGCCCATCAGGTCGATGATGTTTTTGGTGATCGCCAGTCCCAGCCCGGTGCCGGTTTCTTTGTTGACGGTGCTGCTTTCGGCGCGGGTGAACGGCTCAAAAATTACCTTTTGGAACTCCTCGGTGATGCCGTATCCGGTGTCGGAAATTACAAATCGCAGGCGCTCAAACGAAGTGGACGATTCGCCGAGATCGGTGACGGAAAATCCGATTTTTCCCTCCTCCGGCGTATATTTGATGGCGTTGGAGAGCAGGTTGATCAGCACCTGGTTCACACGCACTTTGTCGCCGACAAACAGCTCGTGGGACATGGTGCCCATGCTGACTTGGAATACCTGTTTCTTTTCGCCCGCCATCGGGCGGATCACCACATTGACCGATTCCATCAGCTCGTCAATCGAGAAAACCGACTGACGCAGCGACATTTTGCCGCTTTCGATTTTGGAGATATCCAGAATATCGTTGATAAGTCCCAGCAGATGGTTGCTGGCGGCGCTGATTTTGCGCGCGTATTCGCGCACCTTGACGCGGTTGTCCGGCTCTTTGGCAAGCAGCGTGGAAAAGCCGATCACCGCGTTCATCGGGGTGCGGATGTCGTGGCTCATATTGGACAGGAAGGTGGTTTTTGCCTCGTTGGCATCGCGCGCAATTTGCAGTGCATCGCGCAGTTGGCTGTTGTGCAGCTCCTGCATGGCGGCGCGCTGCTTGGATGAACGGGTGAGCAAAACCAGCACGATCGCCGCCAGCAGCACCACCACGGATACGATTATCAGGGTGGTTTGCACCGGATGGCGGCGGGTGAACAGAACCAGTGACATGGAGTCGGAGTGCAGATTGCCATCGCTGAGGTAGCGGGTGAGATCATCCTCGGAGATGCTGTAAATATAATTATTCATGGTGGACAGCAGCGCCGTGTCGCAATTTCGCGACACCGCAATGTTGGCGCTTTGCGTCTGGCCGGGGATCATGCTGGTGACCAGATTGCTGCCGGATTCATAGATGTAATATTCGAGCGATGCGCGGCAGCCGGCGGCGATATCCGCCTTGCCGCTTTCCACCGCTTTGATGCAGGCTTGAGAGTTGTCACACAGAATGGTGTCTTTGTATCCCGCGGTGGAAATCTGCTCTTCCAGCCCTTTGACCAGCGCGATGGTTTTGTCGCCGGTATCGCCGGTGCCGCTTTTGGTAGGGCTTTGCACATATGCGAGCATCGAATTGATGGCGGGCGCGCTGTTGATAAAGCCCAATTCCGCGCAAAGGCTGGAAGTCAGCGGTATACCGATAAACATATCGTATTTGCCGTCGGCGATCATCTGCCGCGCTTCGGTGCGGTCGGAGCAGAAAGAGTATTCCAGCTTGAGTCCGGCTTTTTCGGCAAAGTCGTTCAAAATCGAAACCAGCATACCGGCGGGCTCGCCGTCCTTTTGATAGGCGAACGGCGCAGCGCTTTTGGCGCACAGCACCTGCAGTGTGCCCATGGCTTGCAGCGTTGCTTTTTGTTCGTTATTTAACCGGAACGAGTCGTTGACCACACGGAAATACGTGTCATACAGCGTGTCCTGCAAATTCGGGTCGACCTGGTCGATGCGCTCGATGGTTTCGTCCAGCTTTTTGATCAGCTCGGTATTGCCTTTGGTGGAGGCGAAATAATAGGGGCGCGGGGCAAATTGTGCCACAATGCGGGTGTTGGCGATCGGCGACAGCGACACGCTGGAGATCAAATCCACCGCGCCGTCTACCAGCGCCTGCTGCTGGGCGTCCGCCGTGTCATAGTAGGTGATTTGATACGGCAGGTTTTCGGATTTCAAAAAGGTCAGCACTTCGCTGTTGCGGGTTTCCGCCTGTTTCCAAAGACCGATCTTCAACAGATCTTGGTTAAACAGGTTGTTTTCGCGCAGATTGCCGGTGGTTTTGGCGCAAAGGGTGGTGTAAACCGTACCGTAGCTGTTTTCCGGAAATTCGAACAGCTTTTCGGTGGCGGCATTTTTCAGCAGCGGACCGAGCAAGTCCACCTTGCCCTGCTGCAAGTCGCTGATAGCGCTGCCGACAGCCTCGTTGCCGTCCGCGCTGCCGTAGGGCACGTATTCCATATCCCAACCGGTGTATTCGGAGATTTTTTCCAGATAGTCATAGTTGTAACCGGTGACCTTGCCGGAATGCCCGAAAAAACTCATGCCTTCCTGCGTGGGGAACGCGACCCGGATCGTTTGTCGATCCGCTTCCGCCACCGCCGCCGTCGGCATGAGCAACACCAGCATGATTATCGCCAGCAGCCCGCTGGCGATGCGTTTGAGTTTTTGTTGTGTTCGCAAAGCAATCTCTCCCTGTTCGTTATTGAAATCTCACTCGTTCTTGTAAAAAACACGAACTAAAGAAGAGCGAAGATTCCCCGTGCTGTCATCACGGGTGGAATTCTTCCGTTGCTTTTTTTATAGATTCCCATCGCAAAATGGCCTCGGTTCGAGGCATAGCACAATTATCAGTATACAGCTTTAACTTACAAAAAGCTATATTTTTCGACAAAAAATAACAAAATTTTTCAAAAAGTGATTTTGCCTGGTGAAAAAGAATAAAGAACAGTGGCGGCTGCGTGCGCGGTGGAACGCCAAACAAAAAGAGCCCGCCGCCCGCTTTGCGCAGACAACAAGCTCTTTCGGTTAAGAAGCGCGAGCAAGCGGCGGTTACACCCGCCCGACGATCTCACCCTGCCGTTTGTAAATGCTGTGCGGCGGCACAAACCCGCGCACCATGGACAGCGGATAAATCGAGCTGTCCCGCCCGATCACGGTGCCGGGATTCAACACGCTGTTGCACCCGACTTCCACCCGGTCACCCAGCATCGCGCCGAATTTTTTCAGCTCGGTGATCTCGCGGCGGCCGTCCACATTCACCGATACCAGCGATTTGTCGCTTTTCACATTGGAGGTGATGGAACCCGCCCCCATGTGCGCTTTGTATCCCAAAATAGAATCGCCGACATAGTTGTAATGCGGTACCTGCACATTATCCGACAAGATCACATTTTTCAGCTCGGTGGAGTTGCCCACCACCGCGCCGGACCCCACCAGCGCATTGCCGCGGATAAACGCGCCATGCCGAACCTCGGTGTTCGCGCCAATAATGACCCGCTCGCCCAAAAAGGCGGTGGGTGCCACCGTCGCTGTTTTGTGGATCCACACCAGCGGGGCGGGGTGGTCGTATTCGTCTGCGGGCAGCGTGGCGCCCAGCTGCTCAATAAACGCGCCGATATGTGGCAGCACCTCCCACGGATAGGTGTGCTGCGCCAGCAGCGGCGCCGCCAGCGTATGCTCCGGATCAAACAATTGGGTTATTTTTAATCTTTCCACCATCGTTCCTCCTATTTCCAATCTCCATGGGGTATTGTACCAGATTTTGCGGGGGGATGCAAGGAAAACCGCGGCTCCCAACTGGACAAGCCGCCTGCTTTGCGGTATACTAAAAACCGTGCCGGAGGAGCGGATCGTTCGTCCGGTCATCTATGAAGATTTTTCCCCAAAAGGAGTTTTGTTATGAGCCGAACCATTGCGGCGATCTCCACCCCCGCTGCCCCCGCCGGACTGGGCGTGCTGCGCGTATCGGGCGACGATGCGGTGGCGGTGGCGGCGCGGGTGTTCCGCCCCGCCCGGGCGGGCAAACGGTTGGAGGATGCCGCCGGCTACACCGCCCAATACGGATATGTGTTTGATGCGGACGGCGACATCGACGATGCGGTGGCGCTGGTGTTCCGCGCGCCGCACAGCTACACCGGCGAGGATGTGGTGGAGTTATCCTGCCATGGCGGGCTGTATCTACTGCAGCGTACGCTGCGCGCGCTGCTGGCGGCGGGAGCGGTGGCGGCCGGTCCCGGTGAATTTACCCGCCGCGCGTTTTTAAGCGGCAAAATGGATTTGACCGCCGCCGAATCGGTGATGGATAGCATCGCCGCCAGCGGCCGGTTGGCGGCGCGCGCTGCGTTGTCCGCCCGCGAGGGGCATCTCGCCGCCCGGATGGACAGTGTGCGGCAGCAGCTGGCGGGAATGGCGGCGCAGTTTGCGGCGTTTGTGGATTACCCGGACGATGATATTCCGGATCTGGAGCCGTCCGCCATGCGTGCGGTGCTGTGTCAGGCACGGCAGGAGGTGGAAGCGCTGCTTTCCACCTTTGATGCGGGGCGGGTGCTGCGCGAAGGGGTGGATACCGCGATTGTGGGGCGCCCCAATGTCGGCAAATCCACCTTAATGAACCAGCTGGCGGGATGGGAGCGCAGCATTGTGACCGCGATCCCCGGCACCACCCGCGATGTGGTGGAGGAAACCGTGCGGCTGGGCGATGTGACGCTGCGGCTGTCGGATACCGCCGGGCTGCGCCAGTCGGACGATACCGTGGAAACCATTGGGGTGGAGCGGGCGCGTTCCCGCTTGCAAACAGCGGCGCTGGTGCTGGCGGTGCTGGACGGTTCGTCGCCGTTGTCGGCGGAGGATCGCGCGCTGCTGGAATCGCTGCACGACACGCCCGCTATCGCGATTATCAACAAAGCCGACTTGACGCTAGCATTGTCGCCGGACGAGGTGCGGGCGCTGTGTCCCTACACTGTGGTATTGTCCGCCCGCGAGGGGCGCGGACTGGACGAGTTGACCGCCGCGGTGCGGGAATTGACCGGTGTGGCGGGGCTGGACGAAGCCCAGCCGATATTGACTACCGAGCGCCAGCGGGACAGTCTGCGCCGGTGTCGCGACTGTTTGGACGAGGCGCTGACCGCGGTGGATAGCGGGCTGGCGCAGGATGCGGCGGCGGTGAGCGTGGACGGCGCGATCGAAGCGCTGTTGGAGCTGACCGGCGAGCGGGTCACCGAAACCGTGGTGGACGAAGTGTTCGCCCGCTTCTGCGTCGGCAAATAAGACGCCGTATAAAATTTTACACAAAGAGATTGAAATACAAATCCGCCTTTTTTTCTTGGGGCGCGTGGATTGAAATGGTAAAAAGGTAGGACAAAGCCTTGCACCGCCTTGCTTAGGGTGCGTGGATTGAAATATAATTCTCCACGCGTAAAAATGTGAAAATTGCGGAATCCCCGCGGGCTTTCACTTCGTAAGCCAAAAACGCAGACACTTCGCAAGCCTTCCCCTAGAGGGGAAGGGGGACCGCCGAACGGCGGTGGATGAGGTGTCAAAAACCTCATAAAACTTCCGGCGTGCCAATGCCTCCCTTGTGCAAAGGGAGGTGGCACAGCGTCAGCTGTGACGGAGGGATTGTAACGAAAATGGCAAGTTCACCCGCCGTCCGATGGACGGCGACAATCCCCCAGTCACGACCAAGGTCGTGACAGCCCCCTTTACACAAAGGGGCCTTGCGCCCGCCGCTAGAAAGTGCTTGCTTTTCCACCTCATCCGCTTCGCTGCGCTCAGCACCTTCCCCTCTAGGGGAAGGCTTTTTCACGCCGTTGGCTGGGGCGTTGCCATCCCCCAATAAAAACGCGTTCCGCCGAAACCGACGGAACGCGTCCACTCCATAGATTATACCTCTTCTTTTATCATAATCGCACATTCCAGCGGCGGCAGATGCAGCCATTCCGACTCGATCCAGCCGCCCCCCAAATTCACCGTGCGCTGCCGCCATTCGTCGGGCAGCCACAAGGTGCGCTCGCTGTCGCAATGGTTGACCGCGCACAGCAGCGCCGCGTCTCCCTCGGTGCGCAAAAAGGCGACCACATCCCGTTCGGAAGCGAGCGGCTGATACGCCCCCTGCTTCAGCGGCGAGCTGATGTGCCGCAGCTGTCCCAGCTTGCGGTACCATTGCAGCAGATCGGCATCCTCGTGCCCCCACGGGTAACATCCCCGGTTGAAGGGGTCGCGATAGCCCTCCATGCCCGCCTCGTCGCCGTAGTACAAGCACGGCACGCCGGGCAAACAATATTGCAGCGCTGCTGCCAGTCGCAGCAGCCGCAATCCGCGCTTCCGTTGTTCGGGCGAAAGCGATTGTGCCGCTTGCCAGGAACGCCCGCGTCCCTCGGCGGGTTCGCCCGCCAACACGGTCAGCGCGCGTTCGGTATCGTGGGTGCCGATGTGGTTCATCAGCAGCCGCAGCACCGGCGCGGGATAGTGCTCGGTGATGTCGCCGATGATGTTGTGAAAATCGGCGCTGTCGCCGCCGCGCAAAAAGCCCAACACCGCATCGCGGAATGGATAGTTCATCACGCTGTCCAGCTGGTCGCCCAGCAGATAGCGGCGGCGGTGACCGTAGCTTTCCTTGCGGCTGGCATCTTCCCACACTTCGCCCAGCACCAGCGCATCCGGCTTTTCCGCTTTGGCGGCGGTGCGCAGCTCGTCCAAAAATTCGTCGGGCAGCTCATCCGCCACATCCAACCGCCAGCCGGACGCACCCGCCGCCAGCCAGCGGCGCACGATGCCGGTTTTGCCTAAGATATATTCCTTGAACGCGGGGTGACATTCGTTCACCTCCGGCAGATTGATAAAGCCCCACCAGCCGGTGTACCGATCCGGCCAGTTTTGGAAGTGATACCACGGGTAGTAGGGCGATTCCAGCGAGCGATACGCGCCCACCCCCTCGCCGTAGCGACCGTAGCGGTTGAAATAGCGGCTGTCCGCGCCGGTGTGGCTGAACACACCGTCCAAAATTACCCGGATGCCCAGCGTGCGCGCGGTGCGGCACAGCGAGCGAAAATCCTCTTCGTTGCCCAGCAGCGGGTCGATGCATTCGTAATCCGCGGTGTCGTACCGGTGGTTGGAATGGGAGGCGAAAATCGGGTTGAGATACAGGCAGGTAACGCCCAATGCAGCCAACCGATCCAACCGCTGCTCGATTCCTTTGAGATCGCCGCCGAAATAGTCGTTGTTCCACACGGTGCCGGTCGCGTCCGGCTGCCAAACCGGCTGTTCGCCCCACTGTTGGTGCATCACCCGGTCGGTGGGCACGTTGGCTTTGGGGGCGCCGGAGGCGGCGAACCGGTCGGGGAAGATTTGGTACATCACCCCGCCCGCCAACCAGTCGGGCGTTTCAAAATCCGCCTGATAGCTGGTCAGCTGCCACCGCACACCCGGGCGGTTGGATAATCCGGCGGTGGAATCGGCCTGGCGCACCAGATATTGCTGCCCGCCCGGCAGATCGATCCGAAAGCCATACCAATACAGCGTGTCCTGCTCGGCGGTGAAATGGCAATCCCACCATTCGTGGTCAAAGCCTTCCATCCCCGCCCAAAACATACCGAAAGCCGCGTCCGGCTGTTGGTCGGCGTGGATAAGCAGCGTCGCGCCGGAGCAATGCCATTCGCGCGGCAGACAGATGCGCAAAAAGACGGAAGTGCCCTGTACCACCGCGCCGAGCGGGTTGCGATAGCGGGGATCACGGGCGTTAAATAACAAGGGCGGCATAAGCCGAGGCCTCCTTCGGCAATCATGAAATAATAGGTTTATTATGGCACGATTTCGCAAACGGCGCAAGCCTTTTGCCGAAAATAGAGTTTATATCAAAGGATGAGGATCTATGATGATCGTATGTGTATGCACCGGCAACACCTGCCGCAGCCCGATGGCGGCGGCGCTGCTGCGGCGGGAGCTGGACCGGGTCGGGCGACCGGATGTGCAGGTGGAAAGCGCCGGACTGGCTGCCGATGGTTCGCCCGCCACGCCGCAGGCGGTGGAAGTGATGGCGGAATGGGGGATCGATATCGCGGCGCATCGGTCGCGCCCGCTGACGGCAGAGCTGCTGCAGCAAGCGGACGCGGTGCTGGTGATGACCCCGGCGCACCGGCAGGTGCTATTGTCGGTGGGGATGCCCGCCGATCGGGTGCTGGTGCCGGATCCGCCGATCCCTGACCCTTACGGCGGGGATGTGGAGCTGTATCGCCGCACGCGGGACGCGCTGCAAGCGGCGGTACAGGCGCTGGCGGCAACGCTGGCACCGGTCACGGTGCGCCCGCTGCAAGCGAAGGATGCTCCGGCGCTTGCTGCGATCGAAGCCGCCTGTTTTGCGCATCCGTGGAGCGAAGCGGCGCTGCGGGACGAGGTGGACAACCCCGCCGCGTTTTTCGTGGTCGCCACGCGGGCGGAGCAGCCGGTGGGTTATGCCGGTATGCATATCGCCGCGGACGAGGGCTTCTTGGATAATGTAGCGGTCGCGCCCGCCAGCCGCCGCGGCGGTGTGGCATCGGCGCTGCTGGATGTGCTGCTGGCGGAGGGGCGCGCACGCGGGCTCAGCCGTCTGACGCTGGAGGTACGCCCGTCCAATGCGGCGGCGCTCGCGCTGTACGAGAAAAAAGGATTCACCCGCGATGGTGTGCGCCCCGGATTTTATCGGGACCCCGCCGAGGACGCGGCAATTTACTCCTATTATTACGCAAAGGAGAGGGAAGTATGAACATTTTAGCGATCGAATCGTCCTGCGACGAAACCGCGGCGGCAGTGGTGCGCGACGGACGCGAGGCGCTGTCCAATGTGGTGGCGACCCAGGTGGAGGAGCATAAACAATACGGCGGTGTGGTGCCGGAAATCGCGGGGCGTCGCCATGCCGAGGCGATTTCCACCGTGGCGCGGCAGGCGCTGGAGCAGGCGGGGATCACGCTGGACGAGGTGGACGGCATCGCCGTCACCTATGCGCCGGGACTGATCGGTGCGCTGCTGGTAGGGGTCAACTTTGCCAAAGGGCTGGCAATGTCCGCGAATAAGCCGCTGATCCCAGTGCACCATCTGCGGTCGCATATCGCCGCCAACTATCTGGCGCATCCCGATCTGAAACCGCCGTTTTTGTGCTTGGTGGTGTCGGGCGGCCACACCCATCTGGTGATGGTGGAGGATTATACCCGCTATCGGGTGCTGGGGCGCACGCGGGATGACGCGGCGGGCGAGTGCTTTGACAAAGCTGCCCGTGCCATGGGTATGTCCTATCCCGGTGGGGTGCATCTGGACGAGATCGCTGAAACCGGCGATCCGACCGCGTTCACCTTCCCGCACCCGAAGGTGGAGGGCAGCGCGTATGATTTCAGCTTTTCGGGGCTGAAAACGGCGGTCATTAACCGGCTGCATCAAGCCAGCCAAAAGGGTGAAACGCTGCCGGTGCCGGATCTGGCGGCATCTTTTCGCCACACGGTGGTGGAGATTTTGTGCGACCACACGCTGCGCGCCGCGCAGGAAACCGGCGCGAAACAGATCGTGCTGGCGGGCGGTGTGTCCGCCAACCGGGAGTTGCGCCGCCGCATGACCGCGGAATGTGAAAAGCGGGGGCTGCCGTTGTATGTGCCGCCGCTGCCGCTGTGCGGCGATAACGCCGCCATGGTGGGTGCCCAGGCGTATTATGAGTTCGCCGCCGGTCACACCGCCGGATGGGATCTCAACGCTTGCGCGACCATGCCGATCGACAGCTGAAATAGAGAATAGAAACGCAAAAGGCAGGCTCCCACCGGAGCCTGCCTTTTTGGGGTGTTCTGTATGTTGAAACTATTTTCCCGAAAACAGTTGAGATTTCAGCCTTTTAGTAGTATAATGTCAACAAGTTAAAATTTACATAGGAGTTTGAAAAAGTACACAATAACAAATTGAGGGGGTTGCGATATGGCAAATATTGCCTCTGTTATCAAATACGAAGGGGATAACAGCACTTTTGTATGGAAACATCCCTGCGAGGACTTTAACACATCATCTCAGTTGATTGTCCACGAATCGCAGGAGGCTATTCTTTTCCTAAATGGGCAGGCGCTTGACCTGTTTGGACCGGGACGGTATACGCTAGAAACGGAAAACATTCCAATTTTTCGACGCTTGATAAATATTCCAACCGGTGGTGTGAGCGCATTTCATTGCGAGGTCTATTTTATCAATAAGACCGAACAGATGGCGATTCGCTGGGGAACTGACAGCAAGGTGCAGTATGTAGAACCTACATATCATTTCCCGCTTTCTATCGGCGCGAGCGGTGAGATGTCGCTTTGCGTGGACGATTCCCGTAAATTGTTAATTAAATTGGTGGGCACAGAGCATGTTCTGACTCGTGAGCGGCTGACCGCCTATTTTCGCAGTATCCTGATGACAAAGGTGAAAACCTATATCGCTCAGGCAATGCGTGCTAATGCTATCAACATTTTTGAGATTGATGAAAGTCTTGAAACATTTTCAGAGGACATTCAGCAGCGATTGATTCCCGATTTTCTTGATTACGGTGTACAACTCAAACGATTCTATGTTACTACGGTGGTCAAGCCGGACGGTGACCCGCAGTATGAAAAATTCAAGGAGCTGCATTTCCGACAGTATGCCGATATAGCCGAGGCAAAGCTGAAACAGCAGACCGATGTGATCCACGCACAGACCGAGGCGCAAAAGGTTGTTATCGATTCTCAGGCACAAGCCACCAAGCGAATGCAGGAAGGCTATACCTACCAGCAGGAGCGAGGATTCGATGTGGCACAGGATGCTGCGAAAAATGAGGGCGCAGGGCAGTTTTCCAATATGGGTATCGGACTGGGAATGATGGCTGGCGTTGGCGGCACAGTTGGTGGAGTGGTCGGCGGTGCGGTTTCTGACGCATTTGCGGGAATGACCACACAACCGCAAGCGGTCAATCGCTTTTGCGATCAGTGTGGTGCCGAGTTAGCTCCGGGCGCGGCGTTTTGTGATGAATGCGGTGCCCGGCAGACATCCGCGGATACTTGCCCGCAGTGTGGCTTTAAGTTTATCAAGTCCGGCAAGTTTTGCCCGCAGTGCGGCGCGAAGAGGGAGGGCTGACAATGAAAAAGAATAGTGCAAAGGGATATGCCGTTCTCGGCATTCTGTTTGTATTGATAAGCGTTGTTGCGTTTGTGGTGCCCACGGCTAAAACCGCGGCGTTTTGGATTGCCTACGGATTCACCGTGGTAGCCTTTGCAGCACAGCTGTTTATTTGGAAAATAGCGCTTGAACGCGAAGAAACAATGAAAAGCAAGTTCCTTGGCTTTCCGGTCGTTTATATTGGCGCGGTCTATCTGGTGATTCAGGTTGTTGCGCTTGCAGTGTTTCTGTTCGTTTCGGCGCTGCCGGCTTGGAGCGCCGTTGTGGCTTGTGCAGTGATAACCGGGGTATCTGCGGTTTGTATGATTGCTTCGGATGCCGGACGCAGCGAAATTGAACGAGTGGATACAAAGATACAGAAAAAGACTTTCTATATCAAGCAGTTGCAGACGGAGGTTGAACTGTTGGCTGATACAGAAACGGATACAGCCATAAAATCGGCGCTTGGGCAGCTTGCGGAGAAAATTCGGTTCTCCGATCCTGTGAGCCATGAGCAACTCGCTGGTTTAGAAAGCCGGATCACAGAAAAGATGATCGAATTGAAAGCTGCTGTCGATAAAACGGAGGTTGTCGCTGAACTTCATTCGCTTTTAGATGAGCGAAATAAAAAATGCAAAATGCTGAAATAGATATATTTTATAAATATAACAGCCCTGATATCTAAGCACTCTTCATAAATCTCGTTTCATTAAGGAGTAATCTTCAATGACAGTATTCAAATGCAAAATGTGCGGAGGGACACTGGAACTTCACCCCGGTGACACCGTAGCTGTTTGCGACAGCTGCGGCACCAAGCAAACCTTGCCCAAATTGGATGATGATCGGCGGGCAAATCTTTATGATCGAGCCAATCATTTTCGGCGCAGCAATGAATATGACAAAGCCATGGGGATATATGAGCAAATCCTGACCGAGGACAAGACGGATGCCGAGGCGTATTGGTCTCTGGTGCTTTGCCGCTATGGTATTGAATATGTGGAGGATCCGGGTTCGCATAAGCGTATACCTACGGTAAATCGAGCGCAGTTTACATCGGTCTTTGATGATGATAACTATAAATCTGCCCTACGATATGCCGATGCTGTTCAGCGAGAGATTTACGAGTCGGAAGCACAAACCATCAACGAGATTCAAAAGGGTATTTTGGCTATCTCTCAAAAAGAACAACCTTTTGACATATTTATCTGTTACAAGGAAACGGATGCTAGCGGTCGTCGTACCCAAGACAGTGTGCTTGCCAACGATATGTACCACCAGCTGACGCAGGAAGGCTTCAAGGTGTTCTTTGCTCGCATCACTTTGGAGGACAAACTGGGCACGGCGTATGAGCCGTATATATTTGCTGCTCTTAACAGTGCAAAGGTTATGGTAGTACTGGGTACAAAGCCGGAGTATTTTAATGCTGTCTGGGTGAAAAACGAGTGGAGCCGGTATTTGGCATTGGTGAAGAACAGCGGCGGCAAAAAAACGCTGATTCCCGCTTACAAGGATATGGATCCTTACGATTTGCCCGAAGAATTTTCTCATCTACAGGCGCAAGATATGTCCAAACTCGGGTTTATGCAGGATTTGATTCGGGGAATTAAGAAAATTGTTTCGGCGGATATGCCCAAGAAAACGGTTCAGGAAACCGTGGTGATGGATAGCGGTAATGTAAGCGTGGAACCGCTTTTGAAACGGGTTTTTATGTTTTTGGAAGACGGTGATTGGCAGGAGGCGGATGCCTATTGTGAAAAAGTGCTGGATCAGGATCCGGAAAATGCGCGCGCGTATTTGGGCAAACTGATGGCGGAGCTGCGTGTGCGCGAGCAAGGGCAATTAAAGAACTGTAAACACCCCTTTGATAAAAGCAGCAATTTTCATAAGGTGTTGCGGTTTGCCGACCCCACCTTGACGAAAACAATGAACGACTATATTGCGTATATCAATCAACGTAACGAAAATGAGCGACTGACCAATGTATATAACGGGGCGGTCAACGCCATGAATTCCGCCGATACGGAGGAGGCGTATAAAGCGGCTGCGCAGGCTTTTCAGAGTGTTGGAGAATTTAAAGATTCGAAGAAGCTTGCGGAGGAGTGCTTCGACAAAGCAGAGTGCTGTCGAAAAGATGCCCTATATGGTTCGGCCAAG
Organism: uncultured Oscillospiraceae bacterium; assembly: GCA_900547105.1. Classification (GTDB taxonomy): domain Bacteria; phylum Bacillota; class Clostridia; order Oscillospirales; family Acutalibacteraceae; genus UMGS1474. Next base: position 35,913 of record URFL01000003.1, on the reverse strand, counting down.
TCACAGATGGTGGGCGAGGATAGCAGCGCTTATGAGGAAGCCATCGAGTTGTTTCAATCCATTTCTGGCTGGAAAGATGCGGATGAGCAGGTGTATGCCTGCCAAAAGAAGATTGAGCAGATTAAAATAGAAGAGGAAAAAGCCAAAAAGGCGCGCAGAAAATTCTTTGCTATCGGGATGCCGATTATTGCTGCTTGCATTACCCTTGTTGTTGTGCTGACAACAGTCGTTATTCCAAGTTACAAGTATAATGCGGGTATGGAGTTATACAACGCCGGAAAGTACGGAGAAGCCCGTGCTCAATTTTATGCAGCGGGCGGCTATAAGGATGCTGTGAACTATTACCGCTCGATTCTTTCGAAGCCGCAATGTGAAGTACACACGGAATATAATGGTAGAATAAGTACGACAGAATACAAATACGATAACAATGGAAATTGTGTGAAAAAAGTTGACACGGCCTTTGATGGTGATATAAGCACAACGGAGTACGAATATGATAATACTGGAAACTGCGTGAAAGAAGTCTGTACAGGGTATAGTGGAGATACAAGCACAACGGAATACGAATACGATAGCAATGGAAATTGTGTAAAGGAAGTGTATGCGAATTCCAGAGACTATTCAAGCACAACGGAATACAAATATGATGACAATGCAAATTGTGTGGAGGCAGTATTTACAGGTGCTGGTGGCGGCATAAGTACGACGAGATACACATACGATAATAAAGGAAGCTGTATAAAAGAAGTTTGTACAGGGTATAGCGGCTTTATGAACGCGACGGAGTACAAATATGATGATAACGGAAACCGTGTGAAAGAAGTGTGTGTGTATTCTAACGACGCTATATGTGAAACGGAATATACATACGATAACAACGGTAATTGTACGATAAAAGTGTATACTCACACTAACGGAAATACTGACACAACGGAATATAGTGACTTTCTTTATTTTAAAAAGCCGTGATCGGCACAAAAGGTGAGCACATGTGAGAATATATACTTTCCGGTGAGGTGCCAAAAGGAGAAAACAAACCGGAGGGGAACGGTATGAACAACACGGACAAGCAATATACATACGCCCAATACAAGGTGAAGCTTTCCAAAGCACTGAGGCATGGCTTTTGGCTTGAGGCAGTTTTTATCGAATACGCCATGATCGAAGACAGAACTGAATCGGTTTTGCGTCATGAGGGGACCATAAAGTTAACAAATAAACAAGGTCACCCATTGAAACTTAGCATCAAGCTGAATAAAATACATGACAGCGCACCTTTTACGGATAAGCAAATTCGTAAAAGAATTCCGCTCTCATTTATTGATGAGATTTGGACATGGAAGGACCGCCGAGATGCATATATCCATAGCCTGATGAAGAACCCGTACTGCGAAGAGGATGCCAGAGAGATTGCAGAAGAGGGCAACGAAATCGTTCGCCAACTGGATAATAAGGTGAAATCTGTAAATCGGATTTTTGACAAGAAAACGCAAGCGGCGATCTAGCACTTGAGAAACAAATTAGGACTGCTGGGCTACTTCTACTTATGAAAGATAGATGTAGTCCAGTGTTTTTTCTTGTCGCGAGGATGAGCCATATTTGCAGGATTTTACGCGCGAATATGCAGAATTCTCAATAATCGTCAAAAAATTATCAAATTCTTTACAATTTGGATATTGCCATTCCGACAGGAACACACTATAATAAAGGCGTTCACGAAATTTCGCGAAAGGGGATTTTGTATTATGACGAACAACAAATCGGTTCTGTCTTGGATCGAAGAGAAAAAAGAGCTGGTCAACCCCGACAAAGTCGTGTGGATCGACGGCTCCGAGGAACAGCTGGAGGCGCTGCGCGCCGAGGCTTGCCAGTCTGGCGAAATGATCAAACTGAATCAGGAAAAACTGCCGGGCTGCTATCTGCATCGCACCGCTGTCAACGACGTGGCGCGTGTGGAGGATCGTACCTTTATCTGCGCCGAGAAAGAGGAAGACGCCGGCCCGACCAACAACTGGATGGAGCCCGCGAAAGCCTATAAAATGCTGTACGACATTGCGCGCGGCAGCTATCAGGGTCGCACCATGTATGTCATCCCGTACTCCATGGGTCCGGTGGGTTCGCCCTTTGCCAAATACGGCATTGAGCTGACCGACTCCATCTATGTGGTGCTGAACATGGCCATTATGACCCGTGTGGGCCAGAATGTGCTGGATGCTCTGGGCGACAGCGACGATTGGGTGCGCGGTCTGCACTGCAAATGCGATATCGACGAAAGCAAACGGTATATCTGCCACTTCCCGCAGGATAACACCATCATCTCGGTCAACTCCGGTTACGGCGGAAACGTGCTGCTGGGCAAAAAATGCTTCGCGCTGCGTATTGCCTCCAACCTGGGTCGTAAAGAGGGCTGGATGGCTGAGCATATGCTGATTCTGGGTCTGGAAAATCCGCAGGGCGAGATCAAATACATCGCCGCGGCGTTCCCGTCGGCTTGCGGTAAGACCAACCTCGCTATGCTGATCCCGCCGGAGCTGTACAAGAAGAAAGGCTACAAGGTCTGGTGCGTGGGCGATGATATCGCCTGGATGCGCATCGGTCCCGACGGTCGCCTGTGGGCGGTCAACCCGGAGAACGGCTTCTTCGGCGTGGCTCCCGGCACCAACGAAAAATCCAACCCCAACGCGCTGGCTTCTACCCGCCAGGGCACCATCTTCACCAACGTTGCCCACAACCTGGACGACAACACCGTGTGGTGGGAGGGTCTGGACAAGAACCCGCCGAAAAACGCGCTCAACTGGAAGGGCGAGAAATGGGATTGCACCGATGGTTCCAAAGGCGCTCATCCCAACAGCCGTTTCACTGCGCCGGCGAAAAATTGCCCCTGCATCTCTCCGGAGTTCAACTCGGGCACCGGCGTGCCGATCTCCGCGATCGTGTTCGGTGGTCGTCGTGCCAAAACCGCTCCGCTGGTGTATCAATCGCGTGACTGGAACCACGGCGTGTTCGTAGGCTCCATCATGGCTTCCGAAACCACTGCTGCCGCGACCGGCGCTGTGGGCGTTGTGCGCCGCGACCCGATGGCGATGCTGCCGTTCTGCGGTTATCATATGGCCGATTATTGGGCACACTGGATCGAAATGGGCGAGAAGCTGGGCGACAAAGCGCCGAAGATCTTCAATGTCAACTGGTTCCGCACCGACGACGAGGGTCACTTCGTGTGGCCGGGCTTCGGCGACAACCTGCGTGTGTTGGAGTGGATCATCAAACGCTGCGAAGGCAAAGCGGATGCGAACGAGACCGCGATCGGTTATGTGCCGAACGCCGAGGATATCAACCTCGAGGGTCTGGACAACTTCTCGATCGACACGCTGAAGTCGATCCTGGAAGTGGACAAATCGCTGTGGGCGAACGAGCTGGACGGCATCAAACAGTTCTACAGCAAGTTTGGCGACAAGCTGCCGGCTGAACTGACCGCCGAGCTGAACACGCTGGAAAACAATCTGAAATAATCCGGATTTCCGGACGAAAACACGGGTGGGCCGTATGGCTCACCCGTGTTTTTTGTGCGTAAGGAGAGGAGCGGATAACCGCGAGGCGGGGCGTTTGCTTGTGGGGCGATGTGGGCATCGCCCCCTACGAAGAAAGAGGGGCAATGCCGGAGAAGATTCTTCGCTTCGCTCAGAATGACAGGAAATACGCAAAATTTCCGCAAGCCTTCCCCTTGGAGGTGATTCCCCCGTGCGCGGGGGAAATGTCGGCGCAGCCGACAAAAGGGGCCCGTCTTCGGGAGAAAAAGGTGGCGCGACCGTAGGTCGTGACGGATGAGGTGTCAGAAATTTGTAGATTTTCTGACACCAGAGGTATGCCAAAGCCTCCCTTGTGCAAAGGGAGGTGGATTTTTGCTGCGCAAAAAGACGGAGAGATTGTAACGAAAAGGCTCGCTCAAACGCCGTCCGATAGATGGCGACAATCCCCCTGTCACGACCACGGTCGTGACAGCTCTCTTTACTCAAAGGGGCCTTGAGCCTGCAGCCAGAAGGTGTTTGCTTTTCCAGCTCATCCGCTTGCGCACACTACTGGATTGTATATCTTCACTTGTCGAAAAATGGAGATTGCGGGAGAAAAAGCGAGAAAACAAAAGAAAAACAGCAGCCAATGAAGAAAAACAGGTAAAAAGGCAACAGAACGCATTTGAGGTTCATATGAACCTGTGATATAGTAAAGACACCACAAAACGTTGTAAAAGCACAAAAGAGGTGAGCCTATGCAGTTGACGACTATACCCGGCACCGTGATGCCGTATGACCCCAGCGCGGGCAAAGAATTGTTTGCCGCTGTTTCGTCGCTGTGCAATGTGGCGGGAGGACTCAGCCTGTCCCAAATTGTCGGAATCACCGGGCTGGAGGCGTCCACCATCCAAAACTGGGTCAAACGCGGGTGGATTTCCCGTCCGGTGGGCAAAAAATATACCCAGCGCCAGATCGCCCGCATTCTTCTCATCAACGTGCTGCGGGATTGTTTGCCGCTGGAGAAAATTGCCCAGCTGCTGGGCAAGGTCAACGGCTCGGTCGAGGATGTGTCGGACGATATCATCGACGAGGGCGAGCTGTACAACCGACTTTGCAGCTTGTTGGCGGATCTGTCGGATCTGCGCAGCTCCACCGCCGAAATCCGCGAGGCGGTGCAGCGCCAGCTGGCGGATTACACCGGTCCCAAGCTGGATTCCAAGGCGTGCCTGGCGCGGGCGCTGGAGATTATGGTGCTGGCGTATCAAGCATCCCGCATGAAGCATTTGGCGGAGGGACGGCTGGAAAAATGGATTCAGGAAGACAACGGATAAGGGTCGGGGTGCCGACATATAGTGAAAAATAAGGAGGGAAGCGTATGCAATGGTTTTATGATTGGTGGAATGCGCTGAATATGCTGCAGCAGAGTTTCGCGGTCGTGGCGATTCCCGCAACGGTGATGCTGGTGCTGCAAACGGTGCTGCTGCTGATCGGGCTGGGCGGTCACGACGCAGATCACGGAGAAATGGCGGACGACCACAGCGGATTGGGCGACCACGGCTGGGATCACGACGCGCACGAGTTCGATCACGGCGCGGAACACGCCTTTGACCATGACGACCATGACGCAGACGATCACGATACCCACGATCCGGCGCACCACGCGGCGGGGCTGCGACTGTTCACCGTGCGCGGGCTGGTGGCGTTTTTCGCGGTTGGCGGCTGGTTGGGCATTGCGCTGGCGGAAACCACGCTGGCGACTGCCGCGGTCATAGCCATTGCGGTGGCGGGCGGCGCCGCGGCGCTGCTGCTGACCGCGTGGTTTATCAAATGGAGCCTGTCGCTGCAGGATCAGGGCAATCTGGATCTGCGCGGCGCGGTGGGCAAAACCGCCCAAGTGTATATTCCCATTCCGGCACAGGGCAAGCGTTCCGGCAAAGTCACCATGACGCTGCAGGAGCGGTATGTGGAGCTGAGCGCGGTGACCACCGCCAAACGCAATCTTCGCACCGATGAAATGGTCAAGGTGACCGGTGTGATGAATCAAAATGTGTTAGTGGTTCGTCCGTTGGACGAAGAATAAAAACAGAGAGAAAGAAGGAGTTTGTATGCCTAGCAATGTTGTTATCTTGCTGATCGTGGTCGGGGTGCTGCTGTTTTCGCTGCTGCTGGTGCTGCTGTCGCGGTACCGCCGGTGCCCGTCCGACAAAATCATGGTCATCTACGGTAAAGTCGGCACCAACAAAGACGGGTCGGCGCGCTCGGCACGGTGTATCCACGGTGGCGCGGCGTTCATCTGGCCGGTGATCCAATCGTTTGATTATCTGGATCTGACCCCCATTTCCATCAACGTGGATCTGACCAACGCGCTGTCGCACCAGAACATCCGCGTGGATGTGCCCTCGCGGTTTACGGTGGGTATCTCCACCGAGCCGGGTACTATGCAGAACGCCGCCGAGCGGCTGTTGGGGCTGAAAATGGTCGAGGTGCAGGAGCTGGCGAAGGACATTATCTTCGGTCAGCTGCGTCTGGTCATCGCGACCATGGATATTGAAGAGATCAACACCGACCGCGACAAGTTTGTGGAAGCGGTGTACCACAATGTGGAGACCGAGCTGAAAAAGATCGGTTTGCGGCTGATCAACGTGAATGTGACCGATATCACCGACGAGTCGGGGTATATCGAGGCGCTGGGTAAAGAGGCGGCCGCCAAGGCGATCAACGATGCGAAAAAGTCGGTTGCCGAAAAGAACCGCGACGGTTCGATCGGTGAATCGCAGGCGGTCAAGGATCAGCGTATTCAGGTGGCGGAGGCGAACGCCGCCGCCATCGCCGGTGAAAACGAATCCAAAGCCGCCGTGGCGCAGTCGGATGCGACTCGTCGCGAGGCGGAGGCCGAGGCTATGCGCCGGGCGACCGCAGCCGAGCGGATCGCCGAAGCGCGGGCGTTGGAAGAAGCATATGCTGCACAGCAACAGGCCGAGCAGGCGCGTGCCGAGCGTGAGGCGGCGACCCAGCAGGCGGATGTTATCGTGAAAGCGCGCATCGAAAAAGAGCGGGTGGAGTTGGAGGCGGAAGCCGAAGCCGAGCAGACCCGCCGCAAAGCGCGCGGTGAAGCGGACGCGATCTACGCCACCATGGAGGCGCAGGCGCGCGGTGCTCAGGAGATTTTGGCGAAACAGGCCGAAGGCTTCCAGAAAATCGTGGAGGCAGCGGGCGGCGACGCCAACGCAGCGGTGCAGCTGATGCTGGCGGACAAGATCGAGGAACTGGTCAAGATTCAGGTGGAAGCGATCAAGAATCTGAAGATCGACAAGGTGACGGTTTGGGATTCGATGGGCGGCAAGGAGGGTGGTTCCACCACCGCGAACTTCCTGTCCGGCATGATGAAATCCATTCCGCCTTTGAACGAAACCTTCAAAATGGCGGGGATGCAGATCCCCGGGTTCCTCGGAAAAGAGCTGGATACCCCTGCGGCACCGGAAGCTCCTGCTCCGCAGGAAGAGGCGTCGGAACAACCGGCGGAAGAATAACCCACCTGTCCGCCCTTGCCGCCGATGGCAAGGGCGGACGATAAAAACGGAGGAGTTATCGAATGAAAGTGTTTTTGGGGCGTGACATCACCACGGACAAAGAGAACGATGTGTTGGATGGGGACGAGCTGGTCGTAGCCGAAATCAGTGACGAGCTGGAACAGGCGCTGGACGAAAACGAAGAGGAACGGGACAAGCTGGAGGAATCCATTTCGCTGCCGTTGCCGCTGCAGATTTTGTGGGGCGTGTGCGCGGTTGCTGTGGTCGTTTGCGTAACGATGGTGCTCAATAACGAGGGCGGCCCCTCGCTGGCGGAGCTGTACGCGATGATCCCGTGGGCGTTTTATGTGTTCGGGGGTATGGTGATCGTTGGCGCGGCGCTGACCGTTTGGCAGTACAGCCGCAAGCGGTCGGTGGTGGAAAGCGCGGTGTTTACCCATGCCGAAAACGCCGCCGACCGGCTGATGGCAGAGGCGTATGATGCGTTGGGCGTGCCCGGCGAGGCGGTTAATGTGGATGTGCTGATGTCCGATTATGTGGTGCAGGACGGTGAGCCGGTGGCGATGGTGCGCGAACGTTCGCTCAAAGGGCTGATGATTCCGGAAGAGATGAAAACCTTTGTTGCCGATGGTAATCTGTATATGGCGGACGGCCACCAAAAGTGGGCGATCCCGCTGGACAGCATCACCGGTATTCGCGCGATCGACCGGAAAATGTATCTGCCCGAATGGAACAAGCCGGAAAAGTACAACAGCCCGGCATACAGGGAGTATAAAATTCGGGAGAAGGACGACCAGTATTATTTCAAGTCGTATTATGCACTTTGTTTTGTGTATGAGCAGGAGCCCTATTGGTTGTACTTCCCGCCGTATGAGCTGCCGGTGATCCGGCAGCTCACCGGACACGATGTGTCCGCGTGAAGAAGGAATGTGTCAAGCACCGTCTGTCCGGCTTGGACAGGCGGTGCTTTTGCCATGTCCTTCTGAGGAGCGAAGCGACGAAGAATCTTAACGCAGGAATGGGAGCGATCAAAAAGATTTTTCGCTGCGCTCAGAAGGACAGGGGAGGGTAGAAATCCCATCCGGCTCTCTCTGACGAGGGAGGCTGGCGCCCGCCGCTGGTTTGCGTATATCCCTTAAGGGGAAGGCATATGCCTGCCTATGGGTTGTGCATACGCAAGGTTACGGAGCGGCGTCGGAGGGGGATTTCCCTTTTATTGGAAAAACAATAAAAATCGTCAATTTTCGACAGAAACTATTGTGTTTTTCTAACGGATGCGCTAGAATGAAACATAAGACAAGCGGGTATAACACGCGGCTTTTAAGGGCGGCGGTATCCGCTTGGCGGATAAGGATAAGAATAGTGATTCGACCCGCCGCCGCATGGCGGAGCCGGATCCGAACGGAGAGGAGAACCCTATGAACGGAACAGTGACCAAGCTGTGCGATATAGACAGCATTGCGATTCCGGAGCCTATGCTGGAGCTGCACGTGGATGAGCAGCGCGTGGAAGAAGAACTGCAGCAGTTGTCGCTGCGCTACGCCAAAGAGAGCGCGACGCAGTCGGTGGCGGCGGGTGATATTGTGTATGCCCGCGCGGACAAGGACAGCTACCCCGACGGCCGCACCATTCTGCTTTACACCGGTATGGCGGTGCCCGGCGCGGAGGCAGCGTCTAAGGCAGCGTTGGGGCTGGCGGTCGGTGCCGCCTTTACCGCGGCGCTGGCGGACAAAACCGTCACCCTGACCATTGAAAAAATTGTCCATCGCACGCCGGTGGAGGTGAACGATGCGCTGATTGCTAGCATCGGCATTGATGGCGTTACGACGGTGGATGGCTACCGCACCTATCTGCGGGAGAAAGCGATGGCTGACCTGCAAATGGAGCGCAGCAAGGAGATCATCCGCTACCTGATGGATCAGATGGCAGCCGGCAGCACCTTTGTCTATGACGAGGCGGCGATGGATGCCTATATCCAGTCCAATATGGAGGACTTTGCCGCCGAGTGCGACGAAGAGGATATGGATGTGTCGCCCGAGGAGATTCGGGAATCGGTGATCGCGCAAGCCAAACAGGGCTGGATGGCGGAGGCGTTTTGCCAAAGCAGAGGTATTGTTCTGGACGAGGCGATGATCGAGCAGCAGGCGGATCAGATGCAGGAAATGATGAGCCTGATGGGCGAAAAGGTGCCTGAGCGGGCGGAGCTTTTGGATATGGTTCGCCAAGGGGAAGCGATGAATCATTTGTTTGAGTACATCGACACGATCGTTGAGCAGAAATTGGGAGGTTCCAATGGCAACTGTTGAATTGAAGGACCAGGAATGGAAAGAGTTTTCGGAAGCCGAGTATGCCATCATTGACTGCTACGGCGAAAATTGCGTGGCGTGCGTCATGCTGGAGCCGATTTACGACGCCGTGGCCGCCGAGATGAGCGGCGTGGCGTTCGGGCGTATCAACATTTCGCTGTATCCCGAAATCGCCGATACCTACGGCATTACCGCCATGCCCACCCTGCTGTATTTCCGGGGGGGAGAGTTGGTGGATCAAACCATCGGCAATATGGAGCGGGAGGAACTGCTGGCGCAGGTCTCCAAGCTGCTGTATCAATAAAAAAGGAGGATCAAGGTATGGGAAAAGTTCGGCTGAACGACGACCGAGAGATCGTGGCGCAGGTCAAAGAAGGCTTAAAGCGCACCGGCGGCTACTGTCCCTGTCGTTTGGAAAGAACGCCGGAAAACAAATGCATTTGCGAAGAGTTCAAGGCGCAGATCCAGGATCCCGATTTTGAAGGCTATTGTCATTGCCGGCTGTATTATAAGGAGAAATAAAGTCGCGGCATGATAAAAAAGATGAGAGGAAGTTTGTTGTGATGAAAAAATGTCTGTCTTTGGCACTGGTTTTGGCGCTGGTGCTGTCCTTTGCCGGCTGCAGCCTGTTCAACAACAGCGCAGCGGTCAAGTTTGACGATACCCACACGCATTCCGACCCCAAGGGGCTGACCTATGACGAGCGGTTGGTGCTGAAAAACGACAAATTCGGCGACACCTTGCAGGAGACGGTCAACTCCGCCGCCTATCCCGATAACATGGTGTACGATGAAAAGGGCAATATGATCGGCATGTACGATTATGACCCCGAAACCGGTCTGGCGGCCGGCTGGACCAAGATGGATGACGGCAGCTACACCGCCTTTGAAAAGGGTAAGGAAAAGAACCTTGGCAAACCCGATGCGTCCAAAATGATCGAGATTCCCGGCACGGTGACCATGGGCTGCGTGGTGTACGGCAACAAACAAAGCACGGTTTCGGCGTATATCTATCTGTTCCTGTCGGATGCGTCCGCGAAAAAACTGGTGATCGACAATATGAAATCCGTTTTTGACCTGACGCTGACCGAGGACAGCGACACGGTGCTGAAATGCGTGCAGGATGCCGACGCGATCGCTCAGCAGTTTACGCAGATGGAGCAGCAGGGCGAGACCATCAAGACCAAGGATGCGGCGACCTACGCGGATATTTTGCAGCAGACCTACGGCGTGAAAAAATACACCGGCGAAAACCCGTACAAGCCCTATGCCGGTCATAAGGATCCCACCGACATCGAGTTTGACCAGAGGGTTGTGCTCACCGGTGACGGCCAGGCGGCGGTGCAGGAGGAATACTCCGGTGATATTTCGTCGATGACCGACTATCTCTACGGTCTCAAGGGCGATATGGTCGCGCAGTACAGCTATTACGAAACCCCCTCGAAAGAGTCGGCAGACAAGCTGATGGAAGCCAAGGCGTTCGGCAACAACATGGTGCGCGAGTCGGATACGGTGATCAAGGTCGTAAACACCGGCAAGGATATGCAGGATCTGCTGAATACCTACAAGGGTTATAGCGTTATCAAAGACAATTCGGTGAAAGAATACACCCGTATGATCGAGGAGACCTTCTTCTCGACGGTTTGCGAATAAGATCGCCTGACGGATGCCATACCCTCCATGCGGGCGGCGTATGGCATCCGTTTTTTATATCTTCCTATATAGGAGAACATGTATGGATACACAAGTGAAAGAAAAGTCGAAAGCCGGCAGCTGGAAAGCGTTTTTTCGCACCATCAAAAAGCTGCGGCTACCGTGGGTGTGGATCATTGTCGGATTGTCGCTGAATCTGGGCTTGAACGATCTGCTGCTGAAGCTGCCGGATACCACCGCCGATCTGCTCAGCGGGCAGCTCTCCGGCGCGGCGTTGACAAAAGCCATTATGTTTTATGTGGTGTTTGGCGTGCTGTCGGCGTTGGTGGTTGCCGGTCAGGTGCAGGCACAGTCGTACGGTGTGAAACGGGCGCGCCAGGCGCTGTGGAACAAGATGCTGGGCATGCGGATGGAGTATTTTGACCAAAACGATCCCTCGGATCTGATGAGCGCCATCATCAACGATGCCAGCAGCGCGATGACCGATTTTATCAATGTCATCCTTTATCTGATTCCCAATGTATATTATGTGGTGATGGCGCTGCGGCGGATCAGCGAATACCACTGGATCCTTGCGGTGTCCTGTTTCGCGATGCTGCCGCTGAAATATGTGTACGCGCTGATCATGGGGCGGCAGGTGCAGCGCAGCACCGCCAAGGTGTATGGCAAAATCGGTGAGCTGACCAGCTTTTTGGCGGATCGCATCAACCATCTGCCGCTGATCAAAACCTACACCAACGAAGAGACCGAAGGCGAAGTGGGGCGTGGCGTGGCGCACAAGCTGCTGAAAGCTAATATGAAGCTGGTGCATCTGGATAACATTTCCACCGCTGCCACCTCGATTTTGGATATTCTCCAGAAGTTTATTGTGGTGGTGATCGCGGTCGTTCTGCTGCAGCAGGGCAAGATCGACATTGCCATGTGGCTGGCGTTTTTCCTGTTTGCGCAAAACCTGTTCCCGACGATGGACGATGTTTTCGATCTGTGGATTCGGATCAAAGGGATGTACGGTACTTTCTTTCGTTCGGTGGAAATTATGGACGGGCAGGACGAGGATGCCGGTGCGACCAAACCGTTCCCGCAAACGGGGGATATTCGGTTTGAAAACATCACCTTCACCTATCCCGGTACCAGCGAGCCTGCGCTGAAGCAGGTGTCCTTCACGGTTCCGCGCGGCTCCTGTGTCGCGATTGTGGGACTGTGCGGCAGCGGCAAAACCACCTCGGTCAGCTTGCTGGAACGGTTCTACACACCCGATGAGGGGCACATTTTGATTGGTGATACGGACATCCGCGACATCACATTGTCGGATTTTCGCCGCCATCTTGCGTATGTGCAGCAGGGCGCGGATGTGTTCAGCGGTACCCTGCGGGAGGCGCTGACCTACGGTATTGACCGCGAAGTGACCGACGAGGAGATTTTCGCTGCGGCGGAAAAGACCGGATTCAACGAGTATTTGGCGCTTTGCGACAACGATTTGAGCACCGAAGTGGCGTCCGGCGGCGGTTCCATGTCCGGCGGGCAAAGCCAGCGGCTGGTGCTGACGCGGGAAGTGCTGCGCGGCGGCGACATCATTTTGATGGATGAGCCGACCTCGGCGCTGGATGTGCGGGTATCGGCCAAGATTCAAAACACGATGGATACGCTGTTTGCGGACAAAACCCGTATTCTCATCACCCACGATCTGGGTCTGGCGAAAAATTACGACCGGATTCTGGTGATGGACAGCGGCGAATTGGTGGGCGACGGTACCCACGCATCTCTGCTGGAGACCTGCGATACTTACCGGAAAATGAATGAGAACGCAGGAGAGGCGACAGTATGAAAAAGAAAACCGGTTCCAAAAAACATATCGCGCGGTATTTCACCCTGTGGAAAGGGGTAAAGCTGCCGTGGCTGCTGATTTTGGGCAGCTTGGTGTGCGCCATCGCCATGATGAACGCCGAGCTGCAGGTGGCGACCATGACCGCCGATATTATTGATACCAGCCAGGTGGCGATCGACACCAAAAAGCTGGTCAGCTATATCACGATGGTGGCTGTTTCGGCGACATTTTCCATTTGCGACAACTATTTTACCCGCAAAATGGAAGAGGTCATCACGCTGCGGGTGAGAGTGAAGCTGTGGGGCAAGATCATGCGGCTGCCCACCCGTTATTACGACGCGGACAGCGGCGACGAGCTGGTCAGCCGTGTCACTTCGGATGCGGAAGCGCCGGCATCGCTGTTTACCACCGCGATCTCCTGTGTGGTGTGCGTGGTGACCTCGATCCAGGCGTTTATCCAGCTGTTTGATTACAACACTATGCTTGCCACCTATTCGCTCATCATCATTCCGCTGACGCTGCTGGTGTGCCTGATCTACGGCAAGCTGATGTTTAAGCTGGGGGCGTTCGGCACCACCACCATGGCGGGCAGCATGGGCTATCTGGCCGAGCGGGTGCGCCATTTCCGGCTGATCAAAAGTGCCGTGGCGGAAAAACTGGAAGCCAAAAAGGGCGAGCGTTCGTTCCAGCGGATGTATATCGCGGATTTCCTCAGCTGGTTGATGGTGGCCGGATACCAGCTGGCGTCCAGTCTGTTTTCCATTCTGTTCATCGTCATTGTGTTTGTGATCGGCGGTCAGCTGATCCCCAGCGGCCAGATCACCATCGGCGACCTCACCGGCTTTTATATGATCACCGGCATCGTGTCCATGCAGCTGATGCAGTTCTTTATGAATGTCGGCGCGGTGTCCGGCACCTTTGGTACCATGAAAAAGATCTCGCAGGTGATGGATACCGCCCCCGAGCAGGGGGATGGCGAGCCGGTTCCCGCCCTGTGCGCGGACATTGTGTTTGACGATGTCACCTTTGGCTATACGGACGAGCAGGATGTGATCAAAAATCTGACGCTGAAAATCCCGATGGGCAAGGTGACCGCCGTGATCGGCGGCAACGGTGCCGGCAAATCCACCCTGTTCAAGCTGATGGCGCGGCTGTACGAGCCGAAAAGCGGCGAGATCCGCTTTGGCGACCAAAACATTGGCGACTATGACTTGACGGATTGGCGCGACCAGTTCGCGGTGGTGTCCCAAAAGGATCCGCTTATCGGCGGCACCGTGCGGGAAAACATCACCTACGGTTTGGAGCGGGAGGTCAGCGACGACGAGCTGGCAGCCGTTGCCAAGCAAGCCAACTGCTACGACTGCATCATGGAAAAGCCGGACGGCTTTGACGAGGATGTGGGACTGGGCGGTTCCAACTTTTCCGGCGGACAGGGGCAGTGCATCTCCATCGCGCGGGCGATGCTGCGCGGGGCGGATTATCTGCTGCTGGATGAAGCCACCAGCAATCTGGATGTGGTGAGCGAGGCGATGGTGACCGATGCGATGGATCATCTGATGCAAAACCGGACCACGGTGATGATCGCCCACAACTACGCCGCAACCCGCAACGCCGATTACATCGTTGTGATGAAGGACGGCGCGGTGGAGGCGGCGGGCACCCCCGAAGAACTGCTGCAAACCAACGCCTATTATCAAATGTTCTGCAAAACACTGTAAAAAAACAGCCGCCGACCGTTTTCGGGCGACGGTGCTAAAGCGAGGATATATCATGCAACAACAAGGATCGCCGCTAAGCGCGGCACAGTCGGGCGATGTGTGCTTCGGCTTTCAGCTGGTCAAAAAAGAGTACATCGCGTCCAAATCCGCCGATCTGTACACCCTGCGCCACGAAAAAACCGGCGCCGAGCTGCTGTATTTTGATCGCGCGGACGAAAACAAAACCTTTTCCGTCGGGTTCAAAACGCTGCCGGAAAACGATACCGGTGTGTTCCACATTTTGGAACACACGGTGCTAAACGGTTCGCGCAAATTTCCGGTAAAGGAACCGTTTGTATCTATGCTGCAAAGCTCGATGCAAACCTTTCTCAATGCCATGACCTTCAACGACAAAACCCTGTTTCCGGTGTCCAGCCGCAACGATCAGGACTTCTTTAACCTGATGGCGGTGTATCTGGACGCGGTGTTTTGCCCGCTGATCTACGACAAGCCGGAGATCTTTATGCAGGAGGGCTGGCACTACGAATTCGACAGCGAGGATGGCGAGCCGTTTTACAACGGCGTGGTGTTCAGCGAGATGAAGGGCGTGTTCGCCGAGGTGGACAGCGTCATTGAAGAGGAGACCCGGCGGCTGCTGTTCCCGGATACCTGCTACGGCTATATCAGCGGCGGTCACCCCGACAGCATTCCCGATCTGACCTACCAGCAGTTTGTGGATACCCACCGCCGGTTTTACCATCCGTCCAACGCGAAATTCTTCCTGGACGGGCACATGGATATCGATGCGGTGCTGGCGTATATCGATGGCGAATACCTGTCGAAATACGAATATCGCGCGCCGGATTTCGATTTTGAGATGCAAACGCCCACCCCTGCCGAAAAAACGGTGTACTACGAAGCGCGCGAGGGCGAGGAACAGCTGGCGCATATGGCGATCGCGAAAATTTTGGGGACCCACGAGGAAACCGAAAAGATTTACGCCACCAAAATTCTGGCAGATTATCTGACCGGTTCCAACGAAGCGCCGTTGAAACGCGCGTTTTTGGAGCAGGGGCTGGCGCAGGATGTGTCGCTTGAAACGAGCGAGCTGGTGTATCAGCCCAGCTTGGCGCTGATCGTGCGCAACACCGAGACATCCCGGTTTGACGAGATCAAAGCATTTTTGCCCAAAGCGGTGGGCGCGCTGTTGGCGCAGGGGCTGGACAACGATGCGCTGCTGGCTTCGTTGGAACGTTTTGCGTTCAACTGCAAGGAGATCAGCGAGCCGTACGGCGTGGAGCTGGCGATGAAAGCGTTCGACGGCTGGCTGTACGGGGACGACCCGATGACCCATATTGATAACGGCAGCGTGTTTGCGTCGCTGCGCGAAAAGATCGGCACCTCGTATTTTGCCGATCTGCTCGCCGAGCTGTTGGCAGATTCTGCCGACAAATCTTATCTGTATGTGCTGCCGTCGCTCACCAAAGGGCAGGACGATGCCCGCAAAGAGGCGGAAAAACTGGCAGCTGCCACCGCCGCGTGGGATGATGCCCGGCGGCAGCAGGCGTTCGACGATTTTATGAAGATGCAGCAGTGGCAGCAGAGCATGGACAGCGACGAGGTGCTTAGCACCCTGCCGCATCTGGATCTGCAGGATGTGCCGGTGGAGGTGACACCCACCAAAACCGTGCTGACCACCATTGCCGACACCAAGGTGCTGGAGGTGGTCACCCCCACCAACGGCATTGTGTATCTGAATTTGTACTTTGATGTGTCGGATTTTTCCACCGACGAGCTGCGCATGGCGGAGGTGCTGACCACCTGCTTCGGCGAGCTGCGCACCCAAAACTATTCCGCCGACAAGCTGCAAAACAAGATCAAAGCCACCATGGGCTCGCTGGTTGCCAAGCTGGAGCTGACCGCCGCCGCGGGCGATTTGCAGCATTGCAAGCCGTATCTGCTGGTTTCCGCCAGTATGCTGGAGGAAAATGTGCCGGCGGCGTTGGCGCTGATAGAAGAGATCCTCACCAACGGCTGCTACGACGAGGTGGAGCGTATCTATGAAACGGTGCTGCAAAACGACTATTTCCTGAAACAGGCGCTGATCGCCAACGGCCATTCCTTCGCCGTCACCAAGGCGCTGTCGGCATTCTCCGCCGAGGGCGCGTTGAAAGAGACGCTGGAGGGTGAAAGCTTTGCCCGGTGGTTCTCGCCTTTTGTGGAAAACTTTATGGACAACGCCGCCGCCCACAGCGAACAGCTGTGCGCGCTGACCGCAAAAGCGTTTGCGAAAAACCGCTTGTTTGTCGGATACAGCGGGTCGCTGCCCGCCGAGGCGATCGGGCAGCTGCTGGCATCGCTGCCGCAAAACGAGATGGGCGTCGTCGCCACCTATCCCACCTATGACAAGGATGCCTGCGGGGTGGAAATTCCCGCCGATGTCGGGTTCTCCGCGCTGGGGCATAATGTAAACGCTCTGGGCGGGACGTTCTCCGGTGCGTGCTCGGTGATGGCATCGCTGATGACCTTTGGCTATCTGTGGAATATGGTGCGGGTGCAGGGTGGCGCATACGGCACCGGCATGAATGTGCGGGCGAACGGCGATATCTACTGCTATTCCTATCGCGATCCGCATTTGACCAATGCCAAAGCTGCATTTGGCAGCATGGCGGATTTCCTGGCGGATTTTGCCGGACAGGATATCCCGCTGGATGATATCATCATCGGCACCGTCAACACCACCGACCCGCTGCTGGACCCGGCGGGCGTGTGCGACCTGCAGTGTGTCCGGTATCTCAAAGGAACCACCCCGCAGGATATCGCCCGCATCCGCCGCGAAATTCTCGGCACCACCGCCGAGGACTTGCGCCGGCAGGTGGAGCTGCTGCGCACGTTTGCCCAAAACGGCAAATTCTGCGCCATCGGGAACAAAGATGCTGTCGCCGCCGCAGTGCAGGCATAAAGATAAGCGTATCGAAAAACACGAGCCCCGGAAAGCGACCGCTTTCCGGGGCTCGTGTTATGTGTAGGTTTATTTGCCGGTGCGATTACGCCAGCTCTTTGGTCATGCGCTCGGCAATGGCATCCAGGAAGCCCATGGTGTTGACCGCCTGTTTGTTTTCCAGCGTGGACAGCGCGACCAGGTCTTTGGTCATGATACCGCCCTCGATGGTGGCGATGGTCGCCTGCTCCAGCACATCGGCAAAATGCGCCAGTTCGGGCAGCTCGTCCATTTCGGCGCGTTTGCGCAGCGCCCCCGACCAGGCGAAGATGGTTGCCACCGAGTTGGTGGAGGTTTCTTCGCCCTTCAGATGGCGATAATAGTGGCGGGTCACGGTGCCGTGCGCCGCTTCGTATTCGTAGTTGCCGTCCGGCGACACCAGCACGCTGGTCATCATCGCCAGCGAACCAAACGCGGTCGCGACCATATCGCTCATCACATCGCCGTCGTAGTTTTTGCAGCACCAGATAAAGCCGCCCTGCGAGCGGATGACCCGCGCCACCGCGTCGTCGATCAGGGTGTAGAAATATTCGATGCCCGCTTTTTCAAACGCCTCTTTGTAGTCCGCCTCGTAAATTTCGGCGAAGATATCCTTAAACCGGTGGTCGTAGGTTTTGGAAATGGTGTCCTTGGTGGAGAACCACATATCCTGTTTCACCGACAGCGCATACTGGAAGCAGGCGTGCGCAAAGCTGCGGATGGACGCATCGGTGTTGTGCATCCCCATCACAATGCCGTCGCCGGCAAAGTTGTGGATCAGCTGGCGGCTTTCGTTGCCGTCCTTATCGGTCACCAC
This sequence comes from uncultured Oscillospiraceae bacterium, assembly GCA_900547105.1. Lineage (GTDB taxonomy): Bacteria > Bacillota > Clostridia > Oscillospirales > Acutalibacteraceae > UMGS1474. The sequence continues at coordinate 17,594 of URFL01000003.1, read as the reverse complement.
CAGCTCGGCTTTGCTGCCGGCGGGCGCTTTCATTTCGGTGTTTTTGTAGATATCGCCGTACGCGTGACGCGCAATGGTGATCGGCTTTTTCCAAGTGGAAACGCTGGGCTGCACACCCTTTACCAGCACCGGCGCACGGAACACGGTGCCGTCCAGCATGGCGCGGATGGTGCCGTTGGGGCTTTTCCACATTTGTTTCAGCTTATATTCCTCCACCCGCTGGGCGTTGGGGGTGATGGTGGCGCATTTCACGCCCACACCGTATTTTTTGATCGCGTTCGCCGCATCCACCGTTACCTGGTCGTCGGTCTCGTCACGATGGGGCAGCCCCAGATCGTAGTACTCGCATTTCAGATCGACAAACGGAAGCAGCAGCTTATCTTTGATGGCCTGCCAGATGATCCGGGTCATTTCGTCGCCGTCCATCTCCACCAGCGGGGTCTTCATCTGAATCTTTTGCATAACTATTCCTCCAATCGGCGATAATGCCAATAGTATACCATCTTTTGGGGGGAATTGCAACGCAAGAAAAAAAGTTGAAAACAAAGGAAACATATGGTATACTTTACTCTTGATTATATGCTTATTTAAAAAGCCGAAAGGTTGTTGAACTATATGACAGAAAATCCGTATCGCACTCATATCTGCACCGAGATCGGTGACGCGCTGCTGGACCAGCAGGTGCGGGTCGCCGGCTGGGTGGAAAATATCCGTGACCACGGCGGCGTGCTGTTTGTGGATCTGCGTGACCACTACGGCGTGGTGCAGGTCGTGGTGTACGACGAGCAGATGCTGCAGGATGTCAACCGCGAGTGTGCCGTGTCCATCACCGGTACCGTTGTCAAGCGCAGCGCCGATACCTACAACGACAAGATCGCGACCGGCACGGTGGAGATCAAAGCCAGCTCGCTGACGGTGCTGGGCAAATGCCCCAGTAACCTGCCGTTTGAGGTAGCCACCTCGCCCGAAGTGAAAGAGGATGTGCGGCTGAAATACCGCTTTTTGGATCTGCGCAACAAAAAGGTGCACCAAAACATCGTGCTGCGCTCGCAGGTGATCTCGTTTTTGCGCCAGAAGATGACCGAAATGGGCTTTTTGGAGATGCAAACCCCCATTTTGTCTGCGTCGTCGCCCGAAGGCGCGCGCGACTATCTGATTCCCAGCCGCAAGCACCACGGGATGTTCTATGCGCTGCCGCAGGCACCGCAGATCTTCAAACAGCTGCTGATGGTATCCGGCTTCGATAAATATTTCCAGGTCGCGCCCTGCTTCCGGGACGAGGATGCGCGCGCCGACCGTTCGCCCGGCGAGTTTTATCAGTTGGACTTTGAAATGGCGTTCGCCACCCAGGAGGATGTGTTCGCCGTGGCGGAAGAGGTGCTGTACGAAACCTTCAGCAAATTCTCGAACAAAAAGGTGTCGCCCGCGCCGTTCCGCAAAATTCCGTACAGCGAATGCATGCTGAAATACGGTACCGACAAGCCCGATCTGCGCAACCCGCTGGAGATCATCGACATCAGCGATATGTTTGTGGAAACCGATTTTGCCCCCTTCCGCGGCAAAACGGTGCGCGCCATCAATGTGCCGGGCTGCGCGTCGCAATCCAAGAGCTTCTTTGAAAATATGCTGAAATTCGCCACCGGCATCGGTATGAAAGGTCTCGGCTATGTCAAGGTCACCGACGAGATGACTTTCCTCGGGCCGATCGACAAATTCCTGTCGGACGACCAGCGGCAGGAGCTGATCCGCCGCGCGGGTCTGCAGCCCGGCTGTGTGCTGTACTTCATCGCGGACAGCAAGGAGCTTGCCCCCAAACTGGCGGGTCAGATCCGCACCGAAGTCGCCAACCGGCTGGGGCTGATCAAAAACGATTCGTTTGAGCTGTGCTTTGTGGTGGATTTCCCGATGTACGATCAGGACGAGGAAACCGGCGCCACCATCTTCACCCACAACCCCTTCTCGATGCCGCAGGGCGGGTTGGAAGCGCTGAACACCAAAGATCCGCTGGATATTCTGGCGTACCAGTATGACATCGTGTGCAACGGCGTGGAGCTGTCCTCCGGCGCGGTGCGCAACCACGATCTGGACACCATGGTCAAAGCGTTTGCCATCGCGGGCTACACCGAAGAGGATCTGCAAACCAAATTCTCCTCGCTGTATAACGCCTTCAAATACGGCGCTCCGCCCCACGCGGGCATGGCGCCCGGCATCGACCGTATGTTGATGCTGCTGACCGACGAGGACAACATTCGCGAAGTCATCGCTTTCCCGATGAACAGCAACGCCCAGGACCTGCTGGTGGGGTCGCCCTGCCCGGTCACCGAGCAGCAGCTGCGCGAAGTGCATATCAAGATTCGATAGGAGGAATCCGGCATGGTCACACGCGAAGATGTACAGGACATCGCCCTGCTCTCCAAGCTGTTTGTAGCGGACGAGGATCTGGACGCGCTGACGCAGGAAATGGCGAATATCGTCGCTTTTGCCGATACCATCAACGACGCCAGCGACGAGATCACCGAAGAATTTGACGATATCAACGGGTTGCAAAACGCGTTTCGAGAGGACGAGGTCGTTCCTTCCTACCCGCGCGAAGCGATCCTGAGCAATGTGAACGGCGGGGAAGACGGCTTTTTCCCGGTCAAGAAGAGAAAGTAAGGATGTGTGCACAATGAGTACCAGCCGGATCCGGTCGATCCATGACAAGCTGACCGCCGGACAGCTCTCTTGTGTGGAGCTGACCACGGCGTATCTGGACGCGATCGCGCGGGATAACGCCACGCTCAACGCGTATGTCCACATCACCGCGGACGAGGCGCTGGCGGCGGCTCGCCGGGTGGACGAAAAGCGCGCCCGCGGAGAGCAGCTCTCCCTGTTGGAGGGCGTGCCGATGACGCTGAAAGACAATATTTCCACCAACGGACTGCTCACCACCTGCTGCTCCCGTATTCTGGAGGGCTACACCCCCATCTACGATGCGACGGTGTGGAAAACGCTGAAAGCGCAGGGCAGTGTGCTGCTGGGCAAAACCAATATGGACGAATTCGCCATGGGCTCGTCCTGTGAAACCTCCTGCTACGGTGGGGCGCGCAACCCGCACAACCACGCGCACGTTTCGGGCGGCAGCTCGGGCGGCGGCGCTTCGGCGGTGGGCGGCCATCTGGCGGCGTTTGCGCTGGGGTCGGACACCGGCGGTTCTATCCGCCAGCCCGCCAGCTTTTGCGGTATTGTGGGGCTCAAGCCCACCTATGGCGCGGTTTCCCGCTTTGGCTTGATCGCGTATGCGTCCAGCTTTGACCAGATCGGTCCGCTGGCGGAAACGGTGGAGGACGCGGCGCTGGTATACGATGCGATTTCCGCCTATGACCCGATGGATTCGACCTCCACCGGTCACAAGGGCGCTCCCACGGCGGACGCGCTGGGGCAGGACATTCGCGGGTTGAAGATCGGCGTGGCGCGTGAGTATATGGAGGGGTTGACCCCGTCCGTGAAAGCGGCGCTGGAAAAAGCAATCGAAAATTACCGCGCGATGGGCGCCGAAATCGTTGAGTTTGCGCTGCCGTCGCTGAGCTATGCGCTGCCGGTGTATTACATTCTGGCGTGCGCGGAGGCTTCCTCCAATCTGGGACGGTACGACGGTATCCGCTACGGCTATCAGGCGGCGCATTACGACAGCATCCACGATATGATCTGCAAAACCCGCAGCGAGGGCTTTGGCAAAGAGGTGCAGCGCCGTATCCTGCTGGGAACCTATGTGCTCAGCTCCGGCTACTACGACGCGTACTATAAAAAGGCGCAGAATCTGCGCGGCGTGATCGTGCGCGCGTTTGATAAGGCGTTTGAAAGCTGCGATGTGATTTTGGCTCCCACCGTGCCGATGACGGCGTTCCCCGAGGGGCAGTCGACGCAGGACCCGATCCAAACCTATCAAACCGACATCTGCACGGTGCCGGTGAACATTGCGGGGCTGCCCGCCGTGTCGCTGCCCTGCGGCGCGGACGAGCAGGGCTTGCCCATCGGTATGCAGCTGATCGGTCCCCGTTTCAGCGAGGCAACCATTTTGAATGCCGCTTATCAGTATGAACAGTCCGGCGCGGCGAACCTCCGCCCGGTGGAAGGAGGTGTGTCGCTGTGAGAGAGTACGAACTGGTTGCCGGTTTGGAAACCCATATCGAGCTGTCCACCAAAACCAAGATTTTCTGCGGCTGCACCACCAAATTCGGCGGCGAACCCAACACCAACTGCTGCCCCATCTGCATCGGCTTGCCCGGCACACTGCCCAAGCTGAATCATGAGGTGGTGCGTTATGCCATCAAAGCGGGGTTGGTCACCAACTGCCGCATCAGCCATATCGCCAAGATGGATCGCAAAAACTATGTGTATCCCGATCTGGCGAAGGCGTATCAGATCTCCGAGCTGTACCACCCGCTGTGTGTGGAAGGCTATGTGGAGCTGTCTTCCGGCCGCCGCATCCGGCTGAATCACATCCATATCGAAGAGGATGCGGGCAAGCTGGTGCACAGCCACGGCGACACCTTTGTGGACTACAACCGCGGCGGCGTGCCGCTGATCGAGATCGTGTCCGAGCCGGATTTCCGCAGCGTGGACGAAATTCGCGAGTACATGGAAAAACTGCAGCTGTTGATGCGCACCATTGGGGTGTCGGATTGCCGGATGCAGGAAGGTTCCATGCGCAGCGATGTCAACATTTCGGTGCGGCCGGTCGGCTCCGACAAGTTCGGCACCCGCACCGAGATCAAAAACATGAACTCGTTCGCTCATATCGCCCAAGCGGTGGCGTACGAATTTGACCGTCAGATCGATCTGATCGAAAGCGGCGAAGCGGTGGTGCAGGAAACCCGCCGGTATGACGAGGAATCCGGTATGACCGAAAGCATGCGCACCAAAGAGGACGCGCACGATTATCGCTATTTCCAGGACCCCGATCTGGTGACCATCGCTACTTCGGACGAGGAGATCGAGGCGCTGCGCGCCGAGCTGCCCGAGCTGCCGGATGCGCGTATGGCACGGTACACCGGCGAGTGGGGCATCCCCGAAAAGGATGCGCAGATGCTGGTGAAATACCGCAAGATCGCGGAATATTTCGACGAGGCGGCGCAAGGCGTGTCGCCCCGCACAGTATCCAACTTCATCATCGGCCAGATTTTCCGCCGTATCGAAACCGAAGCGGACAAGGAAACCGGGAATGTGCCGCTGCCGGCGGCACACCTCAACGAGCTGGTGGCGCTGCTGGATAGCGGCAAGCTGAAGATGAATCTTGCCAAATCCACGCTGGAAAAGATGATGGATACCGGCAAACGCGTCAGCGAGCTGCTGAGCGAAGAGGATATGGCGGGCGTAGACGATTCCGCACTGAAAGCGATCTGCGAAGAGGTCGTGGCGGGCAACCCGAATGCGGTCGCGGACTATCGCGGCGGCAAGGAAAAAGCGCTGAAAGCGCTGGTGGGCGGTGTGATGAAAGCCACCCGCGGTTCCGCCGACGCCAAAACCGCCGAGCAGATGATTTTGGAGATCATCGGCTAAATCAACGTATAGAAAACAGGCGACTGCGTTTTGCAGCCGCCTGTTTTTTGTGCCCGACAGATGAAGAAAGTCCGAAGGGGCTATCCCACCGGGATAGCCCCTTCGGACCAAATATCAGAAACGGAGGATCAACCGCCAGTGCTTTCCTGCAGCGTGCAGGTCACGGTGATGGTTTTGACCTCGCGGTTGCGGGTGTCCACATGCAGCAGCGTCAGCGACACTTTGTCGCCCACCTTATGCGCCGACAGCTGAGTCCGCAGGCTCGCATAATCGTTCACGCGCACATTGTCCACATGGGTGATGATGTCGCCCGCCTGCGCCTCGGTGCTCGCCAGCGAAGAATCGTTGTTGATGGACTGGATCTGGAAGCCGTTGTAGTTGCTGTTGGTGGAGGTGTAGGTGCTGCCGGTGATACCCAGCGACACGCGGCCTTTCACATAGCCGTTGGCAACCAAACTGTCCAGAATATCCTTGGCTTCGTTGATCGGAATCGAGAAGCCGAGGCTTTCGTAGCCGCTCGCCACGATCTTCGCCGAGTTAATGCCGATCACCTGTCCCGCCGAGTTGATCAGCGGACCGCCCGAGTTGCCGGGGTTGATAGCGGCATCGGTTTGCAGGCATTTGATGGAATAGCCGGTGTCATCGTACACATCCCGCGCCAAACCGGAGATAATGCCTTGGGTGGGGGTCCATTCCAGTCCGCCGGAGTTGCCCAGCGCCACCACCTTGTCGCCCAGCGACAGCTTGGAGGAATCGCCGAATTCGGCGGGGGTCAGATCGGTTGCATCCACTTTGATGATAGCGAGGTCGGTGTCTTTGTCCACGCCGACAACGGTAGCCTTTTTATAGGTTTTGCCGTCATAGGTTTTGACATCCACCTGCGCGTACTGGATGTTGGTCTGTTCGTTGATGACGCAGTGGCGGTTGGTGATGATATAGCCGTCCTTGGTCATCACAATGCCGGTGGCGCTGCTCGCTTGGGTCAAGCCACTGTCGTCGCTGCCGGAGCTGTAATTGCCGGAGTTGCCGGAATTGCCACCCTGCTGCGAGCCGCCCGACTGGAACGGATTGTACGAGGTGGTCTGCTCATAGGTGGAGATGACCACGGTGCAGTTCAGGTTTTTCTGGATGATCTGCTGGGTGGTCAGCGCATCCTTGCTTTCTTCGCTGATCTCCACCGTGGGGGCGTCGCCGTTGCTGGCGGTACCGCTGGCAGAGGTGCCGGACACGCTCGAGCTGCTCGGGGTGGTGTTTTCCTCGTTCAGCGCCATGCCCAGCGTGATGGACAACGCCGTGATGGTACCGGCGCACACAACCGCCAGTACCGCCAACGCGATGGACGCGCCGTTTTTCTTTTTTTTCTTTCTGGGTGGTTCGCTTTGCGGCATAGGCGGTGTGGTTTGCTGCCAACCGTACGGATCATAGATGTGTCCGGTCGTATAATGATACGAGGTGGACGGATAGGAGGGAATGTCCGGTTGGGTGGGCGCCGCGGGTTGTTCGGGAGCCGCCGGCTGTTCCGGCGCGGCGGGCTGCGAAAAGCCGTTGTCCGTCGGCATCTGCCAGCCGCTGTCGTCACCGTACAGCGGGGTCGGAATGTTGTCGCTCGTCACATCCGGCGTATCGTCGGGTGTGGGGGTCTGCGGAGTGGTTTCGGGCGGTGTCTGGTTGCCGGTGCCGAAACGGTCATCGTTATCATAAGGATACATATATTACACACCTTTCGTCGGCTTGCCGCCGGAGCGGGGCCGCTGTTCTCTTTGATGAGTCTATCGTAACAGCAAAATATGACGATTTATTGAAGAAAGATTACCAATTTCATAAATAAACGGTAACCGGGTTATGACCGCGGCTTGTCGGCGGCGGATTTGCCCTCGCCGGTATCCGGCAGCCAGAACGCGAACTCGGTGTACTCGTTTTCCACCGACCGCACCACGATCTCACCGTGGTGCAGGTTGATAATGCTCTTTACGATATAGAGTCCCAAACCGACCCCGCTTTTATCCAAACTACGCGATTTATCGCTCTTGTAGAACCGCTCGAAGATGTGCTGCATCTCCTGACGGGGAATGCCCGCGCCGGTGTTGCGCACACTGTACAGAATACGGCCGTCCTGACGGGCAAAGCGAATGTCGATGGTGCCGGATTCGTTGGTGAACTTGACCGCGTTGTCCAGCAGATTGTAGATCACCTGCCCGATCAGATCAAAGTCGGCGTGCACCTCGGTGTAATCGCAATCCTCCAGCCCGGTAACGGTGATGTGCTTGTCCTCCAGCCGCTGTTCAAACAGCAGCAGAGTGGAGCAGGTCGCTTCCATCAGGTCGAAGGACACGCGGTTGATCCGCAGCTGACCGGCATCGATGCGGGACAGATCCATCATCGACCGCACCAGCCGCGACAGGCGTTTCACCTCGTCCGAAATGATCTTGAGGTAATGCGACTGGCGTTCGGGCGGGATGGTGCCGTCCAAAATGCCGTCGATAAAGCCCGCGATGGTGGTCATCGGGGTTTTCAGCTCGTGCGACACATTGGCGACAAAGCTGCGGCGCATATCCTCCACGCCGGACAACGAGATCGCCATATTGTTCAGCGCGGTGGCCAGTTCGGCAATCTCGTCTTTGCCGGTGACCGGGATCCGCATGCTGAAATCGCCCTCGCCAAAGCGGCGGGTCGCTGCCGCCATCTCCCGCAGCGGGCGCACCAACCGGTAGGTGAGGATATACACCACCACAAAGGTGAGCGCCAGCACGCCCAGCGCGGACAGCAGGAACAACCGGATGTTGTCTTTCACATAATCGCCGAGGCTGTCCGACGGGATGGATACAAACGCGTACCCGATCTGCGCCTGGTCATCACCCACCGTGATGGTGCAGGCGGACACATATTGCGCCGAGGTGTAGATGCCGTCCAGCGTGCCCAGCGAGAAAAATTGCTTGCCGTCCTCCGGGTTGGCGATTTTTTTCAAAATGGATTCCGGAATGGCTTTGGTTTCGTGCGGGCAGGAGGCACCGCCCGAGCAGATGACAATGCTGCCGGCGTTGTCCACCACCAGCACATGGGCGTTGTCGATGGATGCCAGTGGCTTGAGCAGCGGCGACAGTGCCGCGGTGGAGATTTCATATTGCTGCTCGCGGGCGTTGTAAACGGTGCGCTCCGAGGTCAGCACCGATACGCTGGTGGAGGCGCGCTCCATCCAATCCTGCTTTTCCTGTACCCAATAGCGGGTGAACAGCAGCATCTGCACCAGCCCCATGGCGGTGAAGCTGATCAGCACGATCAGCGTGAGCACCGACAAATATTTGGTAAAAATGCTTTTGAACATCAGGCATCCTTATCCTTCACTTCAAACTTATAGCCCACGCCCCACACGGTTTTCAGATTCCACTGGTCAGACACGCCGTCCAGCTTTTCGCGCAGGCGTTTGATGTGGACATCCACAGTGCGGCTGTCGCCGTAATATTCAAAGCCCCACACCTCGTCCAAAAGCTGGTCGCGGGTGAACACACGGTTGGGGTTGCTCGCCAGATGATAGATCAGCTCCATCTCCTTGGGCGGCGCATCCACCTGTTTGCCGCGCACCTTCAGCTCGTAGTTTTCCATGTTGATGTACAATCCGTCAAACCGCACCTCGCGGCGCTTTTGACCGTCCAGCGCGCCGCTGCGGCGCAGCACCGCCTTCACCCGCGCTACGATCTCTTTGGCATCAAAGGGTTTGACCACATAGTCGTCGGCGCCCAGCTCCAGCCCCAGCACCTTGTCGAATACTTCGCCTTTGGCGGTCAGCATGATGATGGGACATTGCGACAGCTTACGGATCTCGCGGCACACCTGCCAGCCGTCCAGCTCCGGCATCATCACATCCAGCAGCATCAGATCCGGCGGGTCGTTACGGAACATATCCAGCGCCTGCATACCGTTAAACGCCAGCTGCACTTCGTAGCCCTCTTTTTCCAGATACAACCGCAGCAATTCGCAAATGTTTTTGTCGTCATCTACGACCATAATTTTCAAAGCCATATGAGCAACCTCCTCCAGCTTTTGCAAGTCTTTTCTTTTATTTTAGCAGTTTTTCCCCGGTGGATATGAACAGGTTTTTAATTTTAGCTGCTCCCGGCGGTTGAAAAGCGGGGCGGCGTGTGGTAGAATAACGAAAAACGGCAACGAAACGGAGAATGACTATGCGAACAGCGTCGAAGTGTATGCGGGTGCTGATGTGGATCGCCCTGCTGGTGTGCGGATTTTTCCAGTGGTGCGGTATTATCGGGATTTTGATCAACAATGGGCGGTCGGATGAGCCGTATGCCATCTGGCCGCTGATCGCCGCGATGATCGTGCTGTTGGCGGCGACCATCTGGTTCACCGCCGCCCGAAATCACCGGTTGCCGGGGGTGATTGCCGCCGGCGCGGCATCGGTGGTGATTCTGGTGGTGGCGCTGGATCTGTGGCAGACATTTGATGCCTCCACCGTCATTACCGGCGGGCTGACGCTGGGAACGCTGATCTGGCGGCATATGAGCGTGCTGCTGGTATTTGTGTTTATGCTGGCGGCATATATTCTGGAAGCGGTCGCGACCGCGCGCGAGGGTGCGCAGCTGCCGGACGACAGCGGCTCGCTGCTGGGGGATGACTAAAGCAAAAAGCGACCGCAGGAATATCCTGCGGTCGCTTTTTTCGGATCAATCGGTTGCTTCGTCCTGCGACTCTTGCTGCAGCTCCCACATATAGGTGAGCAGCTTTTCCTTTTTGTCGCGGTTCAGCTGGCGATACAGCACCAGAAAGCTTTGTTCGTCCTGTTCCAGCTTGGAGGTTTCAATCGGGGATTGCAACCCGGCCGGAATGGGCGGTGCGTGCACCGTCATGGCGGTGGAGGTGAACAGGTCATAATCCGGGTCCACCAGATGGTCCACCGTGGTGTTGTAGATGCGGGCGATGCGCAAAATGAGCCCCAAATCGGGATGGCTTTTGCCGGACTCGTAAAACGCATAGGTACACCGCTCGATGTGCAGCAGATCCGCTAACCGCTGCTGAGTAAAGCCGCTGGCGTGACGCAATGTTTTCAGCCGCTGCGCCAGATAAGGCAGCGACTCCTTTTTTCTGTACATGGAATCATCCTCCTCTCAGATTTCGTGTAACAAAAGGTACGTTTGGTCACAACACGGAAAACAGTATACTCCTTTTTTAGCAAAAAAACGCGAAATGTTAAAAAGCTAATACAAACGATTAAAATAATTGTACAATATTTATTTTTATATCCAAATGTGTAATATTTTATACTTTCGTGGACCAATAATGGTCTACGGAAAAGACGCCCGCACAGGCGATGACCAGGGCAGGGACGCAAAAAATACTTGACGGATGGACAAGGGTTTGGTATAATAAAAATCCGCAAGCGATATGCTACCGTGGCTCAGCAGGTAGAGCAGCTCACTCGTAATGAGCAGGTCGTCCGTTCGAATCGGATCGGTAGCTCCAAAACACCCGTACACCTTCGGTGTGCGGGTGTTTTTGTACGCCGGACCAGTGATGTATCACTAACACCCGCCGCGCGGGCGGCGTATGATGAGGGCGAAAATATGAAGCGGAGGTGTCGCTTGTGACGATTTATGAATTTGTGGTGGAGCGTATCTACCAGCTGTGCCGCCAGCGGCATATCACGCCGAACGCGCTCAGCTATTTGGCGGGGATTCCGCAATCTACCATCAAAAGCATCTTAAACGGCGAAAGCCGCAACCCCGGCGTGGTGACGCTGAAAAAGATTTGCGACGGGCTGGACATGACGCTGATCGAATTTTTTGATACGCCCGCCTATGAACAGGTCGAGCAGGAGCTGCTGTGACCGAAAAAACCGCCCTCCGGCTGTAAAAGCCGAGGGGCGGTTTTGTGCTTATTTGAACGCATCCTTGATCTTGTCAAAGAAGCTTTTGCGCTTTTGATAGTTGCTGTCGGTCATGGATTCCTCGAACGATTTGAGCAGCTTTTTCTGCTCGCTGTTCAGGTTGCGGGGAACCTCCACCGTGACGTGCACCAGCAGATCGCCGCGCCCGCGTCCGTTGATATACGGGAAGCCCTTGCCTTTCAAGCGGAAGGTTTCGCCCGGTTGGGTGCCCTCCTTGATGGTGTAGGGTACCTTGCCGTCCAGCGTGGGCACCGAAACCTCCGCGCCCAGCGCCACCTGCGCATAGGTCAGCGGCAGATCGCACAAAATGTCGTAGCCTTGCCGCTCGAACAGCGGATGCGGACGCACCGACACCTGCACCTGCAGATCGCCCGCCGGTCCGCCGTTTTGCCCGGCGTTGCCCTTGCCGCGGATGGAGATCACCTGTCCGTCGTCAATACCGGCGGGGATGTTGATGCCGATGGTGGCGGGCTTGCGCACCTGACCCGAGCCGCTGCACTTGCGGCAGGGGGTGTCGATGGTTTTGCCGCGACCGTGGCAGGACGGGCACACGCTTTGCGTTTGCACCACGCCGAATGGCGTGCGCTGCTGCGTGCGCACCTGACCGGAGCCGCCGCACTGGGCACAGGTACGGCTGGAGGTGCCTTTGGCGGCACCCGAACCGCCGCACTCGTCACAGGTGGTGACGAGCTGGACATTCACCTGTTTTTTGCAACCGCGCGCGGATTCTTCAAACGAGATCACCACGCTGGCGCCCACATCGCTGCCCCGGCGGGGCGCGTTGGGGTTCTGCCGGCGACCGCCGCCGCCGAAGAAGGAGGAGAAGATGTCGCCCAAGTCGAAATCTTCGCCGTCAAAACCGGCGCCGCCGTAACCGCCCGCGCCGAAGTTGGGATCCACCCCCGCGTGGCCGAACTGGTCATAGCGCGCTTTTTTCTGCGGGTCGGACAGCACTTCATACGCCTCGTTGACCTCTTTGAAGTGGACTTCCGCCTCTTTGTCGCCCGGGTTCAAGTCCGGGTGGTATTTTTTTGCCGCCTGACGATAGGCTTTTTTGATCTCATCTTCCGAAGCGCCCTTGGATACGCCCAGCACCTCGTAATAATCGCGTTTATCGGCCATGGTGTAGTCTCCTCAAATCTAGTGTATGTACTTCCCCTGCGGGAAGATAAAAACAGGGAATGATGGCATCTGCCCCGGGGGACAAATGCCATCATTGGTTAGCCTGTCAAGAATTAGTGGACATCCCCGTTGTAGTAGCCATCACCGTCGGTGGGGGGCACATTGCCCTGCTGATCCGGAGCGGCGCCATCCGCCGGAGCGTTCGCCTGATACACCTTGGCGGACACTTCGTAGAAGGCTTTCATCAGCTCTTCCTGTTTGGCTTTGATGTCGTCCACGTTGTCGCCCTTCAGCGCCTCTTTCAGCGCATCGGTCTTTTCGCGAATGGAGGTCTTGTCCGCTTCGTCCAGCTTGTCGCCCAGCTCTTCCAGCGCTTTTTCGCACTGATACACCGACTGGTCGGCAGCGTTGCGGGTCTCCACCGCATCTCTCTTCTGTTTGTCCTCGGCAGCGTACTGCTCGGCCTCTTTCACGGCCTTTTCCACATCCTCCTTGGACATATTGGTGTTGGAGGTGATGGTGATCGCCTGCTCGCGACCGGTACCCAGATCCTTCGCGCTGACATTCACGATGCCGTTGGCGTCGATATCAAAGGTGACTTCGATCTGCGGCACACCGCGGCGCGCGGGAGCGATACCGTCCAGATGGAACACACCCAGCGTTTTGTTGTCTTTGGCGAATTCGCGTTCGCCCTGCAGCACGTGCACTTCCACCGACGGCTGATTGTCCACAGCGGTGGAGAAGATCTGGCTCTTTTTGGTCGGGATGGTGGTGTTACGGTCGATGACGCGGGTCATCACGCCGCCCATGGTTTCCACACCCAGCGACAGGGGGGTAACATCCAGCAGCAGCAGACCTTTGACCTCGCCGCCCAGCACGCCGCCTTGCAGCGCCGCACCCATGGCCACGCACTCGTCGGGGTTGATGCCCTTAAACGGCTCTTTGCCCATCACTTTCTTGACCGCATCCTGCACCGCCGGAATACGGGACGAGCCGCCCACCAGCAGCACTTTGTCGATCTGGGAAGCGGACAAACCGCTGTCTTTCAGCGCCTGCTGCACCGGACCCATGGTCGCGTCGACCAGGCTTTCGGTCAGCTTGTTGAACTCGGCGCGGGTCAGCGTCATATCCAGGTGTTTGGGGCCGGTCGCATCGGCGGTGATGAAGGGCAGGTTGATGTTGCTGGTCGTGCTGCCGGACAGCTCGATCTTGCTCTTTTCTGCCGCTTCGCGCAGACGCTGCACCGCCATTTTATCGGTGGACAGATCCACACCGGTCTCTTTCTTAAAGCCTTCGATCATCCAATCCACGATCTTCTGGTCGAAATCGTCGCCACCCAGGCGGTTGTTACCGGCGGTCGCGAGCACTTCCTGCACGCCGTCGCCCATTTCGATGATGGACACATCGAAGGTACCGCCGCCGAGGTCGTAGACCATGATCTTCTGGTCATTTTCTTTATCAATGCCGTACGCCAGCGCCGCGGCGGTCGGCTCGTTGATGATACGCTTGACATCCAGGCCCGCGATCTTGCCCGCGTCCTTGGTCGCCTGACGCTGGGCGTCGGTGAAGTAAGCGGGAACGGTGATGACCGCTTCGGTCACGGTGTCGCCCAGATACGCTTCCGCGTCCTGTTTCAGCTTTTGCAGGATCATCGCAGAGATTTCCTGCGGAGTGAAATCCTTGCCGTCAATGGACACCTTGTAGTTGTTGCCCATTTCGCGTTTGATGGACGAAATGGTGCGCTCCGGGTTGGAGATCGCCTGCTGCTTCGCGACGCGACCGACGATACGCTCGCCGTCTTTTTTGAACGCGACCACAGAGGGCGTGGTGCGCGCGCCTTCCGCGTTGGGGATGACGACGGCTTCGCCGCCCTCGATCACAGCCACACAAGAGTTTGTCGTACCCAAGTCAATACCAATAATCTTTGCCATATAGATTACCTCCCAAATACTTATCGTTCGTTATATGTGTCGATCCGATCGGATATGCCGATCAGTTTGCAACCTTGACCATCGAGGGGCGCAGCACGCGATCCCCCATTTTGTAGCCTTTCTGGTACACCTCGGTCACCGTGTCCGGCTCCACTCCGTCGGCATCCTCGCGCATCACGGCGTTGTGGATCTCCGGGTTAAAAGGTGCACCCTCGGCGTCGATCTCCTCCAGCCCCATCTCCTTGAGAATGTCGTTCAGCTGGCGAATGGTCATCACCACGCCGGTTTTGTATTCCTCTCCGGCGGGAGCGGCGGCGGCGCGTTCCAGATTGTCCAGCGCCGGCAGCAGCTTTTTGATCACCTCGGCGCGGGTGAACGCTCCGAGCTGTTCTTTTTCCTGCTCGGTGCGGCGCTTGTAGTTGGCGTATTCCGCCAGCATCCGCTGGTAGGTGTCTTTTTGGTCTTGCAGCTCTTTTTTCAGATTTTCCAGCTCCACCGTGTGTTGCTGGCGTTTGTGCTCCGCCGTGTCTTTCGCGTCTTTTTTATGCGCTTTGCGCTCCTTTTTCTCAGGAGCCTCGGCAGCCGCCGTTTCCGGAGCTGCCGCTTGTGCGGTTTCGGCGGTTTCGGTGACCTGTTCGGGATTTTTGGACTCTTCCATCAAATCCGTCCCCTCCTTTTTACTCGTTCAACAGCTCTGTGAGCAGTTTGCCCACGCGGCTGGAATAATATTCCAAACGCGGAATGGCGGTGGCATAATCCATACGCAGCGGACCGATCAGCCCGATGGTGCCGGTCATGCCGTCCTCCAACGCGTAGCGGGTGATGATAATGCTGGAACCGGAAAGCTCCGGTCGGTCGCTTTCGTTGCCGAGCACCACGCGCAGCCCGCCGGGATAGGCGGTCAGCATATCCGCGACCAGATCACGCCGCGCCAGAAAATGCAGCAGCGCGCGCGCGTGGGACAATTCATAATCCGGATGCTGCAGCAAGTTGAGCTGTCCGGTCAGCAGCACCTCCGCGGCGGCTGCCTCCTGCACCAGCTCGTAAAACGCGGTCAGCACCGGTGCACACGCCAGTCCGTGTTCGCCCAGTGACAAGACCAGCCCTTGCACATCCGCCAACCCAATCTCGCCCACCGGACGGTGGAGGAAGGTTTCGGACAGCGCCCGCGACAGGCGCCCCAGTACCTCCTCGTCCAGTTGCTGTTCGGTGCGGCAGACGCGGGTGCGCAGCGTGCCGGAACCGGTCATCAGCAGCAAAGCCAGCGACCGGCGCTGCATCGGGATCAACTCGATGCGGCGTACACACGCGTCGTGGTCACACGGAGATGTGCCCACAGCGGCGCAGCCGGTAGCGGCGGCCAGTGCCTGTGCCGCGCCCTCGATCAGCCGCTCGGGGTCGCTGGCGGCACCCGCCAGAAGCTGATCTATGGTCTGGCGGCTTTCCTCCGGCAGCGGCCGGCGATGCATCAGGCGGTCGATATACAACCGAAAGGCGGGCGCGGTGGGGATACGCCCCGCCGAGGTGTGCGGCTGCTCCAGATACCCTTTCGCCGCCAGATCCGCCATTTCGTTGCGCACGGTAGCAGAGGACACCGCGTGATCCAGCCGTTCGACCACCACCTTGGAGCCGACCGGCTCGCCGGTGCGGATATACTCTTCGATGATCGCCGCCAAAATGTGTTGTTTGCGTTCGCCCAGATCCATAACGGGTTCCTCTCCTTTCGTTTGTGTCGATTTTAGCACTCTTGTCGCCGGAGTGCTAACATATCTATAATTTACCATTCTCATCCGCCGGTGTCAAGGGCTAAATGTGAATGATTTGTAAAAACGCCGTAATCAATCCGTGAATACCGGTGGTTTGCATCAAAAGCGTGTCCCCACGCAAAAAGATGAACAAGAGCGCCGCCCGCAAAAGCCGCAAACTTCGGCGCTTTTGCGGGTTGCATCCGGGGACAAATACCACTATAATGATGGCAGACAAGGTAAAAGGAGGAGAACACAATGGCTGGTTTCAAAATTCACAACTTCGATTTTAACAAGCTGATGGAATTTGCCGCTACCGCAAAGGGCGATGTGCTGTTGGAAACGCCGGACGGCGATGTGCTGAACCTGAAAAGCCGCTTGACGCAGCTGCTGGCGCTGTCCAGTGCGATCGATTGGGGCAACATCGGCGAAGCCACCGTGGTCTGCAAGGACATCGACGACGAGTCCCGTTTGTTCCGCTTGAATCTGTACGGCAACGACGACAAGAAATAAGCGGACGCACAACCCAAAAGCAAAAGGCGTCGACCGTTTTGGTCGACGCCTTTTTTGCGCGGGAAATTAAATTTGGATTACCGTTTATAACCGGCGGGAAATGCTCATGTACGGTAAGGAAGCAAGCAACCGAAAACAAGAGATAGACCGCCAGCACTACACTATTCCGAACCAAAGACCAAAAGATAAGCATTGTGGGAAAATCTAAACTTTTGGATTTTCCTACAATGCCGACTACGGCGGAATCCCTCCCACTCCTTATATCTTTCTTTCCGTATACATTGAATTTGTATTTAGTAAATGCTATAATGTCCCTATTCAAATTATAAATGTGTTGAATTAGTTACATGTACATATTTTTTGTGCCGGAGGAAGTGAAATGAAACAAAAAATTTATCTCATTACAGGCTTAATGGCTTCTGGAAAATCTACAGTTTCCGATTTACTGGCAAAATCAATAGAAAAATGCGTCCATCTTCGTGGTGATGTGTTCCGAAAAATGATTATTTCAGGCAGAGAAAATATGTCAGCTACCCCATCAGCGGAAGCAGTCCGCCAGCTGTACCTTCGATACAAATTGACTGCTGATGCGGCAAGGTCATACTTTGACAACGGCTTTTCTGTAGTGATCCAAGATAACTACTACGGTGATGAATTAAACCGAATGATAAATTATCTGCATAAATACCCTGTTGAGGTTGTCGTTCTTTGTCCAGATGTGGAAACAATAAAAGAAAGGGAACGATACAGGGAGAAAACAGGCTATTCCGGCTTTACGGTTGAAACCTTATACGATACATTTATGCAGACAACACCACGGATCGGCTTTTGGCTGGACAATTCCAA
>URFL01000002.1 GCA_900547105.1 uncultured Oscillospiraceae bacterium | reverse complement strand
AAAAAGCGGGCTTCCTGACCCGTGACCCGAGAATGAAAGAGCGTAAGAAATACGGCCTCAAAGCCGCCCGTCGTGCGCCCCAGTTCTCCAAACGCTGATTTTTCGAAAGAAGCATTTCAAAAGGACCGAAGCCGGTTGGCTTCGGTCCTTTTTGTCGTTATCGCGTTTTTTGTCTGCGCTTTTCGGTATATTGGATGACAAAAAATCCGCTGATGACCAGCAAGATGGTGGCAACCCAGGAAAGTGGAAACGCATGATACAGCATGGGAGGCGTTGGATTTTCCCGAAACACGGTGCAAATCCAGATGATCCGGAAGGCGCAGGTGCCGATCATAGTGCTGACAGCCGGATACAGCGCGTGGCCGCTGCCGCGAAGCACGCCCGCCGGAATTTCGTACAGGTTGCAGATCGGTTCAAAAAGAAGAATACACAGGATGCGCACGGCAGCGCTGTCGATGACCGCCGGATCGGGGGTAAAGAAACCGGAGAAAGTGTTTCGAAACAGAACAATGGTGAAAATCGGAACAGAGCTGCAAACGGTGGACAGCAACAGGCACAGCCAAAGAATGCTTCGACACCGGTCTTTTTGACCGGCGGCATGGTTTTGCCCGGTAAAGGTCGTGGCCGTTTGACCGAAAGCCGTGATCACATAGTAGGTAAAATATTCAAAGTTCATGGCAACGGTGCTTCCTGCAATCGCCGTTTCTCCGAAGCGGTTGACCGATGCCTGCACAAAAATATTGGCGAAACAGAACACCGCTCCCTGCACCGCCGAGGGGATGCCGGTTTTCAATATTTCTCCCGTATGCCGCAGAGAGAAACGCGCCGGGGAGGATTTTGGATACAGCCGATGTTCTTTGGATAGGCGGTGCAAAACGATTAGTGCCGACAGTATGTTGGATATCCCGGTGGCGATGGCGACGCCCGCCACCCCCATGCGGAACACCATGACCAAAAACAGATTAAGCCCCACATTGGCAACACCGGAAAACGCCAACACCAAAAAAGGGTATCGACTGTCGCCACGGGCACGAAGAACGGCGGACCCAAAATCATAAAGCAACAAAAACGGGTAACCGAGCATATACACGCGTAAATAGAGGACGGCCTCTCGGAAAATATGGTCCGGTGTCCGGATCAATCGCAACAGCGGTGCGGCGATGAACTGGCCCAAAGCCATTCCCAACACACCGAGTATGATGGACAGCCGCACCGTTGTTTTGATGGCGGATGGGATATCCGCGGTACGGTTTTTGCCGATCAGACGGGCGACCAGAATATTCACCCCGATGGACAGCCCGGAGGATACCGTCACGATCAGCGCGATGATTTCCGTATTGGTTCCGACCGCCGCGAGCGCCTCTTTGTTCCCGAAATAACCGACGACAGCGGTGTCGGCGGCGTTGAACAGCTGCTGAAGAATACTGCTGAGTGCAATGGGGAGCGTAAACAGCAGCAGCTTTTTGAGTAGCGGACCGTGGAGCATATCCATATCCGATGTTTTGAATGTCATGGTCATGTCTCCTTGATGGGTTATTGCAATAGTATATACCCTGCGGTATAATACGAAAAGAGAATGTTATCGATACAACATATCGAAGAATGGAATGGGTGGATAATGGAAAATCCCTTGCAAAAATATCTGGCGTTGGTAACAACCGTTGAGAAAGGCAGCTTTACCAAAGCGGCGGAAGAGCTTCACTATGCCCAATCTACCGTCAGCAAAATGATTGCCGATCTGGAAAGGGAATGGGGTATGACCTTGCTGGAGCGGAGCAAAAGCGGCGTGCGGCTGACATCCGCGGGAGAACAGCTTTTGCCGTTTTTGCGCAAGGCGTTGAACGGGTATAACGAGTTGGAAGGGCAGATCGATCGGATGAGGGGCTTAAAGACTGGCATTGTCCGCATCGGAACCTTTTCCAGTGTGGCGATCAACTGGCTGCCCCCCATTTTTTCAAAGCTGCAAAACGATTATCCCGGTATTGAATATGAAATGCTTTTGGGCGATTACGATGAGGTGGAACATTGGATCGACGAGGGGCGCGTGGATTGCGGCTTTTTGCGGCTGCCAACGGCGGCGGAGTTGGATACGATACCGCTGGAACAGGACGAATACAAGGTTGTTCTGCCGGTGGGGCATCCTCTTGCGGAGAAAGAAACGGTGTCTATCCACGACTTGAATGATCAGCTTTTTCTGCTGCTGGAACACGGGGGCAAAACCGAAGTGTCGGATCTGCTGGAACGCCACCATGTCCGCCCCCGCATCCGGTTTACCACATGGGAAGATTTTGCGATTATGGCGATGGTGGAAAAAGGCATGGGGATCAGCATCCTGCCGGATCTGATCCTGAAGCGTGTTCCGTACCGCATTGAAATCCGGCCTTTGGCGGAACCGTATTACCGTTCGATCGGACTCGCGATGAAAAGCCGGAAGCATGTGACACCGGCGGTCGAGAAGTTTATGGAATATCTGCCGTTTCGGAAAGTGACGGAATAGAGGGCTCTGTCCCTTTTGGGTTATCGAAAAAAGTTTACAATTTATTCGGCAGATTTCGCTTGACGAATCATCTGGTATCGATTACTATATAATAGTGTTTTGGAAAACTAAGGAGGTCGAGTCATGTCCGTGCCTTTTCAAATTATCAGCGACAGCTCCTGCGACTTGTCGCCGGAGGTCGTGCGCGAAAACAATATCCATGTGGTGCCGTTTTATGTGTCGCCCGACGGGGGACAATATTATAAAGAGGGCGTAGAGATCGGGGTGCGCGAGTTTTACCAGCAGCTGGTGGATCACCCGGGGGTATTCCCTAAATCCTCCATGCCGTCGGTACAGGATTATATCAACGCGTTTACCCCCTATGTCGAGCAGGGAATCCCGGTGGTGTGCGTATGTATCACCACCAAATTCAGCGGCTCGTACAATTCGGCGACCAATGCTGCCGAACTGGTGAAAGAGGATCATCCCGACGCGAAGATCGCGGTCATCAACTCGATGGTCAACACGGTGCTGCAAGGGCTATTTACGCTGGAACTGGTGCGGATGCGGGACGCGGGGGTATCGTTTGAAAAAGCGATCCGGCTGGTCAAGCTGATTCGCCCCAGCGCGCGCATTTTCTTCACCATCGCCAGTATGGACTATCTGCTGAGCGGCGGCCGCGTGGGCAAGCTGGCGGGCAGCGCCGCCACGGCGCTCAAGCTGAAGCCCATGATCGTGCTGAAAGAGGGCGAGATTTTCCCGACCGGCATCACCCGCAACCGGGAAAAATCGATGGAAAAGTTGGTGTCGCAAATTCGCAACCATTTTGAAAAAGCCGGCGAATCGCCGGACGATTATTCGCTGTGTGTCGGCTTCGGCTACGACCGGCAGGAGGCGGAAAGATTCCGCGATAAGCTGGTGGCGGATATGAAAAAATACAGCCATGTGACCGATATCCCGCTGTTCCAGATCGGGGCGACCATTGCGGTGCACACCGGACCGCACCCGCTGGGCGTGGGGCTTATCAAACGGTACAACGCGTAAGCGCTGTACCGTTTTTTGTCGTTTGCGGGGGTGCGGATGCCCCTTTTCTTTTGCGGCGAAAAATGCTATACTAAACGGAAACGAACCGGAAACGGCACAGCGCGGTCGGCGGCTGTGCCTTGGAGTAAGGAGAATCGCATGAGCAAACGAAAAATAGGAGCGGTGGCGCTGCTGATGGCAGCCATCGTGGTGGCGTCGGCGGCGATCACCGCCTTTACCGGTGTGTCGCATCGCCAGCCGGAAGGGCGGCTGCAGGTGCTGGCATCCTTTTATCCGGTGTATGTGGCGGCATTGAACGTCACCGACGGGGTGGAGGACATCGCGCTGCAATCGCTCGCCGGACCGCAAACCGGCTGTCTGCACGACTATCAGCTGTCGCCCGATAACCAAATAGCGCTGGAAAAAGCGGATGTGCTGCTGCTGAGCGGTGCCGGAGCGGAGAGCTTTTTGGACGATGCGCTGGCGGCGCTGCCGGATCTGGCGGTGGTGGATATGGCGCAGGGGATCGACCTGTTGGAAAGTGACCACACGCACGAGGGCGCACACCAGGAGGCGCTGTACAATGAGCATATCTGGACCAGTCCCAGTCGTTACGCGCGGCAGGTGCAGAACCTGTGCGACGGGCTGTGCCGGATTGATCCGGACAACGCGGCAGCGTATCGTGCCAACACGAACCGTTATCTGCGCGAGGTGAACGAGGTGGGCGAGCAGCTGCAGCAGCTGAGCGACGGTGCCGCCCGGGTGGATGGCGTGATCTTCCACGAATCGCTGGCGTATCTGGCGCAGGATATGGGGCTGAGCGTGGTGGCAGAGATCCCGATGGGAGAGGACGAACCGGTCTCGGCAGCGACGCTGGCGGCGGCGGAACAGGCGATCCGCGCGGATCGCCCGCTGTGGCTGCTGTACGACGCGCAGTATTCCACCGATGATTACGATTATCTGGGGCAAAAGAGTGCGTCCAGCCACAAGCTGACGCTGGATACCGGGGTGACCGGGCGCGAGGATAAGGACGCATGGCTGACGGCGATGCGCGCCAATCTGGCGCAGCTGCGCGCCGCACAGGAGGAAGCTTCATGACGACACATTGCGGGCTGCATTGCCTGAAAATCAATCACATCAGCGTGCGGGCGGGCGAGGCCCAGCTGCTGCAGGATGTGAATCTGCACGCCCATTGCGGCGAGCTGACCGCCATCATCGGGCGCAACGGCGCGGGCAAATCCACCTTGCTGAAAGCAATTTTAGGGGAGATTCCCCACACCGGTGATATCGAATTCAGCGGGCACGACGGACAGCCGTCCGCCAAACGCCCGCGCATGGGGTATGTGCCGCAGTCGCTGGATCTGGATCGCGGGTCACCCACCACGGTGTACGATATGGCGGTGATTTTCACCTCCCGCTGGCCGGCGTTTTTGCCGCGCCGCCGGCGGCAATACGAGCGTATTCGGCAGCATTTTGTCCGCTTTTCGGCGGCGGAATTGCTGGATAAGCCGGTTGGGCGGTTGTCCGGCGGCGAGCTGCAGCGGGTGCTGTTGGCAATCGCCACTTATTCCAAGCCGGATCTGCTGATTTTGGATGAGCCGGTGTCCGGCGTGGACAACGCCGGGCTGCAGCAGTTTTATCAGCTGATCGAACAGCTGAAACAAACCGACGATATGGTGATATTGCTGGTGTCGCACGATCTGGATTATGTGCGGCAGCACGCCGACCGGGTGGTGCTGCTGGATCGCACCGTGCAGGAATGCGGCACACCGGCGCAGGTGTTCGCCACACCTGCGTTTCAGGCGGCGTTTCGCACGAAGGGGGAACAGGCATGATGCAGGAATGGTTCGGTTTTTGGGATTATAGCTTTATGCGCAGCGCGCTGCTCGCCATTGTGCTGATTATGCCGCTGTTTTCCATGCTGGGCACGCTGGTGGTCAACAATGGGATGTCCTTTTTCTCGGACGCGCTGGGACATTCGGCGCTGACCGGCGTGGGCATCGGGCTGCTGCTGGGCGTGGCGAACACCTCGCTGGTAATGGTGGTGTTCGCGGTGATTTTTGCGCTGCTGATGAACCGGATCCGCCATTCGCGGATGTCGTCGGCGGATACCGTGATCGGGGTGTTTTCCTCCTGCGGCATTGCGCTGGGGTTGGTGCTGCTTTCCCGCGGGGGCGAATTCAGCCGCTACCAATCGCTGCTGATCGGCGATATTCTCAGCATTTCGCGCAGCGAGCTGATTACGCTGGCCATCACGCTGGTGGTGGCGCTGGTGCTGTGGGGCAGCCAGTACAACCGGTTGTATGCGGTCAGTATCAGTCCCGCGCTGGCGCGCAGCCAGGGCATCCCCGCCGGGTTGATCGATAATTTGTTTGTGGTGCTGGTCGCGGTGGTGGTGATGCTCGCCATCCAATGGGTGGGGCTGTTGATCATCAACGCGATGCTGATTCTGCCCGCGGCGGCAGCACGCAATGTGGCGGGTAGCGTGCGCAGCTACCAAACGCTGTCGCTGATTTTCGGGCTGTTTTCCGGCGTGTTGGGGCTGTTGTTGTCCTATTACAACGCGGTGGCGACCGGTCCGATGATCGTGCTGATCGCGGCGGTGCTGTTTTTTGGCACCTTCTTTTTGCAAAAGAAAATGGATGGCTAAGGAGGCGTGGATATGGCGCAATGGAATTCGCAGCAATATTTGAAATTTGAAAAAGAGCGCACTCAACCGGCGATCGATCTGGCGGCGCGTATTCCGCTGGAGCATCCGCAGGCGGTGCTGGACATCGGCTGCGGCCCCGGCAACAGCACCCATGTGTTGGCGCAGCGGTTTCCGGAGGCGAACATTTTGGGGGTAGATCAGTCGCTGCCGATGCTGGAACAGGCGGCGCGGCAGTACCCCGACCTGTCGTTTCGGCAGCTGGACGCGCATACCGAGCTGCCCACGCTGGGTCAGCGATTTGATGTGGTGTTTTCCAACGCGTGTATCCAATGGGTGCCGGATCATCCCCGCCTGCTGCGGGAGATGATGGCGCTGCTGCGTCCCGGCGGGGTGCTGGCGGTGCAGGTGCCGATGAACCAGCGGGAACCGATCCACCAGATCATTGCGCAAACGGTGGCGGGTGCCGCGTGGAAGGACAAGTTCCCGCATCCGCGCATTTTCTACACCCTGACGCAGGAGGAATATTTTGACCGGCTGGCGGAGCTGACTCCTGATTTCACGGTGTGGGAAACGATATACGGTCACCGGATGCCGTCGCACGACAGCATTATGGAATGGTACAAGGGTACCGGCTTGCGGCCGTATCTCGCCGATCTGTCGGAGCAGGACGCGGCGCGATTCGAGTGGGAGATCGCCGAACAGGTAGCGCTGGCTTATCCGCTGCAGGCGAACGGCGAGATCTTGTTCCGCTTTCCTCGGTTCTTCTTTTTGGCTGTGAAGCAGTGATGCACCTTGCGTCGCCTGCAAGGGGCCATACGCGCGAGAAGAGTTGAAACGGCAAAACTCTCGATTGTTGGCGCCGCGGCGCCAAATGAGCCGCTTTTGGCGAAATACAACGTACATATAGTCAAAGCGCCCGGCATCATGTGGATGCCGGGCGCTTTTTGGCATATTAGGAGCGGTGAGCAAAGTGGGATAGGCGGTATTTTTCCGGATCAGCGCCGTACAGGTCGGTAAACACCCGGCGAAAGGTGTCGGGATTGTCGTATCCGCATTCGCGCAGAATGTCCGCCAGGGGGAGGTCGGTGTCGCGCAGAAGCGCGTATGCGTGTTCAATGCGCTGAAACTGGGAGCGATAGTCCCGCGGGGTCACGCCGCACAGCTCCATAAACGCGCGGTTAAAGCTGCGGGAGCTTTCGTATCCGCATTCGTACAAAATAGTCGTGATGGGCTGGCGCGTGTGGCGCAGCATATCCCGCGCCAGTTCCACCCGCAGAATGTTCAGACAGCGGGGAAACGACATGTTCAGCTTTTTGGAAAAAACCGAGGACAAATAGGTTTGGCTGACCCCCAGATCGTGCGCCACACTTTGAAGGGAGAGCGGCTCGCGGAAGTGGTTGGTCATATACTGGAGCGCGCGATAGGACAAATCGCGCGGGCAGTCGGTTTCTTTGATGGGACGAAGCAGCTCCCACACCCCGTCCATGATGATTTGCAGATAGGCTTTAACAACGGCGGGGCGAAACGGCTGCTGCTGTTTGGTTAATCGTTCCAGCGCCACCCCCACCTCTTCCGACAGCTGCGCCGCGTCGATAAACGGCGACCGGGGTACAAACGCGTCGATGTTGGCGGCGTAATCCCCCGCCAGCTGCGGGTAAAAGATGAAGAACCAGATATCCTCGTCGGCGGGGGCACCGTCGACCGGCTGGTAGGCGTGAACACAGTTGGGAAAAGCGATCGCCACATCTCCCGCGTGCATCGCGTGGGTTTGGTTATCGATCAACACCTCCAGCGCACCCCGATGAACATAGATCAGTTCGACCTGTGCATGAAGGTGCGCCGGAAATTCCATCGCATACGGCCAGTGATTGATGCGAAGATCCCGGGCATCCGCAACTTTGCCGGCTTCCAGATAGGGTATGACATTGTGATCCAGCGGCATGGCGATCCCTCCTGTTTGGTTGGTGGTGGGTTCTACCGGTATGGTATCATATTTTATGGCGCATTTCAAATGGAAATACCGGTGTAAAGCAGAGCAAATCGTATATTTTGTCTTGTTTTCAGGTAAATCAAAAGGGAAATGGCTTGTGTTGGCTGGCTGTAGTTCGTATACTAAAAGTGACGGTGAGAGCAACCGGATACACCAGACAGGAGGGACGGTCGATGATGCATAAGATAACCAGACGAGCGCTGTCCATGGTGGCAGCGGGGTGCTTGTTGATGGGGGCGATCCCCTTGAACGGTGCCGCCACAGAGGATTCGACAAAGGGGGCCACACCCATGCGCAAACGGCAGGGGCTATCCTATACCTATCCCACCGCGTATGCGGATTGGGAAAACGGCTTTATGACCGGCAACGGCAAAATGGGCATCATTGTCTTCGGCGATCCGCTGAACGACACGGTGGTGTATAACGACCGCGGATTTAACAAGGCGGCGAATGTCAATACCCCCACCCGCACTTTTAACGAGGTGCCGCAGGAAACGCTGACCGCCATCAAAAAAGCGTGTGCCAGCGGGGATTTCAAAACTGCCAACGATCTGGCGAATGAGGCGCACGGGTGGAAGGACGGCGGCGAAGGTAACCGTCACCCCGGCTATAAAATGCAGATCACTATCCCCGAGCA
Organism: uncultured Oscillospiraceae bacterium; assembly: GCA_900547105.1. Classification (GTDB taxonomy): domain Bacteria; phylum Bacillota; class Clostridia; order Oscillospirales; family Acutalibacteraceae; genus UMGS1474. Next base: position 200,674 of record URFL01000002.1, on the reverse strand, counting down.
GGGCGATGTGACCGGATATTCCCGCGTGTGCGATTACACCACCGGCGAGATCAAGGTGAACTGGCGCGACGAGCGGGGCAAATGGACGCGGTCGAGCTTTGTGTCCCGCGCGGACAATGTGACGGTGCAGCAGCTTACCGCCCCGACCAAGGGCAAGCTGACATGCTCCATTGCGCTGGGAACCGATCCGGATATGAAGCTGTTTGGCGGGATGTCTTTTTCCCAAAACAACACCACCACCCATCTGAATTTCCGCGCCAAATACGGGGCGAACACCGGTGACGCGGGATACGAGGGGGTAACCCGGGTGGCGGTCACCGGCGGCAGCGTCCGGCTGGAAAACGACACGCTGGTGGTGGAAGACGCCGACCAGCTGATGATGCTGACCCAAACCGAAAAATATTACGACCACGCGACCGAACGCTTTGCCAAGGGTGAGATCGCCGCGCGGCTGGACATGTTGTCCACCGACTACGATACGCTGCTTGCCCGGCATACGGCGCTGCATACCGCTATTTACAACCGCGTGTCGGTGGATTATAACGCGAGTGCCGCCGATCGGGCGCTGTCCAATGAACAGCTGCTGGAGCTGCAAAAGACCAGCAAGCAACCGGTGAAGGCGCTGTATGAACGGGTGTTTGATGCCGGACGCTTCTATTTTTTGTGTTCCGGCTATGAAAAGGCGGTTAGCGATCTCGGCGGTGTATGGGCAGGCGATACCAACGCCGGTTGGGGCGGATTTTATCATCTGGATGCCAACTTGAATCTGCAAATTTCCGGCGGAGTGATCGGCGATATGCCGGAGGTGATGGAGGGCTATTTCCATCTGAACGAGGCGTGGGAAAAGGATTTCCAAACCAACGCGAAAAAGCTGCTGGGATGCCGCGGCTTGCTGGCGGGCGGCAACACCCCCGGCGAACGCTCGGGGCTGATCTCGTCGCTGAACTACTATTATCCCTACCAGTATGTCACCGGCGAAGAGGCGTGGCTGCTGTACCCGTTTTGGGAGTATTATCAGGTGACGGGGGATAACGACTTTTTGGAAAACCGGCTGTATCCGCTGCTGCGGCAGATGGGCGATTTTTACGAGGATTTTCTCACCGAAACCGAAGAGGACGGCACCTATATTTTTGCGGGGTCGATCTCGCCGGAAAACCAGCCCGCCGGATTGGGGCTGTCGCTGGTGAACAACTCCACCTTTGATATTTCCAGCGCGCGGTTCGCACTGGAAACGCTGATAAAAGTGTGCGGTATTCTGAACAAAGAACAGGGCGAGGATGGCGGCGTGGCGCGGTGGCGCGCGATGCTGGAACGGTTTCCTGACTATCGCATCAACGAGGACGGCGCGCTGGCCGAATGGACATGGGAAGGACTGAAAGACAACTACGGGCATCGCCATTCCAGCCATTTGGTGGGGGTGTGGCCGTATCGGGAGATCACGCCCGAGGCGGATGCCGATTTGTATACGGCGGCGGTCAAAGCGCTGGATCGGCGCACCAATCCGGTGACCGGACACGGCATTTTGCACGCGGCGCTGATCGCGGCCGGGCTGAAGGATGAACAAACTGTCGGCAAATGGCTGCACGAGCTGCTGACCACCGACTTTTACTATGATGGGCTGACGTCCTCTCACGACCGTGACCACAAGACCTTTTGCACCGACACGGTGCACGCGGTGCCGGGCATTATGATGGAGATGCTGGCCAGTTCCGACGAAGGAACGCTGGAATTTTTGCCGGCGCTGCCGGATGGTCTGGAGCAAGGCAGCATCACCGGGATGAAAGGTCGCAATCAAACCACGATGGAGCAGCTGGAATGGGATATGGCGGCGGGAACCGTGACCGCCACCGTGCGGTCGGATATTGACCAGACGCTGACCCTGATCCAGCGGCGCGGGATCGCCCGGGTGGATACGGATGCACCGCTGAAACGGTCGCCGCTGGGACGCATCGCCCGCCAGATCACGCTGAAAGCGGGGGAGAGCACCCGCGTGACCCTCTATCTGGACAGCCAGCCGGAAGAAGAGGTCAATTTGACCACAGGAAAAACGGCAGTAGCGTCGGGGTCGGATGATCCCGCCCGCACGCCGGAGCTGGCGGTGGACGGCAACGCCTCTACCCGTTGGGCGTCCAACCATGATGACGGCGCGTGGATCTATGTGGATCTGGGCGAACAGCGCGACATCGGGCGGGTGGAGCTGGATTGGGAATCCGCCTATGCCAAGGGATATTCCTTGCAAACCTCCGACGACGCCGAGCATTGGGCCGATATCTACACCACCACCGACGGACACGGCGGCAAAGAAGTGATCGAGGTGACCGGTCGGGGACGGTATCTCCGGATGCTGGGCAGCGAGCGGGTGGAGGTCAACGGACGCAAGTGGGGCTATTCGCTGTACGAGATACGCGTGTATCCGCCCAAGCCGCAGCCGACGATATGGCAGAAGCTGGGCGATGTGGATGCGAACAGCACCGTGTCGGTGCAGGATGCGTTGCTGACGCTGCAAGCGGCGGCGGACAAGCTCACGCTGAATGTGGTGGAGGCCGATGCGGCGGATATTGACGGAAACGGACGGGTGACCGCACAGGATGCGCTGTCGATTTTGCAGTTTGTGACGCAAAAGATAGCCGGTTTTTACTAAAGCCGCACGCTTTTCCCTCTGACACCCCTGAAACGCGAAGAAAGGGCCCGGATGCGGATTGCATCCGAGCCCTTTTTATGTGCGCTTACAGTGCCTTCAAAGCCTTGAAATCGTCTTTGAGCGATTTGTACAGCTGCTGATATACGGTGTAGACCTTGTCCATCTGGGCGGCGTCCGCTTCGTTTGGCGAAACGGTGGTCTTGACCTCGATCATCTGGCGGCAGGCTTCCTCCACCGAGGGATACAAGCCCACGCCCACGCCGGCGAGGATCGCCACGCCCAGTGCCGGGCCTTCGGACGACCGCAGCGTTTTGACATCGCGGTGGAACACATCCGCCAGCATTTGCCGCCACAGCTTGCTTTTTCCGCCGCCGCCACAGGCGAGCATATCGTCAAAAGTGACGCCCATTTCGCCCAGCACAGTGGCGCAATCTTTCAGCGACAGCGCCACGCCCTCCATTACCGCGCGGATGAGGTGCGCGCGGGTGTGCATCGCAGACAGACCCACAAACGCGCCGCGGCAATCCGCGTCCAGATGCGGGGTGCGTTCGCCCATCAGATAAGGCAGATAAATCAGTCGGTCGCTGCCCGCCGGAATGGCGGCCGCTTCGTTATCCATCAGAATATAGGGATCAATCCCCTGTGCCGCGGCATCCTGCATCTCCTGCGCGCAGAAGTTGTCGCGGAACCATTTCAGCGACAGCCCCGCGCCCTGGGTCACGCCCATCACATGCCACGCGCCGGGAACCGCGCAGCAGAAGGTGTGCACGCGGCCTTTGGGGTCGATCGCCAGCTTGCTGGTGTGGGCAAACACCACGCCGGAGGTGCCGATGGTGGTGAACGCTTTGCCGTCTTCCACCACGCCGGTGCCGACCGCCGCCGCGGCGTTGTCGCCGGCGCCGCCCACCACGGGGGTGCCGACCGCCAGACCGGTCAGCTCGTGCGCGGCTTCGTGCACCGTGCCGGTGATCTCCGGCGATTCGTACACCTTGCCCAGCAGTGATTCGTCAATATCCAGCGCATCCAGCACCTCTTTCGACCAGCAGCGGTTCGGAATATCCAACAGCTGCATACCAGAGGCATCCGATACCTCGGTGGCGTATTCGCCGGTCAGCATAAAGCGGATGTAGTCTTTCGGCAGCAGAATGTGCCGGCAGCGGGCGTAAATGTCCGGCTGGTTGTTGCGCACCCACAGAATTTTGGAGGCGGTAAAGCCGGTCAGCGCGGGGTTGGCAGTGATTTCGATCAGCCGCTCGGCACCCACCCGCTCGGTGATCTCGTCGCATTCTTTCTGGGTGCGCTGGTCGCACCAGATGATGGAGGGACGCAGTACTTCGTTGTTTTCGTCCAGCATCACCAGTCCGTGCATCTGACCGGACAACCCAACGCCCTTGACATCGGCGGGGGCAACGCCGCTTTTTTCCAGCACACCTTTGCAGGTGGTGCACACCGCGTGCCACCAATCGTGGGGATCCTGCTCCGCCCAGCCGTTTTGCGGCTGGGACAGCGGATATTCCTCGGTGCAGGAAGCGATCACCGCGCCGGTTTTATCGAACAATACGGTTTTGGTACCCGAAGTACCAATATCTACGCCTAAAATATACTCCATAATCGTCTGTCTCCTTTCGGGTCGAACCCTGACTATCTTCACTTTATCATATCGCCCGCGCAAAAGCAAGCGATGCCGCGGGGCGGGTTTTGCTCAGTTTTCCAGCGTGATGCGCTCGCCGGTCAGCGTGACCGGAATGGCGGTGACCGTTTGTCCGGTCAGCTCCGCGCTGCGCTCGTCGGGCTGCTGCCCGCCGACATACACGGTGTAGCGGCCCGGCTCCACAAAGCGGTTGCCATCCTCGTCGATCAGCGAGAACGCCTTGGCGGGGAAGGTGAGGGTCACTTCGCGGCTTTCGTCAGCGGGAACCTCCACCGTTTCCAGCGCTTTCAGCGCCCAACGGGGAGCGGTGACCGATGCCTCATTCGCGGTGACATAGCCCTGCACATGGGTCAGCGCGGACATCCGCCCGCCGTTTTCCACCGACACCGTGACGGTGACGGTGTCGCCGGTCGCCGCCGTGATCGGGCTGGCATCCGCCGTGTAGGTGAACGGCACATACGACAGACCGTAGCCGAACGGATATAGCGCCGGGCGTGTCATATAGCGATAGGTGCGCCCGGTCATATCGTAGCTGGTGAAATCGGGCAGCTCCTCGGTGGTTTGGTAGAAGGTGATGGGCAGGCGGCCGCTGGGCGCATATTCGCCGTACAGCAGATCCGCGATCGCCAAACCGCCCTGCTCGCCGGGGTAGAAGCAATCCACCACCGCGGCGGCTTCGGCATCGGCGGTGCGCAGCGCCATGGCACTGCCGCACAGCAGCAGCACGATCACCGGCTTGCCGGTGGCAATCATCTTATCCAGCAGCTTTTGCTGCGAAGCGGGCAGTTCGATATCCGGTTTGTCGCCGCTGCCGTATTTGTTGTTGGCATCGCCGGCTTCGCCTTCCCATTTGCTGTCCAGTCCGAGGCAGCACAGCACCACATCGCTGTTTTCCGCCGCAGAGACCGCCTCGGCATAGCGATCGTCGGTTTCTTCCACAATATCGCAGCCCTCGGCATAGATAATGGGCGCATCCTCGCCCAGATAGTGGCGCAGCCCCTCCAGCACCGTGTAGCTTTCGCTGGGGGTGCCGTTATAGTTGCCCAGCAGCGCCAGACGGCTGTCCGCGTTGGGTCCCACCACTGCCAAACGGGTGGCTTTGCTGCGCAGCGGCAGCACACCGTCGTTTTTCAGCAGCACCAGCGAGCGGCGCGCCGCTTCGCGGGCAAGCTGTTTGTGCGCGCGGCAGGCGAGCACGTTGTACGGAATAGCGGAATACACCACATGGGCGGGATCGTCGAACATCCCCAGCTTGAACCGGGCTTTCAGCACCCGCCGCAGCGCGCGGTCGAGGTCGGCTTCTTCGATCAGCCCCTCTTTATACGAGGTGAACAGATGCTTGTACACGCCGCCGCAGTTGAGGTCGCAGCCTTTTTTGATACCCAGCGCGGCGGATTCCGCCACCGTGTTGGTGACATGATAGTTGCTGTGCAGGTCATTGATAGCGCCGCAATCCGACACCACATGCCCCTTGAATCCCCAGCGGTTGCGCAAAATATCGGTCAGCAGCACATCGCTGGCGTTGCTCGGCTCCCCGTTGACGGCGTTGTACGCGCCCATCACCGACTCCACCTTTGCCTCTTTGACGCAATCTTCAAACGCAGGCAGATAGGTGTCGAACATATCGCGTTTGCTGACCACCGAGTTGAAATGGTGGCGCTCCGCTTCGGGACCGCTGTGCACAGCGAAGTGCTTGGCGCAGGCGGCGGCTTTCATATGGTGGGGATCGTCGCCCTGCAGCCCTTTGACAAATGCCACGCCCATGCGGCCGGTCAGATACGGGTCCTCGCCGTAGGTTTCGTGACCGCGTCCCCAGCGGGGATCGCGAAAGATGTTGACATTGGGGCTCCAAAAGGTCAGCCCTTTATAGATGCCGCAATCCCCCTGACGCTGGAATTCGTTGTATTTGGCGCGGCCTTCGGTCGAAATGGTCGCCGCTACATCGCCCAAAAAGGCGGGGTGGAAGGTGGCCGCTAAGCCGATCGCCTGCGGGAACACCGTGGCGACACCGGCGCGCGCCACGCCGTGCAGCGCCTCGTTCCAATAGCAGTAAGAGCGGATGCCCAGCCGCGGAATGGACGCGGCGTCGTGAGTGAGCTGGAACACCTTTTCCTCCACCGTCAGGCGGCTGATCAGGTCGTCTACCCGCTGCTCCAGCGGCAAGCTTTCGTCGCGGAATGCAAATTTGCACATAACAATGCCTCCTTGTATCTCCAATAAAAATGCAGGGGCAGGCAACCCGCCTGCCCCTGCCCATGATCTTTATGTGTGGGGAGCTTAGCTCAACAGCGTCAGATCCGAGATGACCAGCGGCTTCAGCGCGTTGGTCTTCAGCGCGATCTTGAAGCAGCGGGCGGTCACGCCCTCGCCCAGATCGACGAACACCTTGCCGCCGCCATAGGACATCCGATCCTCAAACAGCGTGCCGTACACCTTTTGCAGCGAATCCATCGAATCGCCCGCCAGCAGGTCGAAGCACTTGGGCGTGTAGTTCGCGCCCGCGATGTCGGAGGTGACACAGGAGAAGTACAGCGCACGGCAGGTGGAGGGAGTTTCCAGCTGGATATCGAAGTCGATACCCTCGCGCTGCTCGCCGTCGCTGATCCAGAAATCTTCCTTGCCCGCGATCGCTTTGCCGGTGTTGTTCGGCTGATTCTCGCTGTACAGTGTCGCGCCGGTCAGACCGATCAGCTGCACATCGTGTCCGTACAGGCTGAACCGCAGATCCAGCTTGGACAGGTCGTAGCGGGTGAATTTCAGATCCGGAATCGCGCCGCCCTCACGGCACACCAGCATCAGCGTGTTCCAACCGGAGGTCAGAGTGATGCTGTTGATCTTAATGTTTTCGCCCTCGCCGATCTTTTCACCGTTCAGAATCAGTTCGCAGTTCTTCTCGGCGGTCACGACCAGCTCCACCGTGTCGGGGTTGAGCAGCAGGTCGGTGCGGTCGGACGGCGAATACACGAACACGGTCAGCGCGTATTTGCCCGGCAGGTTATCCTCGCGCGAGACAGCTTTCCACGCTTCGCCGTTTTCCACCCGGTTGAAGCCGGGGGTCAGCGCCAGCACATCTTCGTCCGCTTTGATGGATTTGCACAGCGCACGGTTGAGGGTGGCACCGTAGATACCGCTGGTCAGCAGATCCTCCAGCGCGGCATTCTTGGCGAATTCAATGTTGGTATGCAGCGCCGACAGCATCCGCACCAACAGGTGTTTGATCTTTTTGTTCTGCAGCTGCAGCGACAGCTGGCAGAAGTAGATGGCGCTGCCCGCGTAATCGTGGCGGGACAGAGCCGCAAAACGGCTGCGGTCTTCCAGCTCGCTCTTGTACACCGAAACGGTCTTGAGGTATTCGGCGTTCTGGTTCCACATCCGCCAGTCGACGGTGGGCAGACCCAGCAGAATGTTGTCGTTTTCGTGCTTGTACTCCAGCAGATTGACACCCACCTGCGCTTGGTTGCCCTCGCTCAGGCCGTACAGGTTGTTGGAATACATACCCGCGATCACCGCGTCGTTGCCGCGCGGCGACAGGTGGCAGGAGGTGTTCTTGGTGACCTTGAAGTCATACGCGAAGATCTCCGGCGTTTTGGTGAGGTTCATCACCAGCACATTTTTGAAGTTGTTCGCGCTGACACCCTTCAGCCAGCCGAGATTTTCCGAGCCGTCCACGATCAGCAGCGCATCCTGCTTTTCGGTCAGCAGTTTTTCCAGCGCGGCGCGATCCACCGTCTTGTAGGAGCAGCGGATTTCGCTGAGCATCGCGGCGACAGCGCCGCTGTTGTTGCCGAAGAAGTACGCTTCCACCGGCGCTTTAGGCGCGTGGGCAGCGAGGTATTTCGCCATACGGATCATCATGCACAGCGCCAGCGGCTCTTCGTCGGCATACGCCGGCAGATCCACCGAGCAGGCGATGCGGGGCTGACCGGCCACGGTCAGATCCAACGCCAGCGGCATGCCCACACCGTTGAAGTAGAGGGGCGCCGCGTTAAAGTTGAGGTATTCCTCGAAATAACGCGCGTCGCGGGCGGTGTTGAACAGAATGTCCTGACCGTCGAAACGCAGCTCGTCCGCCAGGCTGTCCGAAGTGAAGATCGCCTGAACCGCGCGATGGCGGGTGAAGGTGCCGTAGGGGGAGTTGGCTTTCTGGCGGAAGTCCAGCGCCGCGACATCGTCCGCGACCTGATCCTCGCCGCGCAGGCAGGTGACTTTCACCGCATCCCATTCAGCGTTCAGCGCCGCTTTATCGAAGATGTTCAGGTTGGCGGTATCGGTGTAGTAGTCGGTGGAGGCGTCGCTCAGCGACACAGACAACACCGCACGGGTGTGATCTGCCACCGCCGGCATGGTCAGCGTGACCGCCGTATCCTGGTAGGTGCAGGCATCCATATACAGCGCCTGCGAGGTGGTGGCAACCACTTTGCCGTCCACCGTCAGCGTGCCGGTCAGCGTCAGATTCAGCGGATCGCGATGATCGTTGAACACGCACACCGGGAAGGTGACCTCGCTGCCGCCCCACACGCTGGTGGGAGTGCGCTCCAGGAACGGGCGCACCGGCGTAAAGGCGCTTTGGGTGTATTTCCACACCGGGTTGGGAATAAACGCCGGCAGATCGTCCTGGGCACCTGCGTTCAGGGTGCGCAGATAGGGGGTGATGCGGGACGGTTTGATGCCGGGGGTTTCGTAGGTGTCATAGCTCAGCAGCCGATCCTCAAACGGCAGCGGCTCCAAGCCGTACCAGATCAGGTTGAACACGCACACTTGGTCCGCCCATTTGCGCTGACCGATCAGGTTGTGGTAGCATTCCGACGCGACCGCATCCAGACGGCCATTGAAGGATTGCAGCACCTTTTCGCCGTCCAGCAAGCAGACGTTGTCGGGGGTGGAATAGTACATGCTGCCGTTTTCACCGATGGTGATGGGTTTTTCCTGATGGGTCGGGCAATCGTAGCCCGGATAGTGCAGCGAGTTGATATCCAACCGACCGCCCAGATCGTGGCTGCCGTCGCAGCTGTACAGACGGGAGGGATCCAGCTTCGGGATCTCCTGGGTCAGATCGTACAGCTTTTCGGACAGATCCTCGATATCCTTGATGTATTTGGAACCGCACACCTTAAACGCCGGAATACACTCGTTTTCGGGGCTCCACATCACCACCGAGGGGTGGTTGCGGTCGCGCACGATCAGGCGGCGCAGGTGCTTTTTGCTGTTCTCGAAGAAGGTGGGGTTGTAGCTGAACCGGCAATGCGATGCCCAAACCGCCGATTCGGACACCATCATCATGCCCATTTCATCCGCGATGTCGAAGAAGAACGCCGGGTAGGGCATCGCGTGCAGACGGATGATGTTGACATTCGCCTCTTTCGCCATGCGGAAGTACGCGCGCGCATATTCCTCGGTCTGGATGGCGTAGCCCATGTAGTGCCAGGAATCGTTTTTCAGCCGGATGGGACGGCCGTTCAGCACAAAGTGTTTGTCCTTGATGTGGAAGGTGCGGAAACCGATGCGGGTGACCTGGGTGTCCACCGCGGTGTCGCCATCCAGAATCTCCGCTTTCAGATCATACAGATTGGGGGATTCCGGCTCCCACAGTTCGATGTTCCAGCCTTCGTAGTTCCAATCCACCGGCTGATCGTCGCACGCGACGGTGAACATCTCTTTGTAATCCTCCGCGCCGTGGCGGGACAGCGAAAAACGAATCTTCTTGCCCGCCGCGTCCACGGTTTTGTATTCGATATGCAGGTTGTTCTTGTACACATCGGCATAGGCGAACACATCGTCCACATAGGACTGGGCGCGTTCCACCAGCCAGCAATCCTGCCAGATACCGCCGATGTGGCCGCCCCAGAAGGAGCCTTCCGGCAGATCGGTACGATCGCGATCGTTTTCGTCTTTATACGCCGAGGCGCGGGCAGTCTGGCAACCGACCAGCAGCTCGTTTTCCTCGCCGAATTTCACCACATCGGTGATCTCCATCTCGATGGGGAGGAACGCTTCGCCTTCTTCGGCGATCTTTTTGCCGTTGACATAGTACACGCTCTTGTACGCCACGGCATCAAAATGCAGGAAAATGCGGTTGCCTTCGCTTTCCTTGTCCACCACGAACTTGCGGCGGTAGAAGCCGATCTTGGCGTTGTCCCATTCCAGCGGGTATTCCGGATACAGGCGGAAGTCCGCACCGCTGACGTAAAACTCTTCGCCGGCGGTCTTTTTGGGATAACCATGCGAGAACGAGTTCACATTAAACGGAGAGGGAACTTTGATGGATGCCGCATCCCACTCGGTGGGCAGCGTATCCAGCGAATCGGTTTTGCAGGAAAAGTCCCACAGACCATTCAGACAGGTTTTCGTTAACATACGCGTATCTCCTTTTTCACTATGAAATCCATGGATGCACCATGGTCATAATCAATGTCATCATACCCGATAACCACCCGATAGTCAATAAGGGGAGGGGATTTCGATGATAGAAAATCCCGCGCAAAATATGGGAAAAATGCCCTTATGACCCGAGGGGAAATCGTGGCGCTGTCGTGCGATGTGCCCATAATAGGGCAGCGGATGGGTACTATCGTCCGGTTTGCCGGAGAGGCGGTGGCACTTTTGGACGGCGTCCATACTGCCGTCAAAGTCAAAAGCCGTCGGTTTTGGATCGGTATATACCCATCTGATGTTAGTATAGTGCCAAGAGAACAACAAAAAAATAAGGATAGTGCCAAAAAATGGTACTATCCTGTCTGCTTTGGGCTTTTATGCGTGTTGGTGCTTGCGATACTCCAACGGTGTCATCCCGGTGGCGCGCCGAAACACCTTGCCGAAGTAGCTGCTGGAGTGAAAACCGGTGTTCATAGCGATCTCGGTGATGGAGCAGTTGGAGTTGAGCAGCAACGCCTGCGCATGGCGCAGCCGGTATTGCTGCAAAAAGGCGATGGGGGAGATATCCATCTGGGTTTGGAACAGCCGGTAGCACTCCCGGTCGCTCACATTGATTACCGCCGCGAGGTCGGCTACCTGCAAATCTTCGGCGTAATGCTGCTGGATATACAGCAGGATGGCCTTTAGATCCGCGTCATTGGTGCTAGAAGGCGTTTTGGAGTGCTGCAGCTGTTGCTGCACCTGTGTGTAGATCCACTCCCAAATGGTGGATAATACGCGCCGCAGACGCAACTCGAAGAACGGCTCCTGCTGTTCGCACAAGGTGTCCGCCTGCTGCAGCAGCGCCAGCACCGGGCGGGCGGCGGCATCGGTGTGGTAGAGGGGCAGCGCCTCCACCTGTTTTTGGGTCAGCACAGGGGTGAGATATCGAATATCGATGGAGTTGCCTACCGTTCCCGACAGCAGCGTGCGGCCAAACAAATGCGCGTGGGAGATGGTCCCCGCTTCCAACGGACGCAGCAGGTGCAAAAATCCGGTATTTAAGAATATGGCATCCCCGGCATGCAGGATATATTCCTGCCGCCCGGTTTTGTACAACGCCGAACCCGCCACGATGGAGATCAGCTCGATCTCGTCGTGCCAGTGCCACGGCACCTCCCCCGGAAAGTAGGTGTCGTATTCTACGCAATAGAAGCTGTGATTGAACAGCGGGTCCTCATAGAGGACGGTTTCTTTCATATCGCCGTTTAATCGGATGTCGGAAATCTGCATAGGTGCTCTCCTTTGTCGAATATGCGAAACGGCCCGCCGATTCGGCGGGCCGTTTGTACGATCGCGTGAGGTGTATCGTTAACCCACGATACCGCTGCGCTCGATGCCTTCCACCAGATAGCGCTGGCAGAAGAGGTACATGATGATCAGGGGGGCGATAGCCACCATGACCGCCGTGTTGGTGATAACACTGGACATATACGAGGTACCGCCGCCAACCGTGGCGCTGCTACCGACGGTCACCACTTCATTAGCGAGAATCGGGATCTCGTTGTACAAAGTGGTGGAGTAGAAGGTATCGGTCCACTGCCAGCAGAAGGACAGCAGGAACACCGTCACCAGAATGGTGGTGGACAGCGGCACGATGACGCTGAAGAAGGTCTTGCTCGTGCTGGCACCGTCCACATCCGCCGCTTCCAGCAGCTCATCCGGCACGCCGCGCATAAACTGCCAAACGATCAGGATGAACAGTCCGGCGCGGAAGCTGAAGCCGGTGATGCTCAGCCCGATGACCGGCCAGTAGGTATCGGTCAGCTGCAGCGAATGTCCCAGCGTCGCTTTGAACAATCCGAAGATGTCAAAGAACTGGAAGTAGGAGTACATCGGGATCATGATGCTCTGGGGCGGCACCAGCAGAGTGAACACCACCAGAATGATGACCACATTGGCGCCTTTCAAGCGGAACTTCGCCAAGCCGTAGCCCACGCAGCACGCCATCGCCGTCGTCAGCGAAGCGCTGATGAACGAGATCAGGAAGGTGTGCAGGAACGCGCGGCCAAAGTCGGCGTTTTGGAAGATGTAGGTAATGTTGTCAAAGGTGGGGTGGCGGGGAATGTACCGCACCGTGGGGTCCGTCAGGTCCGCCGAGGACATAAACATGGTGGAGATACGGGCGATAAACGGATAAATGATAATGAAGCTCAAACCAATCAACAGCACATAGCGGAAAAAAGCACCGACAAACTTATTGGCCTTATGCTTCATCGCCAGCGAATTCGACTGGCTGAAAAAACGGGGTTTTGTCATCTTTTTTCCCTCCTTTAATCGCGTTGTTGATAGAATATGAACCGACCCACGATCAACGCCGTGACCGCCAGAATGGCGGCGATACAGCCGAAGTAGATCCACGACATGGCCGAAGCCTCACCGAACAGGGATTTTTCAAAGCTGAGTTCGTGGATGTACTCCATCATGGTGCTGGACGAACGGGTGAAGAAGTCGATGATCGTATAGAACAGGTTAACAAGGATCATCGGGCTGATCATCGGGAAGGTGATCTTCCAGAAGCACTCCCATGCGGTCGCACCTTCGATTTCCGCCGACTCATAAATGGCGGGAGAGATGGACTGCAGACCGGCCAGGAAGATCAGAATCTGGATACCCGACTGGTTCACGATATCCAGAATGTTGTTGACCGCTGCCGACACATACGAGGTCAGCGTCACGCTGAAGTTCAGCGAGGACAGCAGCTGGGTGATATCTTCCAGCGAGAACATCTGGGAGCTGCCCGCCAGCGCACCGGTGTCGATGGCACTGGCGGTGTTCAGGTTGTTCAACACCGCGTTGTTCAGGTCCGCACGCTCGATCATACCGGTGGCAATGATGACCGGAATGAAGAAGATGGCACGGAACGCCGCCCGACCGGGCATCTTCTGGTTCAGCACCACCGCGATGAACAGGCTGAAGATCAGGATGCTGGGGGTGTTGGCCAACAGGGTGGATACCGATGTCGCCAGATACTGGACAAACTTGGTATCGGATTTGATCGCGTAGGTGAAGTTTTTCAGACCGGTGAACGTCGTTTCCATACCGGCGTCGGTCGTTTTGATATCCGAAAAACTATAAATCAGCGAGTTGACGATCACAGGCAGGAAGTAGCACAGAAAGCCGATGATAAACGGCAAAACAAAGATCCAGCCCGCGATCTGCTTTTTGGCTCTCAGCCGGTTAGCAGAATGCTGTTTGCTCATAGTAACACACCTTTCATGTTGTTGTATTCATCGGTTGTGAACATCAGAATTTGACATAGCTTTGTGCCTTGATGGCGTGGCCGTCAACGGTCACATCGCTTTTTCCGTAGTTGATATACAACTGAGTACCATTCTCATAACGAATACGAACAACATTGGTGGAAAGGCGCGTATGTTCCGTCATGGGAACACCGACGACACCGTCCAGAGCGGTCTTTACATAGTCGTAATACGAAACAAAATCCTTTTTGTTGATGTTGAAGTCCACATTGTAATATTCGGTGTAGGTGGTGGATTTCAGCACGTCCGCATTCTGATAGATCAGATTGAAGGAAGGCGAGCTTTGGCTCTCGATGCAGCGCAGCAGGTAATCCTGGCGGTCAGAGGTGGTGTTGATGGACGGTGCCGCATACGACACATTGTTCATCAAAACCATCTGCAGGAACGGCACATCGTAGGTTTCGCCCTGCTGACCGTTGCTTTCCAGCGGCACATCCAGCAGCTGGCTGGCGTAAGGCAGCACATACGCGTTCGCGCCGTTAAAGGCGAACTGGTTGTCTTTGCTGCTGTCGGTCAACATCGATTTGATGGTGTTCATCGCCTGCTGGCGATCGGTCAGACGCGAGGATTTGAAATCCGAGTTCAGATACATACCCATGCGCGCCAGATTGATCGAGGTGCCGGTGGTTTTCTTGGTGTAGCTGCTCAAGAAGCTGTCGAGGAAGGACGCGTAGCGGGTCGGCGACAGGGCGTACGCATCGCTCATATACTCGTTGTAGGTGGGCGACAGATACGCGTGGGTGCCGTACTGGTTGTTGATCAACCGGATCGCATCCGACCGCGCCGAGAAGCCGTCAAACGAGCCTTCGTTGGCCACATACATCAGATCCGCTTCGGGATAGAAACCGATGTTGTTTTTCTGGCAATACGCGATCAGCTCTTTCAAATCATCGCTGCCGCCCATTTTGGAGGAGGCGCGGTATTTGTTGACCGCCATGGTGTCCAGACCAGATTTTTGCCAGCCGATCAGCTGCAAGCCGAAGTCGCTCACGCCCATTTTGCGCAGCTCGTCGATCATGGTCTGGTTGTCTTTGTAGGAGGTCAGCACCGACGTCGCGGTGTAGGGGATCAGACCAAACTTGGCGTCGTGTTTCACACTGCCCAGCGTGTTCATCTGGAACTGGATGCTGTTTTGGGTGGTGTCGCCGGAGGTCAGCCCCTGATCCTTCAGATATTCGCGATACACGTTGGCCATGCCCACATAGTTGGCATCGTTGCCGGACAGGAAGTTGTAGCGCACCTTGAAGTTGCCGGTGTAGGAGTTGGTGCTGAACCGATCCACAAAGCCGGTGGAGGAAGAGCCGGTGCCGGCTTTTTCTTCCATACGCACGCTGTCTTTGGTTTTGACAGAGAAGATGGGGTAGGCGCAGTAGTAAGAGCTAACCACATCACCCAGATCGGCATACACGCCGCTCATACCGTCGCCCTCTTCGATGATGCCGAACAGAGCGCTGTCATTCACCTTAATGCCGAATACCGGCAGATGATACACACCGGTGAAGGTGGGCTGTTTGGGATAGGTGGTGCCGTTGTCACCGCCGTACAGCGGACCGCCCAGCACCGCCGGACGCTCCAGCGCCGGATCGTCAAAGCTGATGGCAGCGCCGCTGCCGTCCGGCAGGAACACATAACCTTTGTTCTGGGAAGTGGAAGCGCCGAAATACCGGAGCATCGTGATGTCTTCGATGTTGTAGTTGTCCTCGTCGTACACTACCTTGTTGGCGTCCAGCTCCGCGTAGAAGTGTTCGTCGTCGATGGTGTAGCGGGTGGTCAGCTTGAAGTTGGGAGTGATATTTTCGGCGTCTTCATCCGACGGTTTATAACCGCTGTCGTCCAGGTCTTTCTGTTTCATCTCGGCGGTGTAACCGGCCAGCGAGAAGAGGTTCTGCACTTCTTCCTGCATATCGGGGTTCAAATCGCCGGACATCACATACAGGTTGATGTTTTTCAGATTGGGGTAGCTTTCCATGTAGATGTCGCGTTCGACTTCGTCCATCTCATCGTATACCAGATGCTGGTACACCGGGAAGGTACCGCCGCTCAGATACTCCTGCACCTCTTCGATGCTCTGACCCAGCTGATCCAGAATCTCGGGTTTGTTCAGCGATTCGATCAGGTTGTTGAAGGAGTCTTCGGTCATCACGCTCGGCAGGATCTGGTTTTCCAGATCTTCGCCCAGCGAGAAGATGATCTCCACACCGTTGTCCACTTCGTTGATGATGAACTGACCGTAATCCAGGCAGTCATTGAACGAATACAGGGTGGACGATTGACCGGTGGAGATGGTGCTGTAACTGATCTCGATCTGCGACTGCATCTGTTTGGCGACGTCGCCGATGCAGGTGGGATCGTTGGCAGCGTTATAGGGATAAGCGGAATTGATGACGCCGGTTTTCAGGTTTTTCACGGCGATATTGAGGTTGGTTTCGTCAATATACAATTCCAGATTGGCGCTGGAAGCGACCTTTTTCATATCCGCCAGCATGGCGGTTTGATCTTTATAGGTCAACTCGTGAGGAGTTTCCTTGTCGCCGTAGTCCAGCTGACCGTAGGAGAAGGGTTTATCCTCATCCGCGGCGGTTGTGCCAGCAATCGGAATGCAGCTGAACAGCAAGATCAGGCACAGAGGTATCAGCAACAATTTACACTTTCTCATATGGCACACCTCCTTAGAAACGAATGGATATCTCGCTGATCAAACTGCCGATAAACGAGATCATACGGTTGGATACGCTCAGGAACAGCATCGCAAGGAACAGGATGATGGCCATGCCGACGATGGTCAGCAAACACACCATAATGTTCTTACCGAACGAATAGCTGTGGACCGTCATGCTGGAAGCGACGATCAAAATGCCCGTCCAGACATAGGCGATGTTCATCATATAGGTGATGATGGTGGCTTCGTCCAGGGACAACGCGTTGGTCAGCAGCGCCGCCGGCAGCATCACGAAGCACAGCGGGATCACGGCGTAGCACACCGAGATGAAGATGTCCTTAAACGAACCTTTACCATCCATCAGCGAGGTAAGACACCAGTTGGCGACGCACCACAGGATCAGCGGCAACAAAACGTTGAGCAGATCGCGGAAGAAGGTGCTTTCCAGCCGGTTGCTTTCACTGAACAGATAGGCGGTCAGCGGTGTGCTGGCCACAGCCGAGATCAGCAGGACAGCCAGAATAATCAAAGCCGAGCGCAGATTACCGCGTTTTTCATGTTGAATATCCCAGAAACCGTCAAACGGATGGAAGATCACATAGGTGCCGTAAATCAGGCCGCTCTTGGTGGAGTGTTCGCCGCCCGCCAGCGCTTCCTTGTGGTTGTATTCGCGCGCTTTGGCAAACAATTTGACCAGCAGCACAACCAGAAGGATCACCACAATGGGAATCAGGATAGCGAAGTTTTCCAAACTTTCGGAACGTGCCTGCTTCATTGCCAGCGAGTACTGCTCCGGCACATCGGCGGCGTAGAAGTAATCCATCGCTTTGTCATACTCGCCCTGCTGCATCAGCGATTTACCAATGCCCACATACGCGAGGTCAAAGTTGTTGTTGGCGGCTTTGATTTTTTCCCAAACCGGAATGGTTTCGGTGTATTTGCGCTGACGCTGCAGCGAAATTACTTCATCAATCAGCTTGCCGTATTCGGTTTTGGTAAACAGCGTCACCGAGTTGCCTTCGTGATCCAGCGCGACCATGTCGCTACCGAAATAGGAGATGGCGCCCAGCCGGGTGAAGGTACCGACCGCGGTGCTGCTGCCGCCGAACGCGTACAGCAGGTTGCCGTCGCCATCGTAGGTGAAGATCTTGTTGTGGCGGGAGTCCATCAGGCTGTAGATGTCGTTCTCGCCGATCGCCACGTCTTCGATGGTGGAGCTACCGGTATCGGTGGTGGTGTTTACATACGGGAATTCCAAATCACCGAGCGGTGCATAGTAACCGTTGCGCACCAGCACGTCTTCGCCCGAGGGGGTAAAGCGTTTGACCGGGGATTTGGAGCTGGTCTTGTCTTTGCTTTGCACCTGCGCGTACACTTCATTGGTGGTGAACGAGGAGGAGGTCGCATAGATGAACCCTTTGCTGTCCACCGAGATGTTGTTGTACGGGGCGGGGATCAGCTGAATGGATTTGGCGATCTGCTCTTCGGTCATGAACAACCGCCAGAAGATTTCCGAAGCGGTGGGAGTAACCGAGATAGCGCCGATAAAGCCTTCAAACTCGCTGTCCTCCGACATGGCGAGAATACCCATGGTTTCGTTCTGGCACACAATGTTCAGACGGCCGGTGGAGTCGATCGCCACCGACATGGGCTTGAAGGTGAAGCCGTCGTACATGGTGTTTTTATCGGGGGAGCCGATGATCTTATCAACGGTCCAATCGGGTTTGAACACCACGATGCGCTCGTTTTCGCTGTCGCAGACGAACAGGCGATCGTCCGAGTGGCGATACAAGCCGAGCGGCTTGGAGAAGGTGGTGGCAGCGCCTTTGGCATCCTTAAAGGAGTCCAGCACCGTCACCAGCTTGAAATTCTGGTCAAGCACCACTACGCGGTTGTTACCGGTGTCGGAGATGATCACATTTTTGTGTTGATCCACAAAAATGTCTTCCGGTTTGCTGAGCTTGACTTCCTGCCCTTTCCACTGACCGAACGAAATATACCGTCCGGCGGGATAGTAGGCATCCGGCGAAGCTTGCGAAACGCCGTTGCTGGAGTAGGTGTAGGTTTGATATGCTTTATCCACCGAGGCAGACACGCCAAAGGAGGACAACAACAGCGCGAACGCCATCAGCAGCAAACACACACGGCCAAGAGTTTTACGCTTCATTATCATCCCTCCTTTAGTCTTTCATGCCCGAGGTGGACATGGTTTCGATGATGTTGCTCTGGGTAACGAGGAACATGATGATCGGGACGATCATCATGACCACCATACCGGCGGCGGCAGCGCCCGCACGGGTAACACCGCCGTTGACAACCTGGGACAGAGCGTAGTTCAGGGTTTTGAGCTGCTCTTTCTGGATCAGGTTGGTGCTGCCCGAGTTCCACAGACCCTGGAACGAGAACACGATCAAGGTCAACCAACCGGGTTTCACCATCGGCATCACAATGCTCCAGAAGGTGCGAAACTCGCCGCTGCCGTCGATGCGGGCGGCTTCCAGAACCGTGTCCGGAACCATTTGCTCCATGAACTGTTTCATCAGATACAGACCCATGGAAGAGGAGAACGCCGGCAGGATCAGCGCCCAATAGGTGTTCATCATGCCCAGCTTGGAGATGATCAGGAAGTTGGGCACCGCGGTGACCGCCGTCGAGAACATCAGGGACAGAACGATGGTTTCAAAAATCACGGTGCGGCCGCGGAATTTATGCTTGGACAGCGCATACGCTGCCATCGAAGCGAACACCAGGTGACCGCCGGTACCGACAAACGAGATCAGCACCGTGTTGAAGATGTACCGGCTGACCGGCACCCACGAGCTGGACATCAGACTGAACAGATCAGAGAAGTTCTTCAGCGTGGGGTTGCGCACCAAGAAGCGGGGCGGGAACATCCACAATTCGTCCAGCGGCTTCAGCGATTGCGAAATGGCGTAGATCATGGGGATCGCCATCAGAAAGCCAAAGCAAGTCAGGATCACAGCGATGGAAATATCACCGCCGCGAGAACGGTTCAGTCGAACATTTTTGGCAGCGCGCAGCTTGTGAACGCGGCCTTTGGAGTCTACTACTTTTTCTCTCACTTTACGAACCCACCTTTGCTACCAGTTTGCGCACCACAAGGTTGATGCCGACCATGATAATAAACAGAAGGGTGGCTATGGCACTCGCATAGCCCATTTCGAAACGGGTGCCACCATAGTCCTCCAGGTGGTTCATAATGGTATGTACCGCATAGTCGGTAGACGGGAAACCGAACAGACCGGTAACCACGCTGCCCACGTTGAACGCGCTGGTGATACTCATAACCGCAGAGAACATCATCTGGTTGCGCATCATGGGCAGGGTGACGAACCACAGCTCCTGCCAGCGGTTTTTGATACCGTCCATGGCGGCCGCTTCATAATAGCTCTTGTCCACGCCCTGGAAACCGGCGATGAAGGACAAGAAGCCGGCGCCCAAGCTCATCCACAGCGACACGCCGATGACGATGGGCATCATGTAAGCGGTGTTTTTCAGGAACTGGATGGGCGCCTGGATCACGCCCAAACGGATCAGGGTACTGTTGATGTAGCCGTAGGAGTCACCGCTGAACAGCAGCGACCAGATCATGTACACGTTACCGGAAATGGTCGGCGCGTAGAAGATCAGGGTAACGAAGGCACGCACCTTCGGGGTCAGTTCGTTGATGAACCACGCCATCAGCAAGGACAGCAGATAACCGACAGGACCGGTGATGATGGCGATCAACAGGGTGTTTTTCAGCGCGATCAGGAAGATCGAATCCTTAAAGAACATCCGGATGTAGTTTTCCAGTCCCGTGAATTTCGGGGGTTCCAGAACGTTAAAGGACGTGAAGCTGAAAAAGATGGAGATCAACACCGGCAAAACGGTGAAGACACAGAAGCAGAGGAAATAGGGGAGGACGAACGCATAAGATGTCGCCGTCCGTTTGCGCAGTTCCTTACGCGCGATGGCGCTCATCGGAACCTGCTCTTTTTTGGCTCTTGTTTTTATCACGGCTGTCACCTCATTTCAAACCAAATTCGTTGCGTTTACGGGTCAACTCGTCGTTCAAATCGTTCAGATACGATTGCAGCGTTTCGACCGGGTTAGCGGATTCGTTATACACGCGGTTAAAGGCAAAGTCGACCACACGGGAGGTGTAGTATCCGCCCGGAACCTCCGGAATGGCGCGGATACCATCCAGCTGAGCCGTGATGTTATCGCGGTCTTTCACCGACCAGGTCAGTTTGTTAAACGCGTTGATGTTCGCGGTGGGGTGTTTGGCTGCCGCACCCAGCACGCTTTCCAATTCGTTGGCGTAGCGGCTCTGGTTGTCGGCGGACAACCACCATTGCACAAAGTCCCAAGAGCTTTGTTTGTCCTTGGTGTTGGCCATGATCATGACCGAGGTACCGCCGCCCACGGTGATGTTCTTGATGGAGCCGTCCTCCTGCACCACACCGGGCACCGGCACAAACTCCCACAAGCCCTGAATTTCGGGGGCGAAAACGGTCAGCTGGTTGTACAGCGTGTAATCCTGAATACCGCAGGGCATCTCACCGGTACGGAACCGGTTGACGAAGTCGTAGGTGACATCCGCGCGGTAGGTGGTGAAGATTTCGCACAGCTCTTCAAACGCCTGCAGCGCTTCATCCGAGCCGAGGTTAGTGCTTTCACCCTCGTTGTTGTACAGCGGAATACCTTTCTGCTGCATCTTGAGGTTCAAGCCGGCAAAGCTGGTCGGGAACGCGATGCTCATGTTGTAGCGCTGCAGCGTCGGGATCAGGTTGACCAGCTCGTCAAAGGTTTTCGGAACCTCCAAGCCCAGCTGCGCAAAGATGTCTTTGCGGTAGAAGAACATCGAGAAGGTCATGGTTTCCGGCAAGCCGTAGGTTTTACCTTTGAAGGTGTAGGGCACCAGCGCGCTGTCCAGGAACCATTTGGACACGGTGTCGAAGCCGGCCGAATTCTCGGTATCTTTGAACTGGGTCAGATCCAAAACCGCATTACGAATAGCGTAGTTGATGGGGTCGCCGGAGCCGTTCATCAGCGATACATCCGGGCCCACACCCGCCAACACGGAGGGCAGCAGGGTGCCGGCGCTGATCAGCTCGACATCCACGCTGATCTGGTATTTCGGAGAGAAATACTCGTCGCACAGCTGACGGATGATCTGGGCCTGGTCACGACCGGTCGGCGCCCACACCTTGATGGATTTCTCAAAGTTGAGGTTGTCGGCCGAGCGGGCGATCGAGCTGTAATCGGTCACGAACGAGGAGAAGAAGTTCTCCACATGATACCACAGCTCTTTGTACCAAGCGCCGGTGGCTTTGGGAAGATCGGTCTTGTTCGGCACCACATAAATGGAGTCGAAGGTCAACGGCTGCTGCTTTGCGGACAACAGCCAGGTACCCAGCGAACCAATGTTGGATTTGAAATCGGTGAAGGTGGACGCGATGGTGGAGGGCTTCTCCGCCATGCGGCGCACCTGGAAGGTCAGTTTGTTCAGCAGCGACAGATAGTCACCGGTCTCGCCGGAGATTTTGGAGATGGTCGCGGTGATATCGTCGATTTCGTCCGCCTGCGCCTTCATCAGCTTCAGCGTATCCGGCAGCAGCTTATCGAACGAGTAGTCACGATAGGGGTCGGGGCTGGGACCGGTGATCATCATGATGTCACGATACGCCTGGTTGAGGTTGGTCAGCACCTTATCCACACGGCCGAGCAGCTCGCTCAGCACGCCCAGCGACACGGTCAGCGTCAGATCGTGGTCACCCTCGGTCAGATAGAACAGGTATTCCTGCCCATCTTTGTCGGCGGGGGAGAGGATCTCCCAACCGGAGGTGTAGGGGAACTGGATGCTCTGCGCTTCCGCAAACGGGACCGCTCCGTCGATCGACAGGCTGCGGGTAACGAACATACCCGACAGCATATCCTGGCGGAAACGGAACGCCAGCTTGTAGTAGCCATCCTTGGGCGCGTTGATCGTCCAGGAAATGTACTGACCGGCTTCCTGCCATTTGGTGGAGCCGATGACATTCAGCTTCAGCGTGCCGGCTTCCTGCGGATAGGTGGAAGCCGAGGTGGTATCACTCATCGGGTAAATGGTCGCGTCCGACTTGGCGGCGATTTTTTCCGCCTCGTACCGCACCGCGTCACCGGAGGTATCGCCGGATCCGTGCTGCGCCACATAGTCCTTGTACGACACCAGCGTGCTGGCGGGTTTCAGCCGCACCGACGCGATCGCCACGCTGTTGGAAGACAGTGTAAAGGAAAACGCTTGCTTGCCTTTCTTCAGCGCGATGCGCATGGCATCGGTCTCGTAGTTGGACGGGTCGGTCAGTTCCAGCGTTTGCCAACGCAGTTTTTGCGTGGACGACGGCTTGACGTCGTTGCCGCTGGCATCCTGTTTCATCTCGCCCTCGACCCATGTTTGGTACAGGGACAAAAGTGATGCTTCGCGGAACGGACTTTCGCCGTTAATGGTCATTTCCATGCCGATGTTGCCGTTGTGCGCTTCATACGGGCAATACGCCAGTTCGATGGCATACAAGCCGTCGGCGGGAACATTGATGTTCCATGTAACCGAGCCGCCCTCGGGAATCGCCAGAGCGGAGCCCTCGCGGTCACCGTAATTGTTGACCAGCTGGGTGTCGCTGCTTTTACTGGACACATTTTCCGGGGTCAACGTTATGGTATCGGTGGCGGGCTGGTATTCTTTTTCCATGCGCTGTATGTAATCCATATACAGTTCGGTTGTATAGGATTCCGTATCCCCACTGGAGGTTCCGGAGGTAGCACTGGCAGTCGCACTGCTGGATGCTCCGGAAGATCCCCCGGCGGCCGCCGCAAAGGGAGCTACTGAGGAAAGCAGCAGCGAGAGACAGCACGCGAAGGTTAAAACGCGTCTGGCTCGTTTGGGTTTTCGACAAGATTCGTTCACAAACAATCTCTCCTTATCAATGAAATAGACAACAGATACATGGAAATTCGCCGAACAGACCATTTTATTATTAAAATGTACCATATCATAATACAGCGTTTTGGCAGGAAAGTCAATACAAAATGACAAAAACGCCAAAACGAACACAGCTATGACACAATCAATTTGTCACTGCCACATATATTCCTGCAAAAGTATCGGATAAGTAAAAAACGGAAAAAGTTGGGGCAAAACAGAAGAAAACCCACATATGACATTGCAGCTTAAAAAGCGGCTTATATAATAAGGTTATAAACATATTATATTGGGCGAATAAGCGCATGGCGTTTCGCAGGTGGAACAAGATACGGCACCTTTGGGACAGATCGGGCAGCCGGAACACGGTGGCTGCTTTTTGTTCATCCGTACCATCAAAGATGTTTGCGTGAACGATAAAAAGGGAAAGTGAAAGCTGTGTAAAGCTATGACGCTTTACACAGCAAAAAGACGAAATGAAAAATTGGATGCTAAAAATTGAGAAACCATCTTGACTTTATAGTTAATTCGTTATACAATAACACTGCAAAGAAACAACATAAAAGCTGGTGAATTGTCCCTTGGTTTTTGGCTAAACGCCGAAAAATGGGGCTCAACCGCAAGACTGCCGCTCTTGACAAGTGAAAAAGCACGAAATGTGGCGGCTGCCATTGTGGATGTTTGCTAGTTTGTTGTTTATCGAAGGCGTTTTGCCTTCGATGTGTGGAATTTTTTACAGTGAGAGAAGGAGGCCCTAAACCATGAAACAACACATCTTGAAATGTGCGGCTCTTGCCATGGCGCTGTGCATGATGGTGTCCGTTGCTGCGGGTTGCGGCGGCGACCCCGACGAGGCGGATTCGTCCAACAAGACGACTGCCACGACGACGGCCGCAAGCGACGAGCAGAAGGACGATACCAGCAAAACGGAGAACAGCAAAACGCAGTCCTCTAAAACCAAAGCGACCAAAGCGAGCAAGACCAAATCGTCGAAGACCCAAAGCGGTAAAACCCAAAGCAAGGATAACGACACGAATGTCGTTTTGAAAGGCTTGCCGACCGACTTGAAAGGTGCTACCATCAACGTGGCCGGCATGAGCACCTGCTACTGGGCTAAAAAGGCCAATGCAAAGAGCGAATGGGATCGCCAGATCTACAAAGAGCTGCAGACGGTTAAGAAAAACCTGAACTGCAAGTTCAAATTCTCGTCCTACGATTCTAAGGGCTTGACCGAGCAGTGCATCAAAGCAGACAAGGCGGGCGCCAAGTTTGCGGATCTGATGGTCACCACTCTGTGGCAGCAGCAGTCGCTGATCGCTGCGAAAGCGATTCAGGATTTGAATGCAATCGAGCATCTGGATCTGACCAAAGGCTATTGGGATCAGGCTTCTCACCGTGAGGCGCAGCTGTATGGCAAGAACTTCATTGCTTACACCTCGCTGGATGGCACCGGTGCGAACGCCAACGTTATCTACTTTAACAAAACGCTGCTGAAACAGGTCGGTTCCAGCGACACCAAGCTGTACAAGATGGTTACCGATGGTACTTGGACGTTTGACACGATGCGCAAACTGTCCAAAGCGGCTGCCAAAGATATTGATGGTAAGAGCGGCATGACCTCCAACGACCAGTGGGGCTTCACCGGCGTCGATATCCGTGGTGGTGTGTCCTACTCCATCTTCAAGGCGCAGGGCGGTTACTTCACCAAGACCAACAGCAGCGGTGACATCACCTATGCGTTGGGCGATGCGAAGAACATTGCGGCTTTGCAGCTGATGCAGTCCTGGTTGCTGCAGGACACCAGCGTGTACAACGCGGATAAAGGTAAAAACGACCACGAAATCGGTGTTACCATGTTCAATGCCGGTCGTGTGCTGTTCCTGGGCTGGTCGGCTGACGCGGCGACCAACTTCACCAAGATGAAGAATGACTGGGGCATTGTGCCTTATCCGAAGGCGGAGAAAAACGGCAAATACGTCAGCGTTATCAGCTGGAACACCCAGGGCTTCTCGGTGCCGCGCAAAGTAAAAGGTACCAACCTGCAGAATGTGGCGGCTGTGATGGATGCGACGGCTCGTCAGCTGGATAAGATCCGCAGCAACAAAGAAGCGTACATGGCCAAATATGTCTATCGTGACAGCCAGACGCAGAAGATGCTGAACATTGCAGAGGAAAGCGCTTCGATCGATCTGTGCCAGTTCGCTGACCTTGGTGCCGGCGGCCTGTCCACGATCCACTATCTGTTCGATAACATTTCGTACAAACCGGCGACGCGCGTAAAATCTGTGCAGGAAGAGGCGACCTCGAAGCTGAACGCGTTCCTGAAACAGGTGAAATAATAAACGCCTCAAACAAGACAACTGTTTAACAGTGGCTTTATGATCGGGTCAGGGGATGTTAGTAGTAATCGGCCTTACCGAATTTACTGACATCCCCTTTTCCCTCATTTTACTTCCTGATGCTTTCTCTCGCTGCAGGAGGATATGGTCACGGAATGTGACGCTAATGTTGGATATTATGCCGTGGATACGGTTTTTAAGAAAAGGAGCGTCGAAGATGAAAAAGCTGATTAGTTTGTTGGCCTGCGCGGCTCTGCTGGTCGGTCTGGTGATCGCCGTTTTTCCGGCGATGTCCGGTTCGGCAGACACCAGCATTCAAGCGGGCGGCTTTTCGGGCGCGGCTCCGGGCACAACGACCTATAAGTTGGGTGGTGCCGGAGTAAGCGGCGACAAGTACCAGTTGGTCGTGGGCGATGACAAAACCTATGACTACAAGCTCACGCAGGACCTGGCTTCTTGGGTGAACACGACCGTGTATGCGCCGGATAACAAAACGCCGGTGGATGTGCGTGAGTTCCAGTATCTGTATATCAATGTTGTATCGTTCTCGGCCCCGGCGGCTTGCACCGATGCGAGCGGCAATTACTTCAAAGAAGTCAACGGCAACCGCGTGACGGTGGCGACCGCGAACGAAGCGAAACAACAAGAGGCGTTTGTGGCGGATATGGTTTTGCAGACCACCGACGGCAATAAAGTCAAAAACGTCCAGCGCAAAAACAGCTCCGGCAAATTTGAGAACTGGGATCTGCTCAGCCCGGACATCCGCAGCAAAGGTGTTACGCGGATCGATCTGAAAGAGCTGAAAGACCAGATCGTGGCGCAGAACAAAGCGCTGACAACTTCTGAGCGTTCCACTAAAGAAATCGATGTTGCGGATGTGTTGGGTTCGCTGCGGCTGAATGTTTTGGTTTACGGTAAGGAAACCAAAATGGAGCTGTATGTGTCCAACAACCCCGATTTCGATCCCACCCCGCTGACGGTGGAGAAAAATCCGACCGTTTCGCTGGGTGCGAGCGACAGCAAAAACACCATCACCAAAAATGACGATGGCTATTATGCTGTGAAAGAAGGCAAAGATCAGGTTGTCAACCTGTTTGCAGCTTCCGGTGCGGGCAATATGGATGCTTCGGCGTATCCGTATCTGCACATCAAATTCCTGCTGAACTCCGGCGCGAAAGTGACCAACGCTGTGTTGATTGATGCGGAAGGTAATGAATACAAAGCGGGCGGCTCCAGTGCCGTCAACATTTTGGGTGGCACGATCGAAAACGTTAGCAGCCGCCAGATCACTTTCGATGCCTCCAACATGACGGCGGCGGATAAAACGCAGTTCCTGAGCAATCTGCGTGTGAAGCTGACGGTCGAGGGCGGTACGGTGTCGATGCTGGCGAAAGTGTCGACCGATGGCAACTTGAAGATCACCTCGGACAATGTGCCGGGTATCACGACTCATAAACTGACGGCGAAGCCCGGCCCGGGTATGCCGCAGAATGCTGCGGTTGAGATGGACGAAGCGGATGGTAGTGTCAACTACAATCTGAAAGGCCATCTGGCGGCGTGGGTTCCGGCGACGCTGTACAACGGCGCCCAGGCGGTGAACGGTAACGATTATCAGTATCTGATCATCGATGTGAAAAAGATGACCGACGGTCTGTGCCGCAACGATGCAGACACCGCTTATGCTAAAGAGATTGAAAACGCTGATGGCTCCAAAACGTGGGTGGATGCTGACGGCGAGGCGGATGCCAAGGTTCAGACGGCGTTTGCGGCTTCGTTCCAGCTGACCTACACTAAGAATGGCTCGAACCAGCAGCTGAAAAAAGTCAACCTGGACAAAGACGGCAACATGAAGAGAAAAACGGTGCGCGAGGATTCTGCGGAATTCAAGAACACCAAACATAGCGATAAGTATGAAACGCTGACCGTGAACAAAGACGGCGTACAGACACAGGTGAAAGCCTACTATGTTTTGGATAGCAACGGCAAGTATCTTGTGGATGGCGGCGATTGGGGCGTTGCGGGCGAAGCTCGTCAGCCGATGACCCATAAAGTCGATTTCAAAAAGTTGGCGGAACAGGTTGCCGAAAATAACGCGGCGCTGGATAAAGCGCTGAAAGACGGACAGATTTCTCAGCAAGAGCATGATTCCTATTATATGAATATCAAGGAAGTGCTGAAAACTCTGACGGTTCGCGCGTTGGTCTATGGTAAACAAGTGCAGATGGACTACTACATTACCAACAATGGTAACTTTACTCCCGGCACGATCGCGTCCAATGTGGAAGGCTACGAGAGCGTTTCGTTGGGTATCAGCAAAGCGGACGAGTACAAAGCCAACCCCAGCAATATGGAAGCCTATTATTATCTGAAAACCGATAGCAACCATATTAAAAACAGCAACAAAGGCGCGACCACGATGGTGATCAACCTGTATGCGCTGCAGGGCGAAGGCAATATGGATGCACGTACCTACGATTATCTGTATCTGCGTGTCAACACGCTGAAGAACGGCACCAAGATCACTTCGATGAAGCTGATGGATATCGATGGCAATGTGCTGCCGGATAATCTGTTGAGTGCCACCGGCGGCGAAGCGGTTGCCGGCCAGCTGATGCGTATCGATCTGCGCAAGATGTCGGAAGCGCAGCGTGAGCAGTATCTGGAAAACACCCGTATGCAGGTGGTTATGGACGGTACCGAAGCCAACCTGCAGGCGGCGTTCAGCATCGACGAAGGATTTACCTTTGAAGATTATCTGGACGAGGACGATCCCAACTATGCGTACAAACTGCATCTGCAGCCGCTGCACATTGAGTTCAATGCCAGCGATGTGAATTTCCGCAGCGACGGATCTGTTTCCGTCAACCTGTCGGCATCCGGTGCCGGTATGCATGTGATGGATCGCACCGGTGCGATCGATGCGACGCAGTACAAGTACATGTACATCTATCTGGAAAGCGGCGCGATCAACGATGTTCGTTTCCGCACCAGCGACAACGCTTCGGATGATGATCTGAAGGTGCAAAAACAGATCGCGGCCGGCGTTGGTTTGACCCGTGTCAACCTGGAGCAGTTCAACGCTACCAAACCGCGTTTGATGAAAGACCTGTGCTTCAACTTCGTGGTGTATGTGTCGACCGAGATCACCGGTATCTGGTTCTCCAACAGCCCGACCTTTGACCCGATCGCATCGCCCACCGAGTCCGACTATGAGATCGTGATCGGCCAGCAGGTGGATCCTGTTAAAACGGGTGTCAGCGGCGTTATGAATCTGGACGGTTCGATGGAGTTCAACGGCAAAGGTGAGTATCACTTCAAACCGATCACCGGTACCAAAGGTTTCAACGCTTCGTCGCTGAAATATCTGGTGGTGGACATCGAATCCGGTGCGGAGCACCTGAAAGAGCTGCGCCTGCGCAACAAAGAGAACAGCAAGGCATCCGCTTTCACCAATCTGAAAAACGGTTGGCAGTATGGCGTGATCAACGATTTTGATTCCAAGATTTTGGAAAATGTCTACTTCACCATGGTGGTGGATGGCAAAGTGAAGATCCGTTCGATGTGGTTCACCAACGAACCGGAAATGAACCCGCAGTACAAGGCGTTGGAGCCGGAGTATGTGGAAGTGGATCTGAGCAATGAAAGCCAGCCGTATCTGCCGCAGAAAACCCGTACGGAAGGCACCAGCAACACTACGCTGACGGTCAACGATAAAGGCATGGTTTCTGCCAGCGGCCCGGTCAACAAAGATGTGGGACTGTATGCCTCTGCTTACTATGATGAATACAGTAATCCGGCTCAAGCGGTGTACATCAAGTTCGGCGTGGTGAATCGCCCGACCTATGTGGTGATGTATACCTACGATATGGTTACCACGGGCAGCACGACACTGGTCGATGTGCTGACGGTGAATGTCCAGCCGGGTACGTACAACGATTACGTCCGCATCGATATGCGTGACAGCAGCTTCTATTCCAGTGGTTTCTCCGGTATGCTTGAAGTCAACATCTATTCTCCGGCACAGAGCGGTTCCGGCAAAGGCACGGCGTTCACGCTGGATAAGATGGTGTATGTCGGCACGGCCAGCCCGGCGCTGAGCCCGATGGCGCGTACCGATATGGCTGACTTCGTTCCGTACGATGCGGCGCAGCTGCTGAAAGCCAGCGATATTCCGGGTCTGGTAGACAAATGGGATATCACTCCCGACGATAACAACGGCGGCGCTGAAACCGGCGACAACAGCATGGCTCTGCCGGTAAGCGTTGTGGCGGTGGCCAGCGCGGCGGTGATGGTTGTCGTGTGGCGCAAAAGAAAACAGAAAGTCGGATAAGACTTGATGTTAGCAACCTATATATAATGTAACGGTCGTGCCGGGGAATCTCCCGGTTCCCCGGCACGACCGACCCCCTTGTTTCCTTGGCTGAATCGCAGCACGCCGATGGGTACGACTCATCTGGCGAGAAGGTACGCCCTAAATTTGTGACCGAAAACAAATGATTGTTTTCCCTGATGTTGAAAGCCCTACCGCATGGCGCTGTGGCGCCGACGGCTTTACCATATATACGCCCGCAAACCGAATGGCTTTTGCGGATAACCATAACCCTCCTGTCGTGTAACGACTGGCTTTGTTGGAGAGATATGCCATGATGCATGCAAGACAAATTGATAAAACCATCAGCAAGATACGCTCCTTGCTCAAACGGTTGGATCCGTACCTGTTCCATACGGAAGATGTGCTGGCGCTGGAAAGCTATACAACCTTTGATTCGCTGTATGCGCCGCCGACGGATGATGATTTGTACACGCCGGTGACGGCCGAGAGTGAATGGGGCGCAGAAAAGCAGTACAACTGGCTGCGCGGCACCTATGTGGTGCCGGAACGGCTGGCGGGCAAGCCCCTGTTCCTCAAGCATATGCACTTTTGTGGATATGAAGGCTTGCTGTTCGTCAACGGCATGCCGTATGGCAACTATGCGACCAAAATGGCGGTGGCGTGTCACGGCAATCACTACGCCCCTCGTTTCACCGCCGGCGCGGCAGCAGGGGAGAACTTTTCCCTCGCCATTGAGGCATACGCCGGGCACACGGTGGAGGGATGTTTCCCGTATGCACCGGTTGAAACCTGCTCGTTTCGTTACCCGATCGGTAACTTTGAGATTTGTACACAGAACGAAATCGTCGCTGAATTCAGCTACGATTTGCGCACACTGCTGGAACTGTGGGAGAATCTGGATCCGGAAAGCTTCCAGCGGGCGCGTATCACCAACTGTTTCATTGAGCTGCACCCCATCCTGATCTACTCGATGGATACCGTGCCGTGGCAGGAGGTGGAAGCGTCGCTGCAAAAAGCGCGCGAGGTGATGGCACCTCTGTTGGCGGAAACCAACGCGCCGCATGCACCGCACGTCGGTTTGATCGGCCATTCGCATATGGATACCGCGTGGCTGTGGGAGATTGACGAAACTATCAAAAAATGTGCGCGTACCTATTCCAACCAGATGAACCTGATGGATCGCGACCCGGATTACACCTTTATGCAAAGCTCCGCTTATCATTTGAAGTGGATGGAGATGCATTATCCGGATTTGTTTGAGGCGATCAAAAAGCGCATTTTGGAGGGTCGCTACGAACCCAACGGCGGCGTGTATGTCGAAAGCGACGGCAACATTCCCGGCGGCGAATATCTGATTCGCCAGTTTTTGTGGGGAATGCGATATACGCGCGAAAAGTTCGGATACAGCTCCAACGCCTATTTCCTGCCGGACAGCTTCGGCTTCAGCGCCGCGCTGCCGCAGATTTTGAATGGATGTGGTATCCCGTACTTCCTGACCACCAAGGTGGGCTGGAGCGATACCAATGTGTTCCCTTATGATACCTTCTACTGGGAGGGTATCGACGGTTCGCGGGTGTTCACCCATTTCAATTGCACCGAGGGCGGTACCACACCGGGATGCCTGATCCCGCGGGTATGCCGCAAGGGCAAGGACGGCATCAGCCAGAAATCCGTAACCGATGCGCGGCTGATGACCTTTGGTCATGGCGATGGCGGCGGTGGCCCCGAAGCCTTTATGCTGGAAATGGCCAAGCGCACACGCGATCTGCAAGGGGTACCGCGGGCGGAATATACCACCGTCGGTCGCTTTATGCAAGAGCTGGAGCGCGATGCGGTGGATCCCAATGTGTATCGCGGCGAGCTGTATTTGGAGCTTCACCGCGGCACATATACCAATCAACATACCATCAAACGCAACAACCGCAAAGCGGAGATTGCTCTGCACAATGCGGAATTGTATACCGTGGAAAAAGCGATTGCCGATGGCGTGCCCGCTTCTGAAGAGGCAATGGCACCGCTGATGGAAAAGCTGCTGGTCAACCAGTTTCACGATATTCTGCCGGGTACCTGTATCGCCCCGGCGCACGATCGCTCCATCCGCGAGACCACTGAGGTGATCGAAAAGGCCACCGGCTTGACTCAGCGACTGCTGGAGGGCGCACCGGCTACCGGCAGCGTCACGGTGAGCAACCCGGTCGATATTCCCCGCAGCGATGTGATCGATATGCCGGTGCCGGAAAACGGTTACATCGACGGCTATCGGCAGCAGATCATTACTCGCCGGGACGGCAGCCGATCGCTTCGGGTCGCCGGAGTGGCGCTGAAACCGTTTGAAACCCGCGCGTTGCCGCTGGTGGGCGGAACCTACCACCCGCAGCCGTCGCCGTTCCACTTTGCCGATCGGGTGTTGACCACGCCGATGGCGGTGGTGACCTTTGATGAAAAAGGGCGGATCGCCTCGCTGGTGGATAAAGCCACCGGGCGCGAGGTGCGCGGCAAAGGATACAGCTTAAACACCTTCCTGTTCGGCGAAGATGTTCCGCACGCTTGGGACAACTGGGACATCGACAACGATTTGGAAATGAAGCTGACCGATTGCACAGAGCTGGAATCGTTTGAACCGGTCGCGGATGGCGAAGTCGAGTTCCGTATTCGCACCGTGTACCGTTTGTCGCCGAACAGCCGTGTGTATCAGGATATGGTGTTCTACGCCGATTCGCCGCGCATCGACTTTGAAACGGCGATCGATTGGCATGACAAGCATCGGTTCCTCAAAACCGTGTTTGATACAAGCGTCCGTTCGGATTACGCCACGCAGGAAGTTCAGTTTGGGTATTTGCGCCGTTCCACCAGCCGCAACAACAGCTGGGAGCAGGCACGCTTTGAAGTGCCGCAGCACAAATATACCGACTTGTCCGAGACCCGCTTTGGCGTGGCGGTGCTGAATGATTGCAAATACGGCGTCAGCCTGTACGACAATCGCATCGCGCTGTCGCTGCATAAGGGTGGCTGCAAGCCTGACCCCCGCGGCGATGAGGGGTATCACGAATGTGTTTACTCGCTCTGCCCGCACACCGGTGCCTTTGCCACCGACACGGTGGTATACCCCGCGTATGCGCTGAACAATCCGGTGCTGATCGCGGGAGGCAGCGTCAGCTACCAGCCGCCGGTTACCACCGACAGCGACCATGTGCTGATCGAAACCATCAAGCCCTGCGAGGACAGCGATCGCGCGTTTATCGTGCGGCTGTACGAATGCGAGGGCAGCCAAGCACAAGCGGTGCTGACCACCGGGTTTGATGCCAAACGCGCGGCCACCACCGATATGCTGGAGGTGGAAACCGAGCAGCTGGCGCCTGATAACGGGCAAATCGCTTTGAGCTTCCGTCCGTTCGAGATCAAGACCCTGAAGTTCTGGTATTGATCGGTATTTCTTTTGTCACAGTAGCCAAATGGCTGTGTTGATATAATGATTTTTCTACTGAAAGGCAGGTTAACAAGGTGAAAGCATTTACGAAGATTTTGGCTCTTTTGATGACGCTGATTATGCTGGTATTCTGCTTCTCGGCGTGTAAAAAGGACAAAAAAGATCCGGAACCGGAACCGGAATCGTCGGATGCCAGCAGCGAACCTCAGGTTGATGATGGCGATGACGAGGAGCCCACGGATGACGAGGAGCCCGAGGACGACGATGACGATGGGGATGACGATGACGATTGGGACGATGACGAGCCCGATGAACCGACTGACGATGATGAGCCGGATGAGCCGTCGTTGGAGGAGATCGCGACCAAACATATTAAAGCGCGTATCGCCACTCCCAGCAAAGGCATGAAAGCCACGGATCGCATCACCTATATGCTGTCTCCGCTGGATCTGGGCGCGGACCGCACCGGTAAAGAGGATTGCACCGACATTATCCAGGCTTGCTTGAGCGCGGCTCATGCGGCGGGCGGCGGTGTTGTGTATCTGCCGGCAGGTTTCTATCGTGTGGAGAAGAACGAACTGACCATCGAAGGCGGCGTGACTCTGCGCGGCGAATGGATGAACCCCGATGAGGGCGGTCTGGGCGCTGCGAACAAAGGCACCGTTCTGATGGCGTATGACAAACGCGGCAGCGCGAACGATTCGATGGATTCTCCGTTGATCAGCATGAAAAGCGCTGCGACGCTGCGCGATATCAGTGTGTGGTATCCGGAGCAGAGCGCGACCAACCCGCAGGCATATCCTTCCACCATCCGCGGCACCGGCCACACGGTGGTGATGAATGTCACCTTGTATAACTCGTATAGAGGTTTCTACAACAGCAGCTGTTCGTCCATGGTGATCCGTAACTTCTATGCTACGGTTTTGAACCAGGGCATCTACGGCGCGGAAGCGTACGATATTCCGCGTATCGAAAAAGTGCGCTTTGACACCAAATATTGGGAGCAGAGCGGTCTGCCGAACGCACCCAAAGCCAAATCGGCGGCGGCCAAACAGCTGGAAAACTACACCAAGAACAACGTGATCGGTATTCGTGCCGGTCGTCAGGACTGGGGTTATTGGTACGATATCTACGCCAATAATGTGCGGTATGCCTGCATGCTGACCGACGGTAACGATTCCATTGGTAAGCTGGTCACCCGCAACACCAAGGTGGGTATCTATATCGAAAACATGAGCTACCCGGGCTTGGAGGTTTCGTATTCGGATATTGATGCGAGCCAGGCGGGTATCTACTATAACTCCAAGGGCAACGAAACGCTGGCGGTCTCGACCACCGTGTTCCGCAACGCGGACAACGCGATTCGTGCGGTGAACTCGGCGGATTACGCGATCGACCTGAGCGAATGCACGCTGGAAAACTGGCAGGATAACGCGCTGTTTATGGACGGCGGTCATATCAACGCCAGCAACACCACTTTCAAAGCGTCCAAAACCTCCAAGAGCACCTTTAAGGTGTCCAAAAAGGTGTCGCAGGTGATGCTGCTCGGCAACACCTTCAAAACCGACAAGGCGCTGTTCAACGGCACCGGTTGGAGCGACAGCGACAAACGCATCCAGCGCGATGACAAGAACACCGATATCATCAAACGCGCGGACGAGTACGATTACACCTTTGCACCGCAGCGCAAGGCCGCGAAAGCGAAACTGTTTGATGTGGCATCTTACGGCGCTGTTGCGGGCAATACGCTGAAAGGCTCGACCATTTATAAGACGGATCCGATTTCTGAGAAAGAAACCAAAGTGAAAGACAGCACCGCAGCGATCCAGTCGGCGCTGAATGCAGCCGGCAAAAACGGCGGCGGTATCGTCTATCTGCATGCGGGCTACTATCTGGTCAAAGGTACGCTGAAAGTGCCGGCGGGCGTGGAGCTGCGCGGTGTGTTCACCGGTCAGCACTACGGTAACGGTACCATGGACGGCACTCAGATCTTTGCCTACAGTGGTAAGAACAATGCCAACGGTACACCGCTCATTACGCTGGGTCAAAACGCCGGTGCCACCGGTTTCACTGTGTACTATCCGGAGCAGGGTCTCAGCGATAAAGCAAAGCTCACCAGCGAAAAAGTGAAGGCGTATCCGCCCACGATCCGTGCCAACAAAGGCACCTGGATCCAGAACGTGTGCTTCACCGGCGCGTATGTCGGTATCGACGCGATGACCAATCGCTGCGACGGCATCGTGATCTCGGATGTGACCGGTGCGGTTATGAGCAAAGCGTTGATCATGGGTCATGGCATCAACGGCGGTTGGGTGCAGGATTTCCACTTCAACTTCTCCAGCTGGAGCGGCAACTATCCGATCGCACCGAACGGCAATGAGTCCGGTAACAGAGATGAAAACGGCGAGAAGATCAGCCGTGATACGATGCTGACCGAATATGCGGCGCGCAAAGTCAACGGCGTGGAGCTGGGCGATTGCAAAAATGTGAAATTCTTCTCCAGCTTCAACATCAGCATCAACACCCAGATCAAGCTGATGGAAGACCCGTACACCAAGGGCTCTTTCGTGGGCAATATGTGGGGCTTCGCGTTCGACGCCTGCCACGATGGCGTGTATGCGGAATCCGGTAATGCGCAGCTGAACCTGTACGAATCCATGGGCGTGTTTAACAAATACGATGGCGTGGAATACGGCGGTCACAACGTGCATACCACCGAGAAATTCACCGGTACCATCGGTGTGTGGAACACCGACTCCTGGAGCCCGAACGCCCAGGGTATCGCGTATGTCAAGGGCGGCACGGTCAACTATGTGAACTGCTTCCCGTGGTGCGTGTACAAGGGCGAGTGCTTCGAGGGCGGTACGCTGAACATTTTGGGTACCACCTTCGTGTCCAACAACGATTCCAAGATGTCGGTCAAGAATGCGGCGGACAAATGGCATATTCCGGTGAACGATTTCCTGAAGATCAACTGGATCGCGAACCAGGGCGCCAGCTCCGAAACCGATCAGATTCAAATTCCCGCGGCGATCTATCATAAGGGCGCCAAGGGTAAAGTGGTCGGCACCATCAGCTGTAAACAGAACCTGTACATCTTCCAGGAGGACGGCGCGAAAGTCGAAACCAAATTCCTGGGCACGCAGTTTGTTCCCGGCGAATAAGAGGGAACCACTCCGGCTTCGCCACAGCGCGAAACGGGCGTAAAAAGCGATAAAACGACCGGCAGATGGCCTTTTGGCTGTCTGCCGGTCGTTTGCTGTTGGCGGAGAAAACGCAGGCGATGGCGGATGCACTTGGCGGTGGCGCGGTATATACTGGTGGTTGTGCGATGGCGCTGTATCTGTGCAAAGCGGCAGAAAATCCGGTCGCTTTTGCACGAACCGGAGAATATTCACAGCAAAACCGGGTCGGTTGTTGACAAGTCCGGTCGGGTTTCGTATGATGACAGTATGTGAACGCCTTTTGGGCGGGTAGGAGGAACCGGGGCATGAAAAAAATCAAACGATGTGTGGCGGTGCTGGCCGGGCTGGCATGCTTGCTGACCGGATGGGGTGCTATCGCCGATCAGGAAACCGAAACCATCCCGACCTATGAATTGATGCGCTTTTCCAAATTCGAGCGGGAATATAACGCCGACACGAACGATTTGCTGTACGGCGATACGCTTTATGCCAACTGGACACGTGCCGACAACCTGGAGAGCGAGGACGGCGTGGATGTGGAAACCGACTATCCCGGAAGGGAAAATCTGCGTCTGAAAGTAACGATCGATCTGTCCTCCACCGATGCCTCGCAAACCCCCGACGCGGCGTGGGACAGCTTGACGGTGAAGCTGCGGTCGGTGAATGTCAAGGATAAAGAAGGCGACCCGGAGCTGAAAATCAACGGCGGCAACTCCGAAACCAACGACGAACACAACTACGGTTGGAATATCCGCCCGGATCAGGTGTCGATGCAAAACGGTCATTTGGAGCTGTCCATTCCGCTGAACCGTCCGGCAGATAACCACCGCGGGTTGATGGATTGGACGCAGGTGCAGCGCATCATTCTGACCATGCGGCTGCGCGACAGCGTGGTGGCGGACGAAATGGCAGACACCTACACCATGCGGCTGTCGGAGGTGCGGGTAGTCAACGATGTGATGGAGATCGCGCGCGATCGGGTGCGCGCGGCGGCGGATGACCATTTCCCAGAGGGAATCGTCTACCGTCAGGACAGCTTGGAGCTGTTTGCCGCCACGCGGCAGCAGGCGCTGGCGCTGGTGGCGGACGAAACCGCCCTGTTGTCCCAGCTGAACGCGATGGCGCAGCAGATGCAGCAGGTGCGGGACAATATGGTGGAGATCACCTATGATGCCGCGAACTTTTCGCGGCTGTGCGGCAGCTATCCCGGCGAATCGCAGCAAACGCTGTACGCCGACTGGGCGTACGCCGACCAGGGCGGCGACGGTGTGGGAGTGGATCTGTCCCACCACGATTTCAGCCGTACCATGCTGCTGTTGGAACTGGATCTGCAAGGGCCGGAGGGGTATGACGGCGTATGGAATACCGACGGCTGGGTGCTGCTGCGGTCGGTGGACGAGGACGGAGCGCGCTGCACCTATGGCTGGCGGCTGGCGGCGGAGGATGCCGCGATCGGGCAGCTGCACACCGGCATCAACCGGCTGTGCATCCCGCTGGATGCTGCCGCCGAGGATGGCTATAACGTTTTGCAAAGCGACCCGACCGCCCCACGGCAGGGCGCGATGAATTGGCGCGCGGTCAACCGGATGCAGGTGTATTTGGCACCGGAAAACTATCAAAAAGGCGCGTTCACCATGACCGTGACCACGGCGCGGGTGGTGGATATGACCCAGCCGGCGGAGGAAATTGTGAAGCTGCGCGCGGCGGTGGAGCAGCCGGTGAAAACCGAGCGGCATTACACCCCCGATTCGTGGCAGGCGTATACCGACGCGCGGGCGCAGGCGCAAGCGGTGGATACCGCGTATCCGTATATGTCGCCGGAGGCGATCCGGCAGGCGACCGCGGCGCTGGATCAGGCGCGTTTGGCGCTGGCGGAGGTGCCGGTGTATGCCGTGGGGGATGTGGACGGCGACGGTACCGTCACCATCGCGGATGCGCTGGCGGCGCTGCAGGCGGCAAGCGGACAGGTGGAGCTGGATATTTCCGCGCAGCGCGCCGCCGATGTGGATGGCGCGGCGGGTATCAGCGCCGCCGACGCGTGGCTGATCTTGCAAAGTGTGACCGGCGGTGCCGCTCTGGCAGCCGATTGATTGACGCGCATATCCCGCGGCGTTGTCCCATATAGTGGAGTATACACGAAAAAGGGGGGCGGCGCAGTGGAGATGAGCGTTGGCTGGCAAGTGGTTTGGGCGATACTCGGGGCGATCGCGGCGGTCGCCGTCGCGGTGGCGGCGATCTGCACCAAGCGACCGGTGCGCACGCTGGTCGGATCGGGGGTACAGGGCTTGTGCGCGCTGGCGGCGGTCAATGTCGCGGGGGCGTTCACCGGAGTATCGCTGGCGCTGAATGTGTTCACCGGCGCCTGCTGCGTGGGGCTGGGGATTCCCGGCGTGATCGCGCTGCTGTTGGAAAAAACGATTTTGGGCGTGTGACCGCGCGGCGCGATTGTGGTTGAAAAATCGACGGCGTTGGGGTATACTGTTGTTGGCAGAACGCAAGTAACGGGAGGCTTTGGATGATGGTATATCCTACCACGACCCATTTGCAGGCGCATCAAAAAGATGCGCTGCTGTATTATACATTTCCAGCATTTGACCGGGTGCCGTTTGTGCGGCACGGCTTTTCCACCCGGCTGGGTGGGGTCAGCCGCGGCGTGTACGAAAGCATGAACCTCAGCTTCACGCGGGGGGATGATGACGCGGCGGTGCAGGAAAATTTCCGCCGTTTTTGCGAAGCCATCGGGGTATCGGCGGAGCAGGTGGTGGTATCGGCGCAGGCGCACCACACCAACATCTACAACGCGACGGCAGCGGACTGCGGTCGCGGCGTCACCCGCGAGCGGGGTTATACCGACATCGACGGCTTGCTGACCGATGAGCCGGGGGTGGTGCTGTGCACCCAATACGCCGACTGTGTGCCGCTGTTTTTTGTGGATCCGGTGCGGCGGGTGGTGGGCACCTCTCATTCCGGCTGGCGCGGCACGGTGGCGCGTATCGGCGCAGTCACGGTGGAACGGATGTGCCGCGACTACGGCTGCCGGCGTGAGGACATTCTGGCGGCGGTGGGACCTTCGATCGGCCCCTGCTGCTTTGAGGTGGACACCCCGGTGTACGACGAGTTCCGCACCATGGCGGAGTTTGACGAAAAGTGCGTGCGGGTGAAACCGGGCGATAAGTTCGATATTGACCTGTGGGAAGTAAACCGCCGCATTTTACAGGGCGCGGGTGTGTTGCCGCAGCATATCACGGTGACCGATCTGTGCACCAAATGCCATCCGGATGTGTTTTGGTCACATCGGGTGACAGGACAAGAAAGAGGCAGCTTGGCGGGCTTTATCGCCATCCAGCCGGAAGGGAAATGAGGGAGACCCCATGCCGTATTCCTTTGTGGATATGGGACTATATTTCTTTTTATACAGCGGGTTTGGCTGGCTGTTTGAAACCACCTATTGCTCGCTGGAAACCATGAGTTTTGTGAACCGCGGCTTTTTGAACGGCCCCTTGTGCCCGATTTACGGGGTGGGGGCGCTGTTGATGTTTATTTTTTTGCTGCCGATCCAGCGCAAGATCGACAGCCCGCTGGTGGCGCTGCCCACCATCTTCATTTCCGGCGCGGTGCTGGCGACGGTGGTGGAATACGGCACCTCGGTGGCGATGGAGCAGCTGTTCCACGCCCGCTGGTGGGACTATACCAAATTCCCGCTGAATTTTAACGGGCGGGTGTGTTTGTTTGTGTCGCTGGTGTGGGGTGGCTTTGCGCTGCTGTTTGTCTACATCATCCAGCCGCAGTTTGAAAAGCTGGTGGCGGCGCTGCACCGCCATCCCAAGTGGCCGGCGCGTCTGGTCGCGATCGGCGGTGTGCTGCTGGCGGTGGATATGGTGTCCTCGGCGCATATTGCGGTGGACATCGGCAACAAATTGGATCATTTCGGTGCATCGTGGCGGTTTTGGTAACCGATGCGCCGCTCCCCTCATAGGATAGAGTGAGATTTATCCTATGGGGGGACTTTTTTATGAATGTGGAAACCTTTGCGGTGATAGGCGGCGACCTGCGCGCCGCTTATCTCGCCGGCGAGCTGGCGGCGGATGGCTACAAGGTCATCACCACCGGGCTGGAC
Source organism: uncultured Oscillospiraceae bacterium (assembly GCA_900547105.1). GTDB lineage: Bacteria > Bacillota > Clostridia > Oscillospirales > Acutalibacteraceae > UMGS1474. The sequence continues at coordinate 159,684 of URFL01000002.1, read as the reverse complement.
GGCGCGGATCTGCCTCCCTGTGTGACCGGTTGTACCAATCCGATGCAGGCGATCTCGCTGGCGGATTGTGTGATTTTACCGCTGCCGGTAACGGCGGAGGGAGGCGCGCTCAACGCCCCGTTTTCGCGGATGCGGATGACGCTGGAACAGGTGTTGTCCGCGATCCGTCCTGACCAATATCTGGTGGGCGGCAACATAGCGGACAGTGTGCGCCGCGAAGTGGAGGCACGGGGGCTGACCATCGACGACTATTTCGCGCGCGAGGAGCTGGCGGTGCAAAACGCCATTCCCACCGCCGAGGGCGCGGTGCAGCTCGCGATGGAGGAGCTGCCCATTACCCTGCATGGGGCGCACTGCTTGGTGACCGGTTACGGTAGGGTGGCGCGCACGCTGGCGCAGCTGCTGGTGGCGATCGGCGCACAGGTGACGGTGGCGGTGCGCAAATGCGCCGACGCGGCGTGGGCGCAAGCCGCCGGGTGTGACACCACCGATGTGCGCCAGCTGACACAGGCGGGCGATTTTGATGTGATCTTCAACACCGTGCCGGCGCTGCTGTTCACCCGCGAGGTGCTGGAGCCGATGCCGCGGGATACGCTGCTGATCGATCTGGCATCCCGCCCGGGCGGGGTGGATTTTTCCGCGGCGGCGGATACCCAGATCAAAACCATCTGGGCGCTGTCGCTGCCCGGGCGGGTCGCTCCCAAAAGCGCCGGCCTTATCATCAAAAACACCATCTTGAATATGGTAAAGGAGCGAGAGTCATGAATCCACTGTCGGTGGGGCTGGCGATAACCGGCTCCTTTTGTACCTTTGACCGGCTGCTCGGGCAGATCCCCGCGCTGCAGCAGCGCGGGATGGAGATCACCCCGATCTTATCCTTTAACGCAGCGGGGCTGGACACCCGCTTTGGCAAAGCGGAGGATTTTCGGCAGCGGCTGGTGGCGCTGACCGGGCACGAACCGCTGCTGACGCTGACCGATGTGGAACCGATCGGCCCCAAAAAGATGTTTGATGTGCTGGTGGTGGCACCCTGTACCGGCAGCACGCTGGGGCGGCTGGCGTGCGGCATCAGCGACACGCCGGTGTCGCTGGCGGTCAAATCGCATTTGCGGCGCAGCCGTCCGGTGGTGCTGGCGGTGTCTACCAACGACGCGCTGGGCGGCTCCATGCGGAATGTATCGTTGCTCAAAAACACCAAACACATCTTTTTTGTGCCGCTGCGGCAGGACGATCCGGTTGCCAAGCCGAATTCGCTGGTGGCGGATTTTGCCCGTATCGGTGACACGGTGGACGCAGCGCTGCGGGGCGAGCAGATCCAACCGCTGTTTTGCAGTTAGCGCTTTTGGGGAAAGGCGTTGCACCCGCGCGGAAAGTGTGTTAGAATAGAAAAACAAAGGTAACAAATCAAAGGAGTGTTTTTTCATGATCGCGATCGCGTGTGACCATGCCGCTTTGGAAATGAAGCGGGATCTGCTGGGGCTGTTGGATGAGATGGGGCTGGCCTATCACGACTATGGCACCTATGACGAGAAAAGCTGTGATTATCCGGTGATGGCGGCGCGGGCTGCCAAAGCGGTGACCAGCGGGGAGTGCGACCGCGGTATTTTGATTTGCGGCACCGGCGTGGGGATGTCGCTGGCTGCCAATAAGGTCAAGGGCATCCGCTGCGTGGTGTGCAGCGAGCCGTATTCGGCGGAGCTGTCCCGCCGCCACAACGACACCAATATGCTGGCGGTCGGCGCGCGGGTGATCGGACCGGAGCTGGCGCGTATGATCGTGCGCACATGGCTCACCACCGCATTTGAGGGCGGCCGCCATCAACGCCGGGTGGATTTGATCACCGCGCTGGAAAACGGCGAAGAGCTGGAATAAAAAGGAGAACGCTATGGAAACCATCACCGCGAAAAGCAACGCCCGGCTGGCGCTGGGGGTGTTTGGACGCACCATTGTGGCGGCGTTGATCGGCGTGATTTTGTATTTGTCGCTGTCCACTATATTCGCCACCTTCAGCACCGAAAAAATCGGTGTGACCGTGTGGGAATATGACAGCAGCGGCGTGGCTCACGAGGTCAAAACCTATCTGTACGAGGATAAGGATTTTCCCGACGAGCTGAAGCTGGAGGAGAACCAGACCTCCACCGACAAATACTCGCCGGTGCCCGCCGGGGTGGAGCTGGCGCTGGATATCGTGACCCAGGTGTGCAATCTGATCATTCTGGCGGCGTTTCCGTATCGCAAGCTGTGGGCGCAGGGCGACCACGACCGCAACGAGATCAATTTCGGGCATCTCAAAGAGGATACGCAGCGCGGCTTAAAGGTGGGATTGATCGCGGATATCCCTGCGATATTGGTGTATCTGTCGCTGTGGCTGGGCAAGCTGGGGGTGCCGTTGTTTGAGCACACCCATGCGCTGTATACCTTGTTCAACAGCAGCTTTTTGCCGTTTTGCTACCGCACCATGGGGCGCGGGCTGCAAAGCGCGACCGGCCTGTCGGTCGGCAGTATGCTGGCACTGCTGCTGCCGGTGGTGTTCTTGCCGCTGGTGTGCCATGTTGCGTACACGCTGGGGCTGCACCAGTTTTCGGTCAGCGACAAGCTGTTTTATAAAAACAAACCCCGCAAAAAGAAGACCTCTCCGCGTCGATAAAGCGGGGATAACCACACCGCCTCACGCATACATATGGCGTGAGGTGGTTTTGTTGAACAGCTTACCAACGATGTTGCGCCGGCGGGCGGCGGTGCTGCTGGTCGGGATCACGCTGCTGGGGTTTGTTTCGGCGATATGGCAGGTGCGCCGCACCGATCAGGCCATGACGGGGGCGTCGCCGTATCTGCTGATCGACCCCGGTCACGGCGGCATGGACGGCGGGGCGGTCGCCGCCGACGGAACACAGGAGAAAACCGTCAATCTGGCGATCTCGCTGCCGCTGGCGGATATGCTGCGGGTGTTCGGCTGCACGGTGCGCACCACCCGCGACACCGATGTGTCCATTCACGATGCGGGCGCCGCCACCATTAAAGAGAAAAAAGTCAGCGATATCCACAACCGGTTGGCGCTGGCGCAATCCGCCCGCCTCACGGTCAGCATTCACCAAAACCAGTTTCCGCAAACGCAGTACAGCGGTACGCAGGTGTTTTATTCGCCCAACAACCCGGAAAGCGAGGGGCTGGCGGACTGCATCCGTGAAAGTGTGCTGACGCTGCTGCAGCCGGACAACAACCGGCAGCTGAAAAAAGGCGGCAGCAGCATTTATCTGCTGCATCACGCCACCCCGCCGGCGGTGCTGGTGGAATGTGGCTTTTTATCCAACCCGACCGAGCGGGAAAAGTTGAAAGACGCGGCGTATCAGCAGCAAATGGCGTTCGCCATTGCGGGCGGCGTGTTGCGATACGCGCCGTAAAAACCGCGCGGGATCCCCGCGATAAAGGAGACCAATATGGCAGGCAAAAACAAAGCGGTGTTCGTGTGTTCCGAATGTGGATACGAATCGCCCAAATGGAGCGGACGGTGCCCCTCCTGCGGCGAATGGAACACCATGAATGAAGAGATCAAAGCCCCGGCGCGGACAGCGGCACCGGGTGGCAGCACGATGCGCCGTATGCCGCAGCGGATCACCGAACTGAATCCGGAAGGGGAGCAGCGTTACCGCACCGGCATGAAAGAGCTGGATCGTGTGCTGGGCGGCGGCATTGTCAAAGGCGGGCTGATGCTGATCGGTGGCGATCCCGGCATCGGCAAATCCACCCTGCTGCTGCAAATTTGCGCGCATCTGGGACAGTCGCTGACCATTTTGTATGTGTCCGGCGAGGAGTCCGAGCGCCAGATCAAGCTGCGCGCCGACCGGCTGGGGGTTGCGAGCGACAACCTGTTTGTGTTGTGCGAAACCGATGTGCAATCCATTTTGGAGGCGATGTACGCCCAAAAGCCGGACATCCTGATCGTGGACTCCATCCAGACCATGAGCTTGGCGGAGGTATCCTCGTCGCCCGGCAGCGTCACACAGGTGCGCGAATGTACCGGCGCGATTATGCGGGCGGCAAAAAGCGTGGACACGCCGGTGTTCATCGTGGGTCATGTCAACAAAGACGGCAACATCGCGGGCCCCAAGGTGATGGAGCATATTGTGGACTGTGTGCTGTATTTTGAAGGCGACCGCCACACCAGCTATCGGATGCTGCGGTGCGTGAAAAACCGCTATGGCGCAACCAACGAGATCGGCGTGTTTGAAATGCGGGACAAGGGCTTGGTCGAGGTGGACAACCCTTCGATGATGCTGCTGTCCGGTCGTCCCACCAATGTCAGCGGCACCTGCGTCGCCTGCATGATGGAGGGCTCGCGCCCGATGCTGGCGGAGGTGCAGGGGCTGGTATCGCCCACCGGATTCGGCAATCCGCGGCGGATGTCCACCGGTTTTGACTATAACCGGTTGTCGCTGCTGCTGGCGGTGCTGGAAAAACGCGCGGGCTACTTTTTCTCCAATTTGGATGCCTATATCAATGTGGTGGGCGGTTTGCGGCTGGACGAGCCGGCAGCCGACCTGCCGGTGGCGCTGTCGCTGGTGTCCAGCTTAAAGGATACCGTGGTGGGCGAGGGGATCGCTGCCTTTGGCGAAGTGGGATTGGCGGGCGAGATCCGGTCGGTGTCCCACGCCGAAGCGCGGGTGGCGGAAGCCGCGCGGCTGGGCTTCACCCGTGTGATTGTGCCGTACCACAACCTGAAAGCGCTTGGTCGGCGCACCGATGTGGAGTTGATCGGCGTGCGCACCATCCGCGACGCGTACGAAGCGCTGGGCGGCTGATTCGCATCAGAGCGCGGCATCGTGGATAAGCGGGGAGAGCGGAATGAAAAAGCTGGCAACATTGTTTTTGACCTTTCTCAAAATCGGGGCGTTCACCTTTGGCGGCGGCTACGCGATGATCGCATTGCTGGAAAACGAATGTATCGATAAACACCACTGGCTGAACCGTGAGGAATTTTTGGATATGGTGGCGATCGCCGAATCCACCCCCGGTCCCACCGCCATCAATGGCGCGACCTATCTCGGCTACAAGGTGGCGGGGGTCGCCGGTGCTGCGGCAGCCACACTGGCGGTCACGCTTCCGGCGTTTGTGATCATGTATGTGATCTCGCTGTTTTTGGATCGGTTTTTGAGTTTGACGCTGGTGGCGTGCGCCTTCAAGGGTGTGCAGGTGGGGGTCGTGTATCTGATCTTGTCCGCCGGGGGGCATATGCTGAAAGGATTGCCGAAAACCGCGCTGAACATCGGCATTGTGGTCGCGGTCAGCGTCGCCATGGTGGCGTTTTCTCTGCTGGCGGTATCCTTTTCGGCGGTGTATTATATCCTGATTTGCGGCGCGCTGGGACTGTTGGTGTACGCCGTGAACCGGATGCGCGGGGAGGGGTCAAAATGATGTATCTCGAGTTGTTTTTGACCTTTTTGATGATCGGTACCGTGTCGTTTGGCGGCGGTTACGGTATGATCGCGCTGATCCGCGAAACTGTGCTGGCCAACGGGTGGTTGAGCGACAGCGAGTTTCTCAATTTTATTGCGGTGTCCGAATCCACTCCCGGTCCGCTGGCGGTGAATATGGCGACCTTTGTCGGCTCGTCGCAAGGCGGGTTGCTCGGTGCGGCGGTGGCGACGCTGGGGGTGGTGCTGCCCTCGTTTGTGATTATACTGGTGATTTCCGCGGTGCTGAAAAGTGCGATGAAATATGCCGGGGTCAACGCCTTTTTGTCGGGGGTGCGCCCTTGTGTGGTGGCGATGATTCTGGCGACCGCGCTGACCATGGCGCTGAACACCTTGTTTCATATCACCACGCTGTCCGGCGGCTTTTCGCCGGACGGCAAAAGCATTTTGCTGTTTGTTTTGCTGATCGCTGTGGGGGCGGGATACCGCCGCCTGCGGCACAAAAGCCCTTCGCCGATCGCGATGATCCTGCTGTCGGCGGGACTGGGTATGGCGATGTTTGGTATATAAAGGAACCCGCCCGAATGCGTATGCACTCGGGCGGGTCCTTTTATGGTTACCTGTTCAGCCATCGGTCAAAGTGGCTGACGCTATCCCTTCCGCTTGGAACCGTAAAGCATAAAAGGGACGAAGCCATTCCGGCTGTGTATTCCATAATTCCATCATGGACATCAATCGTCTCTTGCCGACTCGCCGATCCAGAATGGCAAACATTCTTTCCAGAGGATTTTCGGATGTTAAGCTATCTTCTATGGGTTGATTACGATAGTGCCCCAGGGCATCGCAAAATTCTTCGTCCGTGTATTCCGATCGGGCGGGTATCGGCGTGTTGTCCAACAGCGGCCAAAAGTCCTCCCAATATTCCATGATGCCGTATGGATGAGCATCTTTCTTGTATCCGTTTTTAATAAAATATGTGTTGACGGTCTCCAACGAAAATTGTTTTGCCAGTTTATCGTCTATGTAGATTTCAAATATGCGCCATCCGTCCATCCCTACATACGAGGTACAGTTATACCGAACGCGCCCATGCAGACATTTGGCCAGCATATCTTGCTCCAGATATTGGCGCATTCCGCTCCAAGAGCCCAGTATTTTACCCATACAACCTCCTTTGCGCATTTGACGGTACCCTTTTCTCCTTAAAGACAGTATATCATAAAGTCATTGTATTTTCTACCGCCATATTCACCGATCGCGCGGCGGGAGCGCGCTCTGATTTTTAATAAAAAAATCGGAGCAAGCGATACAAAGCTTGCTCCGACGTGGTGCCGGTGGCCGGACTCGAACCGGCACGCTGTCGCCAGCGGTGGATTTTGAGTCCACTACGTCTGCCAATTCCATCACACCGGCAGGTGCTTATGTATTATACACCAGCCTTTGGCAAAAATCAACCCCCAAATATATTTCAAAATTTTGCGTATGTTTTTGTTGTCATTACTCGCAAATTTTGCGGGCTGGGGGGCGTGCTTTTGGGCAGGGTACCGCTTTTCTTTTCATATTAACTGTGCTATAATACCCATAACCATAGGAGGCATGGCTTCGTCGGCGGTGAAAGAGGGGCGAGGCAATGCTTCCGTGTTGATTTTACACAACGCGGGTCACCGATCCGCCGACAGGAGGAACCCCCTATGAAACGCGCTATTATCACGGTTTTGGGCAAAGATACGGTGGGCATTTTGGCTCGCGTCTCGGCCGAGTGTGCGGCCCATCACATCAATGTGTTGGAAGTGACCCAATCCATTTTGCAGGATATGTTTGCTATGATTATGATGGTGGATGTGTCCGGCAGCGATATTCCGTTTACCCAGTTTGTGGACACGCTGAACGAGGCCGGTAAAGACATGAATTTGTCCATCCATACCATGCACGAGGACATTTTCAATACCATGCACCATATTTAACGGTACATAGGAGAACAATTATGATCAATGTAAGCGATATTCTCGAAACCATCACCATGTTTGAGGACGAAAACCTGGATGTGCGTACCATCACCATGGGTATTTCGTTGCTCGACTGCTGCGATAGCGATATCAACAAGACCTGTGCGCGGGTGTACGACAAAATCACCCGCTACGCCAAAAATCTGGTTGCCACCGGCGAACAGATCGAAAAAGAGTTTGGCGTGCCGATCATTCATAAGCGCATTTCGGTGACTCCTATCGCCATGATTCTGGCGGCGTGCGAGGACAAGGATGCGGTGAAGCTGGCGGTGACGCTGGAAAAAGCAGCGACCGCTTGCGGTGTCAACTTTATCGGCGGGTTTTCCGCGCTGGTGCAAAAGGGCTTTTCGCCCGGAGATCGCGAGTTGATTGAAGCGATTCCTGAAGCGCTGTCGGTGACCGAGCATGTGTGTTCCTCGGTCAACATCGGTTCCACCAAAGCGGGCATCAATATGGACGCGGTGGGTCTGATGGGCAAAACCGTGCGCCGCGCGGCGGAGATCACCGCCGACCGCAGCTGCATCGGCTGCGCCAAGCTGGTGGTGTTCTGCAATGCGCCGGAGGATAACCCCTTTATGGCGGGGGCGTTCCATGGCGCGGGCGAACCGGATTGCGTCATCAACGTGGGCGTTTCCGGTCCCGGTGTGGTGCGCGCGGCGCTTGCCAAGGCGGGCGATTGCGATCTGACCGGTGTGGCGGATATCATCAAAAAGACGGCGTTCAAGATCACCCGTATGGGTCAGCTGGTTGCGTTTGAAGCGTCGCGGCGGCTGGGCGTGCCGTTTGGCATTGTGGATCTGTCGCTGGCGCCCACGCCGGCTGTCGGCGACTCGGTGGCGCATATACTGGAAGAGATGGGGTTGGAGTGCTGCGGTGCTCACGGTACCACGGCGGCGTTGGCGCTGCTCAACGATGCGGTGAAAAAAGGCGGCGTGATGGCATCCTCCCATGTGGGCGGGCTGTCCGGTGCATTTATTCCGGTCACCGAAGACCGCGGCATGATCGACGCGGCGCGCTGCGGCTGCCTGCGGCTGGAAAAGCTGGAAGCGATGACCGCGGTTTGCTCGGTGGGACTGGATATGATCAACATTCCCGGCGACACCCCGGCGGAGGTGATCTCCGCCATCATCGCGGACGAAGCCGCCATCGGTATGGTCAACTCGAAAACCACCGCGGTGCGGGTGATTCCCGCTATCGGCAAAGAGGTGGGCGACGAGCTGTCGTTCGGCGGGCTGCTGGGCGGTGGTCCGGTGATGCCGCTGAACACCTATTCGCCGGCTCGCTTCATCGCGCGGGGCGGACGCATTCCCGCTCCGATGCAGAGCTTGAAAAACTGATCCCTGCCGCCGGGGAAACGCCCCGCGGCGATTCTATACGGTTCTAACGGTCCAAGGAGGCGGTACAGATGCCGGATATTATCGAACAAATCATTGCGATCGATCAAAAGGCACAGGAAACGACCGAAGCGGCCCAGCGCGAAAAGCTGGACTGCGAAAAGGAGATTGCCCAAAAGGTGCAGGCGCTGCGCGAGGATTATCTCAAAAAGGCGCGCCGACGCATCCAGATCAACAACGAGATGGATCGCACCATTATGGAGCAAAAATGGAAAAAATATGAGGCGCATTACGACGAGCAGGCCGCCGCGCTGGAAAAGGCCTACGCCGACCACCGCGATGAGTGGGTGGATCAGATCGTGCAGCGGGTCGTGCAGCGCTGACCATGCTTGAAAGGAAGTGGTGAAGATGGCGCTGGCTTCTTCCGCACAGGCGATTTCGGCTAAGGCGCGCGCCATGTACGGCCGCTGCCTGACCCGACAGGATTTTCAAAATCTGCTGGGCTGCCACAGCGTGGTCGAGGTTGCCTCGTATTTGAAAACGCATACACACTACGCCGCTGTGCTGACCGATATCAACGAATCGACGGTGCACCGTGGCTATCTGGAAGCGGTGCTTCGTCGCAAGCTGTTCAGCGATTATGAGTCGCTGATGCATTATGACCGGTCGATGAACCGGCGATTGTCGGATTATTACATCCGCAAAAGCGAGGTCGAACAGATCGTGCACTGCCTGCATTTGATGCGGGCGGGGCGGCAGCAGGACTTCTTGTTTGCGGTGCCCGCTTTTCTGACCAAGAGCACCCGCCTGGATCTCAAACGGATGGCGGTGGCACAGGATCTGGAAGAGCTGATACAGGCGATGGGACGCACGCCCTATGCCGCGATTTTGCAGCGCTTTATGCCATGCCCGGTGCAGAAGCTGCCCATGACGGCGGTGGAAAACGCGCTGATCTCGTATCAATACGATACCTTATTTGAAGAGATTGACGGGCTGTCCCATGGGCAGCGGCAGGAAATGCACCAGCTGTTCGGGGTGCAGGCGGACGCGATCAATGTGTCGCGTATTCGCCGGATGAAAAAATATTTTCATATGACACCGGATCAGATTCGTCCCAACCTGTTGTCGGCGTCCGGCAACATCTCGCCGGCACTGCTGGAGCGTTTGGTGACGGCGGAAACCGACGAGCAGGTGATGGAGCTGTATTTTTCCACCGCCGGCAAGTGGGTGGACGAAGCGCAGCGCACCCATCTGGACGATCTGCCGATGCGGCTGCCGTATTTCGTGGCGCGACGATATATGCATTTCTCCACCTATCCGCTGGTGGTATTCGCCTCGTATATCATTATGACGGAAATTGAACTGGACGACCTGATCAACATCATCGAGGGCATCCGGTACGGACTCCCACCCGCCGACATCGAAGCGATGTTGGTGCTGGGCGGTCTGTGATTCGGTTAGTGAAAGAAGGGATTTCTGTTGGCTATCACCACAATGAAGCTGGTCACCATCGTTGGCATGATGCCCCATCTGGATGAAGTCGTACAGGTGTGCGGCGAAAGCGGGTTGTTCCATCCCGAAGACGCCCTGACCTTTTTCTCGGACACCAAGGGCTTTTCCGCCGTGCGGGAGGAAAACCCCTACACCGAGCCGCTGACTCAGCTTAAAGCGGCCATCCAGCAGGCGGGCGGACAGCCCGAACGCACCTGGCCGGCCGATTTGTCCGAAAGCGATCTGCTGCTGTATATCCAGCATTTTCGTGAGCGCACCGCCAAAGCGGCGGAGCAGATCACCGCGTTGTCGCAGCAGCGCGAAACGCTGGCGCGGGATATTGAACAGTTCGAGCATCTGAAAGGGTTGAATGTGGAGCTGAGCAGCCTGCTGGCTTGCCAGAACATCAAGGTACGGTTTGGGCGGCTGCCCGTCGAAAGCTACGAAAAGCTGGATCTGTACAGCGACAACCCGTATGTGCTGTTTTTCCCCGCCGGGAAAGAGAAGAATTATTACTGGGGCATGTATTTCGCCCCGCTGGAATTTGTGGAGGATGTGGATCGCATCTTCTCCGGGCTGTATTTCGAGCGGATTCACATTCCGACCGCCAGCGGCACCGTAGAGGAAACGCTGGATCGGTTGTACGCCGAGCGGGAAAAGACGGTGCAGGCGCTGGAAGAGGCGCGCACCCAGCAGCAGACCGATTGGGAGCAGGAGAAAAAAGCCTGCTTGTCGGTGTACACCGCGATCCACCGCAAAGAGTATCTGTTCGGGCTGCGGCGCTACGCGGCGCGGTACCACGAAGAATTTATCATGACCGGATGGGTGCCGGCACCGGATCAAAAGCGGTTTGAAACGCTGCTGCGTCCGATCGAATCGGTGTCCGCCACCTTTGAAAAGGCGCATGCCGATACTCGGCACACCCCGCCGGTCAAGCTGAAAAATCCCCGTATTTTCCGCCCGTTTGAATTTTTGGTGGATATGTACGGCATGCCGCGCTACGGCGAGATCGACCCCACCGGCTTTGTGGCGGTCACCTATGTGCTGCTGTTCGGCGTGATGTTCGGCGACTTGGGGCAGGGGATTCTAGTGTCCATCGCCGGCTATTTGATGTGGAAGCTCAAAAAGCTGGACATCGGACGCATTTTGATCCCCTGCGGTGTGTCATCCGCCTGTTTCGGCTTGGTCTATGGCTCGGTGTTCGGGTTCGAGCATCTGCTGGATCCGCTGTACAAGGCGGTGTTCGGATGGGAAGAAAAGCCCATCGAGGTGATGCAATCCGCCACCGCCACCAACATTTTGCTGGTTTCGGTCGCGGTGGGCATTTTGCTGATCGTCATATCCATGGCGCTGAATGTGTATTCCGCCGCCCGCCAGAAAAACTGGGAAGCGGCGCTGTTCAGCCCCAGCGGTGTGGCGGGAATGGTGTTTTACCTGTCGCTGATCCTCGGCTGTGTGGCGCAGTTCCTGCTGAATGTGCCGGTGATGAACACCGCGTACATCCTGCTGCTGATCGTGCTGCCGCTGATTCTCATGTTCCTGCGCGAGCCGCTGGGCAAGCTGGTGGCGCGCGATCCGGATTGGAAGCCGGAGGACAGCATCGGCGATTTCATTTTGCAAAACTTCTTCGAGCTGTTTGAAACGCTGCTGTCCTATTTGTCCAACACCATGTCCTTCCTGCGTGTGGGCGCGTTCGTGCTGGTCCACGCCGGTATGATGATGGCGGTGTTCGCGCTGGCGGATCTGTTTGGCCCGTTCGGTTACACCGTCACGGTGGTGATCGGCAACGGACTGGTCATGGTGATGGAAGCAACGCTGGTCGCTATCCAGGTCATGCGTTTGGAATTTTACGAGATGTTCAGCCGGTACTATATCGGCGACGGTCAAGTTTTTACACCCCTGTCGGCGGAGGCCGATTCCTGATACATAAACGAATGTTATTTTTAGGAGGTATTTGTTATGTGGATGTTGTTGATTCCGGTGGTATTGCTGATCGCTTCGGTGGTTGCGGCGACGATTATGGTGAAAAAGGGCATGGCTCCCCGCCGTGCGCTGTGCGTGCACTTCTTGTGCGTGGCGCTGATTGTGCTGTTCAGCCTGGCACTGCCCTTTGGTGTGGCGGCTGAGGACACGACCGAGCCTGCTACCACCGCTTCGGAAACCGCGACCGACACCGCTACGGCGGCTTCGACGGACAGCGGACTGAAATACATCGGTGCGGCGCTGGCAGTTGGTCTGGCGGGCATCGGCGGCGGTATCGCCGTGGCGTCCGGTTCTTCGGCGGCTATCGGTGCCACCGCGGAAAACCCGAAATCGTTCGGTAAATCCATCATCTTCGTGGCATTGGGCGAAGGCTTTGGTCTGTACGGTCTGCTGATCGCTATTTTGATCCTGGTGCTGCAATAACGGTTAAGAGAGGCATTCGTTATGCGCTTTTTCCTTATCAGTGACAATGTGGATACCCAAGTGGGTATGCGGATGGCTGGCATCGAAGGAGTCGTGGTGCACGAGGCAGAAGAAGTGCACGCGGCGCTGTCCGATGCGATGGAGCAGCCGGATGTCGCGGTCATTTTGATGACCGAGCATCTGGTGTCGCTGTGCCGCGAGCTGGTGGACGATCTGAAACTGCACCGCTCGCGCCCGCTGATCGTGGAAATTCCCGACCGGCACGGCAACGGCCGCGCCAAGGATTCCATCACCCGCTATGTGCGGGATGCCATCGGCATCAAGATCTGAGTCCATAAGAAAGGCAGAACCGGCTTATGATTGACAATGGTAAAAAAGTTGACAAGTTTATAGAGGCGATCACCGCGTACGCGCAGGAGCAAAGCCGCAAGATCCACGACGAAGTGGAAGCGTTCAAAACCGAGCGGCTGGCGCAGGCGGAGCAGCAGGTGCTGCAGGAATCCTATGTGCTGATCCATCAGGAGCGCGAGGACGAAAACAACCGCTTGAAAAAAGAGCTGTCGCAGCGCGATTTTGCCCGGCGGGGCGAGCTGATCCGCCGTCGACAGGCGATCACCGGCGAGGTGTTCGACGAGGCGCGGCAAAAGCTGCAGGCTTATACCGCCACCCCCGCCTATTTGCAGCAGCTGCGCGATTCGCTGACCGAGATGCGCACCATGCTGCCGGCGGAGGACACCGTCTATTTCCTGACCGAACGCGATCGCGCGCTGCAAGAGCAGCTGGCGGATCTTTGCCCGGCGGGCAGCCGTTTTGAGTATACGACGGATATTGCGCTGGGCGGTGTGCGCGGCGAAAACCAGTCGGCGGGCATTTTGGTGGACGATACGCTGGATGTGAAGCTGGAACAGCAGGAAGAATGGTTCGTCCAAACCATCGGTCTGACGGTCAAACCGGTATAAGAAAGGCGGGAGAGGTTATGAACACAACGATCCATGGGATCAACGGATCCGTTATCACCCTGTCGGGACATACCGACCTCGCCATGATGGAAATGGTGCTGGTGGGCAAAGACAAGCTGGTGGGCGAGGTGATTGGCGTCAACGCCGATAAAACCACCATCCAGGTGTACGAAAACACCACCGGGCTGCGTTCCGGTGAACAGGTGATCCCCACCGGCGGTCCGCTGTGTGCGACGCTGGGCCCGGGTATTCTGGATAATATTTTCGACGGTATTGAGCGTCCACTGAAAGCGCTGGAGGAAAAATCCGGCGACTTTATCAGCCGCGGTGCCACCGCCCCCGCGTTGGATGAGGACAAGCAATGGGATGTGACCGTCACCGTTAAGGTGGGGGACACGCTGCAGGCGGGCGATATCTACGCCACCTGCCCCGAAACGCCGATCATTACCCATAAATGCATGGTGCCGCCCGGCATCAGCGGCACCGTGACAGCGGTGCAGCCGAACGGCGCGTACCGTGTGAACGATACGGTGGTTACGCTGATCGACGCTGCGGGCGAGCAGCATGCGCTGTCGCTGTGCCAGAAGTGGCCGATCCGCACCCCGCGTCCGGTCAACAAACGGATGTATGCCAACACGCCGCTGATCACCGGTCAGCGGGTCATTGATACGCTGTTCCCCATCGCCAAGGGCGGTACCGCGGCGATCCCCGGCGGCTTTGGTACCGGCAAAACCATGACCCAGCACCAGCTGGCAAAATGGTGCGATGCGGATATCATCATCTATGTCGGCTGCGGCGAGCGGGGCAACGAGATGTCTCAGGTGCTGGAGGAGTTTTCCGGGTTGATCGACCCGAAATCCGGTCGCCCGATGACCGACCGCACCACGCTGATCGCCAACACCTCCAATATGCCGGTGGCGGCGCGTGAAGCGTCTATCTACACCGGTATCACGCTGGCGGAATATTACCGCGACATGGGTTATCATGTCGCGATCATGGCAGACTCCACCTCGCGTTGGGCGGAAGCGCTGCGCGAGATCTCCGGTCGATTGGAAGAAATGCCCGCCGAAGAGGGGTTCCCGGCGTATCTGCCGTCGCGCTTGTCGGAATTTTACGAGCGCGCGGGCATGATGGAAACGCTGGGCGGCCGCAGCGGCAGTGTCACCATTATCGGTGCCGTGTCGCCGCAGGGCAGCGACTTTTCCGAGCCGGTGACCCAAAACACCAAGCGGTTCACCCGTTGCTTCTGGGCGCTGGATAAGGCGCTGGCTTATGCCCGCCACTATCCCGCCATCAACTGGATGAACAGCTACAGCGAATATGTGAACGACCTGTCCGACTGGTACAGCCGGCAGGTGGGCGAGGACTTTTTGGAGTGCCGCAGCAAGCTGGCACAGATTTTGCAGGAAGAGAACAAGCTGATGGAGATCGTCAAGCTGATCGGTTCGGATGTGTTGCCGGACGACCAGAAGCTGGTGATCGAGATCGCGCGGGTGATCCGCGTCGGCTTCCTGCAGCAAAACGCGTATCACAAGGACGATACCTTTGTCCCGCTGGAAAAACAGCTGAAGATGATGCGGGTGATCCTGCATCTGTATAAAGCCGCCGGTTCGGCGGTGGCGGCGGCGGTGCCGCTGCCCCGCATTCTCGAGCTGGGGTTGTTTGAAAAGGTGTCGCGTATCAAATTTGATGTACCCAACGACCAACTGGAACTGCTGGATGGGTATGATGCGGAAATCGACGAGAAAATCCGCGGATTGGTCGAGCCGAAGTAAGGGAGTGGTTGTGTGATTATAGAATATATCGGCGTCAAAGAGATCGCCGGATCGCTGATCGCCGTGGACGGCGTCAAAAACGCTTCCTTTGAGGAAACGGTCACCATTCAACTGGACGACGGCAGCCGCCGCGCCGGTCGTATCGTGCAGATGGAGGGCGATCGCGCCATCATCCAGGTGTTCGAGGGCACCAACGGCATTTCGTTGACCAACACCCGCACCCGTTTGGAGGGGCACCCGGTGGAAATGGCGCTGTCGCCGGAGCTGCTGGGGCGTGTGTTTGACGGCGCTGGCCGCCCGATCGACGGGCTGGGTCCGATCTTTTCCGAGACCCGGCGCGATATCAACGGTTCCGCCATCAACCCGGTGTCCCGCGTATATCCCCGCGATTATATCGCCACCGGCATTTCCTCGATCGACTGTCTGGCTACGCTGATTCGCGGGCAGAAGCTGCCCATCTTTTCCGGCTCCGGTATGAGCCATAACGAGCTGGCGGCACAGATCGTGCGTCAGGCGAAGATCGCCGACCAAAGCGGACAGGATTTCGCGGTGGTGTTTGCGGCGATGGGCGTGACCAGCGACGTGGCGGACTATTTCAAACGCAATTTTGAAAGCAGCGGCGTGCTGGGGCGGGTCGCCATGTTCCTGAACCTGTCTAACGACCCGGTGATCGAGCGTATTCTGACCCCGCGCTGCGCGTTGACCGCCGCCGAGTATCTGGCGTTTGACTGCAATATGCACATTCTGGTCATTATGACCGATATGACCTCGTACGCCGAGGCATGCCGCGAGTTTTCGTCCTCCAAAGGCGAGATTCCCGGTCGAAAAGGCTATCCCGGCTATCTGTACTCCGACCTCGCGTCGCTGTACGAACGTGCCGGCATGATCAAGAGCAGCACCGGTTCGGTGACCCAGATCCCGATCCTCACCATGCCCAACGACGATATCACCCACCCGATCCCTGACCTCACCGGTTATATCACCGAGGGGCAGATTGTGCTGGATCGGTCGCTGGACAACAACGGCATTTACCCGCCGGTGTCGGCGCTGCCGTCGCTGTCGCGTCTGATGAAGGACGGCATCGGCGAGGGATATACCCGCGCCGACCACGCCGCGGTGGCGAACCAGCTGTTCGCGTGCTATGCGCGGGTGCAGGATGCCCGCTCGCTGGCATCGGTCATCGGCGAAGAGGAGCTGTCGCCCAGCGATAAAAAGCTGATGGCGTTCGGTCGCCGGTTTGATGAAGAGTTTATCCGCCAGGGCGAAAATGTCAACCGTACCATCGACCAGACGCTGGATCTGGGCTGGCGGCTGCTGTCCACCCTGCCGCGGGAAGAGCTGGATCGTATCGACGATAAGCTGCTGGATGAGCATTACCGCCCCGAACCGGAGGTGCTGGATCCCTCCACCGCCGGCACCGAGGAACAAACGCCCGCGTAAAACCAAGGAGGTGACGGCCGATGGCCGAGCAGGTATTTCCCACCAAAGGCAATCTGATGAGCACACGCAAATCGCTGGATCTTGCCATGCTGGGATTTGAGCTTCTGGATCGCAAACGGAATGTGATCGTGCGGGAAATGATGGCGCTGATCGACCGTGCGGAAACGCTGCAGGTGCAGATTGATTCCTGCTATGCGGCGGCGTATCTCGCGTTGCAGCGCGCCAATGTGGCGCACGGTATTTGCGCCGATGTGGCGGCGGCGGTGCCGGTGGAAAACGGCTTGCAGCTGTCCTCGCGCAGCGTGATGGGGGTGGATATTCCCATTGTTACGCTGGATCCGTCGCCGGCGGAGCTGTCCTATGGCTTTATGTTTACCGGTTCGCTGGTGGACGAGGCGTATATCGAGTTCGATCGGGTGAAAAAACTGACCGCTGCGTTGGCAGAGGTAGAAAACAGCGTGTACCGACTGGCGACAGCGGTGAACAAGACGCAAAAACGCGCCAACGCGCTGAAAAACATTGTGATTCCGCGTTTGACCTCCACCGTGAAGTTTATTTCGGATTCGCTGGAGGAAAAGGAACGCGAGGAATTCTCCCGCTTGAAAGTGATTAAGGCGCAAAAAGCCGTTCGCGACGCCTAAGACAGCGTTTTGTTGCGCTTGTGGTGCCAACCGGCTTTGGGGTCGCTTTTATAGGTGTATCTGTGATCATCCCCCGGGGAGTGCAACGCACTCCCCGGGGGATTTCTGCATCCGGTGGCGAGACGTTCTGCTGTGTGTTGCTGTGCGCGGATTGCCGTATTGACAACTGTGGCAATCCGCGGTACACTGAAAGAGGTCTTGAAGAAATAAAACGGAAAGAGGGTAAAATTGTGAAAAAAAGAGCAAATCGCGGTCTTGCGGTACTGGCGGCGGTGACGATGATGATGTCCATGCTGCCGTTGTCCGCTATGGCAGACTCGTCTGAAACCAGCGGCAGCTGCGGCAAAAATGTGCAGTGGTCGGTGAGCGGTGACACCCTGACTATCAGCGGCACGGGTGCCATGGATGATTATGGATGGGTCTCTCCGCCTTGGGAACATCAGCCGTATACCAAGTTGGTGATTGAAGAAGGCGTGAGCGCCCTTGGTTCGTCGGCTTTTCGTGACAGCAATGTGCAAACCATTACTTGGGCGGATAGTGTGGAAACCATTGGCTCTTCTGCTTTTCAAAACTGCGATAAGCTGAAAGAGATTACCATCCCGAGCAGTATTAAGGCTGTAGGAACCTGGGCGTTCAGCAGCTGTGATACGCTGGAACGCGCGACAGTGCCGGGTTCGGTTGCCGCCGTTAGCGATAATATGTTTTATTATTGTGAGGCGTTGACCAGTGTAACCATCCAGGATGGGGTGGGCGCCATTGGCGATGAAGCGTTTAAGTATTGCAAAAAGCTGAACAACATCGCCCTTCCCGGCAGTGTGAAGACGATTGGTGTCAATGCGTTTGAAGCGTGCGATAAGCTGTTGAGCGTGGAGATGCAAAAGGGGCTGGAAAGCATCGGCGAGGGGGCGTTTGCCGACTGCAGCCAGCTGGTGAATATAACCATTCCGGATAGCGTGGAAAGCATTGGCGACAAGGCGTTTTCCAATTGTGACGGTTTGACCAGCGTGGTTATCCCCGGCAGCGTGAACAGCATTGGTCGCAGCGCGTTTTCCAATTGCACCGGCTTAACCAGTGTCACCCTTTCCGAAGGGGTGGGGACGATTGGTGCAAGTGCTTTTACCCTTTGCGCGGGATTAAAAGAGATCACCATTCCCGGCAGCGTGGATGTCATTGGAAACGGTGCGTTTTTCAAGTGCGATGATTTGATAAAGGTGACCATCATGAATGGGGTTACCGCCATCGACGATCAGGCGTTTTATTATTGCAAAGCGTTGACAGACGTGACCATCCCCGGCAGCGTAAAGAGCATTGGAAGCGAGGCTTTTTCCAATTGTGAGAAGCTGACCGGTCTGGTGATCCCCAAAGGGGTCAAAACGATTGGCGACCAAGCCTTTTCCTATTGCTCGGCGTTGACCAAGGTGGCCATTCCGGATAGCGTGGAAAGCATTGGCGACAACGCGTTTTCTGTTTGCGCCAACCTGACCGATGTGACCATTCCCGGTAGTGTGAAGCATATCGGTGATTTTGCATTTTCCAGTTGCAAACTCATTTCGGTGAATATTCCCCAAGGTGTGGAAACCATCGGCGAATCGGCGTTTTTCCAATGCGACAATATGCACAATGTGGCGTTTAGCGATACCGTTACCAGCATTGGTATGAAAGCGTTTCGCTTTGATTCGCAGCTGATGTATATCGTTCTTCCGGACAGCCTGACCACGATCGGGCAGGAAGCGTTTGCCGATTGCGAAAATTTGAGAATGGTGTATATCCCCAAAAGTGTGATCGGTATCGGGCGGGAGGCGTTTAACAACTGCCCGCGGCTGACGATATACGGCGAGGCGGGATCGTATGTCGAAACCTATGCCCGCCAGAATGAGTTGGCGTTTGTTGCAGTCACCAGCCTGACGGATAAGGATATCGTGGTGACCGGCGACCCGCAGGATTTGAACGGTGCCCAGCTGGTGGTCACCGAAGCCCCCGACGCGGTGGGTTTGGTGGCGGAGGAATATCGGAAAATGGCAGTGGGATATACCGTGTCGCTGCAAAAAGATGGCCAAACGGTGCAGCCCGATCATAGCGTGATCGTGCGCATTCCGGTGCCGGATACCATGGTAGCGAGCCGGTGCCGCGTGTTGTATGTCGGTCGGGATGCCATTACCGAGATGTCGGCGGCGCTGCAAAACGGCTGCATGGTGTTTGCTTCTCCGGTGCTGGGAAGGTTTGTGCTGGTGCAGGAGCATGTTCTCGGCGATGTGGACGAAAATGGCGAGATCACGGTGGTGGATGCGCTGATGACGCTGCAAGCGGCGGCGGAGGCGATCCCGCTGGATCATCCCCAGCAGCAGGATGCGGATGTGAACGGTGACGCGGCGGTCACCGCGGAGGATGCGCTGCTGATCCTCAAATATGCCACCGGAGCGATCGCTTCGTTCTGATGGCGAATCGTTTCTTTCAGAAAAAGCGCGGGGCGGATCGTATGATCCGCCCCGCGCTTTTTGTGTATGTGCCTTTATTCCGCCCAGACGACGGTTTGGTAATACGCGAGAATCAGCTGCACCACCCGGTCATAGCTGAGCACGCCGTCCTCGTCGCCATGGGCGGTGATGAACGCATTGTTCACGCTGGTGGATACCTGCTCCACCTCGCCCTCGAACTGTTTCCAATACTGCTTTTGCTGCTTCAGGTCGCGCCGCATCGCCTCCGAGCAGGAGGCGCGTGCCTCTTGCCACATATCCTCGTCGTAATCGTACAGCGCGTTGCTGCAATAGATATACGCCAGCAAATGCCCGCTGTAGCGATACAGCGGATCGTCTTGATACCGGCAGGTGAGGAACGCCAGAAAATTGCATTCGTCCTCGCGGGCGAAACCGCGGGTGTGCGCCAGCTCGTGCGCCGCAGTGGCGGGCATATTGAAGACGGGAGTATCGATGTTCACATTCGCTTCGGCGAAAAACGGAAAATACATGCCGGTTACGCCGGTGTACGACCACCAGTGGGACAGCTGCACCGGCTTGGGATGCCACACGCTACCCCACAAAAAGGGATAATCCTGCTGTGCGGCGGTAAAGCCCGCGCTGGCTTGTTTCAAAATGGTGGCGCGGGAGGCTTCGATGTCAAGGTGCCCGTCCGCGTCCTCCGGCAGCTTGACGCGTTCGGCGGAGGCTTGCTCCGCCAGATCCTGCACCACTCGCTGCAAAAAGGCGGCGTCCTGTTGCCGGGTGTCCAGCTGCATCAGCTCGGCGATCGGCATCCGATAAAAATTCAGCCCATGCAGCACCGCATACAGCGCGAACAGCGAGGACAACACCCACGCGGTTTTGCGCAGCAGCGAGCGGGTCAGCGCTCCGCGCACAGCGCAGCGGCGGTATTTCCGCACCATATGTACGATCAGCCAGACAGCCAGCGGTACGGCGGCGATCACCAGCAGCTCGGTCAGCGAAAAGGGGAGCAGCGAGGTCAAAAATCCCACCGGAACGGTGATGATGCGGAACAATCCGCGCGCAAAAATCCATTCGGTCACGCCCGGAAAATGGGGCAGCACCGCAAACAGCAGCAGCGCGATGCCGCCGGGCAATATCCACAACACAGACGAGGGACGCGGTCGTTTCAAAAAAAGCGCCTCCTTTGGGGCATATAATAGGTATATGGATAGTATACAATATTGTCGCGGCGGACACAACCGGAGAAGCGGTGGGAATTTGCGGAAAGAAATTCTTGCGCTTTGGCGGCAGGAGTGGTATACTAACGCCGTATCTGCAAACAGGCGGAAGGGGCGAAAAGCACGATGGCACAGGAAAAATGCATTACGGTGAGCGATCTGCGGCAGCAGGCGAGCAGTCTGCGGGCGGGTGACCGCGTGCTGCTGTCCGGCGTGGTGTATACCTCGCGCGACGCGGCGCACAAGCGTATCAACGCGCTGCTGGACGAGGGCGGCGAGCTGCCTTACCCGCTGAAAGACGCGGTGATCTATTATGCGGGTGCCACCCCGGCACCGGCGCATTTGCCGATTGGCGCGTGCGGACCCACTACCTCCGGCCGGATGGATGTGTATGCTCCCCGTTTTTATGACGAGGGCGTGTGTGCCACCATTGGCAAGGGCAAGCGCTCGGCGGCGGTGGTGCAGGCGATCGTGCGCAATGGCGGCGTGTATCTGTGCGCCATTGGCGGCGCGGGCGCGCTGGCAGCGCAAAGCGTTAAAAGCTGCGAAGTGATCGCGTTTGACGATCTGGGCTGCGAGGCGGTCAAACGGCTGGAAGTGGAGGATTTCCCACTGATCGTGGCGGTGGATTGCCACGGCGGCGACCTGTTTGCTGAAAAATAAACCAGAATGTAGGAGAGAGAAGACATGGCAGAACTGAAATACGAAATTGTGAAAGAATGTGGCGTGCTGTCCCAGTCGCCGTCCGGTTGGACAAAAGAGCTGAACCTCGTGAGCTGGAACGATCGCGCCCCCAAATATGATGTGCGCGAATGGGCGCCGGATCACACCAAAATGGGCAAAGGCGTCACGCTGACGCCGGACGAAATGATCCTGCTGCGGGATATGCTGAACGAGCTGGATCTGTAAAAGAGTTCTATTTGAATGATCGGAGGCGGTCACCATGCTGGAAATTTTGAAAGCCATTGCCCAAGGCATTGTGCAGGGCATTACCGAATGGCTGCCCATCAGCAGCACCGGCCATATGCTGTTGCTGGATCAATTCCTGAAAATGGACGATCCGAGCGGCAATTTCTTTAATGTGTTTAAGGTGCTGGTGCAGCTGGGTTCCATTTTGGCGGTGCTGGTGCTGTATTTTCACCGACTCAACCCGTTTTCCCCGAAAAAAAGCCAAACGGAGAAGCGGCAAACCTTTTCGCTGTGGGGCAAGGTGCTGGTCGCCAGCATTCCGGCGGCGATTATCGGTCTGCTGTTTGAAGAGGTGATCGACAACGCACTGTCCACTCCGGTGGTGATCGCGATCGCGTTGATCGTGTACGGTGTTCTGTTCATCGTGATGGAGAACAACCGCGCGCGCAAACCGCGGGTGGCATCCATCGAGCAAATGAGCTATCGCACCGCGTTGTTTATCGGCGTGTTCCAGATGCTGGCACTGATTCCGGGTACCTCCCGGTCGGGCTCCACCATTTTGGGCGCGACACTGCTCGGCACCTCCCGCAAGGTGGCGGCGGAATTCTCGTTTTTCATGGCAATTCCGGTGATGGCGGGCGCCAGCGCGCTGAAGCTGGTAAAGCTGATCGTCAAGGGCATCTCGTTCAGTGGGCTGCAATGGGCGATGCTGATTATCGGTATGGTCGTGGCGTTTGTGGTGTCGCTGATTGTGATCCGTTTCCTGATGAATTATATCAAAAAGCACGATTTCAAAGTGTTTGGCTATTATCGTATTGCGCTGGGCGCGCTGGTGTTGGTGCTGGCGGCCTGCGGCGTGGTGGGCTAACTGTCGCCTATCAATCACCATCCGAAGCTCGTCTTTGGATGGTGATTTTGCGTTTTGTTGTAATATGCGGAGAGAGCCACAGAGATTTCGCCAAGCGACCTCTGGCAAGGGAACTGTTAAGCAATAGCAAGACAGAGGGGGAAATACGATTTTCGTAATACCAAAAGAGAGCGATATTTCCTCTCTCCCTCCGTCTTTTTGCTGCGCAAAAATCCACCTCCCTCGTCAGAGGGAGGCTTGCGTCCGTCACGGATTTGTGCGCGATTCGTGGGGCGATGTGGGCATCGCCCCCTACGAAAATGCTGGGGAAGATTCTTCGCTCCGCTCAGAATGACAATAAATGAGCAGAATCCAATCAAGCCTTCTCCTCGGAGGTGATTCCCCTATTTGATACAGAGCAGAGTCCCCACAAGCCTTCCCCTTCGAGGGGAAGGTGGCGCGACCGCAGGTCGTGACGGATGAGGTGGAAATGGTTGGATATAGTGCACTACTGGTTTTCCGCAATGATAAAAATATGCGCAGCCATTATATGGAAAAAGTTTTATGTTTTTTGACACCTCATCCGCTTCGCTGCGCTCAGCACCTCCTCCTCGAGGGGAAGGCTTGCGCACGCCACCGGTTTGCGTATGTTTCCACAGAGAAAAACCGCTGCGCACACCGGTTTTTCCAATTTGTGGATGTCCAAACTTTTAGTGATTTACTTTTGCGCCGGGGTATGCTATACTATAGTGTAACCATCTGCTCCTGTGTGCCTTTTGTTTGGCAGGACAAGCACCGCGCGACCGATCGCGCTTTTGGATAACTCAAAGACCACCGAAAGGACAGATCCTTTTTATGAAACGATTGCTGGTATGTTTGTGCTGCGCCGCGTTGCTGGGGTCGGCTCATGCGCTGCCCGGTCTGGCGGAGGGCGAAACCGAGCCGACGACCGATACGACGGTCAGTTCGTCCGCCACCACGGCGACGACTTCGACCGAACCGGAGCCGGATCCTACCCCCACCATGTCGCCGACACCGACCTTCCAATTTGCCGAATACAGCCGTACATACGACGCGAGCACCGGCGTATTGACGGTTAGCTGGAATTACGCCGCGGGCGGCGGTGCTGAGGCCACCGCCATCATTGTGGATGGCGTGCAGCACAGCGCATCCGGTTCCGGCTCCCAATTTTCGGCGCGGGTCGGCAGCCTGAGCGGCGGCAGCCATACGCTGCAATATGTGTTCCGGCTGTCGGACGGCACCAATCAAACGGTAACGGCGGAAACGCTGCATATCAACATCAAACGCTCGCTGCGCTTGTCGCTGACGGCGCAGGGCAGCCGCACGGTAGCGACGTTGACCGATGATACCGGTGCGGCGGTGACGGACTATCCGCTGCAATTCACCTTGAACCGCGCCACAACCGTCAACCGCACCACCGATCAGAACGGTCGGGTGGATATGACGGTAAACGGCACGTTGACCACCGTCACCTGTGTGGCTCCCGGTCGCACGGTGGGCGGTATCCAGTACACCGGCGTCAGCGAGATCTGGCAGGCGGATGTCACCAGCGATTCCACCGCTACACAGGCGACGGACGAAGAGGCGGAGAGCACCACCTCGCGTACCCGTTGGAGCGCCACGCAAAAAAGCGTGACCACCGGCGCGAACAAAACCTATGCCACCATTCAAGGCGCCGGCACGACTTCGGTCGAGGGGCAGAATGTGGTGGTGAACGCGACCTTTGACGAGGGCGTGGTGGATGCCTTCGGGTTGGAAAATGATGATTTTAACAAGCGTGCGCGGATGCTGATGAGTGCTGAGCTGTACAGCAGTCTGGTGGGCGACAGCAAAGCGGCGGTGATGATGACACTGGGCTACAATGGCACCGAGATCACCGATCAACAGATTTCCAAACTGGTGTCGGGCAAATCCAAATACAGCCGCTACAGCGATATCAAGCGGGTGGCGCTGACCATGGGACTGCAATTTGTGGACGAAAACAAAAAGACGGTCGCCATTCAGGTGGCACCGGCTGGGTCGTACACGGTGCGGCTGCCTGTGCCGGATTCCATGCTGGATTGCCCGGTGCTGGCGGTGGCGATGATCGAAAAAGACGGGCTGTCTCACATTGTGGATGTGCAGGTAAAAAACGGCTATCTGGAATTTGTGACCAACGGCTTTACTTCGATCGCCGTGTTGGGCTTCGGCGATCATGCCGTGCGCACCGGCGGCGGTGTGGCGTGGCAGCTGGTTGTGCTGCTGGTGGCTGGTGTGCTGATGCTGGCGGGGGCGGCGCTGCTGACCTTCCTGTTTGTGCTGCGCAAGCCGAAAAAGGTGGCAGCCGACGGGGTTGAGGAAGATGCTCCGGCGCAGGACGCGGAACAGGCGGACGGGTCGGACACCCACACCGAGGTGGCATCGGAGTTTATGATCGACCAGCTTTTGAACGAGCACGCGACCAATCCGCAGGATCTGCCGCAGCGGCAGGAGCCGGACGAGGACAGCTATGATCTGTACAGCTCGGACAGCCGCCGCCCGCATCAATCATAAAACCGTTATCCCCGGCCGGACAGCCCCCGTGCTGTCCGGCCGATACCACTATATAAAGACGCGATACAAAAACGGCGAGCAAACCCGCCCGCCGACAATTATGGGAAGTGTTTGACATGGAAGAACAACTGGAGAGCCGCAAATCCAACCTATTGATGCATATTACCGAGCGTATGCCCTCGTTTTCCAAAGGGCAAAAGCGCATTGCCCACTTTATTTTGGAGCATTACGACCAGGCAGCGTTTATGACCGCTTTCCGGTTGGGGCAAACGGTGGGGGTCAGCGAATCCACCGTGGTGCGGTTTGCGGCGGAGCTGGGGTTTGACGGCTATCCGCAGCTGCAAAAGGTGATGCAGGAGCTGGTGCGCAGCAAGCTGACCACCGTGCAGCGTATCGAAGTGACCCGCTCCCGCATGACCGATGAGGAAGTGCTGGACAATGTGATGTCCTACGACATCGCCAATGTGCGCCAAACGCTGGACGAGCTGCCGCACGATCGGTTTATGAAAGCGGTGGATGCGGTGGTATCGGCGCGCAAGGTGTACATTTTCGGCGCAGGCAGCTGCCGCGCTCTCGCGAACTTTACGGCGTATTATCTCAAGCTGCTGCTGCCGGATATTCATCTGGTCTACACCTCCAGCGAAACCGAGATTTTGGAAGAAATGATGCATATCGGCGCGCAGGATGCGCTGATTATTTTGAGCTTTCCGCGCTATTCCAGTAAAGCGGTCAAAACGGCGCACTTTGCCCATGCGCGCCAGGCGCAGGTGGTGGCGATCACCGACAGCCTGGTATCGCCCATCGCCGAATATGCCGATTATCTGCTGCTGGCGCACAGCGACATGGCGACCATTGTGGATTCGCTGGTCGCGCCGCTGAGCATCATCAACGCGCTGATCGTGGCAGTATCGCTCAAGCGGATGGAGGACAACCGTGCCTCGCTGGAAGAGCTGGAGCGGATGTGGGACACCTATCAGGTGTACCAGCCGGATCCGTCCGGCGGGCGGTGACGGTATGCGCGTGATCGTAGTAGGCGGCGGGGCCGCCGGACTGATGGCGGGCACCATGGCGGCTCGCCGGGGCTATGACGTGACCATCGTGGAGCGCAACGACCGCATGGCGCGCAAGGTGATGATCACCGGCAAAGGCCGCTGCAATGTGACCAATCATTGCAGCGTGGAGGAATGTGTGGCGCATATTCCTGGCAACGGTCGCTTTTTGTACAGCGCGCTGACGGCGTTTTCGCCGCAGGATACGCAGGAGCTGCTGGAAAGCCGCGGACTGCCGCTGAAGGTGGAGCGGGGCAACCGCGTGTTCCCGGTGTCGGACAAAGCGGTGGATGTGGTGGATACGCTGGTGGCGATGGCGAAAGAAAGCGGCTGTCGGTTTTATAAAGGGCGGGTCACCCGTTTGTGCATCGAAGAGGATGTGTGCACCGGCGTGGAGCTGGAGGACGGCACCCGACTGGACGCTTACGCGGTGGTGGTATGCACCGGCGGCGTGTCCTACCCGCAAACCGGTTCGACCGGCGACGGCTACGCGTTGGCGCAGCAGGCGGGGCACACAGTGGTGGAACCGCGCCCCTCGCTGGTGCCGCTGGTGACCAAGGGCACCGATTGTCCGCGGATGCAGGGCTTGTCGCTGCGCAATTGCGGTATGGAAGTTGAAGATACCGGGCGGCATCGGGTGATTTACCGTGACTTTGGCGAGCTGCTGTTTACCCATTTCGGCGTGTCCGGACCGCTGACCCTCAGCGCCAGCGCCCATATGCGGGAGATGCAGCCGGGGCGCTATCGGATACATCTGGATTTGAAACCGGCTTTGTCGCCGGAACAGCTGGACGCGCGTCTGGTGCGGGACTTTACCGCGCAGGCGAACACCGATTTCGGCAACGCGCTGGGCGGCTTGCTGCCCCGCAAAATGATTCCCATTATGGTGGAGCGCAGCGGGATCCCCGGCGAATGCAAATGCCGCGACATCACGCGGGAACAGCGGCGGCAGCTGGGTGAGAGGTTGAAGGATTTCACTCTGACGGTGACCGGGTTCCGCCCGGTGGCGGAGGCGATCGTGACGGCGGGCGGTGTGTCCCCCCGCGAGGTCAACGCCAAAACGATGGAGTCCAAAAAGGTGAGCGGTCTGTATTTTGCCGGCGAGGTGCTGGATGTGGACGGCTACACCGGCGGGTTTAATTTGCAAATTGCGTTCGCCACCGGTGCGGCGGCGGGCAATCATCTATAATATCAACATAAGCGAGGATATCACTATGAATAAGACGATCGCGGTGGCGATTGACGGCCCGTCCGGGGCAGGCAAAAGCACCATTGCGCGCATTTTGGCGCAGGAACTGCAATACATCTATGTGGACACCGGCGCGTTGTACCGCGCGGTGGGCTATTCGATGCTGCAGCAGCATATTGATCTGACCGATGCCGCCGCAGTGGAAGCGGC
Source organism: uncultured Oscillospiraceae bacterium (assembly GCA_900547105.1). Lineage (GTDB taxonomy): Bacteria > Bacillota > Clostridia > Oscillospirales > Acutalibacteraceae > UMGS1474. Next base: position 131,806 of record URFL01000002.1, on the reverse strand, counting down.
GCTGCCCGCACTGACGGTGGAGCTGCGGTATGTGGACGGTGTGCAGCGGGTGTTCGCCAACGGCGCGGATGTGAGCGCGTATATCCGCACGCCGGAGGTGTCGATGGCTGCCTCCAAGGTGTCGGCGCTGCCCGCGGTGCGCCAATTTTTGTTCGCGCTGCAGCAGGACACCGCCGCGGCGCACAATGTGATCATGGACGGCCGCGACATCGGCACGGTGGTACTGCCGCACGCGCAGGTCAAGGTTTTCCTGACCGCGTCGGCGGAGGATCGCGCCCAGCGCCGGTATGCGGAGCTGCAGGAAAAAGGCGTGGCGACCACGTTTGAAGAAGTGCTTGCGGATATGAAACAACGCGATTATGACGATACCCATCGCGCGACCGCTCCGCTGAAAGCGGCGGCGGACGCGGTGCTGGTGGACACCTCCGGCAACACGCTGGAGCAGTCGGTGGCGGCGCTCAAACAGGTAGTGCTGGATAAGCTGGAGGGTATGGTATGAGAGGCGATCGTATTCTGCTGGCGATATTCGGTCCGCTGGTGCGGCTGATCTTCCCGTTTCGGGTGATCGGGCGTGAACATATGCCGCCCGCCGGGGACGGCCATCGGGTGATCTTGTGCTGCAACCATATTTCTTATCTGGACCCGATCTTTTTGCTGGTGGGGCAAAAACGCCCCATTCGGTTTATGGCGAAGGCGGAGTTGTTCAAAAATCGCTTTATCGCTTGGGTGATCGGCAAACAGTTCGGGGCGTTTGCGGTGGAGCGCGGCAAGGGCGATACCTCCGCCATCGACACCGCTAAGGCGATCGTGGAACGTGGCGAAGTGATGGGCATTTTCCCCGAAGGCACCCGTTCCAAAGACGGCAAGCTGGGGCGCGCCAAATCGGGCGCGGCGCTGATCGCTTCGCAAACCGGTGCGGACATTTTGCCGGTGGGCATTGTGACCAAGAATCAAAAAGTGCGTCCCTTTCGGCGCAGTACGGTGGTGATCGGGGAGTTGATGACCCCCGAAGAGCTGCATTTGCAAAATCCGGAGCATCCCGAGCTGCGGTATGCCTCCCGCTTGCTGATGGAGCGTATCGGCGAGCTGCAGGATCAGGCGAGGAAAGCGGTATGAAGATCACACTGGCAAGCTCCGCCGGATTTTGCTTCGGGGTCAAGCGGGCGGTAGAAACGGTGGAACGGCTGCTGGACGAGGGTAAGACCGTGGCGACGCTGGGACCCATCATCCACAACCCGCAGGTGGTGCAGGGGCTGGAGCAGCGCGGTGTGCGCACCGTGTCGGCACCGGAGGAAGCGCCCGCCGGTTCCACGCTGGTTATCCGGTCGCACGGCGTGCCGTGCGAGGTATACGACCGCGCGGCGGCGCTGCCCATCGAATTGTGTGACGCGACCTGCCCGTTCGTCGCCAAAATCCACCGGATCGTGGCGGAACATTCGGCGGCGGGAATGCCGGTGATTGTCGTGGGAGACGAGGGTCATCCCGAAGTGGTGGGCATCCGCGGGCATTGTGTGGGAAAATCTGTTGTAATTTCTGCGCCGGAACAATTGACGAATCTAATAAAAAGTGATAAAATACTAAAGAATGGCTCCGTGTTGATGGTTTCGCAAACCACATTCGACCACGCTGTGTTCGAAAAATGCGCGGAAATTGCGAAAAACATCTATACAAAGCCACTGATTTTTGATACAATATGTGATGCAACTGCCAAACGTCAGGCACAGGCCGTGCAGTTGGCGCGGCAAAACGATTGTATGGTGATTGTCGGTGGGCGTCATAGCTCCAACACCGCCAAGCTGCGGGATATCTGCAGCGCCATTTGCCCCACCGTTTTGGTGGAGCGGGCGGATGAGCTGGATCCCGCGTGGTTTCGCGATAAGCGAACCGCCGGTGTGACAGCGGGCGCGTCGACTCCTGCCGATATTATAAAGGAGGTTCTTTTAACCATGTCCGAAATTGTCAACAACAACGAAGTCCAGGAAACCGAAGCCGTGGAGACGGCAACCAAGTCTTTTGACGAAATGAGCTTTGAGGAGGCGCTGGAGGCATCTCTGCAAAGCCTGAGTACCGACGAGCGTGTGCGCGGCACTGTTGTAGCCATCGCCCCCAACGAGGTGCAGGTGGAAGTGGCCGGACGCAAGCAGGCGGGATATATTCCGGTAGACGAGCTGTCCGCTGATCCGAATGTCAATCCCGAAGATGTCGTCAAAGTGGGCGATGAGCTGGAGCTGCTCATCATGCGCACCAACGATCAGGAAGGCACCATCATGCTGTCCAAAAAACGTATCGATGCCAAAAAAGGCTGGGATACCGTTGTGGCAGCTTCCGAAAGCGGCGAAGTGCTGGATGGCGTCGTGACCGATGTCATCAAAGGCGGTCTGTTGGCGGTGACCGGTGGCGTGAAAGTGTTCATCCCGGCGTCCCACGCGAGCCTGTATCGTATGGAAGACCTGACCCCCCTGCTGAAGCAGCCGGTCAAATTCCAGATCATCGAAGTCAACCAGAGCCGTCATCGCGCGGTGGGTTCCATCCGCAACGTGGCGCGCGAAGAGCGTAAAAAACAGGAAGAAGCCTTCTGGGCGCAGGCGGAAGTCGGCCAGCACTACACCGGCACCGTCAAATCGCTCACCACTTACGGTGCGTTCGTCGATATCGGCGGCGTGGACGGCATGATCCACATCTCCGAGCTGTCCTGGTCCCGCATCAAACATCCGTCGGAAGTCGTCAATGTGGGCGATGTCGTCGAGGTGTACATCCGCGATCTGGATACCGAGAAAAAGAAGATCTCGCTGGGCTACCGCAAAGCGGAAGACAATCCGTGGGAGATTTTGAAAGCGAAATACCCGGTTGGCTCGGTGCTGACCGCCAAAATCGTGGGCATGACCACCTTTGGTGCGTTTGCGCAGATTCTGCCCGGCATCGACGGTCTGATCCACATTTCGCAGATCGCCAACCATCGCGTGGAGAAACCGCAGGATGAGCTGAAGATCGGCGAAGAAGTGACCGTGAAACTGACGGCGGTCGACTTCGAGAACAAACGCGTGAGCCTGTCCATCCGTGCTCTGCTGGAGGACGAGGACAACGCGGCGGACGAAGCTGCCGAAGATACCGCTGACGAAGCGGCGGACGAGGAATAATCCAACATCCATCAGCACCCCCGATGCACCCGCATCGGGGGTGCTTTTTGCATAATTTGCGGTATCATTTTCGACTCTCCTTTGGCAGGAGGATAGAAAAGAGACAAATGTCGATTTTACGCTTTACTTTGGTAATGAAATAGTGTATTATAATGCCATGGTATTTTGCACAGGAGGGTTATATGATGAAAAAATTTCTTTCGATGATTCTGGCGGCGGCGATGCTGTTGACGCTGGCGGCTTGTTCTTCCAGCAACAAAACGGATGGCAAAGACGGTTCCGACAGCTCGCAAACGACTTCCGATCTGCAGTATGTGCTGGACAAAGGCAAGCTGGTGGTCGGTGTGACCGATTTTGCGCCCATGGATTCCAAGAACGATAAGGGCGAATGGGTCGGCTTTGACGCGGACATGGCGAAAGCATTTGCGAAGAGCCTGGGCGTGGAAGCGGAGTTTGTCGAGATCGAATGGGACAACAAGATCATGGAGCTGGGCAACAAAAGCATCGACTGTGCCTGGAACGGCATGACGCTGACCGATGATGTGTTGGCGGCGATGGAATGCACCAACCCGTATATGAACAACCAGCAGATCGTGGTGGTTCCGGCGAGCAAAGCGGATCAGTACAAAACGATCGAAGCCTGCTCGAAACTGAACTTCGCGGTGGAATCGGGCAGCGCCGGTGAGAAGGTTATCAAAGAGCTGAAATACAACTGCACCCCGGTGCAGAATCAGGCGAACGCGCTGACCGAAGTGAAATCCGGCACCTGCGATGCGGCGGTGATCGATTCGCTGATGGCGGCGGCGATGGTCGGCGAAGGCACTGGCTATGCGGATCTGACCTACACGGTGGGGCTGAACGACGAGAAATACGGCGTCGGTTTCCGCAAGGGCAGCGATCTGGCCGCCAAGCTGAACGAGTTCTTTAAGACCAGCTACGCCGACGGCACCATGACCAAAGTGGCGGAGCAGTATGGCGTGACCAAGGCGCTGATCGAGCAGTAAACAGCGGTAACACAATTTAAGCATAATGCGCAAGCCTTGTGATTGGTGCGGGGTTTGCGCATTATGCGCTGTACGGAAAACTATTTTACAAAACACAAGGCAGGATGTTTGAGAATGATGGATCAGTTTATCGAGCAGTTTCCCACCGTTTTTAGAGCATTGAATATCGGCTTTCTCCAAACGCTCAAGTTGTTTATCGTGACGCTGGCAGGGGCGATGCCTTTGGGGCTTATCATCTCCTTTGGCTCGATGTGCAAATTTAAGCCGCTGAGCGCGCTGGTAAAGGTGATCATCTGGGTTGTCCGCGGCACGCCGCTGATGCTGCAGCTGTTGATCATCTTTTATTTCCCGGGGCTGGTATTTGGCAACCCCATTTGGGGCGGTGGCGAGAGCGGACGCTTTTGGGCATCGGCGATCGCCTTTATTCTGAACTATTCCTGCTATTTTGCCGAGATATACCGCGGCGGTATCCAAAGCGTGCCGATCGGTCAGCAGGAGGCCGGACAGGTGCTGGGCATGACCAAATCGCAGATCTTTTTCAAGGTCACGCTGCTGCAAATGATCAAACGCATTGTGCCGCCGATTTCCAACGAGATCATCACGCTGGTCAAGGATACCTCGCTGGCGCGGATCATCGCGCTGCAGGAGATCATCTGGGCAGGCCAGGCGTTCCTGAAAGGCACCAGCGGCATCGCCGGCGAGATTTGGCCGCTGTTCTTTACCGGTATCTACTACCTGCTGTTTAGCGGCATTTTGACGGTGCTGCTCGGTTGGGTTGAGAAAAAGCTGTCCTATTTTAAGGCGTAAGGGGGTGTTTCCATGCCGTTACTGGAAGTGAAAGACATTTATAAAAACTTTGGCCGCACCGAAGTGCTGCGGGGTATCAATTTTCAGATGGAAAAGGGCGAGGTGCTGACCATTCTCGGTTCCTCCGGCAGCGGAAAAACCACGCTGCTGCGGTGCCTGAACTTTTTGGAAACGCCCACATCGGGGCGTATTCTGGTGAACGGACACGAAGTTTTTTCGTCCGAAAATCCGAAAAAACTCAGCGACGAACAGGTGCGGCAAAACCGGCTGCATTTTGGGCTGGTGTTCCAGTCGTTCAACCTGTTCCCGCAGTACACGGTGCTGGACAATTTGTGTCTGGCGGCGCGGCTGCGCGCCAACGAGGACATCAAAAAAGGCACCGGCAAATTCGGCGGCATGACCAAACGCGATGCCTACGATGCCATTACCGCGTCGGCGCTGGTGCTGCTGGAAAAAGTGGGACTGAAAGAAAAGCGCGATGCGTATCCCGGGCAGCTGTCCGGTGGCCAGCAGCAGCGGGTGGCGATCGCGCGGGCGCTGATGTTGTCGCCCGATGTGCTGTGCTTTGACGAGCCGACCTCCGCGTTGGATCCCGAGCTGACCGGCGAGATCCTCAAGGTGATCCGCCAGCTGGCGGAGGAGCATATGACCATGATCGTGGTCACCCACGAAATGGCGTTCGCCCGCGATGTGTCCGATCGGCTGATCTTTATGGACGGCGGTGTGATCGTGGAAGAGGGCGACCCGCATCAGGTGATCGACCATCCGCAAAGCGAGCGTACCCGTGCTTTCTTGGCGCGGTTTCATCAGGAGGCATAAGATGGATAAACCCAGAATCGAAGCGGCGGTGCGGGAGCTGCTGCTGGCTATCGGCGAGGATCCCGATCGCGAGGGATTGCAGGAAACGCCCCGCCGGGTGGCGGATATGTACGAGGAGATCTTTGCCGGTTTGGAGGAGGACCCCCGCCAGCATTTGAAAATTTTCTCCGAACAAAACGATGACGAGATCGTGACGGTGCGGGATATTCCGCTGTATTCCATGTGCGAACATCATCTGCTGCCGTTTACCGGCGTGGCGCATGTGGCGTATATCCCGCGGGACGGCAAGGTGATCGGGCTGTCCAAGCTGGCGCGCATTGTCAACAACTTTGCCCGCCGCCCGCAGCTGCAGGAGCGGCTGACCGCGCAGGTGGCGGATTTTCTGAACGATGAGCTGCATCCCCGTGGGTTGGCGGTCATCATCGAGGCCGAGCACTTGTGTATGACCATGCGCGGCGCGCGTGCCGCCGGGGCACGCACCCAAACCTCGGCGCTGCGGGGACTGATGAAATCCGACCCCCGCACCCGCCAGGAAACGCTGTCGCTGCTGACAGCCAGATAACGGACAAAAGCCTTCCGCCGACAGTTCGGCGGAAGGCTTTTTCAATGTTCACATGATGCTTAAAGGCGGGGGCGGGATCAGGTGATGCTGATGGTGAAAGTGTAGGCGGTGGAGCCGTGCGGCGGCACGAGCCGCACACCGCGCTTGTCGGTGAATGCTTCGCCTTCGTCGGTGCAGCTGCTGATGCCGCCCCAAGGCTCCAGCGCCACAAAAGGCGCGTCGTTTACCGCTGACCAAACGCCGAGATAGTCCATCTCCGCAAAATCCACCGTCACGCTGCGGGCGGTTTTGTCGCTTTTCAGGCTCACACGGCGGGATTGCAGGTGATCGAACACCAGCGCATCCTTGTAAAACAGCGCATGCGTTAGCGGCAGGGTGCGGCTGTCTTGCAGCACCGGCATCCGGTTGTCCACGTCAATAATGCCGTGGCTGTCCAGCAGCGGCACCGCCGCGGTTTCCGGCTGCGCAAACTCCACATAATAATCCTCGAACGACAGCCCGGCATCGTTCGGACAGTTGAACGCGGGATGACCGCCAAACTGGCAGGGCATCGGTTCGTCGTCGCGGTTTTCCACCCGGAACGCAACCTCCACACCGCTGCCGCGCAGGGTGTAGGTCACCTCCGCCGCGAAATCGTACGGATACGCCGCCCGCGTGGCGTCGGTGGCGGCAACGCTCAAGGTGATGACGCGGTCGCTTTGCGCTTTCAGCGTAAAGGGCATTTTGCGCACCAGTCCGTGGCGCGAAAGCTGACAAACTTTGCCGTTCGGCAGTACTGCGCGGTCGCTGTGCAGGCAACCGACAATGGGGAACAGCAGCGGCGCTTGTCCCGACCAGTAGGCGGGATCGCCTTGCCACAAGTATTCGGTGCCGTCGGCGTGTTTGATCGAGGTCAGTGCACCGCCGTCGGTGGTGACCGCCACGGTGATATCGCCGTTCAAGGTATAGATCATGGAGCATCCTCCCTGTGCTTGTTTTTTCACAGTATACCACTCCCCGCACGATATGGCAAATGGCCGGCGCGGGGGCAAACTGCATCGTGACAGAAATGACATAGGGGAGAGGCATCCTCTGCGCAGCATTGCCAATAGTCACACTCGTCACAGCAGCATTCCAGCGCGTTTCCAGCGTCATCTGTGTGTTGACCGTTTCCGGGGCAATCCTTTCCGTGGTTTCCGGGAACCAGCATCACCCCTGTGGGATCCGCAATCATAAACACACCTCCAGTATAGACTAATACATTATATAATGCATAAGTCTATATAGCAAGACACAAATTAAGATATTATCTCATCAAAACGTACAATACGGAGATATATCTGATGATAAAATTAAATGTGCTGCCGCTACTGGAAAAACAGGGAAAAACCAAATACTGGCTATACAAGCAGCTAGGGATGAGTTATCAAAATTTCAGCCGTATGGTCAACAATGAAACCAAATCTATCCGCTATGAGAATATCGAAACCTTGTGCCTGCTGTTGCAATGCACGCCCAACGAGCTGTTTGATATTACACCGGAATAAAAGCACGCTATGCCATATGTCCAATAACCAAAACGCCCCCGGCTGCAGCCGGAGGCGTTTTTTGCGTAAAAAGGATATTAGCGGATGCGTTTGGCGATGTCCAGCAGCCGCACAATGATGGGGCTGAGCACCAGATTAAAGCCCAGCTCGAACAAAAAGTTGCCACCCGCCAGTACAAAAAACATATAGCCGACAGCGTTTTCGCCAAAGCCGGCGGCAGTCGCCCAACCGGCGATGGTTTCAAAGAAGAACAGCACGCAGCCGATCAAAAACACACCGGTGTTCACGATCGGACAGACAGCCGCTGCCGCCACGACCGCGGCGATGCGGTTGCGGTTCGCCAGCGCGCGATAGGTCAGCCCCGACAGCAGTCCGCACAACACGCCTTTGAGCAGCACGGTGACAATGGTGCCCGGCACATTCACCGCCATAAACGCGGCGGCATCCCCGCTGAGCAGCACCGTGATGCCGAACACCAGTCCGAGCCAGGCGCCGATCCACGGGCCACAGGTCGCCGCGCCCACCACGATGGGAATGAGCACCAGCGAAATGGAAAAAACGCCAAAATGGATGAATTGCCCCAGCAGTTGGAGCACCACCACCAGCGCAGTCAGAATCGCGCCCAGCGTCAGTCGCTGGAGCGGGGTGGAAAAGGACGATGCGGTGTTTGTTTTGTTCATGATAATCCTCCTTGCTGCTGTTCCGCGAACGGATACAGCGCGTAAAAATGGGATCTATATCAACATTTTGCGAGATGTGCGCCGTTTTATACGCTCAAGCGTTCCGCAGAACTGTTTGGCGAACGGGGCACATCCCCCAAAATGGAATGGTTTCAGCGATTTTTGTTGTAGATCAGCCGCAGCCCTTCCAGCAGCAGCTTGTCATCGTAGATGATGGTGTGGCGGCAGTGGGGAATGATCTCGTGGCTCAGCCCGCCGGTCGCGACGATGGGGGCGCTGTCGCACCCCAGCTCCGCCAACACCCGGTCGCACATGCCGTCGATCATCGCCGCCGAACCGTATACCGCGCCGGCCTGCATGGAATCGTTGCTGTTGGTGCCGATGGCGTGGGGCGGCGCTTCCAACCGGATACGGGGCAGCAGCGAGGTGCGGTTGGTCAGCGACTCAAACGAGGTCGCCACCCCCGGCATGATCGCGCCGCCGCGGAACGCGCCGGATTCGTCCACCACCGACAGGGTGGTGGCAGTGCCCAGATCCCAGATGATGCAGGGCGTGCCGTATTGCGCAATCGCGGCGATCGCGCCCACCAGCAGGTCGGAACCCAGCTGGGCGGGATTGTCGATGCGGATGTTCAGCCCGGTTTTGACCCCGGGACCCACCATCAGCGGCGTTTGACCGGTCACTTTTTTGACCGCGTGGCGCATAATGCGATCCAGCGGCGGCACCACCGAGCTGATGATGGCACCGTCGATCTGCGCCGCGTCCACATGGTACAGCCGCAGAATATCCAACAGCTCGATCGCGTATTGATCCTCCATTTTGGTGTAATCGGTCGCCAGCCGCGATTCCAGCAGCAGACGCTCGTCCTCAAACACACCGATGGTGATGTTGGTGTTGCCCATATCCAAGGCCAGCAGCATCGTATCCCGCTCCTTTTTTACATTCTCTTTATAGTATAACACAAAAACCGCCGGTCGGCAACCGTCCGCCGCCGGGTGTTAAGAAATTAAAAATTTTCTGCCGTTTTCTTTCCTGCGGCGGGGCAAATGTGGTATACTGAAGGCGAAAAATATCCGAAAAGGCGGAACAAAACCATGAGTGGATTTATTACCTTTGATAATGTCTGCAAATATTACACGATGGGCGATCATAAGATCACCGCGGCGGATCATGTCAGCTTCACGATTGAAAAAGGGGAGTTTGTGGTGATCGTTGGCCCCAGCGGCGCGGGCAAAACCACTGTGCTGAATATGCTGGGGGGGATGGATAGCTGCGACGAGGGCACCATCCGGCTGGAAAACAGCGAGATCAGCCGGTTTAACCGGCGGCAGCTGACCGAATATCGCCGCTTTGATGTAGGGTTTGTGTTCCAATTCTATAATCTGGTGCAAAATCTGACCGCGCTGGAAAATGTGGAGCTGGCCTCCGCCATCTGCCGCGATCCGCTGGACGCGCGCGACACCCTGTGCCGGGTGGGGCTGGAACACCGGCTGAACAATTTTCCCGCGCAGCTGTCCGGCGGTGAACAGCAGCGGGTGGCGATCGCGCGGGCGCTGGCGAAAAATCCGCGGGTGCTGCTGTGTGACGAACCCACCGGCGCGCTGGATTATCAAACCGGCAAGACCATTTTGGCGCTGTTGCAGGATACCTGTCGCCAAACCGGCAAAACGGTGATCGTCATCACCCATAACCAGGCGCTGACCGGCATGGCGGATCGGGTAATCCGCATCAAAAACGGACGGGTGGAGCAATCGGTGGTCAATCCCGACCCCGTTCCGGTGGAGAGGATCGAGTGGTAAGCGTGAACAGAATTTATCAAAAACACAAATGGCGGTCACTCACCTCCAGCTTGAGCCGCTTTTTGGCGATTTTCGGCATTGTGGCGTTGGGAGCGGGCTTTTTGTCAGGACTTCTCGCCACCACGCCGGATATGCGCCGGTCGGTGGATGCATATTATGACCGCAGTGGGTTGATGGATATTCGTGTGGTGTCCACGCTGGGGTTGACCGAGGACGACATCCGCGCACTGCGCGAGGTGAAGGGTGTGCAAACCGTGGAGGCGGCGTACACCGTCGATGTGTTGGCAAACGCCGACCGCGAAAAGGAGATCCCAACCCGCGTTCACAGCGTAACCGACAAGGTGAATCAACTGGACGTGGCGGAAGGGCGGCTGCCCCAAAGTGCCAACGAGTGCGCGGTGGATGTACCCAAAGGCATTGCGCGCGATGTCAAGGTGGGGGACACCCTTACCTTAACGGTGGAGGGTACCGACGCGGCGGACAGCTTTGCTGAAACCACCTATAAGGTGGTGGGGGTGGTGCGCAGTTCCCGCTACTTTTCCATCGACCGCGAAAGCACCTCGGTCGGCAACGGCACGGTGGCGATGTTCGCTTATGTTCCCGCTGCCAGCTTTTCGCTTGCAGCGTATACCGATGCCTACATACAGGTGAGCGGCGCGGCGGAGCCGATGGCGTTCACCGACCAATACGACGCGGTGGTGCAGCCGGTGACCGACCGGCTGGAAGCGATCGCGGACATCCGCGCCCAGCAGCGCACCGACGAGGTGGTGGGTGAGGCGACCGACCAGCTGAATGATGCCAAAGCCACCTATGAAAAGGGCAAAAAGGAGTCGGAACAGCAGTTGGCGGATGTCAAACAGAAGATTGATGACAGCCGCCGGCAGATCGCGGACGGCGAAGCCGCGCTGCAGCAAGGGCGGGAGCAGCTCGCCGCCGGACAGGCGCAGTTCGAGCGAAAAAAAGCCGATACCCAAGCGAAATTGGCGGCGCAGCAGGAAAAGCTGGAACAGGCGCGCGCCGCGTGGGTAGCCGGACAGACACAGCTTGCTAAGGCGGAGCAGCAGCTAAGCGAGGCGGCAGCCGCCTTGCAGCAGGGGCAACAGCAGCTGGAACAGTTGCAAGCGGCGGGGATGACCGAACAAGCCGCCGTGCTGCAAGCCACGCTGGACACGCAGCAAGCGGCGTATGAGCAGGGTGCGGCACAGATAAAAACGCAAAAAGCGACGCTGGAACAAGCGGGGCAGCAGGTGGAACAAGGTGCCCGCCAGCTGAAACAGGCGACCGCGACCGCACAGGCGGCGCTGGATGAAGCGCAGCGCCAGCTGGAGTCCTCCCGCGCCACGCTGGACGAGAAAGCCGGACTGCTGGAAGCCGCCAAAGCGCAGGTGCAGCAGGCGGAGGACAGCTACCAAGCGGGGCAAAGGGAGGCCCAGAAAAAGCTGGCGGACGGCAAGGCGAAAATCGAGCAAGCCGAACAGGAGGTAGCGGCGATTCGCCCCGCCACCTGGTATGTGCTGGATCGCAGCGCCATCGCGTCGTATGTCAGCTTTGACGGCAACGCCGACAAGGTGGGGGCGATCGCGCGGGTGTTTCCGGTGTTCTTTTGCCTGGTGGCGGCGCTGGTCGCGTTGACCACCATGACCCGCATGGTGGAGGAGGAACGCCTGCAAATCGGCACTCTCAAAGCGCTGGGTTACAGCAACGGCGCAATCATGGGCAAATATCTGCTGTATGCGGGCATCGCCACCTCGCTCGGCTGCCTGGGCGGCATGGCGATCGGGTTCCAGGTGTTCCCGCGGGTGATTTGGAACGCCTACGGCATCATGTACCGCCAGCCACCGCTGCAGGCGCGGTTTTACGCCGGTATGGCGGCGATCATTTTCGCGGTGCTGCTGGTGTCCATTCTGGCGGCGACGCTGGCGGCGTGCGCCGGCATTCTGAAGCAAAACGCCGCCACGCTGCTGCAGCCCCGTGCTCCCAAGGCGGGCAAACGCATTTTGCTGGAGCATCTCACCCCGGTGTGGAAACGGCTGCCGTTTATCCAAAAGGTGACTGCCCGCAACATTTTTCGATATAAAAAGCGGTTCTTTATGACGATACTGGGGGTGGCTGGCTGCACCGCGCTGTTGGTGGCTGGCTTTGGACTCAGCGATTCCATCACCGGCATTTTGTCCCGCCAGTTCGGGGAGATCGAACGCTATGGGCTGACGCTGGGGGTGACGGATACGGCGGCGCTGACCGATAACGCGGAGCTGGCGGCGCTGCTGAAAGATACCACCAAGATTCGGTCGTATCTGCCGATGGCGCGCCCGGCGGTGGATGTCAGCGTGGACGGCCAGATGAAATCGGCACACCTGTATATTCCGCAGCAGCCGGAGACATTGAGCGATTATGTGACCTTACGTGAGCGGCAGGGGCACGCGTCGCTGACGCTGACCGACGATGGCGTGATCGTGACCGAAAAGCTGGCGCGGCAGCTGGGGGTGCGCGTGGGAGATACGCTGCAGCTCAAAGACACCGACAATCGGTCGGCCACCGTCACCGTGTCCGGCATCACCGAGCATTATGTGCAGCATTATCTGTATATGACCCCCGCCGCCTATCAAAAGGCGTTCGGCATCGCGCCGGAGTATACGGTGCTGATGGTGTATCCGAACGATGCGGTGGATCGGGATGCGCTGTCGGAGCAGCTTCTGAAAACCGGCGATGTGGCGTCGGTGCAGTTCACAGATACCATGCGCGACAGCTTGAACGATACGCTCAGCAGCATAGATTATATTGTGCTGGTGTTGATCGTTTGTGCGGGGCTGCTGGCGTTTGTGGTGCTGTATAATCTGACCAATATCAACATCACCGAGCGGCAAAAGGAGCTGGCGACCATCAAGGTGTTGGGCTTTTATGACCGCGAGGTGTCGGCGTATATCTACCGCGAAACCACCATTTTGATGCTGATCGGCACCGCGGTGGGGCTGCTCGCGGGCATTGCGCTGCACGCGTTTGTGGTGCAGACCGCCGAAGTGGATATGGTGATGTTTGTGCGCGAGATCAGCGGCATGAGCTATGTGTACGCCGCACTGCTGACAGTGCTGTTTTCGGTGCTGGTGGATCTGACCATGCTGCCGCGGCTGCGGAAGATCGACATGGTGGAATCCATGAAAGCAGGGGAATGAATTGACAAAATCCAGACGGGAAAAGAGAAGGGAACCAAGATTATGAAAAGACGATTATGGCTGTGTGCGCTGGCGGGATGCGTGCTGATGAGTGCGGCGGGATGCGCCGCGTCCGACCCGGCGGCACCGGTGGTGCGCGGCGCGGACGCCACTATCCAAACGGTGGCAGTGACGGATGCAGAGGGTTCATCCTTTGCCGGATGGCCCGAAGCAGGGGCTGACGCGCTGACCTATGTGCCCAGCGGCGAAACCCTGCGGCTGGAATTTCCCGGTGAAGCACCCGATACGGTGGAAATTCGCGATACTTTACTGAACGCCGACGGATCGTCCAAATACGCGGCATCTGCCACTCAAACTTATGCCGCCACCAAGAAGGATGAAGCGTTCTACATGGCATTGGAGCCGCATCCGGCGGCATATCTGAGCTCGGATTCCAAGGATTATGAAAAAGGCGCATCCTATCGCGGACTGCAGCTCGTGTGCCGGTGGGGCGATACCGAAAGCGCTTATGCATTCGCGGTGCGCAGCTGATGTCATTTCGCGAAGAGGCATAGCTATATGCATAACGACAAAGCGGGCGGAAAACGAAAGTTTTCCGCCCGTTTCTCTTGACGATAGCCGGAATTTGCGGTATATTGTGAAATGGAAAATTTTTTAGGAAGAGAACCCGCTGCGGCGGGCTCTCTCACCCATACACAGGAGGATGCGCGTATGAAATTGACCTTTCGCTGGTATGGCGACAGCGATCCCGTCACCCTCGAAAAGATCCGTCAGATCCCGACCATGAGCGGGATCGTGTCGGCGGTCTACGATGTGCCGGCGGGCGGCGTTTGGAGCGAGGAAAGCATTGCCGAGCTGAAAGCCAAAGCCGAAGCTGCAGGGTTGGAATTTGAAGTGGTGGAAAGCGTTCCCGTGCCGGAGGATATCAAGCTGGGCAACGAAAAAGCACCGCAGTTGATCGAAAACTACTGCGAAAATGTGCGCCGGCTGGGCAAAGCGGGCGTGAAAGTGATCTGCTACAACTTTATGCCGGTGTTCGACTGGCTGCGCAGCGAACTGACCCGCCAGAACGCCGACGGCTCCAACAGTCTGGCGTATGACGATGCCACTGTGTTGGCGATGAACCCGCTGACCAGCGAGCTGTCGTTGCCCGGTTGGGACGAAAGCTACACCAAAGAAGGGCTGAAGGATCTGCTGAATCAGTACAAACAGATCGATGAAGAGGCTCTTTGGAAAAATTTGCAGACCTTCCTGCAGGCGGTCATTCCGGTCGCCGAGGAGAGCGGCGTCAAAATGGCGATCCATCCGGACGATCCGCCATGGGGTCTGTTCGGTCTGCCCCGCATTATCACCAACGAGCAGAATCTGGAACGCTTCCTGAAGCTGGTGGACAGCCCCGCCAACGGGTTGACCTTCTGCACCGGTTCGCTGGGCGCGGGTCAGCAAAACGATCTGCCCGCTATGGCGAAAAAGTTCGCCGATCGTATCCATTTTGTGCATCTGCGCAACATCCGCTGGACCGGCCCGAAGGATTTCGAGGAAACGGGACATCCCACCTCCTGCGGATCGCTGGATATGTACGCTATCGTCAAGGCGCTGTACGAGGGCGGCTTCGACGGGTATGTGCGTCCTGACCACGGCCGCATGATCTGGGGCGAAACCGGTCGCTACGGCTACGGTCTGTATGACCGCGCGCTGGGCGCGACCTATATCGCCGGTCTGTGGGAAGCGGTGGAACGCGCCCACAACGCGTAACATTTTTTATTACATAGAAAGAGGGAACCATCATGGGAAAAACCGTTGTCATTACCGGCGCGGGTGGCGTGCTGTGCTCCGGCTTTGCCAAATCCATGGCGAAACAGGGACATAAGGTCGCGCTGCTGGACTTGAACGAGGACGCTGCCAAAGCGGCGGCGGACGAAATCGTTCGTGCGGGCGGTACCGCCAAGGGCTACAAAGCCAATGTGCTGGATAAAGAGTGCCTCGAAGAAGTGCACGACCAGATCCTCAAGGATTTCGGCAAATGCCAGATCCTCATCAACGGCGCGGGCGGCAACAGCCCCAAATGCACCACCACTCACGAGGTGTACGAGCAGGGCGATGCCGATGCCGAAGATATCTCCACCTTTTTCAATCTGGACAAGGCGGGCTTTAACTTTGTGTTTGATCTGAATCTGATGGGCACGCTGCTGCCCACCCAGGTGTTCGCCAAGGATATGCTGGGCGAAAGCGGCTGCTGCATTTTGAATGTGTCGTCCATGAACGCGTTCCGCCCGCTCACCAAAATCCCGGCGTACAGCTCGGCGAAAGCGGCGGTATCCAACTTTACCCAATGGCTTGCGGTGCATTTCGCGGGCGAGGGCATCCGCGTCAACGCGATCGCGCCCGGTTTCTTTGTGACCAACCAGAACCGCGCGCTGCTGTTTGACGAAAACGGCAACCCCACCCCCCGTACCGAAAAAATTCTGCGCGCCACCCCCATGGGTCGGTTCGGCGAAGCGGAAGAGCTGGAAGGTACGCTGCTGTGGCTGACCGACGACAAAGCGGCAGGCTTTGTCACCGGTATCGTGGTGCCGGTGGATGGCGGTTTCTCCGCTTATTCCGGCGTGTAATGACCATTCTTCTCCGGTTGGAGAATGATGCCGCGGTGTGTCGCCGCGGCGAATGAGGAGCCGCCGCCCATGGGACGGCAGTACCGCGTAAGAGAGCAGCGCGGTTCGCTCCCCATCCATAAAACCATGTTGGACCCCTCCGAGCAGAGGAGCCTTGCGAGAACAAGATAGTGGATAACATCGCATAGGAGGAAATCGTTATGAGAACCAAAGAGCAAGTATTGCTGGACATCGAAAAAAGCGGCATGGTCGCTGTGGTGCGCGGCGAAACCTCGGAAAAAGCCATGGAGATCGTGGAAAAATGCATCGAGGGCGGTATCCAGGCGGTCGAGCTGACCTTTACCGTTCCGTTTGCCCACCGCGTGATTGAAGATCTGGCACGCAAATACGGCGATCAGATCATTCTGGGCGCCGGCACTGTGCTGGATAGCGAAACCGCGCGTATCGCGATTCTGTCGGGCGCGGAGTTTGTGGTGTCGCCCCACTTTAATTCCGAGATCGTCAAGCTGTGCAACCGCTATCGCAAAGCGGTGATGCAGGGCATTCTGACCATCTCCGAAGCCATCGCTGCGATGGAAGCGGGCACCGATATTCTGAAGCTGTTCCCCGGCGACCTGTTTGGCCCGGCGTTCATCAAAGATATCAAAGGTCCGCTGCCGTATGCGCGCATCATGCCCACCGGCGGTGTGAGTGTGGACAACGTCGCCGACTGGATCAAAGCTGGTGCCGTGGCCGTTGGCGCGGGCAGCAGCCTGATGAAGGGCGATGTGAAAGCCAACGCCGCTGCGTTTGTGAAGAACATTCAGCAGGCACGCGGTCTGTAAGCCCGGTTCTTTGTGTATCCTAAATACTATATAGAGGTGTAAAAATCATGGTTGTTACATTTGGTGAAATTATGCTGCGTCTGTCGCCTCCCGGCTATCAGCGTCTGGTGCAGGCGAAAAGCTTGGATGTCACCTTTGGCGGCGGCGAAGCGAATGTCGCTGTGTCGCTGGCGGGCTACGGCGTGCCGGCACGGTTTGTGACCAAGCTGCCGAAAAACGATATGGGTCGCGCCTGCAAAGGCGAGTTGGCTCGTTGGGGCGTGGATACCTCCTGCATCGCCGAGGGCGGCGACCGCTTGGGTATCTACTATTGCGAAAAGGGCGCGTCGCAGCGCCCCTCCAAGGTCGTGTACGACCGCGCCGCTTCCGCCATTGCCGAAGCGGATTTGTCCGATTTCGACTGGGATGCGATCTTTGAGGGTGCCGAGTGGTTCCACTTCACCGGTATCACCCCCGCCATCAGCGACAAAGCCGCGGCGATCACGCTGGAAGCCTGCAAAAAGGCGAAAGAAAAAGGCGTGACCGTGTCCTGCGACCTGAACTACCGCAAAAAGCTGTGGACCCGCGAAAAAGCGAAAAAGGTCATGACCGAGCTGATGCAGTATGTCGATGTGCTGATCGCGAACGAAGAGGATGCAGCGGATGTGTTCGGTATTCGTGCCGAAGCGACCGACATCACCAAGGGCGAGATCAACCTGTCCGGCTATCAGTCGGTGGCGCGTCAGCTGGTGGATGCGTTCCACTTCAAAAAAGTGGCGATCACCCTGCGTGAATCGCTGTCGGCGTCCTGCAACAACTGGTCGGCGCTGCTGTATGACGGCAAGGAATTCTATTCCTCCAAAAAATACACCATCCAGATCGTGGATCGCGTGGGCGGCGGCGACAGCTTCGGCGGCGGCCTGATCTACGGCTTGACCCAGGGCTACGACTGCCAGCAGGCGCTGGAATTCGCTGTGGCGGCTTCCTGCCTGAAACATACCATCGAGGGCGACTTCAACCTGATGTCGGTGGACGAGGTCAAGGCTCTGATGGGCGGCGACGGCTCCGGCCGTGTGCAGCGCTAAGCAACCGCACAATTAAAAACCACATAAAAACGACCGTATCGGCACCAGCCGATACGGTCGTTTGTGCTATTTGCCTCTTTTGCGTGGGTAAGGGGTAGGGACATCAGTCAAACCAAGCAAATAATCAATGCTGGTATGATGAAATTGAGCTAATGCAATCAACACTTCGGTGGGAATATCTCTTTTCCCCAGTTCATAGTGGGAATAAGCCACTTGGCTGCAATGCAGATGGTCGGCCATATCTTTTTGCCGCAGGTCTTTATCTTCTCGTAGATCACGAATACGGTTGTACATACGACATCCCTCCGTACTCTACTATATGTTAAAACAAAATGTTATATTGACTTATAAAACATTTTGTTTTATAATAAAGGCGAATTAAGAAAAAGATTAAGTGTGTGGTCTCTCAAGTGCATTTTAGTAGTAGGCAAGAAGGTGATGCTAGGAAAAGCTGTTTGTACGTTGCCTTAGATAAACGAATGCGTGGTTGTAACTTTAGAGGAGGAAAAAATGGAACATCAAAAACAAGTGGAAACCGTAAAAAAAGCATTAGAATTAAGCTGTCAGATTCAAAACACAAAGGACAAAATTGTTCAGCTTCGTCAGGAGCAATTTCGCGATGTGCCGGCGGCACCCGTAAAAAAGATAGCTGAATACAAAGATCCGGAGATTAAACCAACCATTAAATTTAATTGGATTTTGGCGTTGATATTATTGGTGACAACCAGTGGTATTGGAACTTTGGCCTACATGTTTGCATATTATAGACCCAAGAAAAAACAGGAGATTGAGCAAATTCGATGTTCGCCCGCATATCAGCAACAATGTGCAGAAGTGCGGGCCGAAGTTGACCGTACGCAGCAAATGTATGATAAGGAATATGACGAAGAAAAAAACAAATATGATACAGTGGTATTACCACAGTATAAAGAGAAAAAAGAAATGTGGGAAGCGCAGCATAGAGAAATGCTGAAAAAAGCCCAGGAATCGTGTGAACAGGCAGAGGCATCCTTAGCGCGGCTTTACCAAGATACCTGTATTATTCCTTTACCGTATCAGACAATTCCAGCCTTGCAGTATATTTATGATATTATCTCAACATCCAATTACGACATACGGGAAGCTATCGAAAGCTATGATAAGAACGAACAGCGAAAACTGGAAATGGCAAAACTAAACGCTCAGCAGGAAGCAAACGAATTAGCCTATCAACAAAATGAACTGGCAATAGAACAAAACGATTTGTTGAATCAACAAAATACAATTGCTGCAAAAGCGCGTCGTGATGCCAATATATCTTCGGTAGTGGGAGCCGTACAGCGGCATAATACAAATAAGATTTTGCAGGGGAAAAAGTAGTCAAAAAACCAAAGCCGCCGGAGAAATTCTCCGGCGGCTTTGGTTATGCGTCTTTAGGCTTGGCTCGTGCGTTTTTATTCTTCCACTTTCAATGCGCGCATGGCGTTGAGGATGGCGATGACCGATACGCCCACATCGGCGAACACAGCCTCCCACATATTGGCGACGCCCAGCGCGCCGAGCAGCAGCACCAGCGCTTTGACCGCCAGCGCAAACACAATGTTCTGGTTCACGATGCGGTGGGTGCGTCGCGCAATGCGGATGGCGGAGGCGATCTTGGACGGCTTATCGTCCATCAGCACAATGTCCGCCGCTTCGATGGCGGCATCGGAACCCATGCCGCCCATCGCGATGCCCACATCCGCGCGGGACAGCACCGGCGCGTCGTTCATGCCATCGCCGACAAACGCCAGCTTGCCTTTGCCGACACGCTCTTTCAGCAGATCTTCCATGCGATCCACCTTATCGCCCGGCAACAGCTGCGTGTACACCGCGTCCAGTCCCAGATCGGCAGCCACGCTTTCGCCGACCGCTTTCGCGTCGCCGGTCAGCATTACGGTTTTGCGCACGCCCAGCTCTTTCAGCGCCGCGATCGCCTCTTTAGCGTCCGGCTTCACCTCGTCCGAGATCACGATGTGTCCGGCATAAGCGCCGTCCACGCTCACATGCACGGTGGTGCCCACCCGATGGCAGGGGTGCCACGCGATACCGATGTCATCCATCAGCTTGTTGTTGCCGACACACACCGTTTTGCCGTCGATCACGGCGCGCACGCCGCGCCCCGCCAGCTCCTCGTTCGAGGTGATGCGGCTGGTATCGACCTCTTTGCCGTATGCCTCGCGCAGCGAACGCGAGATGGGATGTTCGGAATAGCTTTCCGCCAGCGCCGCCAGCTCCAGCAGCTGTCCCTCCGACACATGGTCGGGGTGGATGGCGGTCACATTGAACACGCCTTGGGTCAGGGTGCCGGTTTTGTCAAACACCACCACATCGGTGGCAGCCAGCGCTTCCAGATAGTTGCTGCCTTTGACCAAAATGCCGCAGCGGGAGGCACCGCCGATCCCGCCGAAAAAGCTGAGCGGCACCGAAATGACCAGTGCACAGGGGCAGGAGATAACCAAAAAGATGAGGGCACGGTGGATCCATTCGCTCCACACGCTCCAGTCGTTCCATCCGGTCAGCAGCGGCGGCAGCACCGCCAGCAGCACGGCACCGATCACAACACAGGGGGTGTAGTACCGCGCAAATTTGGTGATGAAGTTTTCGGCGGGCGCTTTTTTGCTGCTGGCGTTTTCCACCAGATCCAGAATTTTGGACACAGTGGATTCGCCAAACCGCTTAGTCACCTGCACCCGCAGCAGCCCGCTTTGGTTGACGCAGCCGCTCACCACATCGTCGCCCGGAACCACCTCGCGCGGGAGCGATTCGCCGGTCAGCGCCGCCGTATCCAGCGACGAGCGGCCCTCCAGCACCACACCGTCCAGAGGTACCTTTTCGCCCGGTTTCACCACAATGACTTCGCCGATTGCTACCTCGTCGGGGTCAACCTCTTGCAGTTGACCGTCCCGTTCCACATTGGCGATGTCGGGGCGAATATCCATCAACGAGGCGATGGAACGGCGGGAACGCCCCACCGCGTAGCTTTGGAACCATTCGCCCACCTGATAGAACAGCATGACCGCCACGCCCTCGGGATACTCGCCGATGGCGAGCGCACCGATGGTGGCAACCGCCATCAGAAAGTTTTCGTCAAAAATCTGACCGTGGGCGATGTTGCGCAGCGCCCGCCACAGCACATCCCACCCCACGATGAAGTACGGCACAAGAAACGCGCCGAGCTGCCACCAGCCGGTCAGCGGCGACAGCCATGCCGCCAAAAACAGCACCAGCGCCACCGCAATGCGGATCAGGTTCTTTTTTTGCTTGGTCGTCATAACGTGCGCCTCCTTGCCGATTTACAGCTTCACGCGGCAATCCGGTTCCACTTTGCGGATGGTTTTGACCGCCGCTTTCACAACACTGTCAAACTGGTCGTCCGCCGCGGTCAGCGTCATCGTCTGACGCAAAAAGTTGACCTGTACATCCTCGACACCGTCCAGCTTGCGGATCGCGTCCTCCATTTTTTGCGCGCAGTTGGCGCAGTCCAGATCTTCCAAAGCAAATGTTTTTTTCATGATGATGACCCCTTTTCTGTATGATGTATAGATTATTCCTGGATATGCTCCATGCCCTGGCGCAGGATGCTGTGTACGTGGTCGTCGTCCAGCGCGTAAAAGGTGACCTTGCCCTCGCGCCGCGCGCGTACCAGCGCATTCGCCTTTAGCACCCGCAGCTGGTGCGATACCGCCGCCTGGGTGATGCCCAGCAGCCGCGCCAGATCGCACACGCAAAGCTCGGCTTCCGACAGCGCATACAAAATCTTGATGCGGGTGGAATCGCCAAATACCTTGAACAGCTCCGCCAGATCGTACAGCGTTTCGTCGGGCGGCAGCGCTTTCAGCAGCCGCGCCACCGTTTCTTCGTGTACACACAGATACTCGCAGCCCTCAGCTTCCGGTTCTGATGAGAACGGCATGATATGCACATCCTTTCATATGAATATCTGCTCATATATTAAAACATTCAGTCGTGTTTGTCAACCATTTTCTCAAAAAAAGTTATACAATTTTGTTCTTTATAATTGTACACAAAAATGCATTGCTATGTTTACATATTGTATGCTATAATGATAAAAACGGACAAAAGGACTGTACAAGATGAAACGAAAATGGTTGGCGTTTTTGCTGGCGGTGACATTGATCGCCTCTATTATGACAACGGGAGTGGCCGCGGCCGAGGAGTCTGCGGACGCTTTGGCGCAGCATGCCTCTGCGTCCGCCGCTGCCGACGCTTTGTACAGTGGCTTGTGGAACTGCCAGGAGCGCATCGACCTGCGCCCCTATGATGTAACGGTGGATCAGCTGTCCGACATGTACTATCAAACCGCATGGCTGTCGCCCGAGCTGTTTCATCTGTCGGATCGGTACAGTTATTCCTTTAATAATAACCGCGTGATAGAGGTGCATCCCACCTATACCGTGACCGGCGAGCCGCTTTTGCAGATGCGCGCCGCTTATGAACAAAAGCTGTCAGAGATCGCGGCCGGGGTGGATACGGCTTGGTCGGATCTCGAAATCGCGTTGTATCTGCACGATTATCTGGTCGCACATTATGCCTATGATACCACCTATACGCATTATGATGCCTACACCCTGTTGACCACCGGCACCGGCGTGTGCCAGGCGTACGCACTCACCTATATGGCGCTGCTGCAGCGGTTTTCGATTCCGGTGGATTATGTGGTGAGCGACGCGATGAACCACGCGTGGAACGCGGTGCAGCTGGACGGTCACTGGTACCATGTGGATGTGACATGGGACGATCCGGTGGGGCAGTCGTATGGCGTGGTGAGCCATCGCAACTTTTTGCTGAGCGATGCTGCGATGCTGGCGCAGGCATCGCCGCACCACGATTGGCAGTTTACGCAGCAAGCGCGTGTGTGCAGCGATACCCGCTATGACGCGGCGATGTGGATGCAGGTGTACACGCCGTTTGTGCCGCTGCAAGGGCAGTGGTATTACATCGCCCAGCAGGAAAACGGCAATTATGCGTTGTGTGCGACCGATTGGCAGCGCTCGCAGCCGGTGCTGCCGATGACGGACCGCTGGAGCGCCGGCGAAAGCAGCTATTGGCTGGGCAGCTACGCGGGGTTGGGACAGCACAACGGGCGGCTTTTATGGAATACGCCGGATGCCATTGTATCGTGGAATCCGCAAACGGGCGATACCACCACCGTGTTTGAAAATACCGACAGTTGCCAGCTGTATGGACTGACGGTGGACGGCGCGCAGGTGACATATGTGCGCAAAGCGTCGCCCAATGAGCAGGAGGAACAGCGCGGCGTGTTGATGCTGAGCACAGCGCTGAACCCGACCACCGTGTGGGGCGATGTGGATGGTAATGGGGTCGTAACCGGTGCGGACGCGTTGCTGGTGCTGCGTGCGGCGGCGGGCGAGCTCGCACTGAATGAACAGCAGCAGCGGCTGGCGGATGTGGACGGTCAGGCGGGAGTTACTATTTTGGACGCGCTGTATATTTTGCAGTATGTGTCCGGTCAGGTGACAGCTTTGCCGGCGGCGTGATGTGCACTTTTACAAAGCAGAAGAGAAATTGACACAATTTACTTGAAATCTGCGGCAGAATGTGGTATGATAGCCACAAGCAATAGAAAGGATGGGATGAGGAATGAAACGATGGGTATCGATGTTAACGGTCTTGGCATTGCTGGTGTCGGCGTTGTCTACCGGGCTGGTGGCCGCAGCGGAGGAGATGGACATTTCCCTCACCTATGAGGTGAACGAGGACAACACCGCCACGCTGACCTATATGGAGCTGTCGGATGTGGAGCCGAATATGGCCTATCGGCTGGATGTGGAGATTCCGGATGAGCTGGATGGCTACACCGTCACTGGTTTGGGCGAGGATCTGCTCAGTGCCGAAAATCTGATGGTGCGGGTGCTGGATATTCCGGCAACCGTGACGGATATTGCGGACGGTTCGATCGATATGGCCGAGTATATTCGCTGCACCGCCGGTTCGGCAGCGCAGGCGTACGCCGAGGACAATATGCTGTCCTATATCATCGGCGACACGCTGTATGATTCGTTCAACGATCTGGAGATAGCGGTGCCGGTGTCGATGGAAGTGACCGGCTATCCCAGCTTGCTGGCGTGGGATGGGGTTGGTCCCACCAGCTTGGCGGGACTGTCGTTGACCTTCACCTACGCCGATGATTCGACCAAGGTGTGGACCTATGAGGGCGACGATTTGTTCAACGGCATTTATTATGATGCAATCGATGACGCTCAGCTCGTGATCGAGTATTATGATGACGCAGCGTTGCTGAGCATCGAGTATATCCTGTGCAGCACCGTTTTGCCGGTGAATGTGCGGCTCAACCCGGTAGCATCTATTCAGTTGCTGAACATTCCGGATGTCGGCGATTACCAGAACTGGAAGCTGCAGGTGACCGGCAAGGACGGCTCCACCAAGGTGGTGGATGCGAAGGATGCCACGCTGATTCTGCCGGAAGGGCCGGGCGATGATATGGTGGACGATTATGTGGATGAGGGCGAAGACACCGATCCGTCTATGGTGGGTGCACAGCTGATCTTCCAGGATGAGGAGTATGGACGGGTGCCCGCAACGATTCTTTGGATGGATTTCGGCACTATCCAGACATGCGTCGTGGTCTACATGGGCGCGATGCATATGCATATGGATATGCCAGACTGGGATGTGGACGGCAAAGACGGCGTGACCACGCTGGACGCGCTGATGGCGCTGTACGCAACCACCGAACAGATCACGTTGACCGATGACCAGCTCGTCAAGGCGGACGCGGACGGCGATGGTGATGTTACTGCGGCGGATGCGCTGTTGATTTTGCAGCGGGCGACCCACATTTTGGAAGAGGATATGATGTATTCTCCCGAACAGGTGAAAGATATGATGAGCGGAGATATTCTCTGAGCCTTATTCAAAAAAGCATCCGGTGCCGAAGCACCGGATGCTTTTTTGCGTGCAGCGGGGGAGTTACAGATGACCTTTGCGACCGCGGGCGCGCAGCGTCAGCTTGCAGATGCTGTCCACCGGAATAACGGTGAACGCCAGCAGCAGCACCTGCCGCAATGCCCGCGCGGACAGCCCGGCGGTGCGGAACAACTCGCCGCCGTAATAGATCAGCAGCAGCTGGATAATGGCAACCGCGGACATAATAACGATAAACGAGGGGTTGTGCGCCAGATTCGCCAGCACATTCACCCGATTGGTGCGCGCGTTAAAGCTGTTGAAGATGCCGGTGAAGATGAACAGCGCGAAAAACGCGGTCATCAGATAAATCGGCTGGGTGTCGTAATGCAGCAGCGTTTTGCACACCGGCAGCTTCAAAAACGCCACGCACAGCACAATGGTGTACAGCCCCATGCACAAAATCTGGTGCAGCATATACCGGTTCAGCACCGGTTCGTCCCGTCGTTTGGGCGGTTCGCGCATATACGCGGGCAGCGGCGGCTCGCCCGCAAACGCCAGCCCCGCCAGCGTATCCATAATCATATTGATCCACAGCATTTGCATCACCGTCACCGGTGTGTCCACCCCGATAAAGGGACCGATCACCGAGATACCGACGGCGCACAGGTTCATGGTCAACTGGAAAATGACAAATTTGCGAATGCTTTTGAAAATGGTGCGGCCATACAGAATGGCTTTGGCGATGGAGCGGAAATTGTCGTTCAAAATCACAATGTCGCCCGCCTCTTTGGCGACTTCGGTGCCGCTGCCCATCGCAAATCCGACATCCGCTTTTTTCAACGCGGGCGCGTCGTTGATGCCGTCGCCGGTCATACCGGTGACCAGTTCCATCTCCTGTGCCAGCCGCACCAGGCGGCTTTTATCGCCCGGCAGCGCCCGTGCAACCACCCGCAAGCGGGGCAGCAGCTGCTTAATCTCCTCGTCACTTTTCGAGGACAGCTCGCCGCCGGTCAGCACCACATCGTCATCGCGGCGCAGCAGCCCCGCCTCCTTGGCAATGGCAGCGGCGGTGTCACGGTTGTCACCGGTGATCATAACCACCTGCACCCCTGCCCCCTGCACTTCGCGCACGGCGGCGGGGGTTTCGCTGCGCAGTTCGTCCCGAATACCCAGTAGCCCCACCAGCGTCAGCGGCGGAAAATCGTCGCTGCTAACCGGTTGGTCGCTGATTGCCAGTGCCAGCACCCGCATGGCGTGGGTGGTCATTTCGTTCCATTGGTAGGTGAGCACCGCCGGGGATAGCGGGCGGCGCTCGCCGGTTTCATCAATATACTGGGTGCAGGCAGGCAGCAGCTTTTCCGGTGCGCCTTTGACCAGTGTCATCGCCCGCGCGCCGTCGATGCGTACTGCGGAAAATTTATGGGTGCTGTCAAAGGGAATATGCTGCGACAGCGTGTAGCCGCCGGTGTCCAGCCGCGCGGTGGCGGCAAATTCCAGCAACGCGCGGTCGGTGGCATTGCCGCCGATGGCGCGCCCGCCGGACAGCAGACTTTCCGAATTGAGTGCACAGGAGAGCTGCAGCAGCTCCCACAGCTCCCGCTTGCGGCGGATCGTCACCGGATGGGTATGCTGCTGACCGTCGCCGGTGACCAGCGTGCTGACCTGCAGCTTGCCTTTGGTCAGTGTACCGGTTTTGTCGGTGAACAGAATGTTGAGGCTGCCGGAGGTTTCGATGCCGACCAGCTTGCGCACCAGCACATGATCCTTCAGCATCCGCCGCATATTGGAGGACAGCACTACGGTAATCATCATCGGCAGCCCCTCCGGCACCGCCACCACCACCACGGTGATGGCGAGCGTGATCGCATGCAGCAGATGGCCGATCACGGTGGGGGCATCGGTAAAGGCAGCGGCGATGCGGGCGGGGTCAAAGGCGTTGTCCAGCAAAAAGGAATGGAACAGGTCTGCCGCCGCCACCAGCGCCGCGGCGATGTACCCCAGCCGACTGAGCGCTTTGGCCAGCCCCGCCAGCCGCACCCGCAGGGGGCTTTCGCGCGCATCCTCCTGCACTTCGCGCGCCACGCCGCCGTAAAAGGTGCGGTCACCGACCTGGCGCACCTGCATCACTCCCTCACCGCTGCACACCACGCTGCCGCTGAACAGACGGTTGGGAGCAGCCAGATCGGAGGCGTCGGTGGCATCGGAACAGGGCGCTTTGACCGCTTCGTGGCTTTCGCCGTTGAGGGCAGATTGATCCACCGCCAGCCGACCGTCCAGCAGAATGCCGTCGGCGGGCACCCGCTCGCCGGATTGCAGCAGCACCACATCGTCCACCACGATCTCGGCGATGGGCAGCGATACCACCTGCCCGTCGCGGCGCACCCGGCAGGAGATGCGTGCGGCGTCCTCCTGCAGCTTTTCAAACGCGGATTCGCTGCCGTATTCGGATAGGGTGGACACAAAGGTGGCCAAAAAAATAGCCGCCGCAATGCCCGCCGACTCGTACCAGTCGCACCGGTGGAACAAAAAGATAAGATTGATCGCCAGCGCCGCCAGCAGCACCTTGATGATTGGATCGCCAAAGCTTTGCAGCAGCTGCCGAAAAAAGCCGTTTTTGCGCGCGCGGGTCAGTTGGTTATCGCCGTGCAGCCGGCGGGATTGTTCCGCTTCGGCGGTGGTGAGCCCTGCGGGTAGCTTCACAAAAAGCCCTCCTTTTGGCGTGTTACTTCACTATATTCCCGCCGGGTGGACAATATGCAAAATCCCCCGCGGTATACCCGCGGGGGAGAGATGTGTGGAGTTTAACCGATAAAGAGGAACGCTGAAAAGTGGGCGTAGGGGATGAATAAGCGTATCCTTGCAATCGGACGCGTATATGTATCCATCCTTAATGCGCGCCGTAGGTGCCGGCAAGGTCGGCGACGGTTTCGGTCACATGATCCTTGCGGCGGGAGGTCGCGCGCCGTTTGTTGAGCTCTTCTAAGAACAGATCCTCGTCCAGCGGCAGCGACACGGTTTCATCCAGCCACGAGGACAAATACATCGCGTTGCACAGCGTCAGACCGAAAATGCCTTCGCTGCCGTCCGCGACCAACGGGTCGCCGTGCAGAATATGCGCGGCAAAAGCACGCAAAACGCCGTTGTGCTGGTCGTTTTTGCCGTCGGTTTCCGGCTGATAATCGGTATGCTCCAGCGGACGGAAACCCTCGGTCGCGTTAAAGCAATATTCACGTTCGCTTTGGTTCAGCTTATACACCGTCAGCTTGCCGTCCTCGCACACCAGCTTGCCACGCTCGCACATCACCTCAAACCGGTTATCGCCGGGGCAATCGGCGGTGGTGGTGACAAACACACCGGTCGCGCCGTTTTCGTATTCCACATACGCGGTCACATCGTCTTCCACCTCAATATCGTGCCATTTGCCGACATGGCAAAACGCGCGCACCCGCACCGGCATCCCGCAGATCCATTGCCACAGATCCAGATTGTGGGGTGCTTGGTTCATCAGCACGCCGCCGCCCTCGCCGCTCCAGGTGGCGCGCCAGTCGCCGGAATCATAATACGCTTGGGTGCGGTACCAATCGGTAATCAGCCAGTTGGTGCGTTTGATCGCGCCCATCTCGCCGGAATCGATGATCTCTTTCATCTTGCGATAGAGGTGGTTGGTGCGCTGGTTGAACATCATGGCGAACGCTTTGCCGCTTTTTTCGGCGGCAGCGTTCATTTCGCGCACCGCTTTGGTGTAAACGCCGGCGGGCTTTTCGCACACCACGTGCAACCCTTTTTCAAACGCCATGATCGCATACGGCGGGTGGAAATAGTGGGGCGTGGCAATCAGCACAGCATCCACCAGCCCGCTGTCCATCAGTTCTTCGGCGGTAGCAAACCGCGCGACGGTGTCGCCCAGTTTTTCTTTGGCCCAATCCAGCCGTTCGGGCTTGATGTCCGCCACAGCGGTCAGCACCATGCCCTCAATGTGTCCGGCGGCGATTTGCTCGGCGTGGCAATGACCCATATTGCCGATACCGATAATGCCCATGCGTACGGTTTCCATGTTGAATCCCACTCCTTATTTTATAATGAGATTTATGCCAGCAGATGCTTCAGCGCCCGGCAAGCGGTGTCGAACGCCTGTCCTTCGGCGGAAAATGCCGCCGCGGGGGCAGCATCGCCTTGCTCCAGCGTATTAAACCCCGGAAACGCCATCAAATGCGGTTCCAGCGTGAGCGTATGCTCGCCCGGTGTTTGCAAAAACTGTTCCAGCACATACGGCAGCTCGCCGTCGCCTTCGCCGGCGGGCACCACCCGTCCGTCCGCTTTGTGCGCGTCTTTGATGTGCATATACCGGATATACGGCGCCAGCCGGTCGTATGCTTCCCGCACCGGTTGCCCGCACTGTACAAAGTTGGCGGGGTCAAACACCAGCGGCATGGTGTCCCCAATGGTGCGGGCGATATCCTCGCACCGCTCGGCGTTGTCGCCGTAGATGCCTTTTTCGTTTTCGTGACAACACAGCAGCCCGGCGGCGTGCGCCTGTTCCGCCATGATGGCGAGCTGCTCCATCACCTGCGAGCGGAATTGCGCCGGGTCCTCGTGTTCCGGCAGATAAAAGCTGAACATCCGGATGCGGGATACCCGCAGCACATGGCACAGCTCCAGCCCTTGTTTGAACTTTTCCATATGCGCGGCAAAATCGTCCCGGATGTTGATTTTGCCGAACGGCGAGCCGAGCGCCGACAGCTCAAATCCGCGGTCATCCAACCGGCGGCGGATCTCGCGGCATTCCTCTACCGTGTGATCCACGATAGAGCGTGCATCCACAAACCGCATTTCGATATGGTGAAAACCGTTGCGTTCGCAGGCATCCATTTGCCCTTGCAGATCGGCGGCGGCTTCGTCCGCGAAAGCGGACAGACAGTAGCGTGGCATAGGCAATCTCCTTTTACAGATAGCGCGAGGCGTTTTTCCGGCTGACGCGCAGCTTTTCAAACGGATCCGCACCGTAGCAGTCGTCCAACTCGATCAGCGCCCATTCTGTGCCGGCGCGCTGACACGCCGCCATAATGGCGGCAAAATCGAGATTGCCTTCGCCCACGGCGGCGAACCGCTGGGCGTTGTTCACCATGGTCAGGTCTTTGATGTGCACCGCGCTGACCCGACCGGGCAGACGGTCGATGACATCGGCGGGGTTGCGCCCGCCGACCTGCACCCAGTAGGTGTCCACCGTGAATTGCCACAGCTCGGGATCGGTTTCGGTGGTCAAAATATCAAAACCGGTTTTGTCGCCGTCCATCCGTTCAAACTCGAACGCATGGTTGTGATAATGCAGCACCATGCCGTGTTCGTGCAGCAAGCGGGCGGCGGGGGTGAAATCGGCGATCATCCGCCGATAATCGTCGGCGGTTTCCTTGTATGCGCCGGGGCGGCAGCCAATGCCGACATGGGTGCCGCCCATGATCTCGTGATCGCGGATCACGCCCAGCGTGTCGTTCAGGATGCGCTGCGGATCGGTGTGGGTCAACACGATATGCAGCCCGTATTCGTCCGCGATCGCCCGCAGCCGCTCCGGCTTCACCGGCGCGGACATGCCCGACAGTTGTACATGGGTAAACCCGAGATCACTCACTTTTTGTAAGGTATCGACCACCTGCTGTTCGGTGGTCATCCACTCGCGCAGGGTATACAGCTGTGCACCAACGATCATTTGGATCGCCTCCTTATGCTTTATTTATCAAAGCCGAAAAATTCCATCGAATTGCGATAGGTGATGCCCTCCACCATGCGGCGCAGGTAAGCATCGTCGGGATATTCACCACCGTCGACCCAGCCACCGATGATGTTGCACAAAATGCGGCGGAAGTAGTCAAACCGCACATAGGAGGTGAAGCTGCGGGAATCGGTCAACATACCGATAAAGCGGCCCAGCGCGCCGTTGGCGGCGGTCAGCCGCAGCTGGCGCTGGATGCCGTCCACATGATCCGCGAACCACCATGCCGAGCCGAGCTGCAGCTTGCCGGGCACCTCGCCCGAAAAGCTGCCCAACGCCGTGATGATGGACTCGTTGGAAGCGGCGTTGAGCGAATACAGCACCATCTTGGGCAAACCGGTGGCCTCTTCGATATCCGCCAGCATCCGGCACAGATCCTCCGGCGAAACCATACTGCCCACCGTGTCAAAGCCGTGATCCGCGCCGAGTTTGCGGAACATGATGCGGCTGGCGTTGCGGATGGGGGACATATGCAGCTGCATCACCATGCCGCGGGCGCGATAGAATCCCGCCAGCGTGCGCAGCATAAAGTCGAGATACATCTCGTAATCGGCGGTGCTGATCGCATCGCCCGCGATGGCGGCGGCAAATACCCGCGCCGCATCGGCTTTGTCGCCGTGGCAGGTGGGCACATGACCGATGCTGTGGTCGGACAC
Source organism: uncultured Oscillospiraceae bacterium (assembly GCA_900547105.1). Lineage (GTDB taxonomy): Bacteria > Bacillota > Clostridia > Oscillospirales > Acutalibacteraceae > UMGS1474. Next base: position 100,449 of record URFL01000002.1, on the reverse strand, counting down.
CACGCAGCCGCAGGACACAAAGTAGTCCAGCCGCGCTTCCACAGCCGCGAGAAAGCCGTCAAAGCTGTCGGTCGCGATGCTGGAAACGGTGCCCAGCTGTTTCACATAGTCCGCGAACGCGGGAGTGTCCAGCCCGGTATACAGCTTGTCGGGGCGGAAGGTGGGCAGCACTTTGGCGTGCAGATCCGTTTCGCCTGCCAGCTTTTTGTGATATTGCAGATCGTCGCAGGGATCGTCGGTGGTGCAGATCACCCGCACATCAAATTTTTTGATCAGGCTGCGAGGGCTGAGCGAGCCATCCGCCATGATGGAGCAGGTTTCGTCCCAGATGGCGGCGGCGGTGTCGGGATTCAGCGGGCGGCGAATATCAAAAATCTGCGCCAGCTCCATCTGCGTCCAGTGATACAGCGGGCTGCCGATCATATAGGGCAGCGCTGCGCTCCACGCATCATATTTTTCACGGAAGCTGCTGTCACCGGTGATCAACCGCTCGTCCACGCCGTTTTGGCGCATAGCGCGCCATTTGTAGTGGTCGCCCGCCAGCCACATCTCGCCGAGGTTGTGGAACGGTTGGTCGTCGTAGATCTCCTGCGGGTTCAGATGGCAGTGGTAATCGATGATGGGTTTGCCGGCAGAACACTCCTGATACAGCCGGTTGGCGGTGTCGCCGTGCAGCAACAGCCCGTCGTCATAAAAACGCGTCATAACAGATTCGCTCCTTTTTTATAATACATTCTAAGAGAAAAATTTGTACGACTAGAGCATAGCACATCCGAACAGATTTTTCCAGTGGGTTTGTTGATAGAAACCTTGCAAATAATGATATTTTATGATACAGTGTAGGCAGAAAACGCTCGACGAAGAGGTGAGGGTGTATGGATAGCTATCCGATATTGACCTACGACCGCTTTTTGTATCATCATTCGCGCGATAACAAGCTGGAAAATATGCAGATCGCACGGCATTGGCACAAAATGAACGAGCTGTATTTTTTTATCAGCGGAGACGGTACCTTTCTGGTGGAAAACACGGTGTATAAGCTGCAACCGGGCGATCTGATCCTGCTGCGCGCCGGCGAGCGCCACCAGTTTATCCCCACCACGCCGGTCAGCTACGAGCGCTGCTGTCTGCATTTTGACAGCAGCCTGATGGTGGATTATTCCCGGCTGTTGTCACCTTTTTTGAACCGCGAAGCGGGGGTGCACAATCTGCTGCGTCCGGATCAGGAGCTGTTTATGGATCTGTTTCATCGGGTGGAGCAGGCGGCGGCGCTGCCGGACGAGGAAGCCCGCCGCACGCTGAGCGTGTTTTTGCTGGGCGAAATACTGACCTATGTGTCGATGTATGCGGATGACAGTGTGCGGTTGATCGGCGGCGCGCCGATGCCGCCGCTGGTGGAAACGCTGCTGCAATACATCCACGAGCATCTGTGTGAACCGTTGAATCTGGATGTTCTGGCTGAGCAGGTGTTTATGACCAAGCCGCATATCGGGCGGGTATTCAAGGCAGCGATGGGGATCGCGCCGATGGAATACATCACCGGCAAGCGCATCCAACTGGCGCAGCAGCTGCTGCAGCAGGGGGTGGGTGCCGAGGACACGGCGGCGCGCTGTGGCTTTGGCGATTATTCTTCGTTTTATCGCGCCTATCGGCGAATTATGGGGCGGTCGCCCCGTCGGGCAGAGGAGGAGATGGGGCATGAACGCGATGCAGGATCTGGAAGCGGGTCGGTATGACGCGGCGTTGAAAGCGCTTTATGGCGCAAGGGCGCTGCACGCGGCGCGCCGGCGATTGTCGCGACTGCTGCAGCAATACGAAGCGGCATTCGGCGCGGCGGATGAGGTGGTCGTGGTGTCCGCGCCGGGACGCACCGAGCTGGGCGGCAACCATACCGATCACAACGGCGGGTTGGCACTGGCGGCGAGTGTTGATGCCGATATATTGGCGGTCGCCGCCCGGCGGGCAGACGACCGGGTGCAGATGCACGCCGCGGGGGTGCCGCCGGTAACGCTGACGCTGGACACGCTGGCGCCCCGATCGGCAGAGTCGCGCACTTCCGCTGCCTTGGTGCGGGGAGTAGCCGCCTATCTGCGCCAGCAGTGGGGCACGATCGGCGGGTTCAACGCCGTGACCGATGCGCGGGTGCCGGTGGGGTCGGGACTGTCTTCGTCGGCGGCGTTTGAGGTGCTGGTCGGCGCGGTGTTCAACCATTTGTACAACGACGGCGCGTTCGGCAGCGAAACGTTGGCGATGGCGGGTGGCTATGCCGAAAACGACTATTTCGGCAAGCCCAGCGGGCTGCTGGATCAGTTTGCCTGTGCCACCGGCGGGGTGATCGCGCTGGATTTCGCCTCCCCGCAGCGTCCGCGGGTGCGGCGGCTGTCGGTGGATTGGAACCGCACCGGTTATAAGCTGTGCATGGTGGATGTCGGTGGCGACCACGCCGGTCTGACCGATGCCTACGCCGCCATTCCGCAGGAGATGCAGGCGGTAGCGCGGGCGCTGGGCGGTGAACGGCTGGCGGATACTTCGCGCGAGGCGCTGCTGGCGCGGTTGCCGGAGCTGCGCGCCGCTTGCGGCGATCGCGCGGTGCTGCGGGCGCTGCACTTCTTTATGGAAAACGAGCGAGTCGCCCGCGAAACCGAGGCGTTGGAAGAGGGCGATATGACCGCCTTCTTGCAGGAAATGACCCGGTCGGGACATTCGTCGTTTGAATATTTGCAAAACATTGCGCTGCCGGATCGACCGGCCGAACAGCCGATGGCGGTGGCGCTGCACCTGGCACAGCTGCTGCTGGAGGATGTCGGCGGCTGGCGGGTGCATGGCGGCGGCTTTGGCGGCTGCATCCAAACCGTGATGCCCGCGGCGCGCATCCCACTGTTTGTGGAGGGGATGGAAGCGGCGCTGGGCAAAGGCTGCTGCCGCGAGCTGTCCCTCCGTTCGGTGGGCAGTGTGCGGCTGACAACGCGATAAAAAGGAGACGAGAGTATGCATATTTTGGGAGCGGCAACCACCCAACCCACCATGTCGGGGATGATGTTTGCCTGTTGGAGTATTGTGATCGTGCTGATCGCGATGTTGGTCGTGTTTATGCGGGCGGAAAAGGTGAACTACGCGGTGGCGACCAGCCCGCTGCTGATCCAGCCGCTGATGTATGTGGTCAGCGGACGGCTGGCGGCGTGGGCGGCGATGGTTCTGCCGCTGGGTGCGGTGGATATTCGGGTGATCCTGAATGTGATCGCGGCGCTGGTGGCTTGTCTGCTGCTGGGGCTGACCGCCCAGCGCATTGCAGAAAAGCGGGCGCGGCGGGTGTTTTTCGGCTGCTGCACCGGGTTTATCCTGCTGCTGGCGGTGGCGCTGATCATCAATCTGCTCGGTGCCCAAACGCTGGCTTGAGCGACAAAACAAAACGAGGGTGTCCCCCGCGGGGACACCCTCGTTTTTATGACCGTCGTTACAGCGTAGCGGCCAGTTTTTTGAGATACGCGCGGAAGTCATCTTTCACTTCCGGATGCTGCAAAGCAACCTCGCAGGTGGCCTGCAGAATGCCCAGCTTGTTGCCCATATCGTAGCGGATACCGGTGAAATCCACGCCGGTCATGCCACCGTTGCGCGCCAGCTGCAGCATCGCATCGGTCAGCTGAATTTCGCCGCCCGCGCCGGGTTTGGTTTCGTCCAGAATATCGAAAATCTCCGGCGGCAGCACGCAGCGACCAAGGATGGAGAACAGCGACAGCACCTTGTCCGGGGTGGGCTTTTCGATCATATCGGTGACGGTGTACAGATTGTCGTGCAGCGGCGCCACCTTCAGCGAGCTGTATTTGCCAATCATCTCCGGCGCCACTTCTTTGATGCCGACCACACCGCGACCGAACTCCTCATACGCGCGGCACAGCTGACCGCAGGCGGGATCCTCGCCGATGATGACATCGTCGCCGTACAGCACAGCGAACGGCTCGTTGCCCACAAAGGAGCGGGCGCAGTTGACCGCGTGACCCAACCCTTTGGTTTCCTTCTGGCGGATGAAATAGATGTTGGCGAGCCCGGTGATGTGGTTCAGCTGATCCAGCGTTTCCTGCCGACCGCTTGCCGCCAGCCGCTGCTCCAGCTCCACCATGTGGTCAAAGTGATCTTCGATGATGCCTTTGCCGCGGTTGGTGATGATCAGAATATCTTCGATGCCGGAAGCAACCGCTTCCTCCACAATGTACTGGATCGCGGGCTTATCCACGATGGGCAGCATCTCTTTGGGCATCGCCTTGCTGATGGGCAGCACCCGGGTGCCGAGTCCGGCAGCGGGAATAACCGCCTTGCGTACTTTCTGTGCCATAGATAAACATCCTCTCTCTCGTTCAATTACAAATAAAAAATATATTGAGCCATCATGCTGGCCAATAGCAACAGGGAATAAGCCACAATACCCAGCGCAAACGATACACCGCCGCTGGTGGCGATGGCTTGCGTGTCGGGGGTTTCGTCATCCTTTTGCAGCTTTTTGATCCGCGACACGGCGGTGCGCAGATACAGCCAGTTGGCAGACAACCCAAACAGCACCCGCAGCAGCAGATCCAGCAGGGAGGACAGTACCAGCACCCACACAAACAACGGGATCGTTCCGCCGCTCGCGATGCTTTGCACGATCGAATTCAGCGCCACATTGCCGCCGTTTGTGATGCGGAACAGCAAAAAGCTCTCCAAAAAAGTGCGCAATATTTCCAACACCAGCATCAGCCCGCCAAACAGATAGTTTTTGCGGTACAGCAGCCAATACGGTGTCAGCAAAAACGCCCCCCAGTTCCAGCTGCATTTGCTGCCGTCTTGGGAGATTTTGCGAAAGCGGGGCAGATAATACGCGGTGTTGGGACCGACAAACGCCGCCAGCTGCGACGCGGGCACCTCTTCAATCTCCTCATCCGGCGAAACCCCGCCGTAAGGATCGCCCATTGCTTGGAACGGGCGGTATTCGCCGTAGCCAAAGGGAGCGCCGGCGGGACCGGTCGGTCCGCCGAAAGGAGGGGTGGGGTTGCCGGTGGCGCTGTGCCAATCCTCCGCACCGGTGGGGCGGCCGCAGTGTGAACAAAACTCTGCAAACGACGGGTTTTCAAATCCGCAGTAAGGGCAGCGGCGGGTATCGCCGGAGGGTGGGGTGGACGCATCGGTTGTGTCCGCTTTGGGCGGATTTTTTTCGCGCGACCATTGGCGGTCGGTGCCGTGATCCGCTTCAAAATGGCAATGTCCCTCCCGCTGCCAGCAGCTCCGATGGTGCGGAGCGCCGCAGGTGGGGCAAACCACAATGTCGTCGGACGCTTGGAACGGTTTTCCGCAAACAGGGCAGGTATAGCCCTCGTAAAAGAACATAAGCTCCGAACCTTTCTGAACAATATAAATCCTATTACAGGGTATTGTACCTATTTTTTCTGGTTTTTGCAACGGTTTCGCGTATCGTTTATAAAAAATTAAAGAATACAGCCTGTGCGGTCAAAACAGTTGATATTTGCCGCCGGATTTCGTATAATAAAAACCGTATAGGCAAAAAGCGAGGGAGGCTTTTTTTATGATAGATCGGAACATACAGGCATTTTGGCAGCATATACAGGGCAAACGCATCGCCGTTTGCGGCATCGGGCACAACAACCTGCCGGTAATTCGTCAGCTGACGGACAAGGGGGCGCAGGTGTTGGCGTGCGACCGGCGCGACCGCGCACAGCTGGGGCAAACGGCGGACGAGCTGGAAGCCGCCGGTGTGGAGCTGTCGCTGGGTGAAGGGTATTTGGCGCATCTTGACGATGTGGATATGATTTTGCGCACCCCCGGCATGAAACCGTATCTGCCGGAATTTGAGCGCGCGCGGGAGCGGGGGATTCCCGTTTCGTCCGAAATGGAACTGTTTTTTGCGCTGTGCCCTGCGCCTATCTATGGCGTGACCGGGTCGGACGGCAAAACCACCACCACCACCATCATCGCCGGGCTGCTGGAAGCGTCCGGCAAAACGGTGCATCTCGGCGGCAACATCGGCCGCCCGCTGCTGCCGGAGATCGAAAAGGTGCAGCCGGACCATGTCGTGGTAGTGGAGCTGTCCAGCTTCCAGCTCACCCGCATGGCGCAAAGCCCGCATGTCGCGGTCATCACCAATGTGGCGCCCAACCATCTGGATTGGCACACCGACATGGCGGAGTATATCGATGCCAAGCGCAACCTGATGCGGTTCCAAAAGACCGGTGATCGGGTGGTGCTGAACGCCGACAACGAGGTGACCGCCTCGTTTGTGCCGGATGCGGCGGACGAATGCTGCCTGTTCTCCCGCCGCCACGAGGTGGCGCACGGCGCGTTTTTGGGCGAAGACAATGTGCTGTATATGCGGGCGGATGGACAGGATGTGCCGGTGATGAACCGGTCGGATATTCTGATCCCCGGCGACCATAATGTGGAAAACTATCTGGCTGCCATCGCCGCGGTGTGGGGCGAGGTGGCTCCTGCCACCATCGCGGAATACGCCCGCACCTTTGGCGGGGTGCCGCATCGCAGCGAGCTGCTGCGGGTGCGCCGGGGGGTCAAATGGTACAACGATTCCATCGGTTCCAGCCCGTCGCGCACCATTGCGGGGCTGAAATCCTTTGACCGTCGGGTGATTCTGATCGCGGGCGGTTACGACAAGCACATTCCGTACGATCCGCTGGGTCCGGTTGCCGCCGACACGGTGAAAACCGCGATTTTGATGGGCGCGACCGGCGACAAGATCGAACAGGTGATTCGCGCGTGCAGCGATCTGCCGATCGTGCGGGTGAAGAATATGGAGGAGGCGGTGGCGGCCGCCAACCGGCTGGCACAAGACGGTGATATTGTGTTTATGTCGCCCGCCAGCGCCAGCTTTGATATGTACCGCAATTTTGAAGAGCGGGGCAACCACTTCCGCCGGCTGGTGATGGAGATGGAGGAGTAACCATGGATTTGCAACAGGTTTTGCGGGAGCTGTGTCTGGCCCCCGGTGTGGGCGGTCAAACCGCCGCGGCGGATGTTGCCGCCCGGTGGTTGGGCGCGTATACAAACGAGATTGAACGCAGCCCGCTTGGCAATGTGTTGGGGCGGATCCGCTGCGGCAAGCCCGATGCCCCCACCGTGATGCTGGAGGCGCATATTGACCAGATCGGCTTTGTGGTCACCGCGGTGGAGGACGGCTTTTTGCGGGTCGCGCCCTGCGGCGGCATTGACGCGCGGGTGCTTGCCGCCACCGAAGTGGTGGTGTATGGGGACAAGCCCTATCCGGGCGTGTTCGCCAGCACCCCGCCGCATCTGGCGGGTGACCAAAAGGGTGCCACGCCGGTGGACAAATGCCTGATCGATATAGGCATGACGCAGGAACAGGTACTGGCGGCGGTGCCGGTGGGCAGCCGGGTCAGCTTTCGTCCGCGGTTTTCGCCGATCGGCGAAACCGGCGTGACCGGCACCTCGCTGGATGATCGCAGCGGGGTGGCGGCGGTGTTGTGGGCGGTGGATGCGCTGGCGGGCGAGCCGCTGCCGGTGGATGTGGCGGTGTGCTTTGCCGTGCAGGAAGAGTTGGGCACCCGCGGTGCCGCCTCCGGAGCGTTCATGCTGCAGCCGGATGCGGCGCTGGCGGTGGATGTCAGCTTTGCGTTGACGCCGGATGCGAACCCGCGCGAATGTGGCAAGCTGGGCGAAGGTCCGATGATCGGCATCGCCCCCGGGTTGGACGCGGCATACAGCCGGCGGCTGGCGGCGTTGGCCGAAGCGCAGCAGATTCCGTTCCAGCGCGAGGTGATGGGGGCGCGCACCGGCACCGATGCGGACGAGATCAGTACCACGGCGCACGGCGTGCGCACAGTGTTGGTGTCCATCCCGCAGCGGTATATGCACACACCGGTGGAGCTGGTGGATATGCGCGATGTGGAAAATACCGGCCGCTTGATGGCGGCGTTTGTGCGAGAGGGGGTCACGGCATGAACCGCGAGCAACTGAAAACGCTGTGCGCGCTGGAGGGAATCTCCGGTCGCGAGCAAGCGGTGCGTGCGTATTTGCAGCAGCAACTGCGCGATCTGCCGGCGGTGGAAAGCATGACGGTGGACCCGCTCGGCAATTTGATTGTGCGGGTGAAAGGGCAGCAGCGCGCCGCGCGGTCGGTGCTGTTTTCCGCCCATATGGACGAGGTTGGACTGATCGTGACCGATGTCACCGACGACGGCTATCTGGCGGTCGCGGCGGTGGGCGGCGTGGACGAAGCGGTGGTTTTCGGTCACACGGTGCGGGTGAACGGCCATGTCGGCGTGATCGGCGGCAAGGCGATCCACCAATGCGAGGGCGACGACCGCAAAAAAGTGCCCGGCATCGATGCCATGCTGGTGGATATCGGCGCGGCGGATCGCGAGCAGGCGCTGGCGATCGCGCAGCCGGGCGATGCGGTGCTGTTTGACAGCGAATGGACCGAGCTCGGCGACGATTTGTGCAAGGCGAAGGCGCTGGATGACCGCGCCGGATGTCTGCTGCTGCTGGAGCTGATCCGGCGGCAGCCGAAATACGATATGACTGTGAGCTTTGTCACACAGGAGGAGATCGGGCTGCGCGGCGCCACAGTGGCGGGATACACCGTGCAGCCGGATATTGCCGTGGTGGTGGAAACCACCACCGCCGCCGACTTGGCGGGGGTGAGCGGTGCGCGGCAGGTGTGCCGTGTGGGCGCGGGTCCGGTGGTGTCCTTTATGGATCGCCGCACCCTGTATGACGAGGAGCTGTATCACCGCATTCGCTCGCTGGGCGACGAGGCGGGTATTCCCACCCAAACCAAAACGATGGTGGCGGGCGGCAATGACGCGGGCGCGCTGCAGCAGGCGGCGGGCGGTGTGCGGGTGGCGGCGGTGTCGCTGCCTTGCCGGTATTTGCATTCGCCGGCGTGCGTGCTGTCGTGGAAGGATATGCAAGATACCGCGGCGCTGTTGGCGCTGCTGGCGGATACGCTGCCGGAGGGCGCATGATCCGCGCGATACCGGGCGGCGAGCCGTTTGCGCTGCCGCTGGAAACCGAAGCCGCCGTCAAGCTGGCGGGATGGTGGGCAGCCTACGGCACCGACCGCCCGTTTGTGCGCTTTTGGCGCACCGAACAGGGAGGCATGCTGGCGGCGATGGGGGACACCTTTCTGGCGGCGGTGCCGCCGGAGGATCACGAGGAAGCCGCCTTGTTTGTGCATATGCAGCCGGAGTGGCGCACACTGCGCAGCGATCCGGCGTTTGCCGCCGTATTGGCGGCGTATGGCGGTGTGACCACGCACACCGGACAGGTGATGCGGCTGTTCGCGCCCGCCACCGATGAGGGCGCGGCTGCGCCTGCTGCCCGCGAGGCATACCCGCTGCTGCAAGCGGTGTTTGGCGACACACTGCCGCCGTTTGAGGATTGGTATGTGGATGTATCCCACCGGTTGCGGCACGGCTGCTGCCGTATGGCGGGGGTGTACGAGGCGGACACGCTGGCGGCGGTCGCGATGACCACCGCCGAATGTGACACCGCGGCGCTGATCGGCGGGGTGGCGACCCGCCCCGAAAGCCGCGGGCGCGGCTATGCCCACTGCACCGTGATGACGCTGGCGGCCGCGTTGCAGCAACAGGGAAAAGCGGTGTGGCTGTCCCCGAAAAATGCCCATGCCGCGGCACTGTACACCCGCTGGGGCTTTGTGCCCGCGGGGGAATGGGCAACCAGTATACGAAAGGATGACGGATGTTGAAATCCTCTTTTTTTACAGTAGATGAACGGCTGGAAAAGCTGTCGGATCAGGCGCTTGCCGAGATCGCGCCGCGTTTTGCAGCCATCGACGAGGTGACCGAATACAACCAGCAAAAGGTGCTGCGCGCTTTTATCGATCATCAGGTCAGCGAAACGCATTTTGCGCCCACCACCGGTTATGGCTACGGCGATCGCGGGCGCGATACGCTGGATCAGGTGTTTGCTCAGGTAATGGGGGCGGAGGATGCGCTGGTGCGCCATTCCATTGTGTCCGGCACCCACGCGATCACCATTGCACTGTCGGGGGTGCTGCGCCCGGGCGATACGCTGCTGGCGGCGACCGGCGCGCCGTATGATACGCTGGAAAAGGTGATCGGCATCCGCGGTGATGCGCCGGGCTCGCTGCGCGAATTCGGTATTCACTATGAACAGGTGGATCTGGACGATCAGGGGCATCCCCGCATTTCCGCCATTGTGGACGCGTTGACCGATGCGGTCAAGGTGGTACATATTCAGCGGTCGCGCGGCTATGATCCGCGCCCCTCGCTGCGGGTGGAGGAGATCGGCGAGATCATTCGCGCGGTCAAAGCCAAGCGTCCGGATGTGATCGTGTTTGTGGACAACTGCTACGGCGAGTTTGTGCAAACCACCGAGCCGACCCAGGTGGGCGCGGATCTGATGGCGGGGTCGCTGATTAAAAATCCCGGTGGCGGTGTGGCGGAAAACGGCGGCTACATCTGCGGACGCGCCGATTTGGTGGAGCTGTGCTCCTACCGGATGACCACCCCGGGACTGGGGCGCGAGGTGGGCGCGTCGCTGGGGCACAACCGTCCGCTGTATATGGGACTGTTCCACGCGCCCCATGTGGTGGGCGAAGCGCTGAAAACGGCGGTGTATACGTCGGCGCTGTTTGAGCGGCTGGGCTACGAGGTCAGCCCCACCCCGCGTGAGGAGCGCGCCGATATTATTCAGACGGTGAAGCTGGGCACGCCGGAGGGACTGGTCGCTTTTTGCCAGGGAATGCAAAAAGGCGCGCCAGTGGATGCGTTTGTGGTGCCGGAGCCGTGGGATATGCCGGGCTATGAAAATCCGGTGATTATGGCGGCGGGTGCGTTTATTATGGGGGCATCCATCGAGTTGTCCGCCGATGGACCCTTGCGTGAGCCGTACGCCGCCTATATGCAAGGCGGGCTGAACTTCCACTCCGGCAAAGTGGGGGTGCTGCTGGCGGCTCAGTCGATGCTGGAGCAAGGCGCACTGAACTTGCCGGAAGAATAACATCAGAATAGTGGAAAAAGGCGCGCTGCCAACCCGGCAGCGCGCCTTTTTGTGTAAGCATATGTTTGGAAACAAACCGTCGAGGTTTTTACAAGCCTTTCCCCGAGCATGGGCATCGCCCCCTACGCAGAGAAAAAGGGCAACGCCGGAGAAGATTCTTCGCTGCGCTCAGAATGACAAAGAAGAAGCAGAAACTCCTCAAGCCTTCCCATTGGAGGGGAAGGGGGACCGCCGGACGGCGGTGGATGAGGTGTCAACAACTAGTAAAATTTACTGAAACCAGTGGCGTGCCAAAGCCTCCCTTGTGCAAAGGGAGGTGGATTTTTGCGCAGCAAAAAGACGGAGGGATTGTAACGAATATGGCTCGCCGCCCCATAGCATAGAAAATGCGTTTGTGTTCAGGGGATCAGCATAATCAGCGTGCCGGCGGTGAGCAGCGCCAAGCCCACAAGGGCTTTTTTGGACAGCCGTTCATGGAAAACAATGGCGGAAAACGCCACCGTCACCAGAATGCTCAGCTTGTCGATAGGTACCACCACGCTGGCAGGACCTTCTTGCAGCGCTTTGTAATAGCACAGCCACGACGCGCCGGTGGCGACACCGGACAACGCGATAAAGCCCAGCTCGCGCCCCGAAATATGCCGCACCGCGTGCTGCTTGCCGGTGGCAAACACCACCACCCACGCCATGATCGCCACCACAATGGTGCGCACGGCGGTGCCGAGGTTGGATTCCACCCCGGTGATGCCCACCTTGCCCAAAATGGCGGTCAAACTGGCAAACACCGCGGACAGCACCGCATACAGCAGCCACGACCGTTTCCCTTTTTCCGGTGCCGCCGCGGCTTTTGGTTCGATCATCAGATAAGTTCCCGCGCCAATGGCGACCATACCGATGCCTTTGGGGAGCGAAATGCCTTCTTGCAGCAGGATAAACGCCAGCAAAATCGTCAGCACGGTGCTGGATTTGTCCACCACCGCCACCTTGTTGACGTCCCCTTGCTGCAGCGCCTTGAAATAGCACAGCCACGACCCGCCGGTCGCCAATCCGGACAGGATCAGAAACAGCAGCGAGCGGCTGTCGATGCGGGCAACATCGCCAATGTTGCCTGTCAGCAGCACCATGCCCCACGCAAACACCAGCACCACCATGGTGCGCACCGCGGTGACCACATGGGAATCGGTCTTTTGCATGCCGCATTTTGCCAAAATGGCGGTGACACCCGCCGCCAGCGCCGAGCCGAACGCATATACGATCCACATAAAGCCATGCCTCTTTCCGTCAAAAACTCCGGCACCCATCGGGCGCCGGAGTTTTTGTTTGTATTACCATTCCTGCAGCGTGCCGGTCAGCTCGGTGATCGAACCCAGCCCCTGCTGCGCCGCATAGATTTCCAGTCCTTCGACAATTTTGAGCGATGCCATAGGGTCGCGGAAGTTGGCAGCCCCCACCTGGATGGCTGCCGCGCCGGCGATCATCATTTCCACCGCATCCTCCCAGGTGGAAATGCCGCCCATGCCGACCACCGGGATGGATACGCGTTTGTACACGTCACGCACCATCCGCACCGCCACCGGGAACACCGCCGGGCCGGACAGCCCGCCGGTATTGTTGCGCAAAATCGGCCGCCGGGTGCGGATGTCGATGCGCATACCGGTGAGGGTGTTGATCAGCGACACCGCGTCCGCGCCGGCATCCTCTACCGCCGCGGCAATGTCGCCGATGTTTGTGACGTTCGGGGTCAGTTTTACCATCAGCGGTTTGCGGCAATGCGCCCGCACCGCTTTGGTCACCGCCGCCGCGCTTTCGCACGAGGTGCCGAACCCGACTCCGCCCTGCTTCACATTGGGGCAGGAGATGTTCATCTCCACAATATCCACATCGGTGTCGTTCAACCGCTCCGCCATGGCGCAGTAATCGTCCACGCTGCTGCCCGCGATATTCGCGATGGCGGCGGTGTCCTGCTGCTTCAGCCACGGCAGATAGGTGGACACAAACGCCTCCACGCCGGGATTTTGCAGCCCCACACTGTTCAGCATGCCCGCCGGAGTTTCCGCAATGCGGGGGGCGGGGTTGCCCGCGCGCTCCAGCAGTGTGGTGCCCTTGCACGCCACGCCGCCCAGCCGCGAGATCGGATAAAATTCGTTATACTCCATGCCGAATCCAAAGGTGCCGGACGCGGTGATGACCGGATTTTTCAGCTCTACGCCGCACAGATTCACTCGCATATCGCTCATGTCCAGTCCACCTCCTCGGCGTTAAATACCGGGCCGTTCACACACACCCGCGTATGCTTGGTGTCGCCGCCCTCTTTGGTTTTGCAAACGCAGCCGAGGCACGCGCCCACGCCGCACGCCATGCGCTCTTCCATCGATACATAGCACAGGATACCGTGCTGCGTGGCGATCGCCGTCACCCGCTGCATCATCACTTTGGGACCGCAGGTGTAGATCACATCGCACGGATGCTGCGCCAGATGTGCTTCCAGCGCCTGGGTCGTGAAGCCGTGGAACCCCGCCGAACCGTCATCGGTGCACAGCACCGGCTGCGCGCCACAGGCAGCAATATCCTGCTGCAAAATGGCGGCGTCCTTGTTGCGGAAACCGGTGATGACCGTGGCGTTGGCGCCATAGTGCCGCGCCAGCGGCAACAGGGGAGGGGTGCCGATGCCGCCGCCGATCATGACCGCTTTTTGCGAAGCGTCCAGCAGCGGGAATCCGTGCCCCAGTGGCCCGATGATGTCCAGCGTGTCGCTTTCCTGCCGGTCGGCGAGCCACGCGGTGCCTTTGCCGCGCACCTCAAACACCAGCCGGATCACGCCCAGCTCGGCGTCGAACCCGCACAGCGAAATGGGGCGGCGCAGCTCAAACCCATCGCACAAAATGTTGACAAATTGCCCCGCCGCCGCAATCCGCGCGATCTGCGGCGCGGACAGAGTGGCGTTGTAGATGCCGGGGGCGATCTCCACCTTGTGGAGCAGACGGCATTGTTCTTGTAAATAGCGCATGGCGGCAACTCCTTTTCGTTTTTACGCCTGTATGTTTGCCAGAATATCCTGTTTCATGCGCAGCGCTTCCCGGCGGGCAGCCCCGGCAAAATCTTCGGGGGCACAGCCCTCTTTTTTCCACGCGCACATAATGCCGCGGGACGAGTTGATGACCGCGCCGATGCCGTTTTGGTCAAATGCGCCCGCCACATCGGCAGCGCCGCCGCCCTGTGCGCCGTAGCCCGGTACCAAAAAGAAGGTGTGCGGCAGCGCGGCGCGCAGCTCGGTCAGCTGGGCGGGATAGGTCGCCCCCACCACAGCGCCCACGCCGGAATAGCCGTATGCACCGGGCAGCTCTTCGCCCCAATGCTCGCACATCGCGCCCATGCGGCGATAGACCGGTTCGCCGTCCAACAGCTTGTCCTGCAATTCGCCGGACGAGGGGTTGGAGGTTTTTACCAGCACAAAAATGCCGGTATCCTGCTGTTTGCACACCTTGATGAGCGGCGCAATGCCGTCGGTGCCCAGATAGCCGTTGACGGTCAGCGCATCGCCGCCGAACGCCGCAATCTCGTTGCCTTCCACCGCCGTGGTGCCCAGATGCGCGGCAGCATACGCCTCCATAGTGGAGCCGATGTCGTTGCGCTTGCCGTCGGTGATGACGAACATCCCTTTGCTTTTGGCATAGGCGATGGTGTCCGCCAGCGCGCGCACACCTTGCCAGCCGTACAGCTCATAGTACGCTGCCTGCGGTTTCACCGCGGGCACAATGTCATACAGCGCATCGATCAGCGCTTTGTTAAAGGTGAGCAGTGCATCCGCTGCGCCCTCCAGCGTGGCACCGTGCTGCGCAAAGGCAGCCTCGCGGATGTAGGCGGGAATATACTCCAGCTTCGGGTCCAAACCGGCCACGGTGGGGTTTTGCTTGTCCCGAATACCGGCAATCAAACGATCTAACGACATAACGGTTCCTCCTCCAAATAAACGATCTTGCCGCCCAAAATGGTGGCTTTTACTTTTCCTGTCAGGGTCATGCCCTTAAACGGCGTGTTGTGCGATTTGCCGCGCAGCTGTTCCGGCTGCACCGTCCATTGCTCGTTCGGATCAAACAGCACCATATCCGCCGGCATACCGGTGCGCAGCGATCCCGCCTTAAAGCCCATCAGCTGGGCGGGCGCGGTGGACATACACCGCAGCAGTTGCATCAGCGTGAGATGCCCCGGCACCACCAGCGAGGTGATTCCCACCGCCAGCGAGGTTTCCAACCCCACCGAGCCGTTGGGCGCGGTGTTGAAATCGGCTTTTTCCTCCGCCGTGTGGGGGGCGTGGTCGGTGGCGATAATGGACAGGGTGCCATCCTGCAAGCCGTGAATCACTGCCCGCACATCCGCGGCGGTGCGCAGCGGCGGATTCATGCGGTAGTCCGCATCCCGCGTGCGCAGCGCGTCGTGGGTCAGGGTGAAATAATGCGGCGCGGTTTCGGCGGTCACCGGAATTCCTTTGGCTTTGGCTTCGCGCAGCAGCGCCACGCTGCCCGCAGTGCTGACATGGCAGATATGCACCGGACAGCCGGTTTCCGCCGCCAGCCGAATTTCGCGCGCGATCGCGACTTCCTCCGCTTGGGCGGGGATGCCGGGCACCCCCAGCTCGACGGATACGCGTCCTTCGTGCATAATGCCGTTTCCCGCCAGCTCGCGATCCTCGCTGTGCGACAGCACCGGCAGCCCGACCGCCGCCGCTTTTTTCAGCGCCGCCGCCATCAACCCGGCGGTCGGCACGGGCTTGCCGTCATCCGACAGCGCACACACGCCTGCTTTTTTCAAAATGGCGAAATCGGTCAGCTCCTGCCCCTGCAAGCCCCTGGTGATGGTGCCGACCGGGTAGACATGCGCATCCGCGCGCACGGATTTTTCCAAAATCGACTGCACAATGGACGGATCGTCCACCGGCGGGTTGGTGTTGGGCATGCATACCACCGAGGTGACGCCGCCCGCTGCCGCCGCCACACAGCCGGAAAAAATATCTTCCTTGTGGGTCTGACCGGGGTCGCGCAAATGCACATGAATGTCCACCAGTCCCGGTGCGCAGTACAGCCCGTCTGCCTGCAGCAGCTCGGCATCGTCCACCGGCAACTGGTCAGCCACCGCCGCGACAACCCCTTTGCGGATACGGATATCCGCTTTTTCCATCCTGTCCTGCGAGGGGTCGATCAGGGTGGATCCGCGAATCAACAGATCTTTCACACGGTCACATCCTTTGGAAAATGGGAATATTTTTCTTAGTATACCACAATCCGACCGAAAGAGGCAAGAGCGCGCCAAAAGTTTTCGACCCGATTCGTCAAAAAAGCTCTCGCCGCCGGCGAGAGCTTTTTTATGCGCTATATGCGGGCGCGGGCGGGGTTATGTAGCCCGTCCGGCATCCAACCCAAAGCTGATCTGCAGCGCCTGATCCACCCGATCCATGGCGGTGTCGTCCAGCCGTCCCATTTTTTCGCGCAGCCGGCGTTTATCCAGCGTGCGGATCTGTTCCAGCAGCACAATGGAATCGCGCACCAGCCCGCTGCCGTCGCCGCCGGTGTGCAGCTGGATGTGCGTGGGCAGCCGCGCTTTGTCCTTTTGGCTGGTGATGGCGGCAGCGATCACGGTGGGGCTGAAACGATTGCCCACATCGTTTTGCACGATCAACACCGGCCGGATCCCGCCCTGCTCCGAGCCGACGACCGGGCTGAGATCGGCGTAAAAAATATCCCCTCTGTGCACATTCATACTGTCGTCTCCTAAACTGAAATCTTACAATGGTATTGTTGGCGGGTTTTTGCATTTTATACAATACGCCTGTTCCAGTTTATGCTCGTCCGGGCGACAGGTGCGGGTCGGATCAGCGGTTCAGCACGGTGATCTGCAGCCCCGCCATCACATCCAGTGCCGCTGCGTGCAGATGCGGGTCAGCCCCCGCCACGCAGGCGGCGTCCACCACCACCGGTGTTTCCGGTTGGGCGGTTTTGGCAAGGATCGCGTTGCTGATGACGCAGATGGAGGATACCACCCCCGCCAGTTCGATCTGGTCAAAGGGATGCTCCCGCAGATAGTCAAACAGCTCCGCCGATCCGAACGCGGGCTTGCAGAAACAGGGGTCGTCCGGCTGGCGGGCATCCGCCACGTGGTCGTACAGCTCCCACCCCGGGGTGCCCCGCAGGGTGTGCTCCACCGGCAGCCGCCGCCCCTCTTGCGTGGACAGATAATCGGTGCCGTGGGTGTCGAAGGTGAACGCCACCGTGTCGCCCGCCGCGCGATAGGCGGCGATTTTTTGCAGCAGCGCGGGCTGCATCGCCACCGCTTCGGGGAAGCCCAGCGATCCGTCCACAAAGTCTTTTTGATAATCCACCACGATCAACAGCTTGCTCATTGCCAATTCCTCCTTGATAGAAAAAACGGCGCTGCCGGTCAAAGCAGCGCCATAGGATTATTTGCGGTTCATCAGCGTATAGAACGCGCGGTGCGCCATAAACACATCCAGCTTGGAAATCACTTCAAAGGGCGCGTGCATCGACAGCACCGGCACGCCCATATCCACCGTTTCCACATCCAGATTGGCGATATACTTGGCGACCGTTCCGCCGCCGCCGGCATCCACTTTGCCCAGCTCGCCGACCTGCCACAGCACCTGCTGCTCGTCCATCAGACGGCGCACCATGCCCATCAGCTCCGCCGAGGCATCCGATGTGCCGGATTTGCCGCCCGCGCCGGTGTATTTGGTGATCGCAACGCCTTTGTTCAGATACGCACAGTTGCGCGATTCCATCACTTCGGGATAGATCGGGTCAAACGCCGCGTTCACATCCGCCGACAGGCAGACCGAGCGGGACAGCACATGGTGCCCTTTTTCGCCGAACATAGCGGCGAGATCGTCGATAAAATAGGGGAGGAAGGAGGATTTCATACCGGTGTTGCCGTCCGAACCGATCTCCTCTTTGTCCGCCAGAATGGTCACGGCGGTGTAGGCGGGGGTGCCGGTGCGCAAAATCGCGGTCAGCGCCGGATAAGCGCACACGCGGTCGTCGTGACCGTAACCGGCGATCATGCTGCGGTCAAAGCCCAGATCGCGCGCCCGGAACGCGGGCACGATCTCCAGCTCGGCCGACAGAAAATCGCCTTCCACAATGCCGTATTTCTTGTGCAGGATACTCATGATGTTCAGCTTCACCATCTCGCTGCCCTCGTCGCCGTTCAGCGGGCGCGAGCCGATCAGCAGGTTCAGATCCTCGCCTTTGACGATCTGGTTGGCGGGGCGTTTCATTTGCTCGCCGCCCAGATGGGGCAGCAGATCGGTCACACAGAACACGGGATCCGTTTCGTCCTCGCCGATGCGCACCGTCACGGTGGAACCGTCCTTGCGCACGATCACGCCGTGCAGCGCCAGCGGAATGGTGGTCCACTGGTATTTTTTAATACCGCCGTAATAGTGGGTATCAAAATACGCCAGCTGGTGATCCTCATACAGCGGGTTGGGCTTGAGATCCAGTCGGGGAGAGTCGATGTGCGCGGCGGCGATGGATACGCCGTCGGTGATCGGGCGGGTGCCGATCACCGCCAGCAGCAGCGATTTGCCCCGGTTGTTCAGATACACCTTGTCGCCGGGCTTCAGCCGGGCGGTGCGGTCAAACGGCACAAATCCGGCTTTTTCTGCCAGACGCACCGCTTCGCTCACCGCCTCGCGCTCGGTTTTAGCGGTGTTCAAAAACTGCTTGTACTCCTCGCCATATTCATCGGCGTCGGCAATCTGTTCCGCCGTCATTACCTGGGCAGCGTGCTTCGGGGTGTAAAACAGATTCTTTTTCAGGTTTTCGATGTCTTTGTTTTCGCTCATGACCATAAACCTCCTTACGGAATATCATACAGTTGCTGATAACGCTCCTGCGTTTGCAGCACTTTCAAAACATATTGACGCGTTTCGCTGAGCGGAATATCCACCAGCGTTTCTCCATCCTGCGAATAGTCGCTGTTTTCCAACCATTCCAGCACATTGCTGCGCCCGGCGTTGTACGCGGCAAGCAGAGTGGCGGTGCGGTCAAAATCCTCCCGCAGCAGATGCAGCACATAGGTGCCGTATTGAATGTTGATCTCCGGTTTGAACAGATCGTCGTCGGTCAGCCCTTTATCCTGCGTGCCCATGCGCATTTGTGCCCATTCAAAGGTTTTGTCTGTCAGCTGCATCAACCCCATCGCCCCCGCCGAGGACACGGCTTCGGCATCGAACGAGCTTTCGGTGGACATCACTGCATACACCAGCGAGGGATCCTCTCCATATTCTGCGGCGTATTTTTCCACATATTCACGATAGGGCAGCGGATACACCGTTTTGCTGAAATGATCGTAGCCCTTGTGCAGTGCCAGCACACATACCGTGGTGACCACCGCCAGCACGATCACGATGAGGATGGCAGCGCGGATGCGCCGCTTTTTTTGCTGTTGCTTTTGTGCCTTGGTCATCGCGCCATCTCCCGAATACGGGCAGCCAGCTCCGTCGCCTGTTGCCGCAGCTGATCCAGATCACCGTCGTTGTGCAGCGTGATGGCGGCACGGCTGGTGTAATAGCTGTCCTTCTGTTGGGCAGCCATGCGGGCGCGCGCCTGCGCCTCGGTCAGATCGTCCCGCAGCCGGATGCGCTCCAGCCGTTTGTCGGCGGGAGCCACCACCGCCACCGTCAGGTCGCAGACAGCGTCCAGCTCGGTTTCAAACAGCAGCGGCGCGTCGATCACCGCCAGTCGCTCCCGCATCTGCTCAAACTGCATCAGGATGTGATGGGTCAGATCCAGAATATACGGATGGGTGATGGCGTTGAGTTTTTGCGTGTCCTCCGGCGTGGCAAAGGCGCGCCGCGCCAGCTGCCGCCGGTTGAGCGTGCCGTCATCCTGCAAAATATCTTCCGAAAATTCCTCCACCAGCTGTTGCAGAGCGGGCTGCCCCGGCTCCACCACCCGGCGCGCCAGCACATCCGCATCGATCATCGGGAAATGCTCGTTTTTCCAAACACGCGCCACTTCGCTTTTGCCGGAGCCGGTGGGTCCGGTCAAGCCGACCACATATACTTTATCCGTCAAGAGAGATCACCTCAAATCCGGCGGCGCGCAAAATGCGGTTGTATACCGCCAGCCCCACGCCTTCCTCCGAAGGACAGGTGGCATATACCCGCGCCGCGCCGCGTTCGTCCAGCTGCCGCAGCGCGTCGAACAGGCGGTGTGCCTGGTCGGCGGCATCGTCGCGGCGGCCGTATGTCAGATAGGGGACGGTCAGCGCCCCCTCTTCGCCATCAAAGCACAGCGCCATCAGCCCTTGCGGCTGGGCGGTGGCTTTGTCGTTGACAAACGCCGCAAACGCCGCGGGCGACGCTTTGACCAGCGTCACCTTGGCTTTGGGCGCGTAATGCTTGTATTTCATCCCCGGCGAAGCGGCATGAGCGCCCTCCGCCAGCGGATGGGTCACCGCCGGATCCACCGTGACGGTGGACACCACCGTACGCAGCATGGCGGGGGTGATGCCGCCGGGCCGCAGCAGCCGCACCTCGTCGTCGCTCACCGTGATCACGGTGGATTCCACCCCCACCCGGCAGGCACCGCCGTCGATAATGGCGGGGATACGCCCCGCCATGTCCGCCATCACATGGGCGGCGGTGGTGGGGCTGGGGCTGCCGGACAGATTAGCGGACGGTGCTGCCAGCGGTCGCCCGCTGGCGGTGATGAGCGCCCGCGCCACCGGATGCGACGGCATCCGGATCGCTACGGTGCCAAGCCCCGCGCTGACGCTGGCGGGAATACGCGGCGAGCGGGGCAAGATCATGGTCAGCGGTCCCGGCCAAAAGGCATCCGCCAGCCGCCGCGCCGTGTCGGGAATCGCCGTCACCAGCGGTTCCATCTCCTCAAACCGCGCAATATGTACGATCAACGGGTTGTCCTGCGGACGTCCCTTGGCTTCAAAAATACGGGCGACAGCGGCTTCGTTGGTCGCGTCCGCCGCCAGTCCGTATACGGTTTCGGTCGGCATACCGACCAGCTCGCCACGCTGCAAACACTGCGCGGCAAACGCAATATCCTCCGGTGCGTCGGTCAGCAACCGGGTTTGATAGCTGTTCATGAACGATCCCCCGCGGCTTGTAATTTTTCCGCCCGATCGGCGGTGATCAGCGCGTCGATGATCTCGTCCAGATCACCGTTCATAATCGCGTCGATCCGGTACAGGGTCAGCCCGATGCGGTGATCGGTTACCCGCCCTTGCGGAAAGTTGTAGGTGCGGATGCGCTCGTTGCGGTTGCCGGTGCCGACTTGGGAACGGCGATCCGCCGCGATGGCCGAGGCCTGTTCCTCCTGTTTTTGCTCCAGCAAGCGGGAACGCAGCACCCGCATCGCCTTGTCTTTGTTTTTGAACTGGCTGCGCTCATCTTGGCATTCCACCACCATGCCGGTGGGCAGGTGGGTGATGCGGATGGCGGATTCGGTTTTGTTGATGTGCTGTCCGCCCGCGCCACTGGCACGAAAGGTGTCGATCTGCAGATCGGCGGGATTGATGTCCACATCCACCTCGTCCGCTTCGGGCAGCACCGCCACCGTGGTGGTGGAGGTATGCACCCGCCCGCCGGATTCGGTTTCCGGCACCCGCTGCACACGGTGCACGCCGCTTTCATATTTCAGCCGGCTGTATGCACCCTGACCGGACACCATAAAGCTGATTTCTTTATAACCGCCCAGCTCGGTTTCATTGCAGCTGACCACCTCGGTGGAAAAGCCCTTGGACTCGGCGTACATGGTGTACATCCGGTACAGCGACGCGGCAAACAATGCCGATTCCTCGCCGCCCGCACCGCCGCGAATCTCCATGATGACATTGCGGTCGTCGTTGGGGTCGCGGGGCAGCAGCAACAGCTTTAACTCCTCCGCGCAAGCGGCCACCTTTGCTTTGCTGTCCGCCAGCTCTTCTTCCGCCAGCGCGCGCAGCTCTTTATCCAATCCGCCGCCGTCCAACAGCGTCAGCGCGTCCTCGCCCTGTTGCTTGGCGGCCTTATACTCCTGATATTTTTGCACGAGCGGCGCCAGTTCGCTGCTTTCCTTCATCAGCTTCTGGTATTCGTCCACGCGTGACACCACAGCGGGGTCATACAGCCGCTGCTCGATTTCTTTATAGCGTTTTTCGACTTGTGCCAGTTGGTCAAACATGACAGCGGCCTCCTTTCCGGTTCAGCGATGGATTTTTTTGATATGGCGCTCGATCTTCAGCCGCGGCGCCATGAATTCGTGCCCGCAGCCTTCGCATCTCAGCCGAAAATCCATCCCCACCCGCAGCACTTCAAATATGCAGGAGCCGCAGGGGTGCGGCTTTTTCATTTCCAGCCGGTCGCCCACCAAAATGTCCATCCTTTTTCCCGCCTTTCGGTTTATCGTATCGGAAAACACCCATCAGTATACCATGATTTCCCTATTTCTGCAACCGCTTTGCCAGCACCGGATCGGGGTCGACATAGGCGGTTTGGTTGGTGGTATAGATCACCATGCCGGGCTTGGCGCCGTTCGGCTTTTTCACAAATTTGGCGGGGGTGTAGTCCACCGGCACCTGCCGCGACTGCGCCGCGCGCGAATGCAGCGCCGCCAGCATCGCGGCTTGTTCCAGCGTGCGATCGGGGGGCGTGTGCCCTTCGGTCACCACGATGACATGCGAGCCGGGAATGTTTTTGGTGTGCATCCAAATGTCGCTGCCGCGCGCGGTTTTGGTGGTCAGCCGGTCATTTTGCAGGTTGTTGCGCCCCACCAGGATCAAAAAGCCGTCATCCGACACAAACTCCATCGGCTTGGTGGGGGGCGGCGGCTTTTGCCGGCTGCCGCTGCGCCGCAGATACCCGCCCGCCGCCAGCTCTTCCCGCAGTTCGGACAGATCGCGATAGGAGTGCGCGCGGGACAGCGCGTCAAACACCGAATCGATGTAGGTCAGCTCCTGTTCGCCTGCGGCGATCTGTTCGGTCAATATCTGCTCGGCGGTTTGCGCCTTGCGGTATTGCTTGTAGTATTTTTGCGCGTTCGCCGAAGCGGACAGCGCCGGATCCAGCGGCACCGTGATGGTGGCGCAAGCAGGATCGTAGTAATTGATCAGTTCCGCCTGACGCGCGCCCTTGGGAATCGCGTGCAGATTGGCGTTGATGAGATCGCCGTACAGGCGGCTTTGCTCGCGTTTGGTGGATTGGCTCAGCTCCTCCCGCTGGTGCTGCAGCTTGCGGGTAATGCGGTCGCTCGCGTTGGTCAGCAGCTTCAACACATCGTGGGAGCGCTGTTTCATGCGCTCGGCTTCGTCCTTGTCGGCGTAAAACGAATCCAGCAGCTGCGAAAAGCTGTCCACTTCGTGCCCGACCGCCGATAAGCCGTATTGTGTGATGGGCAAAAAGCTGAAATCCAGCGGTGCGCCGTCCCGCAGCAGCAGATACGGCACCGCGCCTTCGCCGGTGTCCACAATGGTTTTCAGCCGGTTGGCGTAGGCCAGCAGCCGCTCTTGCTGCTCGGCGGTGAGCGCCGACACCGGCGTGTCTGCCCCGCGGGTGGCGTAGTGCGCCATTTCGCGGCAGATGAGGGGAGACAACCCCTGTGATACGCCGAGCAGCGCCTTAGACAACGGTCCGTCTGCGCCGCGCTGCACCGCGTGCAGCAGCTCCTCCGGTGTGTCGCGGGACAGGTCGATGCGCCCGGCAGCCAGCGGCGGCGCGGCATAGGGCAGTCCCGGCAGAATGGGGCGCACCGAGGACATATCCCAGTCCACCCGCTTGATCGCGTCCAGCACGGTGCCGTCCGTGTCCACCAAAATGATGTTGCTGTACCGCCCCATGATCTCCACCGCCAGCGTCAACCGGGTCAGATCGCCCAACTCATTTACGCAGTCGAAATCCAGATACAGCGCGCGTTCCAGCCCCGGTTGGCGCAGCCCCACCAGCCGTCCGCCGGTCAGCCGCTTGCGCAGCAGCATACAAAACATCGGCGGGGCGGCGGGATTTTCGGGAACCCGATCGGTAAAGTGGATGCGCGGCGAGTTCGCCCGCGCCGACAAATACAGCTTGCGGTTGCCCTGTCGGCTGCGCAGCGCGATCACCAGCTCCTCCCGCGAGGGCTGGTGGATTTTATCAATGCGCGCGTCCTGCGCCAGTGTTTGGTGCAGCTCGCGCCAAATATTATGCAAAAAAATGCCGTCAAGTGCCATTGCGTTCTACCTCGTCTTTCTGGCGGCGTGTCGCCCGCGGGTGTGTGCGGACGATCATTATTGTAAAACCTCGATCGTCCGGTACGGCGCGGGCTGCGCAAAGACATCCACCCGCAGCGCCGGAAACGCCTCGGCCATGGCGTACCGCAGTGCATCCGCCGCCGCGATCTCGGTGGCGTAATGTCCCGCCTCCACCGCGGTGATGCCTGCCGCAGCGAACGCCAGCCATTCGTGGTGCTTGATCTCGCCGGTCAGCACCGCATCCACCTGCTCGCTCAGCGGCAACAGACAGTCGCCGCCCGCACCGCTGCAAACGCCAACGGTGCATACAGAGCGCCCGCCGGTATATACCCGCACGGCGGTGTTCAGCCGTCGGGCAATCGCTTCGGCAAAATCCTGCGGGGCGAGGGGAGCGGGCAGCGTTACCACGCGGCACAGCCCGTCCGCTGCCATGGTGGCGGCGGGCCATCCCAGTGCTGCAATCAGCGTATCGTTGACCCCGCCCGCGGCTTTGTCCAAATTGGTGTGCAGACACAGCGCCGCGATGCCGTGCTGTGCCAGTTGATACGGCACGCTGTCCGCGGTCAGCCGCCGCAGCGGCGAAAAGATCACCGGATGGTGGCTGATGATCAGGTTGGCGCCGGTGCGCGCCGCTTGCAGCACCGCCTGCAGCGTAATGTCCAGCGTGGTCAGTACACCGGTCACTTCTGCGTCGGGGTCACCGACCAGCAAGCCGGGATTGTCCCATTCTTCCGCCAGCGCCAGCGGCGCACGTTGTTCCCAAAACGCCATCAGTTTGCGTATGGTCATAGCGATCCCTCCAATTGCTCTATCAGTTGCTGCAGCCGATCGGCTTGCGGTTGGTTGCCGGATACGCGGCAGCCGGCTTGCTGCTTTTTCAGCCGCACGATCTCTTTGGCTAAGAATGCTGCGCCGTCTTCGCCGGTCAGCGCGCCGCGATAATAGGCGACTTCTTCGGTCACCGGCGGCGCACCGGTGTAGGCGGCGGCGATAACGGTATATAGATGCTTGCCGTCCTGTGTCACGCGCTCGGTCAACAATGTAAATCCGTTTGTCAACAGCCAGCGGCGCAGCTGTTCCGAGCGGGTCATCGGCTGCAAAACCAGCCGGTAGCGGTCGCTTTTGACCCAAGGGGCGGTTTGCAAAATGGCGGCGATGGTTTCGCCGCCCATGCCGGCGATCACAATATCGTCCACCTCATCGGGGGCGATGCCCACAAGACCGTCGCCCAGCCGCACCATAATGCGGTCGGACAGCCCCGCCTCGCTGACATGACGGCGGGCGCTGTCGGCGGGACCCGGGCGCACATCCGAGGCGATCGCCGACGGACAAAGGCCCTGTTCCACCAGATACAGGGGCAAATACGCGTGGTCGGTGCCAATGTCCGCTACCCGGCTGCCCGGGCGCACCAGCGACGCGGCACACAGCAAACGATCGTCCAGCATGGGGTATCCTCCTTTGAGATGGGTGAATGTGTAAAGAAAAGTGGCACAGTGTGAGTTATGCCGAAGGGGAGAGAAAAGGTTGAGTGGCTTTGGTTGGCGAAACAGGTATCTTTCCCGCAGTTTCGCTGGCGCTCGCCAGTTCCCTCGTCAGAGGGAACTATGCGAGTTGGGCGTGGGAATACAAAATTCTGCTGATGATGAAAAAAGTAAGTCCGTTCCTCAAGACGATCCCTCCGCGTGGTGGAGAAGATGAAGCTTCCCTTGTGCAAAGGGAGGTGGATTTTTGCGCAGCAAAAAGACGGAGGGATTGTAATGAAAGCAGCACGCTTAAACGCCGTCCGTCGGACGGCGACAATCCCCCAGTCACGACCACGGTCGTGACAGCCCCCTTTACACAAAGGGGCCATGCGTCCGCCGCAAGAAAGCGTAGGAAATTTGACGAGAGTAGACACTTCACAAGCCTTCCCCTTGGAGGGGAAGGTGGCGCGGCTTTACACCGCGACGGATGAGGTGGAAAAACGAATACAATCGTACTCTTGTGGTCGCTTGCAATATTCAAATTGCTCGATAATCATAATGTCGTTAAACCCTATAGTTTCTGACACCTCATCCGCCTCGCTATGCTCGGCACCTTCTCCTCAAGGAGAAGGCTTGTGCCCGCCGCAAATGCTTGCGGGGCAATGTGGGTATCGCCCCTACGAAGAGGAAAGGGGCAATGCCGGAGAAGATTCTTCGCTGCGCTCAGAATGCTCAAGAAGAAACGGAAACTCTGCAAGCCTTCCCCTCGAGGGGAAGGCTTGATAAGACTCATCGCTAAACAAGAAGTTCCCTCAAGACGAAAGCTTACAAGGGCTCATCGCTAAGCGAGAAATTTCCTCAAAGCGAAGGCTTGCAGGTGTTCTCTTTGCTGTCGCAGCCATGGTTCCCACCCGATAATAGCACAAAAGATTCCTCATCTGTGTTAAGACAACACCGACGAAGAATCTTTTGCCGATCACGATCTTATTTGCTCATGTGAGCGTTGATCTTTTTCACGAGTTCTTCGCAGTCCACGCCGTGCACCTGGCACGCCTGCTCCAACGATTCGCCGCGGGCAGACGGGCAGCCCAGGCAATGCATTCCCATTTCCAGAAAATACACCGCGGTGGTCTGATCCGCATCCAGAATATCGCCGATCAAGCTGTCTTTGGTAATCATAGTAACATCGTCCTTTCGATTTTTGTGTTAGTATCGGGGAAACGCGCCGCGTTTATTCCGCCTTCATCTGATACGCCAGCGTCAACAGGCTGTCTCCCAAGTGTACATTTTCTACGATCGCGTCCGGATAATCGTACGCAATGTCATAATGGCTGAAATTCCAAAAGCTGTGGATGCCCTGGGCGGTCAGCCGCCGCACCAGATCGGGCGCCGCCTCGCGCGGGATACACAAAATCGCCATGGCGGGCTTTTCCGCCTGACAAAACGCTTCCAGCGCGGTGGTGGGCTGCACCTCCAGCTCCTGCACGCGGGTGCCGACAATGGCGGGCGAATCGTCAAAAATGCCCACCAGCCGGATGCCGCGGTTTTCAAACCGAATGTGGTTGGCGATGGCACAACCGAGGTTGCCGGCGCCGATCAGCACCGCGCCCGCCGGGTTGTCCACCCCCAAAATATGTCCGATCTCGGTGTACAACTGCTCCACGATATAGCCGTATCCCTGCTGTCCGAACCCGCCGAAGCAGTTGAGATCCTGACGGATCTGCGAGGCGGTCAGCCCCATGCGGGCGGCAAGATCGCGGGAGGAGATGCGGGTGATACCGTTTTGCATCAGGTCGTACAAAAAACGGTAGTACCGGGGCAGCCGCCGGATCACGGACATGGATATTTGATTTTTCGCCATGGTTGTTCCTGCCCCTTTTCTGCGATGAAATTAGTGCTGCTGCTCGCGGGTGTAATCCAGCAAGCCGCCGGCCAGCAGCATATCGATCTGGCGCTGCGAGAAGCCGGTTTTCAGCGGAATGTGATCGCCGGTCGTGTTGTTGACCAGCTCCACCGGTGCGCCGGTTTTCAGCTTTTCGCGAATATCCGGCAAGCACAGCTCGTCGCCGAACGACACCTTGTCGTAATCCGCCTCGTTTTCAAAGGTCAACGGCAGAATGCCGGCGTTGATGAGGTTGGCAACATGGATACGGGCGAAGGATTTCACGATCACCGCTTTGATGCCGAGATACAGCGGCGCCAGCGCGGCGTGCTCACGCGAGCTGCCCTGACCGTAGTTGGAACCGCCGATGATGATGCCCTTGCCCTCCTGCTTGCAGCGGGCGGGGAAGTCGGGATCGCAGCGGGTGAAGCAATGCTCCGAAATCGCGGGAATGTTGGAACGCAGCGGCAGAATCTTCGCGCCCGCCGGCATGATGTGGTCGGTGGTGATGTTGTCCTCCACCTTCAGCAGCACCTTGGCGGTGATGCTGTCCGGCAGGGGGGCGGTCTGCGGGAAGGGCTTGATGTTGGGACCGCGCAGGATTTCTACGCTGTCCATATCCTCTTCCGCCGCGGGCGGCACGATCATGTTATCGTTGATGAGGAAATGCTCCGGCATGGTGATGCTCACCGGCTCGCCCAGCGTGCGGGGATCGGTGAACACACCGGTCAGCGCAGAGGCCGCCGCGGTTTCGGGGCTGACCAGATATACCTGGCCGTCGGCGGTGCCGGAACGACCCTCGAAGTTGCGGTTAAAGGTACGCAGCGACACGCCCTTGGAGTTGGGCGATTGTCCCATGCCGATGCAGGGGCCGCAGGCACATTCCAGAATACGGGCACCCGCCGCGATCAGATCCGCCAGTGCGCCGTTTTCCGCCAGCATATTGTACACCTGCTTGGAGCCGGGCGCGATGGACAGGCTCACATCCGGATGGACGGTTTTGCCTTTGAGGATCGCGGCGACTTTCAACATATCCATCAGCGACGAGTTGGTGCAGGAACCGATGCAGCACTGGTCGATCTTCATGCCGCCCAGCTCTTCCACCGCCTTGACATTGTCGGGTGAATGGGGGCATGCCGCCAGCGGGCGCAGGGTGTTCAAATCGATCTCGATCACTTCGTCATACACCGCGTCGGCATCGGGAGCCAGCTCCACCCAATCTGCCTCGCGACCCTGCGCCTTCATGAACGCGCGGGTCACATCGTCCGACGGGAAGATGGAGGTGGACGCGCCCAGCTCGGCACCCATATTGGTGATGGTGGCGCGCTCCGGCACCGTCAGCGAGGCCACGCCGTCGCCGCCGTATTCCACGATTTTGCCCACGCCGCCTTTCACGGACATGATGCGCAGCACTTCCAGAATAATATCCTTCGCGGCGACCCACGGCTGCAGCTTGCCGTGCAGATTCACCCGCACCATTTTGGGCATGGTGATGTAATAGGCGCCGCCGCCCATCGCGACCGCCACATCCAGTCCGCCCGCGCCGAACGCCAGCATACCGATGCCGCCGCCGGTGGGGGTGTGGCTGTCGGAGCCGATCAGCGTTTTGCCGGGGATGCCGAACCGCTCCAGATGCACCTGATGGCAGATGCCGTTGCCGGGGCGGGAGAAATACAGCCCGTGTTTCTTACATACCGACTGGATATAACGGTGATCGTCGGCGTTTTCAAAGCCGGTTTGCAGGGTGTTGTGGTCGATATACGCGACCGAACGCTCGGTTTTGACGCGCGGCACGCCCATCGCTTCAAATTCCAGATAAGCCATGGTGCCGGTGGCGTCCTGCGTCAGTGTTTGGTCAATTTTCAGTCCGATCTCGCTGCCCGGGGTCATATCGCCGGACAACAGGTGGGACGCGATCAATTTTTGTGCCAGGGTGTATCCCATCGTTATCAACTCCTCATGAAACTTCTAATAGTGTATTATGACAGGCGCGGGGCGATTTGTCAATATTTTAACAGTCGGCGTTCCAAATGTTCACCAATTGTTTACGAAACGGCGGAAAAACGCGGAGCTTTTGTCGCTATCGGGGGTGGTTTCCGGCGAAAACCACCTTTGCGGACTGCCGCGTTTTGGCGGCTTTTGCCACCGCAAAACCGCTTGCACTTTTCAAATGTATATGATAGAATAAAAAGAACCGTCGACCGTGCATTTCGACGGACAAACCGCGGTATTCCCGCGGCTTGAAAATAAGCAAGGAGGTCCTGCTGCTTGCGGATCGGCATTGATATCGGCTCGACCACCGTTAAGGTGATCCTGCTGGATGACAACGACAACATTTTATTCAAATCATACGAGCGGCATATGTCCAAAGTGCGCGAAAAAACAGCGGAAATGCTGTCGCGCCTTGCCCCGACGCTGAAAGGGCAAACGGTCAAAGCCGCCATTACCGGTTCGGCGGGGCTTGGCGTGGCCAAAGCCGCCGATCTGGAATTTGTGCAGGAGGTGTTCGCCACCGCCGGTGCGGTGGAGCGCTTTGTGCCGGACACCGACGCGGTGGTGGAGCTGGGCGGCGAGGACGCCAAGATCATCTTCTTCACCGGCGGACTGGAGGAGCGGATGAACGGCTCCTGCGCAGGCGGTACCGGTGCGTTCATTGACCAGATGGCGACGCTGCTGGGTGTGACCGCCGACGAGCTGGACAAGCTGAGCCTGAAACACGAAAAAATTTACGCGATTGCGTCGCGGTGCGGCGTGTTCGCCAAAACCGATATTCAGCCGTTGCTCAACCAGGGCGCGCGCAAGGAGGACATCGCCGCCAGCATTTTCCAGGCGGTGGTGAACCAGACCATTGCCGGTTTGGCGCAGGGGCGCGAGATCAAGGGCAAGGTGCTGTTCCTCGGCGGTCCGCTGTTTTATTTGAAGGGGCTGCGGGAACGGTTTGTGGAAACGCTGCATCTGTCTGAACAGGACGCGGTGTTCCCCGAAAACGCCGAGGTGTTTGTCGCCATCGGCGCGGCGTGCTACGCCGGAGACAACAGCGCGGATATGCCGTTTGAAGAGCTGCTGCGGCGCATTGAACAAGCGTCGGCGCAGTCGAATACCACCCACACGCTGGAGCCGCTGTTCGCGAACGAGGCGGAGTATCAGGAATTTTCCGCCCGCCACGCCAAGGCGTGCCCGCCTCCGATGGATGCGGAGCATTACACCGGCGATGCGTATCTCGGTATCGACGCGGGTTCCACCACCACCAAGCTGGCGTTGATCGCGACGGACGGCGGGCTGCTGTACACCTACTATGCCTCCAACGAGGGCAATCCGGTCGCGGTGGTCAAAGCGCAGCTGGAAGAGATTTACCGCCGGTTCGGCGACCGCATCACCATCAAGGGCAGCGCGGCGACCGGTTATGGCGAGGATCTGGTCAAAAACGCGTTCCATGTAGATATGGGCCTGGTGGAAACGATGGCGCACTATCGCGCTGCCCGCCATTTTAACCCGCAGGTGGATTTCATCATCGATATCGGCGGGCAGGATATGAAATGCTTCAAGATCCGCGGCGGTGCGATCGACAGCATCATGTTGAACGAGGCGTGTTCTTCCGGCTGCGGGTCGTTTATCGAAACCTTTGCTAAGGCGCTGGGCTACGACATCGCCACCTTTGCCAAGCTGGGCTTGTTCGCCCAGCATCCGGCGGATCTCGGCTCGCGCTGTACCGTGTTTATGAACTCGTCGGTCAAGCAGGCGCAAAAAGAGGGCGCTTGCGTGGAGGATATCTCCGCCGGCTTGTCCATGAGCATTGTGAAAAACGCGATTTATAAAGTCATTCGCGCCTCTGACCCGTCCGAGTTGGGACAGCACATCGTGGTGCAGGGGGGTACCTTCCTGAACGATGCGGTGCTGCGCAGTTTTGAATGGGAGCTGGGCGCGCAGGTGGTGCGCCCCACCATTGCGGGCATTATGGGCGCCTACGGGGCGGCGCTGTCGGTGCGGGATGAACGCCAGCGCACCGCTCCCGATGAAGCGTCGGGGTTGCTGACCGCCGAGGCGCTGAAGGACTTTGTCCATACCGCCAAATCGGTGCCCTGCGGGTTGTGCGGCAACCACTGCCAGCTGACGGTGAATACCTTCGGCGGCGGGCGCAAGTTTATTTCCGGCAACCGGTGTGAACGGCCGCTGGGCAAGGGCGAGCAAAAGCAGACCCCCAACCTGATGGCGGAAAAATATGCGCATCTGCGCGGGCTGAAAAACACCGGCGGCAAACGCGGAAAGATCGGCATTCCGCTGGTGCTGAATCTCTACGAAAATCTGCCCTTCTGGCAGGCGTTTTTCAATGCGCTGGATTATGAGGTGGTGCTGTCGCCCACCTCCTCCCGCAGCCTGTACGCGGCGGGGCAGCATACCATTCCGTCAGACACCGCCTGCTATCCCGCCAAGCTGTCCCACGGACACATCGAGGCGCTGCTGCAGCGCGACGATCTGACCGCGATTTTCTATCCCTGCCTGCCGTACAATGTGGACGAGCACAAGGGCGATAACCATTACAACTGTCCGGTGGTGGCGTATTATCCTGAGCTGCTGGCCGCCAATGTGCCGCAGCTGAAGCAGGTGAAATACTGGAACCCCTATTTCGGCATCCATCGTCCAAAAGATTTTGCCAAGCACGCGGCGGCGTTCTTTGGTAAAGAGCTGGGCGTATCGGCAGCCGAGGTGAAACAGGCCGCCAAAGCGGCGTATGCCGCGGCGGATGAATATACCGCGTGGATCCGTCGGCGCGGACAGGAGATCATTGACGATGCGCGCGCGAACGGTCGCCCCATCATCGTGCTGTCCGGTCGGCCGTATCACATGGACCCCGAGATTAACCACGGCATCGACAGCATGATCGCGTCGTTTGGGCTGTCGGTGGTCACCGAGGACGCGGTGGCATGGCACACCCCCAAACAGCCGGTCAAGGTGCTGAACCAGTGGACCTATCACGGGCGGCTGTACAGCGCGGCGAAATATGTCACCACCCAGCCGGATATGCAGCTGGTGCAGCTGGTGTCGTTCGGCTGCGGCGTGGACGCGATCACCACCGATGAGGTGCGCGATATTCTGGAGAGCGGCGGCAAGCTGTACACCCAATTGAAAATTGACGAGATCAACAACCTCGGAGCCGTGCGTATCCGCATCCGCAGCCTGTTGGCGGCGATGCACGCGCGGGAACAGGAAAGGGGCTGATCGTTTATGGCAACGCTACAATATGACGAAACCGGGCGGCTGCTGTTTACCGAAGAGATGAAGCAGGAATACACCCTGCTGATGCCGCAGATGCTGCCGGTGCACTTCACCATGCTGCGCGAGGTGTTCGAGCTGCACGGTTACAAGGTGGATATGCTCACCACTACCCACCGCGGCATTGTGGATACCGGATTGAAATATGTCCACAACGACACTTGCTATCCGGCGCTGCTGGTGATCGGTCAGCTGCTGGAGGCAGTGCGCAGCGGCAAATATGATCCCCACAAGCTGGCGCTGCTCATCACCCAAACGGGCGGCGGCTGCCGGGCGTCCAACTATATCCATCTGCTGCGCAAAGCGCTGAAACGCGCGGGCTACGACTATATTCCGGTGGTGTCCATCAACCTGTCCGGACTGGAGAAAAACCCCGGTTTTTCCTTGAGCTTCAGTATGATACGCGAATTCGCCTATTCCATGATCTATGGCGATCTGATCGTGCACATGGCGAACCAGTGCCGCCCGTACGAGCTGGTGGAGGGCGAAACCGACCGCCACATCCAAAAATGGGTGGACCGGTTGGTGGCGGATTTCCAAAAGCGGGGCAGCTTCCGCTCGGCGCATGTGCGGGATAATTTTAACGCGATCTCGGACGATTTCGCCTCCATTCCGGTGCATCGCACCCCCAAGGTGAAGGTGGGCGTGGTCGGCGAGATCTATATCAAATATGCGCCGCTCGGCAACAACAATCTGGAAGAATTCTTGCGGTCGGAGGACTGCGAGCCGGTGGTGCCGGGACTGACCGATTTCATCATCTTCAAATGCGACAACCGCATCGAAGACCACCGCATCTACGGCGGCAAAACACTCACCTATGTGGGGGCATCCGCGCTGGCGGCGTATGTCAAAAAACTGCAGCGCCAGCTGATCGCCGCCGTGAAACGCCATCCCGAATTCCGGGTGCCCTGCACCTTTGACCATTTGAAAACGCTGGTGCGCGGCTATTTGGGCTACGGCAACAAGATGGGCGAGGGCTGGCTGCTGACCGGCGAAATGCTGGAGCTGGTGGAATCCGGCATCGTCAACATCGTGTGTACCCAGCCGTTCGGCTGCCTGCCCAACCATGTGGCGGGCAAGGGCATGGTGCGCAAAATCAAGGAAAACCACCCCGAATCCAACATCGTTTGTGTGGACTACGACCCCGGCGCGACCCGCATCAATCAGGAAAACCGCATCAAGCTGATGCTGGCGAACGCGCGGCTGCAAATGGCGAAACAGGCCGCGGCGCAGCCGACGGAAACCACTGCCGCCGCGCAGCCGAAACAAACGGTATAACCCGTATAATTTGATCGGTGCGGCGCACACTAGCCCTTGTGAAAGGAAGTGTGTGCTTATGATCGGCGAGCCGGACGAAAGAACCCACCGCACGCCCCCCGATTCCGACAACGAACAGCCGTCCCAGCGATTGCAGGCGCAGCTGCAGGATCGACAGGAAAGCGGGTCGGTCACCACCGACAACGGACGCCACACCATCCACTGTCTGACCATCATCGGTCAGATCGAGGGACATTATGTGCTGTCGTCCGAAAACAAAACCACCAAATATGAGCATGTGATTCCGCAGCTGGTCGCGATCGAGGAAAGTCAGGAGATCGAAGGGCTGCTGATCCTGCTCAATACGGTGGGCGGCGATATTGAAGCGGGGCTGGCGCTGGCGGAGCTGATCGCCGGTATGCGCAAGCCCACCGTGTCGCTGGTGCTGGGCGGCGGCCATTCCATCGGTGTGCCGCTGGCGGTAGCGGCGCGGCAATCCTTTATCGCGCCCACCGCCACCATGACGCTGCATCCGGTGCGCACCAACGGCTTGGTGCTGGGGGTGCCGCAGGCGTTCACCTATTTTGAGCGGATGCAGCAGCGCATCACCGGCTTTGTGGCGGGCAATTCCCGCATGAGCGAGCAGCGCTTTATGCAGCTGTGTCTGAACACCGGCGAGCTGGTGACCGATATGGGCAGTGTGCTGGACGGCGACAAAGCCGTGGAAGAAGGGCTGATCGACCGGTTGGGGTCGCTGTCGGATGCAATCGGTGCGCTGTATGAGATGATCGAACAGGATGAAACCGCCTCGCGGCAGAAGTATTGAGATCGCATTTAAGGGGGAGTGCGCTCCCCTCTACATAGAAAGGATACCGGTTATGGCAAAATCGGGAAAACCGCCGGCCAAAAAGCCGGCACAAAACAAAACCACCGGCAAAAAACCGCCGGCGAAAAAAGCGGCTGCCGCATCCGGCAACAAGGCGGCGGGCAAGCGCCGCCAGCAAAGCCGCCATCAGGTGGCAGCAATTTTGCTGCTGGCGGGCGCGGTGCTGGTGCTGTGCCTGCTGCTGATTTCCGGCGACCATGTTTGGAAGCTGATGCGCCAGCTGCTGCTGGGGCTGTTCGGCGTGTGCGCGTTCACCCTGCCGCCGCTGATGGTGTACATAGCGGTGCTGGCGGCACAGGAAAAACCGAACGGCTTTTTGGCGCGCAAGCTGTGGCAGGGCGGGCTGGTGCTGTTGGCGCTGTGCTCGGCGATCCAGGTGTTTGTCACCGATGTAACCGGTGACTATTGGCAAGCGCTGGGCAGCGCCTATCTGACAGGGCGCGAGATGAAAAACGGCGGCTTTTTCGGCGCGGTGCTTGGCTATCCGTTTGAATATTGCTTCACCGACATCGGTGCCAAGATCATCATTTGTCTGCTGGCGTTTGTTGCGGTGATGCTGATGACCGGCACCAGCATCATCAAGCTGTTCCACGCGCTGTGGAAGCCGGTGGAAAAGACCCGCGCCTCCATTCGCGACGCGATTGATTATGACGAAGAGCTGGACGAGCAGGAGCAGCCGGCGGCGGAGGCACCCGCCTCGCCGCCCCGCCGCCGGAAAAAGAGCGCGGTGGATGTGGATTTGGGCGAGGGCTACCAGCCCGGTCATGAGCCGGAGCCGGAACCGCCCGCTCCGTCCGAAGCGTTCCAGGAATTTGAAAAAGCCGCCAAGGATATTCGCGAGGGCGATCGGTCGCCTTACGATATGCCGCTGGACGGTTATGTGCCTCCCGAGGATACGGCTTCGGCCCCTCCGGTGCCGGAACAGCCGCTCGCACCGGAGGAAAAACAGGAGCTGTCGGATACCTTGACCGCTGCTGCCGAGCAAACGGTGGTCAACAGCTATCGCTATCCGCCGCTGTCTCTGCTGGCGGAAGCGCCGCCCTTTGACGCGACCAAAGCGGGCGAGGAGGAGCAGCAAACCGCGGCGCTGCTGGTGAACACCCTGCAGGAATTCGGTGTCAGCACCAAGATGCTGGGGGTGTCCCGCGGACCGTCGGTCACGCGGTATGAGCTGCAGCCCAGCGCGGGCGTGAAGATCAGCCGCATCACCGGGCTGGCAGACGACATTGCGCTGCGGCTGGCAACCACCGGCGTGCGGATTGAAGCGCCCATTCCTAACAAAGCGGCGGTGGGCATCGAGGTGCCCAACCGCATTTCCCAGTCGGTGTGTCTGCGCGAGCTGCTGGATACCCCCGCCTTTTCGCAGGCGCAAAGCCGCCTGACGGTGGCGCTGGGACGCGACATCGCGGGGCGTCCCGTGTTTGCCGATCTGACCAAAATGCCCCACCTGCTGATCGCGGGTACCACCGGTTCGGGTAAATCGGTGTGTACCAACTCGATGATCCAAAGTGTGCTGTACAAATCCTCGCCGGATGAGGTGCGGATGCTGCTGATCGACCCAAAACAGGTGGAATTCGGCATTTACAACGGGATTCCGCATCTGCTGGTACCGGTCGTGACCGATCCGCGCAAAGCGGCGGGTGCGCTGGGGTGGGCGGTCACCGAAATGCTGAAACGCTACCAGATGTTCGCCGAAAACAATGTGCGCGACATCAAATCGTACAACGCCCTGGCGCGGCAGAACGAAACCATGCATCCGCTGCCGCTGATTTTGATCGTGATCGACGAGCTGTCCGACCTGATGATGAGCGCCGCCAACGAGGTGGAGGACGCGATCGTGCGGTTGGCGCAGATGGCGCGTGCCGCCGGTATGCATCTGGTTATCGCGACCCAGCGCCCCTCGGTGGATGTTATCACCGGCCTTATCAAGGCGAACATTCCCTCGCGATTGGCGCTGACGGTGGCGTCGGCGGTGGATTCGCGCACCATTTTGGATACCGGCGGTGCTGAAAAGCTGCTGGGCAAGGGCGATATGCTGTTTGCGCCGGTCGGCATTTCCAAACCGATGCGTATCCAGGGCTGCTATGTGGATGAAAGCGAAGTCGCCGCGGTGGTGCAATATCTCAAATCCGACGGCGAAGAGCAGGAATACGATGAGGGCATTATCCAGGAGATCAACCGCCAGGCGGAGGCTGCCGGCAAACAGGCGACCAAGGTGGCTGCGGCGGGCGGCGACGACGAACCGGAGGACGATATGCTGCCCCAAGCCATTCAAGTGGCGGTGGAAAGCGGCAGTATCTCCACATCGATGCTGCAGCGCAAGCTGCGGTTGGGCTACGCCCGTGCCGGTCGCATCATGGATATGATGGAGCAAAAGGGGATCGTCGGTCCCGCCATGGGCAGCAAGCCGCGTGAGGTGCTGCTCACCCGCCAGCAATGGCTGGAAATGAGCCTGAACCGGGAGGATAATCCGCCGGTCGAGGACGAGCTGTAAGGAGGACACGATGGCGGGGTACGCATATATTTTGTTCGATTTGGACGGCACCCTGACCGATCCGGGCGAGGGAATCACCCGCTCGGTGGCGCACGCGCTGCGCCATTTCGGCATCGAGGTGACCGATCGCACCACCCTGTATCCGTTTATCGGACCGCCGCTGTTGGATTCGTTCCGGCGGTACTACGGCTTTTCAGACGAACAGGCAGCACAGGCGGTCGGTTGGTTTCGGGAATATTTTGAAACGACCGGTCTGTTTGAAAACACGGTGTATCCCGGCGTGCCGGAAATGCTGGCGGCGCTGACCGCCGCCGGAAAACGGCTGGTGCTGGCGACCTCCAAGCCGGAGGTGTTTGCCCGCCGGATTCTGGAGCATTTTTCGCTGGCGTCGTATTTCACCTATATTGCCGGTGCAAATATGGACGAAACCCGCACTCGCAAGGCGGATGTGGTCGCCTACGCGCTGGAAAGCGCCGGCGTTGCCGATGCGTCCCGCGCGGTGATGGTGGGAGATCGGGAATACGATGTGCTGGGTGCGCGCGAAGCGGGCTTGTCCACGGTGGGGGTGCTGTATGGCTACGGCAGCCGCGCCGAGCTGGAACAGGCGGGAGCCATCGCGATCGCCTCCAGTGTGGAACAGCTGCAAGCGGTTCTGCTGGCGGAATAAACCAAAACATAACAAAAGCCTTCGGAGGGATGTTCCTCCGAAGGCTTTTTTGCGTCCTTTTTATGCGATCCCGAACAGGTCGGTGATGTTTTGCCGATTTTGCGCCAGCAGCTGCTCCACCGGGATATCGCGAATGTCTGCGATCACGCGGGCGGTATCCGCGATCAAGGTGGAATCGCACCGCTTGCCGCGATGCGGCACCGGTGCCATGTACGGCGCATCGGTTTCCAGCAGCAGCCGATCCAGAGGGATCTCTGCCGCCACCTCCACCAGCTTGCGGGCGTTTTTGAAGGTGACCACGCCGCCGATGCCGATGTACAATCCCAATCGGATCACCTGCCGTGCCATCTCCACACTGCCGGAAAAGCAGTGCACCACGCCGCGCGGGCGGAATTTCGTCAGCCGGTTCAGCGTGTCCTCGTGCGCCTCGCGGTCGTGTACGATCACCGGCAGATCCAGCCGCACCGCCGCGTCCAGCTGCTGCTCGAACCAGTATTGCTGGCGGTCGCGCGGGCACGCGTCCTCGTAATGATAATCCAGCCCGATCTCGCCGATGGCGACCGCTTTGGGGTGCGCCGCCAGCGCCAGACACGCCTCCAGCTCCTCCGGCGTGGCGGATGCCGCCTCCTCCGGATGGATGCCCACCGCGCACCACACATGCGGATAGGTTTCCGCCAGCTGCATACTTTGCCGCGCGCTGGCGGCGTTCACCGCACAGTTGATGACACCCTCCACCCCACGGGCGGGGAAAGAGCGCAGCAACGCGTCCCGATCTTCGTCAAACGCGGAATCGTCGTAATGCGCGTGGGAATCGAAAATCATCGCCATGTCAGTGCACCCGGCTGCCGGGCGCCACGCCGTCCACAAACAGCACTTTGGCGGCATCGCCGTCGTCCGCCGCGAGAATCATGCCCTGGCTTTCCACCCCGCACAGCTTGGCGGGCTTCAGGTTTGCCACCACCACGATCTGCTTGCCAATCAGATCGTCCGGCGTGTACCACAGCGCAATGCCGGAGCAGACGGTGCGCGGGGTGCCGCTGCCGTCATCCAGCGTCAGCTTCAGCAGCTTTTTGGATTTTTTCACCTTTTCGCACGCGGTGATCTTCGCCACCTGCAGATCAATTTTGGCAAAATCGTCGATCGTGATCTCGGACAAAAACGCCACGTTTTCCGGCGCCGCTTTGGCGGCCTCCGCCTGAAGCGCCTGCTGCTCGGCGGCGATCTCCGCCAGTGCTTTTTCCGTATCAATGCGCGCAAACAGCGGCACCGGCGTGCCCACCGCATAGGTGTCCGCCTTGTCGGCAGCCAGCGCATCCGCATCGGTCAGCTCGGCACCGATCTGCAGTTGCTGCTGTATTTTTTCTGCCGTTTCGGGCAGGAAAGGCGTCAGCAGAATGCTCAGCAGCCGGATGCTGTCCAACAGATGGTACAGCACCGCTTCCAGCCGCGGTTTGGTCGCTTCGTCCTTTGCCAGCACCCACGGTGCGGTTTCGTCAATGTATTTGTTGCAGCGTTTGGCGAGATTCATAATCATCGCCAGCGCGTCCGCGTTGCGATAGCCGTCCATCAGCACTGGATATTGCGCCAGCGTGTCGGCGACCACCTGCAACAGCTCCGCGTCCACCGGGTCGGTGTCGCCGGTCGGGCGGGAAACCTTGCCGTCAAAATATTTGCCCGCCATCGCCACCGTGCGGTTGACCAGATTGCCCAGCGTGTTGGCGAGGTCGGCGTTGTAGGTGGTGATAAAGCTCTCGTGAGTGATGGTGCCATCCTGCGCAAACGGCATCTGGGACAGCAGATAGTACCGCACCGCATCGGTGCCGAACCGTTTGACCAGATCGTCCGCATACAGCACATTGCCGCGCGATTTGCTCATCTTGTCCTCACCGGACAGCAGCCACGGGTGACCAAGGATCTGCTTGGGCAGCGGCTCGCCCAGCGCCATCAGCATGATGGGCCAGTAAATGCTGTGGAACCGCACAATGTCCTTACCGATCACATGCAGATCCGCCGGCCAGTAGTGCTTGTATTTGTCCGACGACCCGTCGGGATGATACCCGATGCCGGTGATGTAGTTGGACAACGCGTCGATCCATACATAGATCACATGCTTGTCATCAAAGGTGACCGGAATCCCCCATTTGAAGGAGGTGCGGGACACGCACAGATCCGACAGTCCGGGTTTCAAGAAGTTGTTGATCATCTCGTGACGGCGGGAATCCGGCAGGAAGAAGTTCGGGTTCTCCTCATAATACTTCATCAGCCGATCCTGATATTTGCTCAGCCGCAGGAAATATGCTTCCTCCTTGGCGTCCACCACATCGCGGCCGCAGTCGGGGCATTTGCCGTCCTTCAGCTGCGAGGTGGTGAAGAACGATTCGCACGGCACGCAGTACTTGCCGCTGTATTCGCCCTTGTAAATATCGCCCTGATCGTACAGCTTTTTGAAAATTGCCTGCACCGCCGCCTCGTGGTCAGCGTCGGTGGTGCGGATAAAGCGGTCGTAGGTCACATTCAGGCAATCCCATACTTCTTTGATCTGGGTCGAGATCTGATCCACATACTCTTTGGGGCTGATGCCCTGCTCTTTGGCGATCTCTTCGATCTTTTGTCCGTGTTCATCCGATCCGGTCAAAAAATATACATCAAACCCCATCATGCGTTTGTACCGCGCGATCATATCGGCCAGCACCACATCGTAGGTGTTGCCAATGTGCGGCTTGCGGGATGTGTACGCAATGGCGGTGGTCAGATAAAACTTTTCTTTTTCCATGCCGAATCCTCCTCGTTGATAGTCATATATATCCTCTATTGTAACCGATTTGGACAAAATTGCAACCGTTTTTTGCAAGAGGCGGGGTTCGGGGTTGACAAAGCAGCAAAACATGGTATCCTTATATACATAAATATAAGAGAAAGATGCGGTGCTTTGGCACCGCTCCTTTTTTTCGGGAAAAGGGAACGAGAAAGGGAGGAACCTTCGTGAGCCAATTTCAAAAGGATTTGACAAAGGGCAGCGTTGCCAAGCAGCTGGTGCTGTTTTCGCTGCCGTTTTTGGCATCCAATCTGCTGCAGGCGTTGTATAACATGGCGGATATGCTGATCGTGGGTCAGTTTTGCGGTATGGTGGGTACCTCGGCGGTCGGTATCGGCGGCCAGATCACCATTTTGGTCATCAACCTCATCAGCGGTCTGGCGGTGGGCGGCACCGTGATGATCGCCCAGTTTATCGGCGCGGGACGGCAGGAGCAGGTCAAGCGCACCATCGGCACCATGTTCAGCCTGTATGCGATCGCGGGCGTGGTGATGACGGTGGTGATGCTGCTGTTGTGCAAGCCGGTGCTGAACGCATTGTCCACACCGGCGGAATCCTATGCCGAAGCCGAGCGGTATCTCAACATCTGTATGGCGGGCACCATTTTTGTGTTCGGCTACAACGGTGTCAGTGCGGTGCTGCGTGGTATGGGCGATTCCCGCCACCCGCTGATTTTTGTGCTGATCGCGGCGATTATCAATGTGGTGCTGGACATTGTGCTGGTGGCGCCGCCGCTGAATATGGGTGCCGCGGGCGCTGCGATCGCCACCATCACCGCGCAGGCGATCAGCTTTATCGTGTCGGTGATCTTTTTGCGGCGATCCAGCTTTGTGTTTGATTTCAAATGGAAGAGCTTTAAGATGCATAAGGATCTGGTGAAGCAGCTGCTGGGCATTGGCTTGCCCGCTTCGCTGCAAGGCACGCTGGTGTCGCTGTCCTTTATGTTCCTAACCAGCATCGCCAACGGCATTGCGGGGCTGATCGGCTCCAACGCGCTGTCTATTG
Source organism: uncultured Oscillospiraceae bacterium (assembly GCA_900547105.1). GTDB lineage: Bacteria > Bacillota > Clostridia > Oscillospirales > Acutalibacteraceae > UMGS1474. The sequence continues at coordinate 58,469 of URFL01000002.1, read as the reverse complement.
CGGGCAAGGTGAACAGCATTGCAATTTTGCCGTCGATGGCGATGCAGGCGTCGGTGTCCTCCATGGCGGGGCAAAATGTCGGTGCGGGCAAGCCGGAACGCGCCCAGCGCACCATGTTCACCGCCATCGGCATCTCGTTTGCGCTGTCGCTGATCGTGTTTGTGGTGGTGCAGCTGTTTCCGGAGGCGATCGTGGAGGTGTTCCTCGGCAACACCGAGGATGGGGTGATGACCGCGGCGCTGCGCACCCAGTGTATCCACGACAGCGCGGTGTATCTGCGGTGTATCAGCTGGGATTATCTGCTGACCAGCGTGCTGTTCTGCATCAACGGTCTGGCGATCGGGGTGGGGCATACGCTGTTCACCCTGACCAACGGCTGCATCAGCTCGCTGCTGGTGCGGATTCCGGCGGCGTATATCATGGGCAAGGTGCTGGGCATGGGGCTGAGCGGCGTGGGCTATGCCGCTCCCGCCGCTACCACAGTGGGACTTTTGATCTCGATTGGTTATCTGATGACCGGCGTGTGGCGCAGGGCGCGCATCAAAGGCTTGCAGGAAAGTTGAAGAACCCCCTTGAAATTGGCGGCGTACAGGTCTATAATGGTAGCATATTCTGAAACAGGGAAGTGCATATTATGCAGGAAATTCGCGTTGAGTTGACCAAAACTCCGAAAACCAAGCCGGCGGATAGCAGCAAGCTGGGCTTTGGTAACATTTTTACCGACCACATGTTCCTGATGAATTATGATAAGGGGCAGGGCTGGCACGATGCCCGCATCGTCCCCTATGGCCCGCTGGAGCTGTCGCCTGCGGCGATGTGCCTGCACTATGGGCAGGAAGTGTTCGAGGGCATGAAAGCCTATCACACTCCCGACAAAAAAGTGGTGCTGTTCCGCCCGGACAAAAACATGGCGCGCATGAATTTGTCCAACGAGCGGTTGTGCATTCCCGCGATCGACGAAGCGTTTTGTGTGGAAGCTATCAAAAAGCTGGTTTCGATCGATAAAGACTGGATTCCGGACGGCGACGGCAACGCGTTGTACATCCGCCCCTTCATCATTGCGGTGGACCCGCATGTGGGCGTGCATCCGGCGGAGCATCTGCTGTTTATCGTGATCCTGTCGCCGGTGGGTCCGTACTATCCCGAAGGCATTGATCCGGTGAAGATTTATGTTGAGCGCAACTATGTCCGCGCCGTTAAGGGCGGCATGGGCTTTGCCAAAACCGGCGGTAACTACGCGGCCTCGCTGAAAGCGCAGGACGAAGCGGCGGCGCAGGGCTACACCCAGGTGCTGTGGCTGGACGGCGTGGAGCGCAAAAATATCGAAGAAGTCGGCACCATGAACGTGTTCTTCAAAATTGACGGCGAGATCGTGACCCCGGCGCTGAAAGGCAGCATTTTGGGCGGTATCACCCGTATGTCCTGCATCGAGCTGCTGAAATCGTGGGGCTACACCGTTACCGAGCGGGTGCTGCCGCTGGCGGAAGTGGAGCAGGCGGCTGCGGACGGCCGTTTGGAGGAAGCGTTCGGTACCGGTACCGCCGCGGTTATTTCGCCGATCGGCGAGCTGAAGGTGGACGATAACCACATCATCATCAACAACGGCGAGATCGGTCCGGTGGCGCACAAGCTGTACGACAACCTGACCGGTATTCAGACCGGTCGCCTGCCGGATACCTTCGGCTGGGTGGTCGAGGTCGAATAACCAACATGGCAACAAAAATCTTCGGGGCTTATGTTGCCCCGAAGATTTTTTTGTACATCATCTCAAAAGGAGATACGCAATGGCAGAGCTGTGCTATACCGTTCCGCCGGCGTTTGACGGCGACACGATGCAGAATTTTCTGCGGCGGGACTGCGGGCTGTCGTGGCGCATGGTGGTCAAGCTGAAACGGGTGGAACGGGGCATCACGCTGGACGGTGTGCCGGTGCGCACCATCGACCGGATCAAAGCGGGGCAAACCGTGCGACTGCGTATGCCGGAGGATACGGTGCGCATTGACGCGGTGGATATGCCGCTGGCGGTGGTGTGGGAGGATGACAACCTGCTGGTGGTCAACAAGCCGCCCTATCTGGCGGTGCATCCGTCGGCGGGGTTGCCGGATCCGACACTCGCCAACGCGGTGGTCGGCTATTATCGCCGCCGGGGCGAGGAGCACTCGTTCCGACCGGTCAACCGGCTGGATCGCAACACCAGCGGGCTGTTGCTGGTGGGCAAAAACGCCCACGCAACCTATGCGCTGGCGGGCAAGGTGCATAAAGAATATCTCGCGCTGGTGCTGGGCAACCTGCAAGGAGCGGGCTGCATTGACCAGCCCATCCGCGTCAAGGACGGCTGCTGCATCACCCGCGAAGTGGGGGAGGGCGGCAAGCCCAGCATCACCCATTATGAGGCGCTGGCAAGCAACGGCAGCGTGACGCTGGTGCGGCTGTGGCTGGAAACCGGCCGCACCCACCAAATTCGGGTGCATATGGCGTGGCTGGGGTATCCACTGGCGGGCGACACGATGTACGGCACCGATGAAACGGTGCTGCCCCGCCACGGACTGCACTGCTATCGTATGGCGTTCACCCATCCGCTCACCGGTGAGGCGCTGTCGCTGTCTGCGCCGCTGCCGGAGGATATGGCAGCGCTGGTGACGACCATCCCCGAGGGGGAGCAGCAGGTGCAGCGGCTGCTGGCGGATACGCCGGCTTCTATATAATATAGTATAAAAGGGGAGGAGCCTATGCCTGCGTGTATTGCGCACGCGCTGTTGATGCAGCGGGTGGAAACGCTGTGTCAGCAGCGACAAATTCCGCTATACGACCATGATCTGGCGCTGATCGGCGCCCAAGGACCGGACGTGTTCTTTTTTCACCGCGCGTTCCCGTGGCAACCCGGCAAGCGGGGATTTCAGGCAGGGCTGGATATGCACCACGGCAGCCCGCAACGGCTGCTGCAGGCATTCGCCGACAGCGCACGGCACGCTCAAAACGCCGCCTATGCCAAAGGGTATCTGCAAGGCTTTTTGTGTCATTACGCGCTGGATCGCACCGCCCATCCCTTTGTGCTGTACTGGCAGCAACAGTTGCGGCGGCAGCAGCCCGGCTACGCTAAAACCGACAGCCAGTACCATTTTCGCATCGAAAGCGCGCTGGATACCCTGATACTGCAGCGCCAGACCGGACGCCGCATCGCGGATTTCCGTCTGACAGCGTTGATACCGCCGGATCGAGGCGGGCGCTACCTCGCGATGGGGCAGCTGTACCAGCCGATCTACCGCGATTTGCTGCACCGCCCCGATGTGACGGCGGAGCAGATCGCGCAGGCACCGGGCGATATGCGGGAAGCGATGTTCTGGATGACCGACCGCCATGGCGCGCGGTGCTTCGCGCTACGCGGGGCGGAGGCGCTGCTGGGGAAAGGACCGCTGGGCACCTCGCTGCTGCGCCCGCTGCAAGCGGACGATTGGGATTACGCCAACGCCGCGCATCGACAGTGGCACAACCCGGCGGAGCCGGAGCAAACCTCCACCGCCGATTTTTACGAGTTGTTTGAACAGGCGGCGCAAGAGGCGACCGCCATGATCGCGGCGCTGTTGGACGCGCTGGATACCGATGCACCGCTGCCGGATATCACCGGCGACCGGGGCTTTGCCAGCAACCGGCGCGGCGTATACGAAAACAAGGAGTGGTAATATAATGCAACGCATCAAGAGCTTTCAGATCGACCACAATACCCTGCATCCGGGGCTGTACATTTCGCGGGTGGATGGCGACATCACCACCTACGATCTGCGGTTTATCCGTCCCAACACCCCGCCCTTTTTGTCCACCCCATCTATGCACACCATCGAGCACTTGTTTGCCACCTATGTGCGCAACAGCCCGCAAAAGGACGAAGTGATCTATTTCGGACCGATGGGGTGCCGCACCGGCTTCTATTTTCTGGTGCGCCATATCCCGCCGCAGCAGGTGATCGCGCTGGTGCAACAGGCGCTCGCGTTTATTGCCGATTACACCGGCGAGATTCCCGGCACCACCCCGGCGGAATGTGGCAATTATAAGGAGCACGACTTGGAAACCGCCAAAAAAGACGCCGCCGCCATGAAAAAAGTGTTGGAACAATGGCAAGAAAACCAGCTGGATTATGCCGCAATGGCTCGGTGAATTTTTCTGTTTTTGCTAAAATTGACTTGTGAATTTTGGCACCGCCGTAGGTTTTTCACGCAAAGGGTTGCATTTTTGTCATTTGGGACTATAATGGACGCATACTTTGTTACAAACGTGTAACCTTTTACAAGTGAAGAAAGGACGGTGATCGCCGTGTCGCAACAGGGGAAGGACATCCCACACAGTAGCAGCCCGGTTCGGGCTGTTTCGCACAAGACGATCAAGGAATGGCGACCCCGCATCGGCACCATGTGCTACCGGGGCTGTTATATCACCGGTATGCGGACCATCCGCTTGTTTAAGCGCAGCAAGCGCCGGATCAAACGCTGGTTCCGACCGGTCGAAAAAATTGTATACAAAGCGGCGGATGTGATTTTGCTGCGGCATTGCCGCGCGGTTGCCGCCGAAGCCAAACGCGTGGCGGCCGGATTCCCGCTGGCTGCCCGCCGTGTGCGTGACGCGTGGCGGGATCACCCGATCAAAGGGATCGGGCAGGCGCTGTTGCTGCCGTTCTTGGCGGCGCGCCGCCATCGCCGGGCGCTGATACACGCGCTGAACATGGCGGCTCCTGCCGCGGCGGCGGTGGCCCTGGTGGTCACGCTGCAATATTGGGGCAATCAACATTTTGCCCTGGCGCTGGAAGTGGACGGCCAGCAGGTCGGCTACATTCAGGACGAATCGGTGCTGGACGCCGCCGCCACCATGGCGGAGGAACGCGTCAGCGCCGACAGCACCTATCAAATGCAGCAAACCCCGCGCCTGTCCATCGCGATTGCGGACGAACAGGCGGTGCTGAGCGAAGCGGATTTGTGCAACAAGCTGTTGCGGATGTCCAGCGACGCGGTGGCGGAAATGGTGGGTTTGTATATCGACGGCGAATTCCAGGGAGCGGTTTCCTCCCGCGAGGGGTTGGAACAGGCGCTGGAAGAAGTGAAATCCCGGTACGCCGGCGACAAGGACGAAGCCTCCTTTGTGCAGGATGTGGAGCTGCGGGAAGCGTTGTATCCGGTGGATGCACTGCGCAGTGCAGCGGATATGACCGCCTACCTGCTGGAGGACAAAACCGTTCAGACGACCTGCACGGTCAAAAAGGGTGATACCTGGAAATCCATCGCCAAGCGCTACGACACCACCGAAAAAGAGCTGAAAGCGGAAAACGCCGATGTCGAAAAGCTGAAAACCGGCGATACGCTGCAGGTTTCCTATCAGAAACCGCGGATTCAGGTGCAGGTGGTGCGCGAGGAAACCTACGAAAAATCCATCGCGTATAAAACCGTGACCAAGCAGTCGGCAAAGCTGTTTGAAGGACAGCAAAAGGTGACCGGCGGCACCACCGGCAAAAAGAAAGTGACCGCCAAGGTGTGCCTGATCAACGGCGAGGAAGTGTCCCGCGAGGTGACCAAGGAGACCGTTACCAAAAAAGCGGTGACCAAGGTCATCACCAAAGGCACCAAAAAGATTTCGTCCATTCCCAGCCAAAACAAGGGGATGCTGACATGGCCGGTGCCGATTTGTTATAACGTCGCCCGCGGCGTATCGTCCAGCGGCAGCAGCCAGGGACGGCACGACGGACTGGATATTTGCAACGGTCCGGTGACGGTGAACAACCAACCCTTTGTGGCGGCGGCGGCCGGAACGGTCATCGAAGCCAGCAGCGGTTGGAACGGCGGCTACGGCAATATGGTGCGCGTGGACCACGGCAACGGATATGTCACCGTGTATGCGCACTGCAACGCGTTGTCTGTGTCGGTGGGGCAGAAGGTCCAGGCGGGTGAAACGCTGGGGCTGATCGGCAACACCGGTGCCAGCGACGGTCCGCACCTGCATTTTGAGGTGCTTTACAACGGACGGATCATGGATCCGCTGTTGTTCTTCTGATAAAACAAAAAGCAGCCGTCGGCGCCTTGGCGCTGGCGGCTGTGTTGCTAGTATTCAAAGGAGGTCATTTGTATGGATGCAAACCAAAAAGCGGTGATGGAAAAGCAAATTCAAACCGTGATCGCCGCGCTGGAACGCAACCGGATGCAGGGCTACTATGTGCCCACCCGGCAGGAGGTGCCCGCCAAGGTGGCGGAGCTGATGCACGACGGTGACACCGTGACGGTGGGCGGTTCCATGACGCTGGAGCAGTGCGGCGTGATGGAGCTGCTGCGCAGCGGACGGTATCATTTCTTGGATCGCGCCGCTCCCGGGCTGACACCGGAGCAGGTGCGGCAGGTGTATATCGACGGCTTTGGCTCGGATGCGCTGCTATGTTCCGCCAACGCGATCACGCTGAACGGCGAGTTGTACAATGTGGATGGCAACTCCAACCGGGTGGCGATGCTGGCGTTTGGACCGCGGTCGGTGATCGTGGTGGCGGGCTGCAACAAGATCGTGCCGGATCTGCAGGCGGCGCAGCAGCGGGTCAAGCAGATCGCTGCGCCGGAAAACGCCGAGCGGCTGTCCTGCGACACCTATTGTGCGCACAAGGGCACCTGCCAAGGGCTGTCGGGCGGGATGACCGACGGCTGCCACAGCCCGGGACGCATTTGCTGCACCTATCTGGTGCAGGCGCACCAGCGTGAGGCCGGACGCATCAAGGTGATCCTGGTGGGCGAAGAGCTGGGCTATTGATCCCGCTTTTGCCTTATAAACGCTCGCCATCGACACCCCTTGCCCCCGCGGGGCATACAATGCAGTAGAAACTGCAAAAAAGGGGCTGAGCCGGATGGGCGAATATGTGTGGCTGGCGGTGGTATTGCTGCTGGCGCTGTACGGACTGACACAAGGGGTCGGCAGACTGATGCTGTGGATGTGGCGACCGCGCCGCCCCCAGCCGGCGGTGCTGATTTTGCCGGTGTCGGGACACTGCGAGGATGTGGAACACACGGTGCGCGGCGCGTTGGCGCGGCAACGCTGGGTGACCGGCGGCGGAGCGGGGCGTGTGCTGCTGCTGGATGCCGGCATGGACGAACCCACCCGCGATCTGGCGCGCGCGGTTTGCGCCCGCTTGCCGGGGGTGGAATTTTGCCGCAGCGCCGGGGCTTTTCAAATCTGAGAAAAAGGGGTATAATGGCTCGTATACGATGCGGGCGATTATGCCCCTTGCTATTTTGACGACAAAGGAGGAATGCCCCGTGGCACTGGAGGAATTGCAGGGCACGGTGGAACACATTGTGTTCCGCAACGAGCAAAACGGCTGGACGGTGCTGGATCTGTCCGCCGAAGGCGAGCTGCACAAGGTGGTGGGCATTCTGCCGGCGGCGTATGCGGGCGAGTTTTTGCGGCTGCGCGGGCATTGGGGCGAGCACAAGAGCTTTGGGGTGCAATTTTGTGCCGAAGAATGCGAACACGAGCTGCCCACCGGCGCGGAGGCGGTGCTGCGGTATTTATCTTCCGGCGCGGTCAAGGGGATTCGCCAATCCACCGCGGTGAACATTCTGGAACGCTTCGGCGAGGATGCGCTGCGGGTGCTGGAAGAGGAGCCGGAACGGCTGGCGGAGATCAAGGGCATCTCCAAAGAACGCGCCCGCAAGATCGGTGAGGAATTCACCGCCCAATTTGGGCTGCGCGAGGTGATGCTGGCGCTGGGCGAATATGGCATCACCCCCAACGAAGCGATTCGCTGTTTCAAAAAATGGGGCACCCAAACCATCGAACGGGTCAAGCAAAACCCCTATCAGCTGTGCGGCAACGGACTGTACATCGGGTTTGAACGCGCCGACCAGATCGCCGCACAGATGGAGCGCCCGGCGGACGATTCCCGCCGGGTGGAAGCGGGGCTGCTGTATGTGCTGCGGCACAATTTGGGCAACGGTCACACCTGCCTGCCGGTGGACAAACTGATCCCCACGGCGGCGGGATTGTTGGGGCTGCCTTCCGAAGCGGTGCAGCCGGTGCTGGAGGATATGGGCATGGCGCTCGCGCTCAAGCTGCGGGATATCGACGGGCGCGCGTTCGCGTTTTTGCCGTCCATGTACAACGCCGAAACCTATGTGGCGCTGCGGCTGATCCAAACGCCCCATTGCGATGGTATGCCCGCGGACTTTTTGGAAAAACGGCTGGCGGCGATGGAACAGCAAAACGGCATTGCCTATGCCGACCAGCAAAAAGAGGCGATCCGCCAGGCGCTGGATCGCGGCACACTGGTGCTGACCGGCGGTCCCGGCACCGGCAAAACCACCACGCTGAAAGCCATCATCACGCTGCTGGAGGAGATGGGCGAAACGGTGGCGGTGGCGGCACCCACCGGGCGCGCCGCCAAGCGGCTGTCCGAGCTGACCGGCAGCGAGGGAAAAACCATTCACCGGCTGCTGGAGGTGCAGTGGACGGAGGACGACACCGCCCAGTTTGCCCGCAACGAGCAAAACCCGCTGGACATTGACGCGTTGGTGCTGGACGAAATGTCGATGGTGGACATCACGCTGATGGAAGGGGTGCTGCGGGCGCTGAAAGCGAATTGCCGCCTGATCATGGTGGGCGATACCGACCAGCTGCCGGCGGTCGGCCCCGGTTGTGTGCTGCACGATGTGATCGCCAGCGGAGCACTGCCGGTGGTGCAGCTGACCGAAATTTTCCGCCAGGCGATGGAAAGCCGCATTGTTACCAACGCCCACCGTATTGTGGCGGGCGAGATGCCGGATCTAACGGGGCGCACCGGCGATTTCTTTTTCTTGGCGCGCCCCGACAGCGAGCAGGTGGCGCAAACGGTGGTGGATCTGTGCGCCCGCCGGTTGCCCGCCAGCTATCAGCTGTCCGCGTTCCAAGGGATACAGGTGCTGTGCCCCGGCCGACAGGGCGAGCTCGGCACCGTGGCACTCAACCGCCGGTTGCAGGAACAGCTCAACCCGCCCGCCGCCGACCGGCGCACGGTGGAGATCGAAGGCACCCTGCTGCGGGTGGGCGACAAGGTGATGCATGTGCGCAACAACTACGACATTGTGTGGACCAAAGATAACGGCGACGGTGGCACCGGCGTGTTCAACGGCGACATCGGCATTTTGGAGCGCATCGACCCGCACGGCGACACGCTGTCGGTGCGGTATGACGACCGGGTGGCGCTGTACACGCGGCAGGACGCGCAGGATCTGCAGCTGAGCTATGCCGCCACCATTCACAAAAGCCAGGGCAGCGAATTTGACGCGGTGGTGCTGCCGCTGTTCCATCAGCAAAAGCTGCTGTGTTACCGCAATCTGCTGTACACGGCGGTCACCCGCGCGCGCAAGCTGCTGATTATCGTGGGCAGCCGCGACACGGTGGAGGAGATGGTGCGCAACGACCGCAAAACGCTGCGATACAGCGGGCTGCAGAGCTTTATTACCATGTGGCGGGAGTCGGGACTGTGACCGGCCGCGATCTTACCGGGGCGCTGCTGTCTGCCTTTTTTCCGGATCGCTGCGCCTACTGCGGCGCGGTGGTGCCGCACCCGGAGCGGATGTGCCCGGAGTGTGCTGTGAAGCTGCCGGTGGTGGAGGGCGAAACCTGCCCGCTTTGCGGCTGTGCACGGCGCGACTGCACCTGTGAGCATCATCGTCACCCGTATGACCGCTGCATCGCCCCGTTATATTACGAAGGTCCCGCCCGCCACGCGATTTTGCGGATGAAGCAGCGGGAGCGCCCCTATGTGGTGCGCGAGCTGGCGGCGCGCATGATCCGCGCATTTTTGCGCAGCGGCGAGCCGCTGCCGGACGCGGTGGTGTATGTGCCGATGACGCGGAAGGACGAGCAACAGCGTGGATTCAACCAAAGCCGGATGCTGGCTGCCGAGGTGGCAGAGGGACTGGCGGTGCCGCTGTGGGCGGCGCTGCGCAAGGTGCAGCGAACCCGCCCGCAAAAGCAGCTGTCTGCCGAACAACGCAGCGGCAATGTGCTGGGGGTATTCGATGCCGCACCGGACATGGCGCCGGCAGGCAAACGACTGCTGCTGATCGATGATCTGATGACCACCGGCGCCACCGCCGGCGAATGCGCCAAGGTGTTGAAGCTATACGGTGCCGAGCGTGTGGTGCTGCTCGCCGCCGCGATCACAAGAAAAACAGAAAAGAACGCATAAAAAAGCCGCGCTCTCGACCGAGAACGCGGCTTTACATCATCCTAAGCGGTAGAAAAGATACGCTGCCACTGCAATCTGCAGAAGCAAAATGGCGGGCAAGCCCCACATAAATCGACGGTGGCGCGTTTTGTGGTGGATCAGCCGCATGGTTACATACATGGCGGCGCAGCCGCCCAGTGCCGCCACCCAAAACAATGCCGCTTCGGGGATCCGCCAGCGATGGTGCCGCGCTTTGTATTTGTCGGTGACGGTGAGGATAACCGCTACCAAGCTGATGATTCCGAGATAACCGGCGATATACGGACAGAGTGCCGCACAAAATTCGGTGGATGGCATGGACAAATTCTCCTTTTTCAGGTATGATATATCTATCTGCATCATATCGTATACTACCGGACAAGGGGTGCCTTTGTCAACTGAAAAAAGGGGAGGGGACGCGATTGAAACGGTGCTGCTTGGCGCTGGCGTTGGTGCTGGCGCTGCTATGCGGCTGTCGGGCGGACACTCGCCCGGTTTCGGTGGTGTCCACCGGCACCGCTGCGTCAGTTGCTGCTTCTAAGCAGCCGACCGCATCCCTTTCCGCGACCACGGCGCTGACCACAGCGGTCTCCGCCGGAACCGCTTCGGCGGAGACAACGACTTCCCGCGTGGCGCGCACGACCACGCGTGCTGCGACTACTGCCGCTCCCTCCACCACCCGCACAACGGAAATGCGCGGGGTGTGGCTCTCGTATTACGAGATCGACGCGCTGCTGAACGGCAAAACCGCCGCGGCGGCGGGAGCGGCGCTGGATGAACTGATGCAGACCTGCGCCTCTTATGGACTGAACACCGTGTTTTTTCATGTGCGGGGCAACAGCGACGCGTACTACGCTTCGCAGCAATATCCGGCGGCAACATCGGTCAAATCGCTGCTGGTGGCGGGGTTCGACCCCTTGCAGCGGGCGGTGCAGGCGGCGCACAAAAACGGTTTGAAGCTGCACGCGTGGGTCAATCCCTATCGCGTGGGCAAGGATAAAACACGCGCCCGGGTGGACAAGATTTTTACCTATCAGGACACCCTCTACTATATGCCGCACGAAGCGGCGGTGCAGCAGCTGGTGGTGGCGGGCGTGCGCGAGATTGTGCAGAATTACGCGGTGGACGGAGTGCAGTTTGACGATTATTTTTACCCCGAGGGTGGGGTGCCGACCGACCAGCCCGCTGCGTTTGAGAAAACGGCGTTTTCGGCGTGGCAGCAAAAAAACAGCAGCGGTACCATCGGGAATTGGCGGCGCAGCTGCGTGGATGCGCTGATACGCGATGTGTACAAAGCAGTGCACACCCGCGCGGGATGCGTGTTTGGCGTGAGTCCGGATGCGGACGCGGACAAGGATCATGACCGGCTGTACGCCGATGTGACCGGATGGATGAATCGCGCCGACCGGCTGGACTATGTTTGCCCGCAGGTGTATTATGGGTTTGAACACGAAACCCGTCCGTTTCACAAAATGGTGCAGCAGTGGCGCGGCTACAAACGCCGATCGTCGGTGCAGCTGTATGTGGGGTTGGCGCTGTACAAAGCGGGGCAAGCCGATGCCTACGCCGGCTCCGGCGCAGACGAATGGCAAACCCACGATTCCATCATGGCGCGGTCGGTCAACTGGCTGCGCACCCGCAAGGATTGTGGAGGATTTGCATTTTTTAGCTATGCGTATTTCACCCCCGCGAGCGCCGGGTTGACCGGAAAAGCGCGGCAGATCGCCGCGCGAGAAGTAGAACAAGTGTTGGCGCTGATGCGCTGAGGATATAGGAGAACAGAATGGCACAGCATGGAAAAAAAGCGGCGTGGCGTGCACGCTGGACAACCAAAAAAACGATCATCGCGGTGGCGGCGCTTTGCCTCGCTGCGGCGATAGGCGCGGGGCTGTGGTGGGCGCTGTCGCGTGACGAAAGCCGCCCGGTGGTATCACCGGACGCGCCCGCCTCGTCGGAAGCGGAAAAAACCATGGCGGATTATCCGCGCACCGCGCCGGTCGCGAGCATGAAAGCTGCGATGTTTACCCCCGGGGTGGACTATTACACCGATGCGGGCAACACCCCCGCCGATATGCGCAACCAGATCGACAAAGCGCTGGCGTCCTGCGAAAAATGGGAGTTCAACACCGTGATCGCCGACACCCGCTATCAGGGCAAGCCACTGTATGCCAGCGCGCTCGGCGAATCGCTGACCTTCACCGATGGCGGCGAGCGGTTTGACCCGCTGGCGTATCTGGTGGAACAGGCGCATCAGAAACATCTGACGGTGTATGCGCTGTTGGATCTGCGGGTGGGACAAGCCGGCGGCTTTGACCCGCAGCAGCCGGATGTCGAGCACTTGTGCCAATCGGTGCAGGAAGCGCTGGATGCCTACGATGTGGAGGGCTACTATCTGACCGGCTACGCCTGCCCCGAGGGCAGCGCCGACGGCGATTCCGTCGCCCGTCAAACCGCCATCGACTCCGCCGTGCAGGAAACGGTGATGGCGGTGCTGAAAAAAGGCGACCGCAGCATCGGGCTGTTTGCCGATCCCGTTTGGGCGAGCACCGACACGGCGACGGAGGGCATCAAGGCGACCGATGTGTATCAGGATTTTACCGATGGCGGCGCGGACACCCGCCGCTGGCTGCAAGAGGGTTGGTTCGACAGCGTGTTGCTGAAGAACTACACCTCTCTGGGAGATAAAACCTTGTCCTTTTCCACCGTGCTCACATGGTGGGACAAGCTGTGTACCGATCGCGCGCTGCCGCTGTTTGTGGCGCACGCCGCCGAAAAAGCCGGCGGCGACGAGAGCGGGTGGAGCTCGCCGGACCAGCTGCCGCGGCAGTATCTGGCGGCGAAAAAAGCCAAAGCCTACGCCGGCAGCGCCTTTGGCGTGGCGGCGCTGCAGCGCAACACCGATAAAACTACCGATGTGCTGCTGAACACGATGGCGGGCAAGGCGAAAACCGCCTTTTTGGAGGACAAGCTCGCCCTGACCTCACCCAAGGAGAAATCCACCACCACGCTGGAATCACGGTTCACGCTGCAAGGCAGCGCCGATCCCAACTTTCCGCTGCTGCTCAACGGCAAGACGCTGGAGGTGTCGGATCATGGCTATTTTGCCAAGGATGTGACCCTTTCGCCCGGCAAAAACACCTTCACTTTCCGCCACAAAGGGCAAAAGGTCACCTATACCGTGATCTATGAGATACAGGTGCTGAAAAGCGTCGCGCCGGTGCGCGATGTCAAGCTGGAAGGCGGCACCGCCATCACCATCAGCGCGATTGCCCGCAAAGGCGCGACCGTGTCGGCGACGGTGGGGTCCACCACCGTGAAGATGCAATCCGCGCCGCTGCAAATGGAAAACGGCAGCGAGGATCTGTCGGATTACGAAAACTTTTCCGGCGTATATGTGCTGCCCGCCGGGGTGACCGGCAAGGTGCAGTCGCTGGGCGCGGTGAAGGTAAGGGGTAAGTACCAGGGCGTTTCGCAGACCATGAAAGGCGGGCGCTTGTTTGTTGCGGCGAAGAAGCAGGTTTCCACCGGCAACACCGGTTCGTCCTCTTCCGGCAGCAACGGCAACGACACGGCCATTCTTGATCCCTCCAAAGGCGGTACCGTGCTGGCGAGCGGCACACTGATGTCTATCACGGCGGAATACGCCGAAACCTTCCGCGGCAGCACGGTAGAGGATTACTCCCGTCCCAACAACGCCTATCTGGCGAAAGGCACCACCGATGTGCTGGTGCGGCAGGTGTTTGACTCCGCCTCGGAGCATTACTATTATCAGCTCGGCTCCGGCCGGCGGGTATATATGGACGATGCCGCTGTGTACAAGGAAAACGGCAAGCTGACCGCCAACACCCTTTCCGGCGGACAAACCACGCTGGAGAATGGCGGCACCACCATCACCTTCGGCTCGCATTGGAAGATCCCCTATAATGTGGAGCTGCTTCCGCAAAAATACCGCAACGCGAACACCTCGTCCCAGCCGAGCTACGATGTGAGCGCCACCGGCCAGACCACCGAATATGTGGATATCACCTTCTACTATACCGATACCGTGCCCGCCGCGCCGGATGTGAGCAGCAGCCCGCTGTTTAGCAAAGCGGCGTGGATCAAAGGCAAGGATCACCAATATGTGCTGCGGCTAACGCTGACCCGCAAAGCGCAGTTCTATGGCTATTCGGTCAAATGGGAAAGCGGCGGTAAAATGAGCCTGCATTTCCAACACGCACCCACGGTGGGCAGCGACACGCAGCCGCTGAAAGGGATGCGCATTTTGCTGGATGCCGGACACGGCGGCAGCTCGGTCGGCACCGCGTCAGGGTCGCTGCCTGAAAAAACGCTGACGCTGCAATATGCCAAAACGCTGCAGCAAAAGCTGCAAGCGCTGGGCGCAACGGTGCATATGACCCGCACCACCGATTCCAACCCCACGGTGGATGCGCGGATGAATGCCGGACGCAACAACGGCACCGATCTGATCCTCAGCATCCACATGGATGGTTCCACCAGCAGCGCGACCAATGGCTGCTCGGTGCATTATTTCAACGAGTATTCGTATCTGCCCGCCAAAACCATCACCGAAAAGATGCGGCAGGTGGAGCGCTCCTATGGCATCGGCAGCCGACAGGAGGTCTGCTTGTGGAATCCGTTCTTCATCACGCGGGTGTCGGATGCGCCCAGTATGCTGATCGAATGTGGCTTTATGAGCAACCCGCGCAATCTGGAACTGTTGATCAGCGACAGCTATCGCAACCAGCTTACCGGTGCGATCGCGGACGGTGTGGTGGCGTATTTTGAGTCGCTGCCCGCAATGGAGAGTACCTCGTCTATTGACAGCTATGCCGCTGCGACACCCGCGACGGCATCAATGGCGGGATCGCTCATTGTGGCGGCGCTTCCTGCCGACAGCCGCAAGCGGCTGTGGTGATGAATATAGCGATTTTTGTAAAAGCCCCGGGCGTGTAACCGCCCGGGGCTTTCACGCGCCTGTTTGGTAGAAACGCAGAAGCGATAGTGAATGCAGAGATTTTGCTGGGCTTTCTCTGACGAGGGAGGCTTGCACTTACCGCAGATTTGTGCGTGATTCGTGGGACGATGTGGGCATCACCCCCTACGAAAGCACTGGAAAAGAATCTTCGCTGGCGCTCAGAATGACAGGTTGAGTAGGAATTCCGCAAGCCTTCCCCTCGGAGGGGAAGGTGGCGCGGCATTGCCGCGCCGGATGAGGTGTTAGAAACCTGTAGATTTCGCTGAAACCAGTGGCGTACTAAAGCCTCCCTTGTGTAAAGGGAGGTGGCACAGCGTTAAGCTGTGACGGAGGGATTGTAGCGGAAATCGCCTGTTTAAACGCCGTCCGGCGGACGGCGACAATCCCCCAGTCACGACCACAGTCGTGACAGCCCCCTTTACACAAAGGGGCCATGCGCCCGCCGCCAGCATCATAAAGCTTATTATTTTTCCACCTCATCCGATTCGCTGTGCTTAGCACCTTCTCCTCAAGGAGAAGGTTTGCACTTACCGCAGATTTGTGCGTGATTCGTGGGACGATGTGGACATCGCCCCCTACGAAAGCACTGGAAAAGATTCTTCGCTGGCGCTCAGAATGACAGGATGAGTAGAAACTTCGCAAGCCTTCCCCTCGGAGGGGAAGGTGGCGCGGCATTGCCGCGACGGATGAGGTGGAAAAGCGGGAGATTTTCTGTATCTGATAGCGGATGCATGGCTCCGCTTTGCCGCTGCGATATCGACAAAGTGGGGCTTTTTTCTACTTGTGGTGTGTCGAAGAGTATGGTATACTGAAAGAAATACCGAAAAAAGGGGTCGGACAAGCTTATGAAACCGGAAGACCGCCAACCGAATGAAGATATTCTCGCCGGGCGCAACGCGGTAAGCGAGGCGCTGCGGTCGGGTCGCCCGCTGGACTGCGTTTGGGTGGCACGGGGCGAACGCACAGGCAGCATTCGCCCGTTGCTGGCTCGTTGCCGCGAACAGGGCGTGTTGATAAAAGAAGTGGATACCCGCAAGCTGGACGCCGTGTGCGGTCCGCATCATCAGGGCATTGCCGCGGTGGCGGCATGTAAGCAATATGCCACGCTGGACGATCTGTTTGCCGCTGCCGAGCAAAAGGGGGAGCCGCCCTTTTTTGTGATCTGCGACGAGCTGAACGATCCACACAATTTGGGCGCGATCGCGCGTTCCGCCGAAGCGGCGGGAGCGCATGGGGTCATCATTCCCAAGCACCGGTCGGCGGGGCTGACCTCCACGGTGTATAAGGCATCGGCGGGCGCGGTGGAATATATGCCGATCGCGCGGGTCGGCAACATTTCCGACACCATCAAAACGCTGAAAAAACGCGGCGTGTGGGTGTATGGGCTGGATATGGACGGCGATATGTGGTGCCAGACGGATCTGACCGGTCCGCTGGCGCTGGTGGTCGGGTCCGAGGGCGCAGGCATCGGTCGGCTGGTGCGGGAGCAATGCGACGGCCTTTTGTCGCTGCCGATGGCGGGACGCATCAACTCGTTGAACGCTTCGGTGGCGTGTGGCATTGCGCTGTATGAGGCGGCGCGCCAGCGCGGCGGCATCGCGGCACGCTGATAGCCGCGGCTTTGAGGAAGAAGGACGACGGATATGGGTAACAAAGACAATGCAGAAACGCCCAAAAGCGGGCGCTTTGGACGGCGCAAACACCAACCGGCGGAGTACGAACCGGGCGAATTCTTTGTGTTGCCGCCCGAGATGGAGGACGATGAGGCGATTTTGCACGTAGACAAACCGGCAGAGGAGCCCACCTCCCCCGAAATGCCGCAAGGCGAGAATGTGGTGTCGCTGGAGGAACTGTCGGCACGCCGCCAGGCGGAAACGGCAGAAGAGCCGGTGGGCGATACCGTGGTGGTGGATGCCGATCTGGACAAAACCCGCATCGCGGAGGATGTGTCCGGCGATACGGTGGTCGTCAGCGATAACGCCCCCGCCCCCGCTCCTGCTCCCACCGACGAGGTGGAGGGTCAGATGAAGCTGGAGGATTGGGAAGAGCCTCCGGCACTGGGCGACGACTGGCAGGAGCGGCTGCGCCGTACCCGTCAGGAACAAATGGAAGATTTTGAACGCCGCCGCGAAAAAGCGGGCGGTTTAAAGCTGTCCGGCGAGGAAGAAGTCAACGACCCCGCCGAGGAACCTCCCGCTCCCACGGTGGAGGAACCGGAAGAGGAGCTGGAGGATTACAGCCGGTACGAGGAAACCGCTGCGGTGCGCGGCGAGCTGTTGTACCGCCGCCGCATGGGCTGGATCACGCTGCTGGCCTCGGCGGTGCCGGAGCTGCTGCTGCTTTGGCTGGCGCTGGTGGCGTATCTGTTTTCCGGCGTATCGGTGCTGCACATTCTGGTGTCGCTGATTTTGCTGGGCGTGATGGTGGCGGTGAATTACCGCACGGTGCTCAACGGTTGGAAAAACCTGTTCCATATGGCGGCGGACGCGGACACGCCCGCGGCGGTCGCCTCGGTAGTGACGCTGCTGCACACGATGATCCAGCTGTTTAACGTGGACGAGATCGGTGCACCGGACAAGGTGCCGGTGCTGCTGCCCGCGGTGGCGGGCATGGGGCTGTTGCTGTCCGCTGTGGGGCGGCAATGGCGCGTGTGCCGCATCGCGAACAACTTCCGGCTGGTATCGTTCCAAGGCGACAAGGTCGCCGCCTGTCGGGTGGACGACCCGCAGGAGGCGATGGAGCTGGGGCGTCCGGCGGTGGCGATGGGCATACCGGAGGTGTGTTATTTCAAAAAGTCGCACTTTTTGAAGGGCTTTTTACGCCATTCCTACGGTGCGGACGCGGGTGACGAGCGGATGCGGCTGTATATGCCGATCAGCTTGGGTGCGTCGCTGTTGCTGGCGGTGGCGTTCTTTGTGTATTCCGGTTCGCTGTTCGGTACGCTGGCGGTGTTTACGGCGGCGGTGTGTACCGCGGCGCCGTTGGGATTGCTGACAGCGGTGAATCTGCCGCTGTGGCGGGTGTCCCGCCGCCTGCTGGAACAGGGCGCGATGCTGTCCGGTTGGGACGCGGTGGAAGAATTCGGCGGCGTGGACGCCTTAACGGTGAGCGCGAGCGATCTGTTTCCGGAGGACAGCGTGGTGCTGCACGGGATCAAGACCTTTTCCGGCACCCGCATTGACCGCGCCATTGTGGACGCGGCAGCAGTGGCGATCGCCGCGGGCGGCCCATTGGCACATGTGTTCCGTCGGGTGATCGAGGATGACGAAAGCATGCTGCAGCCGGTGGAATCGCTGGTGTATGAACAGGATATGGGTGTGTCCGGCTGGGTCGGCGGCCGGCGGGTGCTGGTCGGCAACCGCAAGCTGCTGGAAAACCACGGCGTGGATGTACCATCCCGCGATTATGAGATGCGCTACACCAACGGCGACCGCCAGCTGGTGTATTTGTCCACCGCGGGGGAGCTGTCCGCGATGTTCGTGGTCAGCTATCTGGCGGACGAAGAGATCGGCGAGGCGCTGGAGGCGCTGACCAAAGGCGGCATCACGCTGCTGATCCATACCTGCGACCCCAACGTTACCGAGGATCTGGTGTGTCAGGTGTACGGGCTGGATCGGTACTATGTGGAGGTGCTGGATGCGACCGCCGGACGGCTGTATGTGCGGCTGCAAAGCGAAAAATATGCCGACCGCGAGGCGCTGGTCGCCTCCAACGGTTGGGCACAGGGCATGGCGCAGGCGATCGCGACCTGCCGCCGGCTGCGGGTCAGCGGGCTGATGGCGGTCGCTACGCAGCTGATCGGCAGCGTGCTGGGGTTTGTACTGACGGCATTTCTCAGCTTTTACAACGGGTCTCCCGCCCCGGCCATCTTCGCGGTGCTGTATTTGCTGGGGTGCGTGGGGGTGTCGTGGCTGCTTCCACTCTTCAAACGCACTTGAAAATTGGGTATAATGCACAAAATCACCTATGGCTTGTTGGAACCTTAGGTGATTTTTTTCTTTTCCGCATCATTTTTCGGTTGCAATTTCAACGGAAATAGAATATAATTACAAAGTAGTTGGTGCGTTATGGAAAGTTTTTGTTAATAATTGCTCAACTTTTGCCGAAACGGGCAGAATAAGTTCGATACGAGAGGAGTCATCACATTGAAACAGTACACAGCCAAGGATATTCGCAATATAGCATTGGTGGGGCACGCCGGCAGCGGCAAGACCTCGCTGGCGGAAGCGGCTTTTTATCTGACCGGCCAGGCCGACCGTTTGGGTCGCGTGGCGGACGGTACCACCGTTTGTGATTTTGACCCCGAAGAGATTCGTCGGGGCGCATCGGTTTCCACCGCGCTGCTGCCGGTGGAATGGAAAGATACCAAAATGAATTTTCTGGATACCCCCGGCTTGTTTGATTTTTCGGCGGGCTTGAGCGAGGGTATGCGCGCCGCCGGTAGCGCGGTGATCGTGCTGTCCGGCAAAAGCGGTGTCACGGTGGGGGCGGAAAAGGGCTTTCGCGCCGCCCGCAAAAAAGGCATCGCCAACATCTTTTTTGTCAACAAGCTGGACAGCACCCACGCCGATTTTTACAAGGTGTTTGAAGAGCTGAAAATCAAATTCGGTCCGATGGTGTGCCCGATTGTGGTACCGTATGTGGTGGATCATCAGGTGCAGTGCTATGTCAATCTGCTGGAGTACAAGGCGTACACCTATGCGGACGGAAAAGCGACCGAGGTGCCGATTCCCGATATGGGTCACCGGCTGGACGGCTTGCGCACCGCTATCAACGAAGCGGTGGCGGAAACCAGCGAAGAGCTGATGGAAAAATATTTCTCCGGCGAAGCGTTTACGCCGGACGAATTGATTATGGGGCTTGCCACCGGTATCCGCCGGGGCGAGATCGCGCCGGTGTTCTGCGGCTCGGCGCAGCAGCTGGAAGGCGTGGATCAGCTGCTCAACGGTCTGCGCTGGTTGGCGCCGTGGGCGGAAACCGTCGCCGGTGAAAACGGCGTGGACCCCGACGGCAACGAAGTGGCGCTGACGGTCAACGAAAACGCCCAAACCGCGGCGATCGTGTTCAAAAGCGTGGTGGACCCGTTCGTGGGCAAGCTGCTGTACTTCAAGGTGATCTGCGGAAAGGTGTCGCCCGATACCCAGCTGCTGAATATGCGCACTGGCCAGCAGGAAAAGATCGGCAAGGTGTTTTATGTCCGCGGCAAAAAGCAGGAGGAAGCGCCGTATATCGGCGCGGGTGACATCGGCGCGGTGGCAAAGCTGAACAACACCAACACCGGTGACACCCTGTGCGCCCCGGCGCGTCCGGTGGTGCTGCCCGGTATTGATTTTGAAAAGCCCAGTCTGTCGATGGCGGTGGTTGCCAAAAACAAGGGCGACGAGGAAAAAATTGCTTCCGGTTTGCAGCGTATGATGGAGGAGGATCCCACCATCAGCTATCGCACCGATCCCGAAACGCACGAGCAGATTTTGTCCGGCTTGGGTGAGCAGCATCTGGATGTGGTCGCGTCCAAACTGAAATCCAAATTCGGTGTGGAAATTGAGATGCGTCCGCCGCAGGTCGCCTATCGCGAAACCATTCGCAAAAAGGTGAAGGTGCAGGGACGGCACAAAAAGCAATCCGGCGGTCACGGCCAGTTTGGCGATGTGTGGGTCGAATTCGAGCCGTGCGACAGCGACGAGCTGGTGTTTGAGGAAACCGTTTTCGGCGGCTCGGTGCCGAAAAACTTCTTCCCCGCGGTGGAAAAAGGCTTGCGCGATAGTGCCCAAAAGGGCGTGCTGGCGGGCTACCCGATGGTAGGGGTGAAAGCCACGCTGGTGGACGGTTCCTACCATCCGGTGGACTCGTCCGAAATGGCGTTCAAAACCGCCGCATCACTGGCGTATAAGGCGGGCATTCCGCAGGCGAATCCGGTGCTGCTGGAGCCGATCGGCTTTTTGCAGGTGACGGTGCCCACCGAGGCGACCGGCGATATTATGGGCGATGTGACCAAGCGGCGCGGCCGCGTGTTGGGCATGAACCCCGCCGAGGATAACCTGACCTGTGTGGAAGCGGAAATTCCGATGGCGGAAACCGACGATTTCTCCACCGTGCTGCGTTCCATGACCCAGGGTCGCGGATCGTTTACGCTGCGGTTTGAGCGGTACGAGGAGGCGCCGCCCGCGGTGGCGCAAAAGGTGATCGCGGCGCGTAAGGTGGACGACGCGGACTAATCAGCCTACATAACAAGGGTCGCGGCAGTATACGCCGCGACCCTTCGTATCCCTGTGAGATAAGGAGAACGCTATGAACCAACCATGCTATCATATCGGTATTGCGCCGGAACAGGGCGCGCCGTGGGCGCTGATTGCGGGCGACCCCGGGCGGGTCCCCGCGATTGCCGCCTATTTGGACAACCCCGCCCCGCTGGGGCAAAATCGGGAATACACCTCGTGGGTCGGCACACTGGCGGGGCAGCGGGTGCTGGTGATGTCGCACGGCATCGGCGGTCCCTCCACCGCTATTTGCGTGGAGGAGCTGGCGCAATGCGGGGTGCATACGCTGATTCGTGTGGGCACCTGCGGCGGTATGCAGCAGCAGGTGCTGGCGGGCGATTTGGTGGCGGCGACCGGCGCGATCCGGGCGGAGGGTACCTCCCGCGAATATCTGCCGGTGGAGTTTCCGGCGGTGGCGGATGTACAGGTAGTGCAGGCGCTGCTGACGGCGGCGAACGCTGCCGGTCGGCGGATCCACGCCGGTGTGGTGCAGTGCAAGGACTCGTTTTACGGTCAGCACCAGCCGGACGCGTCGCCGGTGGGCGCCGAGCTGAAAGCCAAATGGCACGCGTGGATCGCGGGCGGCTGTCTGGCATCCGAAATGGAATCCGCCACCCTGTTTATTGTGGCGGCGGTCAAACGGATGCGAGCGGGCTGCCTGCTGCACACGCTGTGGAACCAGGAGCGCCAAGCCGCCGGGTTGCCGGACGAGCCGGTGATGGACACCGACGGCGCGGTGCGCACGGCGGTGGAGGCGCTGCGGCTGTTGATTGAACAGGATGCATAAACGATGCACCCTAAGCGGAGGGAATGTCCCCTCCGCTTTTTTGCGCGTTCCGGCGGTTTACAAACCACCGGCGCTATGGTAAAATAAAGGGCAGAGTATGACCGGTTCCCGGGAGAATCGTGGAGATAAGGAGTGGATGGTATGCCTACGAGCGGGCGCTCCAACTGGACAACATGGAAAAATGCGGTGCTGCGCTTTTGGCGTGAAAAGCCGCGCCGCGCGGTCGCGATCGCCAGCGCGGCGGCGATTTTGTCGCTGTCGCTGGGGGTGGTGCTGACCCTGCCGACCGCAACCGATACCCCCGCCTCCAGTGTGGATGACAATGCGGCGATACAGGAAGAAGAGGGCGTGCGCCACGCGCAGGGCACGCTGGACGCCAAGCTGGCGGCGTTGAAACAGGCGGCGCTGGCGGACGAGCATATTGACGACACGCTGCAGGATTCCATGGGTTACCAAAGCCAAAAAGCGCCTTATGTGGTGTTCTTTTCCGCAACGGACGGCAAAGAACGCGCTGCGGTGGTGAACGGCACCGGCGAAACCACAGCGGCGGCATGGCTGGCGGCGGAGGAAGCGCTGCGCACCTATGTGCGCGAGCAGAGCATCAGCCCGGTTTGGCTGAAGGTGGATCTGCTGACCCATGCTGAAAAGGTGACGCAAGCCGAGCTGAACAAGCGGGTAAAAGCCTGCCGCGAAAACGGTTTTCGCTATGGGCTCGCGTTTGACGCGGGCTACCAAACCGCTTTGCTGGAAGCGGAGGTCAGCGCCAGCGGCGCGATCGATTACGATAAAAACGCGTTGGATCTGGCGAGCGCTAACATTTATCTGGCACAGGCGGAGCGCGCCGGTGTTGGTGTGATGAACAATGAGGTGGTGGTGTTTACCACCAAGGGCTATTTTTGCGACGAAAACGATGAGGTGGCGGAGCTGTCGGAGGAGGGAGCCTCCACCGGTCGCCGGTTGATGGATACGGTGGACAAGCAAACCGTCCAGACGATGACCGCCAGCGCCGCCAACTATCTTGCGGACATTGTGCAGGACGACGGCCGGTTTGTGTACAGCTACGCTCCCACCACCAACAAGCGGTCGAGCAGCTATAACATTCTGCGCCATTGCGGCGCGATCTGGAGTCTGTGCCAGCAAGCGCAGGTGAGCGGCGACAGCTCGCTGCTGCTGCCGGTGGATCAGGCGCTGGAATATCTGCAAACCCAGATCCAGCAGGATGGCGACGCCGCGTTTGTGGTGCAAAGCAGCGCGAGCGAGGTGCGGCTGGGCGGAAATGCGTTGGCGATTTTGGCGATGACCGAATACGCCACTGCGTTCGACAGCGATGCATATGACGAGCTGATCGCGCAGCTGGCACAGGGGATTTTGCGGATGCAAAACGACGACGGCCGGTTCACCCATGTGCTGAACGCGGAGGATTACAGCGTGAAAGAGCAGAGCCGCGGTACGCTGTACGATGGCGAAGCCACCTTTGCGCTGGCGCGCGCCTACGGCCGCACCAAGCAAAAGAGCTTTTTGGAGGGCGCGAAGCGCGCTGCCGATTGGATGGGTGAACAGAAATACGAGCAATACGGCGACCACTGGGTGGCGTATGCGATGAACGAG
Source organism: uncultured Oscillospiraceae bacterium (assembly GCA_900547105.1). Classification (GTDB taxonomy): domain Bacteria; phylum Bacillota; class Clostridia; order Oscillospirales; family Acutalibacteraceae; genus UMGS1474. The sequence continues at coordinate 34,632 of URFL01000002.1, read as the reverse complement.
CTGACCAAATACGCGCCGGAGCAGCGGTATTTTCTGCTGGGGATTCAAAACGCCCAGCAGCATTTGGAAGAGATCGAACAGCGCGAAACCACCTCGCCCACGGGGCTGGAGCTGTTGATGGCGACCTTTGAGCTGGTGGGGCGGGCGCAAACCGAACACATTTCGATCAACGGTGTGTCCGGCTTTGGCACCAAAACGCTGGCGCGCGCCATCCAAACCCGCGTGAATGTGATGCTGGACGGCTATTTTTACCCCGAGCTGGCGATGTATATGCAGCGCCCCCAACGGGTGGAGGGCACCTTCTTTGTGCGGCAGGACGCGTTCCGGGTGCGCATCGACGATGTGCAGCACAATATGAACGCGTTTTACGCATACGCCCAAAACTACGATGCGGTTCAAAAAGCCGCCAAATAAGAGGACGAAAAAATCGCGCAGACACTTCTGTGTCTGCGCGATCTTTCACATATTCAGCAACGCAAAGCCCAAATTCAGATATCCGGCGAACAGCACCCACAGCAGATAGGGGAGCAGCAGCCAGTAGGCGGTGCGGCTGGCGGTGCGGAACCGGCACATGGTCAGCGAAACCAACGCCGCCAACAACAGCAGCCAGAAAAAGGCGAACAACCGCCACTCCAGCCGGAAGAAAAACAGCGACCACAGCATATTGACCGCCAGCTGCGCAAAATAGGGGCGCAGCAGCGCCGTGCGATTCACATCCTTGGTGTTCCACACAAGATAGGCGGCGATCCCCATCAAAATGTACAGCACCGTCCATACCACCGGGAACACCCATTCCGGCGGGGTGAGCGGCGGCGTTTGCAAACCGTCGAAGGTGGCTTTGCCGCCCAAAAAGTTGCCGACCGCGCCTACTACCAGCGCCCCCACCACAAAAGCCGCCAACGCTCCCAGATGCAGCCCGTATCGCCGCTTTTCCAAATCGTGCATACCTCATCACACTCCTTGCCCTAGTGTATGCGCCCGCCCGTCGTATTATCAAAAAATCGCGCGTCAACACAGAATTCGTCAAAAGTCGATGTTTTTTTCGGCTCTTTCTTGAAAACGGACGCGATATCCTGTATAATACTTTGGAAGAATTCAAAATGGGGGAGAGCGCAAACCATGAGGGAACAGGTTGGCTTTGATAATGACCAGTATTTGCGGATGCAGTCGGAACACATCCGCGACCGTATTGCCCAGTTCGGCGGCAAGCTGTATCTGGAGTTTGGCGGAAAACTGTTCGACGATTATCATGCGTCCCGTGTGTTGCCCGGATTCCAGCCGGACAGCAAGCTGCGGATGCTGCTGCAACTGAAAGAACAGGTGGAAGTGGTCATTGTGATCAACGCCGCCGATATTGAAAAAAACAAGCTGCGCGGAGATCTGGGCATCACCTACGATCAGGATGTGATCCGTTTGCTGGATTGTTTCCGGTCGGTGGGGCTGTATGTCAGCTCGGTGGTGCTGACCCGGTATCAGGGCCAGCCGGTGGCGGATGCGTTCCAAAAGCGGTTGGAATCGCTGGGGGTGCGGGTGTACCACCACTATCCCATCGAGGGCTATCCGTCCAACATTGCGCATATCGTCAGCGATGACGGCTATGGCCGCAACGAATATATCGAAACCAGCCGCGAGCTGGTGGTCATCACCGCGCCCGGTCCGGGCAGCGGCAAAATGGCGACCTGTCTGTCGCAGCTGTACCACGAGCACAAGCGGGGAATCCAGGCGGGCTACGCCAAGTTTGAAACCTTCCCCATTTGGAACCTGCCGCTGCAGCATCCGGTGAATCTGGCGTACGAGGCGGCAACAGCCGATCTGAACGATGTGAACATGATTGACCCGTTCCATCTGGAAGCGTACGGCAAAACCACCGTCAACTATAACCGCGATGTTGAAATCTTCCCGGTGCTGACCGCGATGTTTGAAAAAATCGTGGGCACCTGCCCTTACAAATCGCCCACCGACATGGGGGTGAATATGGCGGGCAACTGCATCATTGATGACGAGGTCACGCGCGAAGCGTCTTGTCAGGAAATCATCCGCCGGTACTATACCGCGTTGTGCGATCAGCGCAAGGGCACGGTCGCGGATGATGTGGTGTATAAGCTGGAGCTGTTGATGAAAAAAGCGGGGGTGACCCCGCAGGATCGCGCGGTGATTGCGCCGGCGCTGGAAAAAGCGGAGCAAACCGGTACCCCGTCCGCGGCGATGCAGCTGCGGGATGGGCGCATCGTCACCGGGCGCACCACCGATTTGCTGGGGGCTTCGTCCACACTGTTGCTCAACGCGCTAAAGGTGCTGGGCGGCATCAGCGATGATATTCATCTGATTTCCCCGACGGTAATCGAGCCAATCCAGCATTTGAAGGTGGATCATCTGGGCAATCGCAACCCCCGCCTGCACACCGACGAGGTGTTGATCGCGCTGTCCATCAGTGCGGCGACCGATCCGGTGGCGGAACAGGCGATGGAGCAGCTGGGACGGCTGCGCGGATGCGAGGTGCATTCGTCGGTGATTTTGTCGCCGGTGGACGAGCGGGTGTTCCGCCGGCTGGGCGTGAATATCACCTGTGAGCCGCATTATCAAGTGAAGCGCGCCCCGCTGGACGACAGCGAAGAATAAAAACGAAAAAGCAGCCTGTGGCATTCGCCGCAGGCTGCTTTGCATATAGGGCACCACTCCGCAAGGTGAAGGCTTGCGCCCGCCGCGGATTTGTACATGCTTCGCAGGGCGATGTCGGCATCGCCCTTACGCAGAAATGGTGAGGAAAGCAGCGACCGAGGAAGAGAAAACGTTCCCGCAGCATCAAAACGGGAACTTAATTTCTCTTGCCATCTGTCTTTTGGCACTTATCACCAGCTTCGATTACGGACACCTCATCCGTCACGCCACTTCCAAAATTTTTCATTTACGCAAACAGCCCCCTGTGGCGTATGCCACAGGGGGCTGTTCGGTATCGATTACTGTTTGCCGTAGATGACCACGCCGCGTTCGGCGTTGAGGGTGACGGTGGTGCCGCTTTTCAAAATGTGGGTCGCTTCTTTGGCTCCCACCAGCACCGGCTTCTCCAACGCCATGCCGACGATGGCGGCGTGGCTGTTGAGTCCGGCGGTCTCGGTCACGATGCCGGCTGCCTCTTTCATCAACGGCAGCAGACGATTGCTGGTTTGCGGGATCACCAAAATGTCGCCCGGACGGAACCGCTCCATCGCGTCGTCCTCATCGCGCGCTACGCACAAATTGCCGCAGGCGTGGAAGCGGGTTACACCGGTGCCCTGCACCAGAATGTTCCCCACCAAATGCACTTTCAACAGGTTAGTGGTGCCGGAAATACCCAGCGGTGCACCCGCGGTGATAACCACCAGATCGCCGCTGGCGAGCATATTCTTTTTCACCGCGCAATCCACCGCGTGCTCAAACAGATCATCCATCGTGCTCTGTTCTTCCGCCATCAGCGGAATCACGCCCCACGACAAATTCATCTGACGCTGGGCGGTGGGGTCGGTGGTGCAGCAGATGATGGGGCAGGCGGGGCGGAATTTGGAGATCATCCGTGCGGTGGCGCCGGACTTGGTCACCGCAATAATCGCCTTGGCGCCCATATCGTGCGCCGTGGTCACGGCTGCGTGCGAAATCGCGTTGGTCACATTCGGCGCATCCCGCACCTCGCGCACCGCGAACCGACGCATATAGTTGATGTCCTGCTCGGTGCGACAGGCGATCCGCGCCATGGTTTTCAGCGCTTCGATCGGATACGCACCCGCCGCCGTTTCGCCCGACAGCATGATGGCGCTGGTGCCGTCGTAAATCGCGTTGGCGACATCGGTGCTTTCCGCACGGGTGGGACGCGGGTTTTTCATCATCGAATCCAGCATTTGGGTGGCGGTGATGACCTGCAGTCCGGCGTTGTATGCCTTGTGGATCAGCATTTTTTGCAGACTGGGGATCTCCTCCAGTGCAATTTCCACGCCCATGTCGCCGCGGGCGACCATGATGCCGTCCGACACCTTGATGATCTCGTCAATATTGGCAACGCCCTCGGCGTTTTCAATTTTGGCGATGATGCGAATGTTGTGGTTGTTGTGGCGCTCCAGCTCCTGCCGGATCTGCACCACATCGTCGGCGCGGCGGGTGAAGGAGGCCGCGATAAAATCCGCCTCCACTTCGCAGGCAAACGCAATGTCTGAACGGTCGCGCTTGCTCATAAACGGCATCGACAGGCTCACATCCGGCACATTGATGCCCTTGTTGGCGGATACCACACCGCCGTTGAGTACGGTGCAGGTGATGGTGGTGTCGGTGGTGCCTTCCACCCGCAGATCGATCAAGCCGTCATCGATCAAAATGTGGTTGCCGGGAATCACATCCTGCGGCAGCCCCGCAAAGCTGATGGAAGCCTGTTCCGCCGTACCCTCCACCGGTTCGGTGGTCAGGGTGAACAAGCTGCCTTCGGTCAGCGTCACCTTCGGCTGGACAAAGGTTCCCAGCCGGATTTCCGGTCCTTTGGTGTCGATCAGCACCGCCACCGGCAGATCCAGCTCTTCGCGCAGCTGTTTCACCATATCGATCCGCTTGCGGTGGCAAGCGTGATCCTGATGGGACATGTTGATGCGCGCCACATCCATACCCGCCAGCATCAGCTGGCGTAGAATGGCCGGATCGTCGGTCGAAGGACCGAGCGTGCAGATGATTTTCGTTTTCCTCCTCATAACGAACAATCCCCTTTTATTACAAAGATGAAAGAAAACAGGTAATCGAAATCTTTCCCAATATAAGTATACCACAAAGCAACTGGACAAATCAAGAGGGCGGCTTCAAAAAAAGCAGCGGATCGACAAATACGGAAAAACGCCTTTGACGGCAGCAAAAAATGATGATATACTATATCTTGGATTGGTATTCGACGATTTTTGACATGAGGAGGATGAGGCGTTATGGGTACACCGCGACATGGCAAACAAAAAAGCTCCGGGCATCGGGGATGGATGATCACCGCGCTGATTTTGTTGTTGGTGCTGTCGCTGGGATGCGCGGCGCTGGCGGTGGGTATTGCGACCAACCGCATCACATGGGAGGCGTCGCCCGCGACCGAACCGACCGCGGTGCCGACGGAGGCAGCCACCCCGGCGGACACGACCGCACCGTCCAAGCAGCCGTCCACCTCTACCACCGCGGCGGCAGTGGCGGGTCATTATAAACAAACCAAAGTGAAAGAGTGGAGCTTGCTGCTGGTCAACAGCTGGAACACGCTGCCCGACGGCTATGAGCAAGCCACCACCTATGTCGATTACGACAACGCGGGCAACCGCATCGATACCCGCATTAAAGACGCGCTGGATCAAATGATGAGCGATGGGGAAGAGTACGGTCTGTGGGGCGTGCTGCTGTATCGCGACGGCGAAACCCAGCAGCAGTATTTTGACGCGGTGGTCAAGGAATGGAAAGCCAAAGGCTACAGCGATTCGGACGCGCGTTCGATGGCGGCGACCGAGGTGATCCGCCCCGGTACCAGCGAGCACCAGACCGGTTTGGCGCTGGATATTCTGGGCAGCGGCTACACCGACCGGCAGGAATCGTTCGACCAGAGCAAGGCGTTCCAGTGGCTGAAAGCGCACTGCGCCGACTATGGCTTTATCCTGCGCTATCCCAAGGGAAAAGAGCAGATCACCGGCATGGACTACGAGCCGTGGCACTATCGCTATGTCGGCAAGGAGTACGCCAAGGAGATCATGTCCCGCGGCATCACACTGGAAGAGTTTTTGCAGGAAAAGGGCTGGTAAGCGTTTCCGCGGCGGCGGGGGTTGACAAAGCCGGACAGGCTTGGTATAATGAACAAAAATTTGATAATGTCCTTATCGAGAGTGACGGAGGGAACAGGCCCGATGATGTCCGGCAACCTGCGACAAGCAAGGTGCCAAATCCTGCGGTAGAAACCGGAAGATGAGGGAGACAGAAATGCCGCCCGCTTGCCGGACGGCATTTTTTGATAAGGCGAACAGGAAGGACGATATACGATATGGCAAAACGACTTTTTACATCCGAATCGGTGACCGAAGGGCATCCCGACAAAGTGTGCGACCAGATTTCCGATGCGGTGCTGGATGAAATTCTGGCGCAGGACCCGCAAGCGCATGTCGCGTGCGAAACCACCGCTACCACCGGTCTGGTGCTGGTGATGGGCGAGATCTCCACCAACTGCTATGTGGACATTCCGCGCATTGCGCGCCGGGTGATCCGCGACATCGGCTACACCGGCAACGAGCAGGGCTTTGACGGCGATGCCTGCGCGGTGCTGACCGCGATCGACGAGCAGTCGCCGGATATCGCGATGGGCGTAAACAACGCGTTGGAAGCGCGCGAGCACTCGAAAGAGGATTACGACACCATTGGCGCGGGCGACCAGGGCATGATGTTTGGATTCGCGTGCAACGAAACGCCCGAGCTGATGCCGCTGCCGATTTCGCTGGCGCACAAAATGGCGCAGCGGCTGGCGGCGGTGCGTAAGGACGGCACTCTGCCGTATCTGCGTCCGGACGGCAAAACGCAGGTGACGGTGGAATACGACGGCTACACCCCTGTGCGGGTGGATGCGGTGGTTGTGTCCACCCAGCACAGCGCGGATGTGTCGCTGGATACCATTCGTCGCGATATGATCGAGCAGGTGATCCGCCCCATTGTTCCCGCCGAGCTGCTGGATGACAACACCAAGATCTATGTCAACCCGACCGGTCGGTTCGTGGTGGGCGGCCCGCAGGGCGACAGCGGTTTGACCGGACGCAAGATCATTGTGGATACCTACGGCGGCTATGCCAGCCACGGCGGCGGCGCGTTCTCGGGCAAAGATCCGACCAAGGTGGATCGCTCCGCCTGCTACATGGCGCGGTACGCCGCCAAAAATGTGGTGGCGGCAGGACTTGCCACTCGGTGCGAGGTGCAGTTGGCGTATGCCATCGGTGTGGCGCATCCGGTGTCGGTGCTGGTGGAAACCAACGGCACCGGCGTGGTGGGCGATGACAAGCTGGCGGAGGCGCTGCAGGCGGTATTCGATTTCCGCCCGGCGGCGATCATTGACACGCTGCAGCTGCGCCGCCCCATCTATCGCCAGCTGGCGGCGTACGGCCATATGGGTCGTGAGGATTTGGGCGTGGCGTGGGAAAAGACCGACAAAGCCGCTGCGCTGAATGCCTATTTCGGACGCGCGTAACAGAAAAGAGGAACCGGATATGAAAATTGCCTTTATCGGCGCCGGCAACATGGCCGGAGCCATCATGCGCGGTATGTGCCGCGGCTCGTTTGCGGGGTCGGATATCGCCGCGTTCGATATCGATGCCGCCAAGACCAAAGCGCTCGCCGACGAATGGGGTATCCTTGCCGCCGCTTCGGCGGAAGAGGCGATCACCGGTGCGGACGCGGTGGTGCTGGCGGTGAAACCGCAGATGTTCCCGCGGGTGCTGCCGCCGCTGGTCGAGGTGCTGACCAAAGAGAATCCGCTGGTGATCTCCATCGCCGCCGGCAAAACGCTGGCGGATATTGCGGCGCTGGTGGGCGAACGCGCCATCGTACGGGTGATGCCCAATATTTGCGCCACAGTGGGGGCGGCGATCTCCGCCTACACCGGCAACGCGCTGGCAACCGACGAGCATAAGGCGCTGGTGGCGCGGATGTTCGACGCGGTGGGGCGGTCGATGGAGCTGGAGGAAAGCGCGTTTTCGCTGTTTTCGGCGATCGCGTCCTGCTCGCCCGCCTTCACGATGCTGTATATTGAATCGCTGGCGCAAGCGGGGGTCAAGCACGGCTTGCCCAAAGCGCAATCGCTGGAGATCGCGACCCAAGCGGTGCTGGGCACCGCCAAGCTGCTGCAGGAAACCGGCGCGCATCCCCATGTGATGATGGATGCGGTCTGCTCGCCGGGCGGCACCACCATCGAGGGCGTTTGCTCGCTGCAGCGTGATGGGCTGGAAGCCGCGGTGATTGCGGCGGTGGACGCGAGTTTGGAAAAAGACAAAAAGCTGTAAATAAGCTGTGAACTCTCTTGACATCCCCCGTGGAATATAGCATAATAATGAATAAGCTTGACAGATTGTGAGGAGTGGGCATGAGAATTATCACCGGAACCGCCCGTGGCCGCCGGTTGGAAACGCTGGCGGGGGAGGATACGCGCCCCACTGCCGAACGGGTCAAGGAAGGGCTGTTCAGCGTCCTGCAATTTGAAATTGAGGGGCGCCGGGTGCTGGATTTGTTCGCCGGTAGCGGCCAGCTGGGGCTGGAAGCGCTCAGCCGGGGCGCGGCGGATTGTGTGTTTGTGGACAAAAACGCCGCGGCGGTGGAGATCGTCCGCCGCAATTTGAAACAGACCGGTCTTTCGGAACACGCCCGTGTGATCTGCCAGGACGCGATGGCGTATCTGGCGCGCGGCGGCGAAACGTTTGACATCGCGTTTTTGGATCCGCCGTATGCGGCTGGTCTATTGGAACCCGCTTTGCAGCAGGTCGCCCCGCGGATGCAGCCGGGTGGCGTGATCGTTTGCGAAACCAACGATGCCGGTTCGCTGCCTGATCGGGTGGGTCGCTTTGCGCTGGCCCGCACCTATCGGTATGGGAAAATTTACATCTGGCTGTATCGGTACGATGCCGACCAGCCGACCGCATGAAAGGCGGTTGCAGCCTATGAAAATTGCGATATGCCCCGGCAGCTTTGATCCGGTGACCTTCGGGCATCTGGATGTGATCCATCGGGCGGCTGCCTTGTTTGATAAGGTGATCGTCACGGTGATGCCCAACGCCGCCAAACACCCGCTGTTTTCGCTGAGCGAACGCGCGGATCTGCTGCGGCGGGTGACGGCGGATCTGCCCCATGTGGAGGTGGATTGCTACGACGGTTTGCTGGCCGAATACGCCCGCAAACGACAGGCCAACGCGATCGTCAAGGGTTTGCGCGCCATGTCGGATTTTGAATATGAGTTCCAGATGGCGCTGACCAACCGCAAGCTCAATGCCGAGGTGGAAACCGTGTTTCTCACCACCAAGGCCGAGCATATGTACCTGTCCTCCAGTCTGGTCAAACAGGTGGCCTCGCTGGGCGGCGATATTTCCGGATTTGTCCCGGCGGCGATTTTGCCGGATATTTTGAGTAAAATAGGAAGGAATGAACAAGCATGAAAGTAGACGAATTGTTGGAACAAATTGACGATATGGTTGATAAGGCGGTCAGCGTGCCGCTGTCCGGCGGCAAATGCCTGATCCCGGCGGATCATCTGCGCGAGATCGTGGACGATATCCGCGCCAATCTGCCGTCCGAGCTGCGCCAGGCGCAGGCGATCGTGGCGGATCGCGGCGACATCGTGACCACCGCGAAAGGCGAGGCGGAGGACATTATCCGCAACGCCGAGGAACGCGCCCGCGCGCTGATCTCGAAAGAGGCGATCGTGGTGGCGGCGCAGCAGAAAGCCAACGAGATTCTCGTGGCGGCACAGCAGCGCTCGCGCGATATGCGCAAAGGCGCGAACGATTTTGCCGACGATGTGCTGAGAAGCACCGAAGAGCTGCTCACCAAACGGGTGGGCGAGCTGCGCCAGGCGCGCCAGATGCTGCGCAACCCGCTGTCCAAAGCGGAGCAGTCTGCGCCGGAGCAACCGACCCAGCCCTCCAACCAGCAGTAAGAACCGCAAACGACCGCCCAACCGGGCGGTCGTTTTTTATGCGCAAAAACGCCCTGCGTGCCGGCGCTTGTCCGGTACGCAGGGCGTTTGCTCTATCTTTTTTGATGGGGGTTAGCTGCGCAGCAGCGCTTCTACCGCATCGGCGGCGGGATCCAGCTCTTCGCAGACCACGCGCTCGATCTCGCCCTCGTCGCACAGCCGCGCGATGGAGGGATTCAGCGGCAGTTGGGCGAGAATGGGCAGTCCCATCTCCTGCGCCGCTTGTTCCAGCTGCGCCTGATCGCCGAACAGCGGAATGTGCTTGCCGCAATCGGGGCACAGAACGCAACTCATGTTTTCTACCATACCGATCAGCGGCACATTCAGCATCTCTGCCATTTTGCGCGCCTTTTCCACCACCATCTGCACCAGCGTCTGGGGAGTGGACACGATCACACCGCCATCCAGCGGGATGGTCTGATAAATGGTCAGCGGCACATCGCCGGTTCCGGGCGGCATATCAATAAACAGATAGTCAAGATCGCCCCACACCACGTCTGTCCAGAACTGGGTGACCGCGCCGGCGAGCACCGGTCCGCGCCACACCACCGGCTGGTCGTCATGCTCCAGCAGCAGGTTGATGGACATGATCTTGATGCCCAAATGGGTTTCGGCGGGCAGAATCCCCAACTCGCTGCCCTTGGCTTTGGCGGTCACACCAAACGCCTTGGGAATGGACGGTCCGGTGATATCCGCGTCCAGCACGCCCACCTTATAGCCGCGCCGCGCCATCATCACCGCCAGCATCGCGGTGACCGACGATTTGCCGACGCCGCCTTTGCCGCTGCTGACAGCCACCACCTTGCGGATGTGGCTGTAGGCGTTCAGCGCTGCGTGCATATCCTTTTCGCTGCAATCCTGGGTGCAGCCTTCACAATTGTGCGAACATTCGCTCATCGAAAGCCCTTCTTTCCTGTGTTAATAGCTTTTGGTTCCGCGCACCGGCGGGAAAGAACACAAACAAAGGTGCCCGCGTGTGCGGACACCTTTGTGATCAAACGAAACTCGTTTACGCAGAGCGCTCCTCCCGCTGCATCGCGGGCGAAGCGGAAATGGAGGGGTCGGCACCCTCGTGAACGCCGGTGCTGTGCAGCACATAGCTCACGGTTTTCAGCAGGATGGAAAACTCCAGCTCCATGCTCTGGTTTTGCGCGTAGTAGCCGTCCAACTCCGCCTTTTGGCGAATCGGCAGGCGATCGCGACCGTGGATCTGCGACCAACCGGTCAAACCCGGGCGCACGGTGCAGGCGCCGTTGCGCACCCGCAGCGAGATCAGATCTTTTTCGCTGAGCACCACCGGACGGGGACCCACAAAACTCATATCGCCTTTCAGAATGTTAAACAACTGCGGCAGTTCGTCCAGGCTGAATTTGCGCAGCACCTCGCCCACCGGGGAGATGTAACGCGCCGCATCCCGCAGCTTGTGCGTCGCCACATTGGCGGGCGCGTTCACATTCATCGTGCGGAATTTCAGCATCTTGAACGGCTGGTTGTTGCGTCCCATGCGCGTTTGCGCAAACAGGGGGCAGCCCTTGGTGTCCACCGCCGAAATCGCTGCCAAAACCAGCAGCAGCGGCAGCAACGCCACGATCATCACCAGCGAAACCACAATATCAAAAGCGCGTTTAGCAAAAGCAAACCCTTTTTTGGCATCTTGGGTGCCAACATAGCAGGTCGTAACCGGCAGAATTCTCTGTACCATATTACTTCCTCCTTTTACGATCCGTCAACCACTGCCCAAAGGCAGGAAACATACATAGCTACACAGCTTACCCGCTGTTCTATGGTGAATTATACTATCGCATTTGCCAAAAAGCAAGTTTCATTTCTGTAACTATTTCCGAAAACGGGCAGATGATACAGAAACCGGCTTTGCTGTACACAAGGTATTGTGCGGGATGCTGCAAACCGGACGCTATATTTGGCTTTTTGCCGAAAAAACCGTTTCGATTTTTTTCGACAGCGGGTCAAAAAGGTTACAGCGCTGTTATCGGTTGACCGGATACATAAAGGGGCGGCGCGGCTTACCGCATCAGGTTTTCGGCCGCGTTTTTGAGATCGTTCAGGCTGGCTGGTACCAGCCCGCTTTGCTGGATGGTCACCTGCACATATGCCGGCAGCGTATCAAAATAGCGTTTCATTTGGTCGTTTTGGATCACCGGATCCGGATGTTTGGCAGACTCCATGTGTTTCACCTCCCTTTCTTACTATGCACGATTTCAGAGGCGGTATCGATGGAAAAAAGTCGAAAATTTTGCCGCCGGCGGATGAAAAATTGCAGCAGACGGTTGAAATGCCGCTTATTAAGTGGTAAAATAAATAAATCTGTGAACCAACAGGAAAGGCGTGAACGCAAGTTATGAGCGACAAAAACAAAAAGATGGTAGAAGCCATCACCTCGATGGACGAGGATTTTGCCCAATGGTATACCGATGTGGTCAAAAAAGCCGAGCTGGCGTCTTATAGCGGCGTGCGCGGCTGCATGATCGTGCGCCCGTACGCGACGGCGCTGTGGGAGAATATCCGCAACGATCTGGACGCGCGGTTCAAGGCGCTGGGGCATGAAAACATCATGATGCCTCTTTTTATTCCGGAAAGCCTGCTGCAGCGCGAAAAAGACCATGTGGAAGGCTTTGCTCCCGAAGTGGCGTGGGTCACCCACGGCGGCGAGGAGGAGCTGACCGAGCGGCTGTGCGTGCGCCCGACATCCGAAACGGTGTTTTGCGACCACTACGCCGAGATCATCCATTCGTATCGCGACCTGCCCAAGCTGTACAACCAGTGGTGCTCGGTGGTGCGGTGGGAAAAAACCACCCGCCCCTTCCTGCGCACGATGGAGTTTTACTGGCAGGAAGGTCACACCATGCACGAAACCGCCGAGGACGCGATGGAAGAAACCGAGCGGATGCTGAATGTATATGCTGATTTCTGTGAGCAATCGCTGGCGATCCCGGTGGTCAAGGGCCGCAAAACCGATAAAGAAAAATTCGCCGGTGCCGAAGCCACCTACACCATCGAAGCGATGATGCACGACGGCAAAGCGCTGCAAAGCGGTACCAGCCACTATTTCGGCGACGGCTTTGCCAAAGCGTTCGGTATTCAGTTCACCGACCGCGAAAACAAGCTGCAATATCCGCACCAGACCTCGTGGGGAATGTCCACCCGCATCATCGGCGCGATCATCATGACCCACGGCGATGACAACGGCTTGGTGCTGCCGCCCGCGGTGGCACCCATCCAGCTGGTGATCCTGCCCATCGCGCAGCACAAGCCCGGCGTGCTCGAAAAGGCCGAGGAGCTGCGTCAGCGGCTGCAAAAGGTCGCCCGCGTCAAGGTGGACGATTCGGACAATTCCGCCGGTTGGAAATTTGCCGAATACGAGATGAAGGGCGTGCCGCTGCGGTTGGAGATCGGTCCGCGCGATATTGAACAGAACCAGTGTGTGCTGGTGCGTCGGGACAACCGCGAAAAAACGGTGGTGTCGCTGGATAATCTGGAAGAAGCGGTTTCCGCGCTGCTCAAAGCGGTGCACGACGGCTTGTACCAGAAAGCGCTGGAGCGCCGCGAAAGCATGACCTACACCGCCCACGATCTGGCGGAGATGAAAGACATCGCCGACAACAAGCCGGGCCTTATCAAAGCCATGTGGTGCGGCGATCTGGAATGCGAAATGAAGCTGAAAGAAGAAGTCGGTGTGACCAGCCGGTGTATGCCGTTTGAGCAGGAGCATATAGGCGACACCTGTGTCTGCTGCGGCAAACCCGCCAAAACGATGGTCTATTGGGGCAAGGCGTATTGATCGCCGATCAAAGAAAGCGAGGCTATCACTATGAATCAACTGGAAAAACCCGCCAAGGGCGAAACCATTGCGACCATGCACACCTCGATGGGGGATATTTCGCTGCGTTTGTTCGGCGACAAAGCGCCCAAAGCGGTGGAAAACTTCATCACCCACGCGAAAGAGGGCTATTATGACGGCCTGATCTTCCACCGCGTGATTCGTGATTTTATGATCCAGGGCGGCGACCCGAACGGTACCGGCACCGGTGGCGAAAGCATTTGGGGCAAGCCGTTTGAAGATGAATTTGATATCGAACTGCGCAACTACCGCGGCGCGCTGTCTATGGCGAATGCCGGTCCGCACACCAACGGCAGCCAGTTCTTTATCGTGCAGGCGGGTTCGGTGCCGGACGGCATGCTCTCCCAAATGGAGGGGCTGGCAGAACAGGGCTATCCCGCCGAAGTGACCGCCCAGTATCGCGAAGTGGGCGGCACCCCATGGCTGGATTTCCGCCACACGGTGTTTGGTCAGGTGTTTGACGGCATGGATGTGGTGGACGCGATCGCTGCCACCCCGGTGGGCGCGCAGGATAAGCCCGCCACCGATGTGGTGATCCAGTCGATCGATATCGCGGACTATGCCGGCTGATTGGGCGCTTTGTTACGCGCTGCTGCAGGATCGCACGCCGCTGGCGGCGGATTGCGGCACGGTTTGTGAGGGGCGGTGCTGCCGCGACACGGGACCGGACAGCGGTATGCTGCTGTTTCCCGGCGAGCGGGAGTTTTTGCAGGGGCGGTTTCCGGAAACGGCGTTTGCGCCGACTGCTGCGGGCGGTTGGCTGTTGACCTGTAGCGGTCGCTGTGACCGCCGCGCCCGCCCGCTGGCTTGCCGCATCTTCCCGCTGTTCCCGATGCTGGGCGAGGATGGACGCATCCGTGTGCGGTTGGATCCGCGCGCGTTTCGGGTGTGCCCGCTGGCGAAGCTGAACGAGCGGGTGCGGCTGCAGCCCGCGTTTGTCCGCGCGGTGCGGCAAACGGGGCGGATTTTGGCGGCGGACGACGCTTGCCGGACATTTTTACAAGAACAAACCCATGAGCTGGAGCAGTGGCAGCGCTTGTTGGGGCAACCCGGCACGCGCACACCCATCCAGCGCAGAAAGGCGGAATTTTGATGACAGCAAAACGAGGCATCGCGCTCGCCATGGCGACGCTGCTGGCGGCGGTATCGCTGACCGGCTGCGGCGGCAAGGGCAAGGACACATCGGTCAACGGCACCACCACGGCATATAAAGATAAAGACCTGGGGTTCCAGTTGGACAAGCCGGAAAAAGGCGAGCAGATCGTGATTATGCACACCTCCAAGGGCGATATTTCCATTCGCCTGTTCCCGGAGGCGGCCCCCAAGGCGGTGGAAAACTTCGTGACCCACGCGAAAGAGGGCTACTATGACGGCTTGACCTTCCACCGGGTAGTGAATGACTTTATAATCCAGGGCGGTGACCCCAAGGGCGATGGCACCGGCGGCGAAAGCATCTGGGGCAGCGCGTTTGAGGACGAGTTTGATACTAAGCTGTGCAACATTCGCGGCTCGCTCGCGATGGCGAACAGCGGGGTCAACACCAACGGCAGCCAGTTCTTCATCAATCAGGCGAAGGCGGACGAGTTTGCAGCTGAGGTCACACATGTGAAAAACGTTTATGAGCAGTACAAATCCAACCTGCCCGGTATAGACAGCTGGAAAGAGTATTACGCCAACCAGTTGACCAACAGGATGCAAAACGCGACCTTCAACGCGGACGATCTGACCGACGAGCTGGTGGATCTGTATTGCCAAAACGGCGGCAACATCACGCTGGACGGCGCGTGGCGCTCCAGCGGCGGGCACACCGTGTTTGGTCAGGTGTTTGATGGTATGGATGTGGTGGATACCATTGCCGATGTTCAGGTGGACGAGAAAACCGACAAGCCGCTGACGGATGTGGTGATCAACAGCATGGAAGTCACCACCTACAAAGGATAAGGACAAAAGAGCAGGCCGGGGCGCGCGTTCGCTCCGGCTTTTTTGCTGTCATAGAATGGTTTTGACCGGTTTATACTATACAGAACCGGAATCGGCAGCGAGTTTTTCTATCTTCGCGATTGCTTTTGCCGGTAGAATATGGTATACTTTCTCTGCTTACAGCCAAAAAAGGAGGGCGGGTATGGAAACCACGATCAACGGGCGACGCGTCGCCTATATCGACCAGGGCAGCGGACCGGTGGTGCTGCTGCTGCACGGATGGGCTGCCCCCGCCGCGACCTATCGGCTGATCATCGATCATCTGTCGACCTATTGTCGGGTGATCGCACCGGATCTGCCCGGCTTTGGCGGGTCGGAGGAACCCGACCGCCCGTGGCGGGTGGACGATTTCGTGGACTTTGCCGAAGCGTTCGCCGCCCAGCTGCATCTGACCGAAGCGGTGCTGATGGGGCATTCGTTCGGCGGGCGTATGATCATCAAATGGATGAACCGTCCGCAGCGGCAGCTGCGGGTGCCGAAGATCGTGCTGCTGGATGCCGCCGGTATCAAGCCGCACCATTCGTTCGGGTATTATTGCAAGGTGTACCGCTTTAAGGCGGCGAAATGGTTCTTCCGGCTGCCCGGCATCCGCCGGCTGTTTCCGGACGCGGTGGAAAAGGCGCGCGCCAAGCATGGCTCCGCCGATTACCGCCAAGCCAGCCCGATCATGCGGCAAAGCATGGTGATGGCGATCGGGGAGGATCTGACCGCGCTGCTGCCCGGGGTGGATGCCCCGACGCTGCTGATTTGGGGCGAAAAGGACACGGCTACGCCGCTGTCCGATGGCCGGCTGATGGAAAAGCGTATTCCGGATGCGGGGCTGGTGGTGCTGCCCGGCGCGGGGCATTTTGCCTTTGCCGAACGGTGGGGGCAATGCAGCCGGGTGCTGGATGCTTTTTTGAAATAGAGATGAAGGAGAGACCGGCGTGTTGGAACTGGTTTTTCATATTGTAATGTTGGCGGCTTTTGCCGCTTTTGGTGCCGCGCAGGCGGTATATTATGCCCATATGCTGCAGCTCAATTCCTATCGACCGGAGCGGTACGCCCGTTGGTGCCGGCAGCATCCGGGGCGGTTGTTCGGCGCGGCGCGGCTGTTTTTCCCGCTGGCGGCGGTGGTCGCGAGCGTGGTGCTGGCGGCGCTAGAGCTATCCGCCGGTTGGCTGTATGCCGCCGCGGCGGTATGCGCCGGGTTGGGAATCGCGGCGGTTTGGCCGAAAAAAGCGAAAAAGCCGCTGGTGGTGACCGCCCGTGTCAAACGGTTGTTTACCACGCTGGTGGTGTTGTATGGACTGTTTAGTCTCGGGATGTGGTTTGTGCCGCCGGTGGCGGCAGCCATCGCCTATGCGGTGGCGGCGCTGCTGTGGTGGCTGTGGGTGCCGGTGGCGAACTGGCTGAACACTCCCGCCGAAAAAATGGTCGCGAACTGGTATGTGAACGATGCGCGCAAAAAGCTGGCGGATATGCCGCAACTCACCGTGATCGGCATCACCGGCAGCTACGGCAAAACCAGCACCAAGAATTTTTTGCACGCGTTGCTCAGCGCGCGGTACAACGTGCTGATGACACCGGAAAGCTTTAACACCACCATGGGGGTGGTGCGCACCGTGCGCGAGCGGTTGAAGCCGTCGCATCAGGTGTTTATCGCCGAAATGGGCGCGAAAAACCCCGGCGACATCCGCGAAATCTGCGATCTGGTGCATCCGCGCTACGGTATGATCACCTCTATCGGCGAACAGCATCTGGAAACCTTCCGCACGGTGGAGAATATCATCAAAACCAAATTTGAGCTGGCGGACAGCTTGCCCGCCGACGGCATCGCGTTTTTGAATGCGGACAACGAGTATATCCGCAGCCACCCGGTGACCGGACGCGCCGTCACCTATGGCGCGCAGACGGCGAGCGGGGCAGATTACACCGCTTGCGATATTGAGGTGGATCGGCAGGGCAGCCGGTTTACCGTGGTCGCCCCCGGCGGCGAGCGCGAAACCTTTGTGACCAAGCTGCTGGGCGCACACAACATTCAAAATCTGGTGGGCTGTATCGCGGTGGCGCACACGCTGGGTATTCCGCTGACGGAGCTGGTGTATCCGGTGCGGATGCTGCAGCCGGTGCAGCATCGGCTGCAGCTGCTGCCCAATGGCTTTATCGACGATGCCTACAACGCCAACCCGGCGGGCTTCCGTTCGGCGCTGGATACGCTGAGCGGCTTTGATGCCCAGCGGGTGCTGGTGACCCCCGGTATGGTGGAGCTTGGCGAACGGCAGGATGCGCTCAACCGCGAGCTGGGCGCATACGCTGCCGACCGGTGCGACTATGCGGTGTTGGTGGGCGAAAAACAGGCGCCGCCGCTCAAGCAGGGACTGCTGGAGGGCGGGTTCCCCGCCGATCGGATTTTTGTGGCTGCCACGCTGCAAGAGGGGTTGCTGCATTTGCAGACCCTGCCGGCGGCAGAAAAGCGCATTGTTTTGCTGGAAAACGATCTTCCGGATAACTTTTAAGGAGATGTACGCATGAAAACGAAGGTAGCGGTATTGTTTGGCGGACGCAGCGTGGAGCACGAGGTGTCCATTATTTCGGGGCTGCAGGCGTTTGCCGCGCTGGATCGCAGCAAATATGACCCGATCCCGCTGTATATCACCAAAGACAACCGGTTTTTCACCGGGGAACATATGGGCGACATCGAAAGCTACAGGCACAACCTGAAAGCGTCGCTGGAGGCGGCGACCCGGGTGCTGCTGGTGCCGGAAAACGGCGAAGTGAAGCTGGTGCGGTATCCCGCCAAAAAGTTTGGCAACAACATTGTCGGCAGCTTTGAAGTGGCGATCCCGGTGGTGCACGGCACCAATGTAGAGGATGGCACCCTGATGGGGATGCTGGAAATGCTGGGCGTGCCGTATGCGGGCTGCGATGTGATGTCGTCGGCGCTGGGGATGGATAAATTCTATATGAAAGCGGCGCTGCAGCAGGCTGGTTTGCCGGTGCTGCCCGCCCATGTGTTCAGCGGTAAGGAGTATGCCCGCGACAGCCGCCGGGTGATCGAACAGGCGGAAGAGTGCGGCTATCCCGTGATCGTCAAGCCGGTGAACCTCGGCTCGTCGGTCGGTATTTCCAAAGCCGCCGACCGCGAAGCGCTGCAAACCGCGCTGGATACCGCGTTTGGTTTTGCGCCGCGCGTGCTGGTGGAAAAAGCGGTCGAGCATCTGCGCGAGATCAACTGCGCGGTGCTGGGCGATGCGGATGCCGCCCAAGCATCGGTGTGTGAAGAGCCGATCGGCAGTGATGAGATTTTGAGCTTCGGCGATAAATACCTGCGGGGTGGCAAAGGCGCCAAGGGCAGCGAAACCAGTGAGGGTATGTCCAGCTTGAAACGCCGCTGTCCGGCGGATATTCCGGACAGCCTGCGCGATACGGTGCAGCAGCTGGCGGTCAAAACCTTCCAGGCGCTGGGCTGCAGCGGCGTGTCCCGCATCGACTTCTTGAACGATCGCGAATCCGGCGAGCTGTATATCAACGAGATCAACACCATTCCCGGGTCGCTCGCGTTTTATCTGTGGGAAGAGGCGGGCGTGTCCTTTGCCGAGCTGATGGATCGGCTGGTGGAGCTGGCGTTCAAGCGCCAGCGGGAACGCGACACGCTGACCTTCAGCTACGACACCAACATTTTGGATGGTGTGTCGCTCGGCGGCGCCAAGGGTGCCAAAGGCGGCAAAGCTTAACCAAAAATTCAAAGGGTATACGGCAAAACTTTTACGCTTTAACGCCTTGAATTGCTAAACGGTTTGTAGTATACTGTATCCTACCATCAACAAAAGCAATTGCAAAGGCGAGGATCCCATGGCGGATCCCGCGTAAGGAGGAACCCAGCTATGCCCATGGTCGTTAACAAATCGCTGCCGCTTCCGGCGGCTCTGAAAGAAGAATTCCCGGTCGGGGCGGAGATCGCCGCGCTGAAACAACGGCGTGACCGCGAGATCCGTCAGGTGTTTACCGGCGAATCGGATAAATTCATTGTGCTGGTCGGGCCGTGCTCGGCGGACAACGAGGACGCGGTGTGCGAATATGTGTCGCGCCTCGCCAAGGTCAACGATAAGCTGAGCGACCGGCTGCTCATCATTCCCCGCATCTACACCAACAAGCCCCGCACCACCGGTGAGGGGTATAAGGGGATGCTGCACCAACCGGAACCGGATCAGGCGCCGGATCTGCTGGCGGGTATCACCGCCATCCGCAAAATGCACATTCGCGCCATCCGCGAAAGCGGACTGACCTGTGCGGACGAGATGCTGTATCCTGAAAACCGCAGCTATCTGGACGATGTGCTGTCGTATGAAGCGGTGGGGGCGCGCTCGGTAGAAAACCAGCAGCACCGCCTGACCGCCAGCGGCATGGACATTCCGGTGGGGATGAAAAACCCCACCAGCGGCGACTTTTCGGTGATGCTCAACTCGGTGGTCGCGGCACAAAAATCGCACAATTTCATCTATCGCGGCTGCGATGTCACCACCTCCGGCAACGATCTGGCGCATGTGATCCTGCGCGGCGGCGTGGACAAATACGGCACCTGCGTGCCCAACTATCACTACGAGGATGTGGTGCGGCTGCTGGATATGTATCAAAAGCGGGATTTGAAAAATCCGGCGGTGATCGTGGATGCCAACCATTCCAATTCCAACAAGCAGTATAAAGAGCAGATTCGCATTGTCAGCGAGGTGCTGCATAGCCGCCGTCATCACGACGGGCTGAAACAGCTGGTCAAGGGCGTGATGATCGAAAGCTATCTGGAAGAGGGCACCCAGCCCATCGACTGCGAGCGGGTCTATGGCAAATCCATCACCGATCCCTGCCTTGGCTGGGACGATACCGAGGCGCTGTTGTACCGTATTGCGGACGAGTGCTGAATACGAAAAACGACGGAGCTTTTCGGCAGGAAAAGCTCCGTTTTTTGCGTTTTACAGACAAACTATCAAGGGGAGGAATCGCTATGACAAAGGACACCTTTTCGTTTGCCTCTGCCACCGGTCAACACACGCTGCACGGCGTTTGCTGGCGGCCGGAGGGCGCGCCGCGCGCCATTGTGCAAATATCCCATGGAATGATCGAATATGTGGAGCGGTACGAGCCGTTTGCGCAGTATCTGACCGAGCAGGGCTTTTTGGTGGCGGGACACGACCATGTGGGACACGGCCAGTCGGTCGCCGGGCCGGAGCAATGGGGGCATTTCGGCGTGCGGGATGCCGGTGCCACGCTGGTGGAGGATGTGCATGCGCTGACCGTTCAGCTGCGCGAGCAATATCCGGGTGTGCCGCTGTTTTTGCTGGGGCACAGCATGGGCTCTTTTGTCGCGCGGCGGTATATGATGACCTACGGCGCGGAGCTTTCCGGCGCGCTGGTGATCGGCACCGGCAACCAGCCCACATGGGAGCTGTTGCTGGGGCAGGGGCTGGCGGCGGTGCTGACCGCCTTTTTCGGTGAGGATCACCGCAGTCGGCTGATGCAGCAGCTGCTGTTCGGGTTGAGCAACCGCCGCATCCCGCACCCGCGCACCGCATCGGATTGGATCACCAAGGACGAGGCGATCGTGGATGCGTATGTGCAGGACCCGGCGTGCAGCTTCCGCTTCACGCTCAACGGCTATGCGAACCTGTTCGGACTGATCCGCTATGTCAAAAAACCGGCACACAACGCTGCCATCCCGAAACAGCTGCCGATCATCCTGCTGTCCGGCACCGACGATCCGGTGGGCAGCTACGGCAAAGCGGTGCGGCAGGTGTATCAAAACTGGAAACAGCAGGGAATCGCGGATGTGAGCTGCAAGCTGTATCCGACCGACCGGCACGAGATTTTGAACGAAACCGACCGCGATGTGGTCTATGCCGATATTGCCGCGTGGCTGGAACGGCATCTGTAAGCCGCGGTTTGTCACTATCTGCTAAAATTTATTTGACGCGCTTTTTCTTATGTGATACAATAAACGAAAATGACCGCACAGGAAAAAAGGGGCGTTTGCAATGAAATATCGGAAATTTGGTAACACCGGCGAGGAGATCTCGGCGCTGGGCTTTGGCTGTATGCGTCTGCCGGAGCTGGAACGGGACGGGAAATGGTTTGTGGACGAGGAAAAGGCCATTCCTATGCTGCAGCGCGCGTATGAGCTGGGGGTCAACTATTACGACACCGCGCCGTACTATTGCCACCACAACAGCGAGATCGCGGTGGGCAAGGCTGTCAAAGGCTTTCGCGACAAGGTAAAGCTCACCAGCAAATTCGAGTGCAACGATGCGCACAAAACCGAGGATTATCGCGCATCGCTGGAACGCAGCCTGAAAAAGATGGACACCGATTACATCAATTTCTATCATTTTTGGGGGTTGAGCCGCCAGAAGTTTGATGAAAAGGTGATTCCGCTGGGGTTACTGGACGAGGCGCGCAAAGCCAAGGAAGAGGGGCTGATCCGGCACATCTCTTTCTCGTTCCACGATACCCCCAGCAACATCAAGTATCTGATCGACAATGCCGAGGCTTACGGCGTGCCGCTGGAAACGCTGCTGGTGCAGTACAGCCTGTTGGATCGCGCGCATGAGGAAATGATCGAATACGCTGCCTCCAAGGGCTTGGGCGTGGTGGCGATGGGTCCGGTGGCGGGCGGCCGTTTGTCGGCTCCGACTGCGCTGGGTGAAAAGCTGACCGATAAACCCATCCCGACCTATGAGCTGGCGTTCAAGTTTGTGTTGGGCAATCCCCACCTCAGCTGCGCGTTGTCGGGGATGCAGACCATCGAGATGGTGGAGCAGAACGCGCGTATCGCCAGCGACGATGCGGTGCTGACCGAGGACGAGTGGCGCCAGCTGGGCGAGGCATTTGAATCGCTCAAAAAGTTTGGCGAGCTGTATTGCACCGGGTGCAACTATTGCCAGCCGTGTCCGGCGGGCATCAACATTCCGCGTATTTTCAACGCCTATACGTTCCATAATGTATATGGATTGTCCGCGCACGCCAAACGCGAGATCGACGGCTACAAGCACGACGGCGGCAAAACCGTTGCCGATTGTCTGGATTGCGGGCTTTGCGAAAAGAAATGTCCTCAAAGGCTGTCTATTCGCAAAGAGCTGCGGCGGGTGCAGGACGTGTTGGACAAACTATAAGTTATCCATCGGCAGCGGGTCTGCGGGTGAAACGGGAAAGGCAGTCCGCCGCGGGGCGGGCTGCCTTTTGTGCGTGTGAAAAGAGGTGCGTGATGAAAATAGCGGTTTTGCTGGTCAGCGGCGCAGCTGTTTTGTGGGTGCTGCTGGCGCTTTTCCCGGTACCCCTCACGCTGTTTGGGCGGCGCATCACCTTCGATTACGGCATCCGCCGCCAATGCGGCGCACTGGCGATCGCGTTGGCGCTGACAGCGGCGGCGTATGCGTGGAAAGCACGATTGCTGCCGCTGCTGATGATCGCTACCGCAGCGTTTTTTCTGGCGGAGCTGCTGTACCAATGCGGCGAGGACGCAGGGCGTGGCACTTCCCGTAAACCGCCGCAGCCGGATGGGGGAGAAGCGGTGACTCCACGCCGCCGCTCGGCAATGAATCGGTTCCATCTGGTGCTGCAATTGCTGCTGATAATGGATTTTGTGCTGCAATGCCTGCTGCTGCGGGCATAAGAGAAAAACGAAAATCGCCGCCACTGTTGTAGGCAGTGACGGCGATTTTTGATGCGACAAGCGCCCGAGCTGCTCATCGAGCCGCCCGGGCGCTTGCCTTTTGGAATATATGGGAAAATAGGGAATAAGTGAATTAACCGATTGCCGCCAACAGATCGGTGTTGGCTTTCTTCAGATCGTACAGGTTGACCAGCGCGTTTTTACCCGCCAGCATATCCTGCGCGGTCTGCAGCGTCGCTTTCGCCGCGGTCAGCGCATCACCGCCGGAAGTACCCGCTTTGGTGATTGTTGCCGCCAGCGTGTCGGCAGCCTCTTTCAACGGCGTGCCGTCCACAATGTGCGCGCTCTTGATCAGCATGGTGTACTGGTACATATCGCCGGTGCAGTTGCCGTTCAGCTGGCACTGAACGATCAACCGCTGCACATCCGTCCAATCCATCACGCCTTTTTTGTTGGTGTTGGCTTTGTTCAGCGGGATGGATACGGTCAGCGTCGAGCTGCCGTCGAAGTTGGAGGGCGAGAAGTTCCAGCCATAGTTGTGCTCGGTGTTGCCTTTCTCCATCTCGGGATCGCCCGCGACACCGCCTTTGTCCGCGGAGCGCAGCTTCACGGTCAGACCGGACCACATCTTGGCGGGATCCACATTCGGGTTGGTGGATTGCAGCACAATGGTCATCTGCAGGAACAGATGATCGCGATCCTCGCTGACATCCAGCGAAGTTTGATCCAGCTGTTTCCAGTCGGCATACAGCAGGTTTTGACCCTGACCCAGCACCGTGTGCTTGCCGACGATCTTGGTGAAATCACCGATCCAGTTGTCTTGTGCTTTTTCCTGCAAGCCGTCGATGGCGACCTGCAAAGCGTTCAGCGCGCGGTAGATGTTTTCACCGGACGCATCGGCATTGGCATACACCGCGTTGCAGGCAGCCATGGTGCCGGTGTAGGTTTTCACACTATCCGCCGTGTACCGATCCAGATCCACCGCTTTGTCCATCACCGCTTTGAGCTGAGCTTTGGTCGCAGTGGGCAGGTCGGCCGGGATGGGATCCGGCGTCACCACCGGCGTCAGATCATCCGAGGGATTCAACGCGATCTTACCGGCAGCGTTTTCCAGGATCATCAGTGCGTCGATCACCGACACACCTTCCTGTCCGTCCACATCGGCGCGTTTTTGCTGCGCATCGGTCAGCGTGATGGTGTTGGTCGCCGCTTTCAACGCCAGCAGCGCATCCGCCGCCGTCACCTTGCCGTTGTCGTCAATATCGCCGCGCATATCTTTGAGAACCAGCGCGTTCTTGGTGTTTTCCAGCGTCTTGGCAGCCACGTTCACATCCGATTCGGTGGCGTTGGCGTTGTCCAGCACCTCTTTGGCGGCTTTCAGCGCCGCCACAAACGCGGTGGCATCCACATAGTTATCGGGATTCAGCTGGCTATACGCGTTGTACAGCCCTCTCAGCGCGGTTTTGTCGCCGAGGGTTGAGGAGTTGTACAGCGAGAATTCCCAAATGCTGATGTCTTTGCCCTGCATCGTCAGCCGCAGCACCTGTGCCGTTACCGGCTTAAAAGAAGCGGCTTTGTACGCATGTTGTTTGGCGGCGGGTTCCGATTTGAACATATCGCTGTCCGCTACCGGGATTTCCACCCAGTTGGCACCATCCTGATATTCCACCTTCAGCGAGGTCACGCGGGCACCCTGGTTGGTCTCGCGGAACTCATCCAGCAGATAGCTGTCAAAGGTTTTGGCGGATTTCAGATCCACCGTCACCACAATATCGGTGCCGGCGTTGGAGGTGGTGGCCCAGCGGTTGCTGATATTGCCATCGGTAATGCGCGTGACCGGATAACCGCTGATGGTGCTGCCGCTGGCTTCGGTCACACCACCGCCTACCGCCAAATCGGTGGACGGGGTGACCAGATAGTCTGTCGACAAAGCGGTTCCCACCATCTTATCGTTGTAGAAGGTGGCGGCGCGCAGCTTGGTAGCGCCGTAGGGCAGGATGATGGGTGTGGCATACAGCGCCGAATCCTTGGTGGGGGTGCTGCCGTCCAGCGTGTAGCGCACCTGCACAATGCTGCTGGAGCAGCTCAGTTCCACCTGCTGTGCGCTGGAGTAAATACCGGCATCCAGCGAAGCGCTCAGCTTCAAATCATAAGCGGAATTGAACGCTTTCAAAGCGTTGTTCAGCGCCGTGTTGGCGTCGATCAGCGCAAATTTATCGGAGGTGGCACTGTTCACCAGAGCCTGCGCCGCGTCGATCGCATCTTTCAGCGATTTGTTCGCCGCTTCGTCATACAGCTCGTCGGTGGGCTTTTTGGCGTTGTACGCTCTGCGCGCTGCCACAATGGAGGATTTCAGCGTGTTGGTCGCGTTGGTCAGACCCTCCGGATCCACGATGTCTTCGATCGTGTAGGTTTCACCGGCTTTGGCAGCGAACACGATGGTGTCGTTGCCGGTCGCCGTGAATTTGACCTCGTTGCCCTTGGAATCCACCAGCTTGCCGTTGGCAATGTTGGTGCCCTTCACCTTCAGTGCATCGTTGTCGGTGCCGGGACGCAGCGTTGCGCCGGACAGCTCGTTATAGCGCCAGGTCATATCCACTTCCACATTGCCGCGGGCTTTCATACCGGTCACGGTACCGCTCGACCATGTTTGCGGAGTGGCGGCCAGCAGTTCGATCGCATCGCCCTGACTTTGCAGCAGCATTTCCGCCATACCGGCAGTCGCGCCGAAGTTACCGTCGATCTGGAACGGGGAGTGCAGGTCGAACAGGTTGTCGGCGGTGGTGGGCGAGTTGCCTCCCTGGTCGGTACCACCGATCAGGCTGCTTAGTACTTTGTGGGAACGATCGCCCTCACGGGTGCGTGCCCAGAAGTTGATTTTCCACGCTTTACTCCAACCGGTACCGCCGTCGGTGCGGTTGTTCAGCGTTACTTTCATCGCCTCAACCATCTTGTCCTCGTCCTCGCTGCGGCCGGCCACCACTTGGTTGCTGGGATGCAGCACGAACAGATGGTTGGTGTGACGATGCAGCTTGTCCTCGGTGCTGTCCAGACGGGTTTCATACTCCCACTCGAGGAACTGACCGACGCTGCCAATGCTGGTTTCCACAGTGGGTTTCAGCAGTTTTTCCTGCGCCGCGGCGATCTCTTTGACCTCGCTGTCGCCGGTTTTGCCCAAAACCTTGCTGGCTTCGATCACTTCGTTGAAGATCTCCCAAACCACACCCTGCACAAAGGTAGCGCCCTCAGTGAAGGGCCCGTGCTCCGGCGAGTAGGAGGGGCTGGCGACCAGCTTGCCGTCTGCGTTTTCGACCAGATTGTCGACCCAGAACAGCGCCGATTGCAGCAGCACATCATAGTACTTCGCCAGATATTCCTTGTCCTGATTGAACTGGTAGTATTCCCAGATGTCCTGGCAAGCCCAAGCCGCCGATTCGGGCGCATAGGAAGCGCCGGATTCGCCGGGAGCCGCGTTGCCCCACACGTTGTTTTCGTGATGGAAGGTGAAGCCGCGCACGTCCTTGCCGTCCTCGGTGCAGTAGTAGTTCTGCGCAATTTCTTTGCCGCGCGGAACCTGCGCCTGCACATATTCGATCACCGGCATATGGCACTCTGCCAGATTGGTCTGCTCGGCCAGCCAGTAGTTCATCTGCAGGTTGATGTTGGTGTGATAGTCCGCATTCCAGGGCGGATTCAGGCTGTCTGCCCAAATGCCCTGCAGGTTGGCAGGCAGCGAGCCTTCGCGCGAACTGGCGATCAGCAGATAGCGCCCAAACTGGAAATACAGGTTTTCCAGATACAGGTCGTCGCTGGTGTACCAGTCGAAATCGGTGAAGGCGTTGGGGTCGCTGTCCGCTTTGCTGGCCGCTTCGTACCGCGCGCGGTAGTTGGCGAGCAGCTCGTCGGTGGGCTTGCCCGGCACGGTGGTCGCGCCGGTGATGTTCAGCTGCATCGCGTTGAACAGCGCTTTATAGTCCGCTTTGTGCTCGGCGAGCTGTTTGTCATATCCTTTTTCAGCTGCCGCCTTGATGCGGGCTTCCACCGCGATCAGCGGATCTTCGTCCGAGAAGTAGTCGTTCAGATCTTTTTCCAGATCCTCCACCGACTGCTTGTAATTGGTGCCGGCGGTCATGTAAATGGTGATCGCGTCCGCTTTGTCTACATAAGACGCGTCGCCCAACGTCAGAATGCTGCCGCCTTCCGCCACCACTTTGATCTGTTGGGCAAATTTCAGTCCGTCCGCCGACTGGTCAGCGGGCTGACCGGTCATGGTGATGGTGTTGTTCTCCATATCGCCGTAAACCGATTTGTTGGTTTGCGGGGTGTCGATGGAGATCTTGCGGGACAGCTTGCCCTTTTCGCTGGCGGTCAGGCGGACCACCATCACGTTGCCGGGGTTGCTGACAAAATATTCACGGGTGTAGGTGACACCGCTCTGTTTGTACGAAACGGTGGCCATACCTTCGTTCAGATCCAGCGTCCGCCGGTAATCCGAATAGGTTTTTTTGCCATCCACCGTGTCGCCAGCCACCGCGGTGTCGGTGATGTAGATGTCCTCCAGCGTCTGATAAGAGCCGAAGTTGCTCTTTTCGCCGAACAGCGATTGGATCTGCGCATCCACTTCGGATTTGTTCACCCCGGCGGCGGTGTAAAACTCATCGTAGTTTTTGATGCTGCCGTTGGGGTTCTCCTTCATGTATTCGGCGAATTTTTCCGAAACCTTTTTCAGCTTGGCGCGTACATCCTGCAGCGTGGCGTGGTGCTCCTCCTTGGTGCCTTTCACGCCGCCGTTGTAGTCGGCGTTGGCTCCGGGGCCGCCCGACCACAAGGTGTGCTCATTCACCTGGATTTTGTCTTTGGCTACGCCGCCAAAAACCATGGCGCCCAAAAAGCCATTGCCGAGGGGGGTGGCGTGCTGCTCCCAGCCCTCGTGGGTTTGCTCGGCGGGTTCGTCGTACCAAGCCTGCAGCGGCAGCGACGACGAAACCTTAGCGGCGGGGGCGGAGCTTTCTGCGCCCGCCGTCAGCCCGGCTCCGACCGTCGGCAGAACAGCCGACGCCAGCATGGCCGCACTCAGCACCACACTGGTTACCTGTTTCTTCATACTTTTCTCCTCCGTTCCTGGTTACATACCGATTGTTTTCGATAATACCTCGAAAACGTATAATAAGTATAGCATGTGGTGTTGGAAAATGGAAGATTATCCGCGTAAAAGCTGACGGGTTTCAAAGGCGTTAAGCATAAAAAATATATGGTATTTATGTGGCGTACAGTGCTTTATATATGGTACAGTGCGTTTGTGCTTTGAAGAAATTGGATGAAATCACTATAAATAAAAAAGCAGAAAGTTTCTTTGTTAGATGGACGATTAGCACGATTTTATCGTAAATTAGCACAATCTTAAACCTTGCAAAAGCGGCAGCAAAAAAGATTGCCGGGCGGGGCGGTTGCCTTGCATAAACACCCTGCTGGCGGGGAAGAGTATTTGCAGAAAAATTAAAATATTTTGTGCCGCACCTCTTGACAACCTCGGCGGAATAGTGTATTATACTAGGGCGGTTCGACGAAATCGTGCCATATGCGCCATTAGCTCAGTTGGTAGAGCACCTGACTCTTAATCAGGGTGTCCCGGGTTCGAGCCCCTGATGGCGCACCATTTGGCCCGTTGGTCAAGCGGCCTAAGACTCCGGCCTCTCACGCCGGCAACACGAGTTCGAATCTCGTACGGGTCACCAAGTCGGTGCCGATAGCGGTGAGGGTACACCCGTTCCCATACCGAACACGGCAGTTAAGCTCACTTGCGCCGAAAATACTTGGCTGGAAGCGGCCTGGGAAAATAGGTAGACGCCGACATAAGTCAAGTAGTCAATTCGTTGGCTACTTGATACACATTCCTCCTTAGCTCAGTCGGTAGAGCATGCGGCTGTTAACCGCAGGGTCGTTGGTTCGAGCCCAACAGGGGGAGCCAAAAAAAGAACAGGACGCCAATAGGCGTCCTGTTCTTTTTTTGTTTTCATTGCTTGGCTCGAGTTGATGCGTCTGTGTTAACAGCCGCATCGCGGCTGTTAACCATGCCTAGCCCGACCGCTGCCGGTGGCAGAGGAAGGGAGGGCGTAGGCTAACAAAAGAAAAGGAGTGTTGCGAAGCAAAACCCTTTGCGAGCAAGACGACTATTTCTTTTTGTTGGGGTCGCGCGGTTGCTTTTGGCATTGGAGTTGTTGTAAACCATATTTGTAAAACAAGGGCATATAAACATCGCTTAATTTGCGATAAGAGTTATTGAACGCCAATAGGCGTCCTGTTCTTTTTTTGTTTTCATTGCTTGGCTCGAGTTGATGCGTCTGTGTTAACAGCCGCATCGCGGCTGTTAACCATGCCTAGCCCGACCGCTGCCGGTGGCAGAGGAAGGGAGGGCGTAGGCTAACAAAAGAAATAGTCGGTTTGTCCCAGCAAAGGCTCATCTGCGCGTCTTTTCCTGAAAACACCAGTTGATTTTGGGATTTTGAGGATCCAAATCTTCTTTTGCTTGCAAAAACCATTGGTTTTGCGGTTCCACCTGAAGAACAAAGTTGACTTTTCCGCGCAGATGTCTCAGATAAAGCGCGGCGTCCGGCTCACCGCCCAAGAAAAAGTCGGTGCAGCCGGAGTGGATCATACTGTCGGTCAAACCGTATTTGAGTGCATAATAAATCTCTTGCCGCAAAGCTCGTTTGTAATCGGCAGAAACCGAAAGCTTTTCGTTCACGGTGAGCCCGGTAACGGTTTGCCGGTTGTTGCTGTTGATAAACCGTGTTTTCTGTTCGTTTAATTCCATGCCCATCTTTTCGAGCATATCCTTTACCCGCTTGTAAACCGGGTAAAGCGGCGTGTCGGCGGAAAATGTCATATCATCGCAATAGCGCGTATAGGCGATCTGGTGCTTTTTGCACCAGAGACCGATGTTGCTATCAAAATTGTACATGACAATGTTGGAAAGCGCGGGGGATGTGGGTGCTCCCTGCACCAACACATCCTCCAGACAGCAAAGCTGCGTCAGCATGGTTCCGATCTGCACCGGAAAATACCGCGTGTTAAAAGCGGCGGAATATACCTGGTCAAAACGAATGCTGCCGAAAAAATCGGTTATATCCAATTTTAAGAGATGCCGTTTTCCAATGTGGGGAGCGGCATTTTTGGATATGGTTGAGCCTTTGCAATAGGCGGTGGCGTATTCCGACACAGGGAGATGACTCAGAATCCGATGGTTGATGGTTGACTGACAGGATTTCAGCGGGGACGATGGTGCGTAAAGTTGACGCGCTTTTCCGTTTTTCTTTTTGATTTGAAAAGCGGTGTAATATTGGCTTGTGTTCTTGGTCAACTCAAACAGTCGGGATCTTTTGATCGCGAAAAAATCGGCCAACTGGTAGGCATCGTAAATAAAGGGCAAATCGTTTTGTGAGCGATAGTCCAGCACCATTTGGGTGGCTTCGGCCAAGCCGAACTTTTTCAAAAATGCGGCATCGCAGAACCGAAAGGATATGTGGTTGTTATCTATATGCATATGCTCACCACCAAAAAAAGATAAGCCCTTTGCAGTACAAAATGACCCGATATAAGCGTAGGCGAACTCGTATATAACGAAGTTATTCCCCAGTTCGTCGAAGCGTTATCGGGTTGGCACCTTGCCAACGGCGAGGTGCTGACTCCCTTGGAAAAACAGGGCGGCGACTCGCCGTCCCTCTCAAAGCCACGCTTTAAGATGTGCGCTACTGCAAAGGGCTTATGGGCTAATAATAGACCTATTCGAGGCAAAAGTCAATGCAGTCCTTTTTGCGCTTAGAGTATAGCAAGAGTGATGCGCTGTTTTTGGGACATGCTTGTGGAACGAAAGACTAAAGCCAGGACGGGACGCCCAGCGGCATCCCGTCCTGGCTTGTATGGCATGTTTTCTGTCGGTTAAGGCATCTTGTGCATCTTTTTCATACTGTACATCATGTTGTCCGCTTCTTCCACAGCGGCTTGGATATGCCCTTTTTGGCTATCATAAAGGGCGAACCCGATGGAAACACCGGGAAATCTGTTGTCTTGCTGTTGCTTCTTTTGAATCCGATTTTCGAAAAGCCGGTTCAACTCTTGTGTGCGATCGATGCTTTTGGTTAACAATACGCAAAATTCATCGCCGCCACAGCGATAACAAGAGCCGTATTTGCCATATGTATCGCGAATCACGTCTGCGATGGCTTTCAAATAGTAATCGCCGACGGTGTGTCCGTATGTGTCGTTGATTTGCTTAAACCGATTGACATCCATGTTGAGAATCATGGTGGGGGATCCGAGCTTTTCGATATCCTTTTCATAGCACCGACGGCTAAGCAGGTGGGTCAGTCCATCCAGTTGCAGAATGGTTTTGCAGCGATGGTTATACAAGAAATAATTGCCCATAGCCACGCACATATAATCCACGCGCAAATCGGAGTAGAGCATCTGTATGCCGATTCCCAAAGCGATAAAAAGAAGGGTGGCCATCAATACCGGTGAGGGTTTGGCGTAGTGCCGGATCTCTTCGCGGACAATCGAAATGAAGCAATACAGAATCGAAGCCGAGAAAACCGCAATGTAGACAACATACAAATAGCCGCGGTGATATTGATTGGCGCTGTCTATGCGAATGATCCATCCGTATTTTAATGCCGCGATCTCAAAAATGATATGAGCAGCCAAAAGCGCCACTATGGGTTTGGGGTGCTTGATATGACTGTAACTGATGCTTGCCATGACTCCCAAAAATGGCGCTATGCAAAATTCGGCCAGCTTTACCAGCTTGTGCAGAAAGATCCACGACACATCCATATGGTTGGCTTTGATACCGGCCCATTCAAAAAAGATTGCCAAACCAATCAATAAACAGGTTACAATGCTGTTTCTCTTCAGTTGATGATCAATGACGCGGTTGGAACGAATGTCCACGATGGTTACACCCAAAAGGGCAACCGTGATGAGTACAATGGCAGTATACAGTTCCATGACCGTGATGCCTCCTGCTTGTATAGGTTGCAACGCCTGTGTGACAAGCGGTTGTTGATTTTGTTTGGCTTACTGTCCCTTTCATTATATATCAGATTGTGGGAAACACAATATCTTTGTAAAATTTTTTCAAAAGTCTGTTTGCGGTGTCCTGTTTGTCGGAGAACAACACAGGAAACGCCCTTCAACGGCGCACAGGCGGACGCGGCTTCGTGTGCGACATTTCACGCCGAAAAATCGACATTTTGCGCCCGGAGTCGTGGCATATCGACAATATATGGTATAATAAACGGCAAGGTTGTTTGTTGCGGCAAAGAAACAACCGGGAAACCAACGGTGGGGGCAGCGCATAATGGCAGTGACACGGGCATATGAAAAAATGATGCAAAACATCAAGGAGGCTATTGTCTCGGACAATTTGCGGCGGCGGGTGTTGTTTTATTTTTTGAATATCACGCTGTCGCTGACATCGCTGGTGATGTCGATCGTCAACTATTTTACCGCCGAGTATGTGTTGCTGGCAGCCACGCTGATCTTTTCTGTTGTCTGTCTTGGCAATGTGTTGCTGCTGCATGGCGCACACATGCGCGAAAGCGTGATTTTCAGTATGTTTGGTGCGGAATCCTTGTTGCTGCTGCTGTTTTTCTTCATCAGCGGTATTCCCAACGGGTTCAGCGCGCTTTGGATCTGTTTGATTCCCAGCTTTGCGATGCTGATTTTTCGCGTCAAACGCGGAAGCGCGTTTTGCTGTCTGGCGTTTGTGATGATGATTTTCCTGTTTTGGACACCGGTTGGCAGAAGCTTGCTGCTGTATGCGTACACCGACGAATTTATGCTGCGGTTCCCGTTTTTGTATTTGTCGGTGTTTTTGATCTCGCTGTTGATAGAGCTGGTGCGTCGGGAAACGCAGACACAGCTGGAAACGGCGAAGCAGGAGTACCGGTATCTGTACCGGCACGATGCACTGACCGGGCTGTATAACCGATACGGCATTAAAGAATATATGGACAAGGCGTTTTCCGGACAAAGCCACCACCATGTATCGGTGATCTTGTTTGATATTGATAACTTTAAGGCGGTCAACGATGTCTACGGTCACGAATGTGGGGATGAGGTTTTGAAAACAGTGGCGTCGGTGCCGCTGGCGATTATGTGCGACCATTGCCATTGCTGCCGGTGGGGCGGCGAGGAATTTTTGCTGATTATGCAATGCGAGCACAACGCCACGGAGGTGGCGGAACAGATTCGGCAAAGGGTGGAACAAACGCTGATTCGGTGCGCGGAGGAAGAGATCCATGTGACCATCAGTGCCGGCGTGTGCACCGCGAGCGATCTGTCCCACATCACCATACACGATGTGATCGAACACGCGGATCGGGCGTTGTATGCATCCAAAACGAGCGGCAAAAACCAAGTGACCACCTGCTCGCTCTTCTTGTCAGCGTGAAAATATGTGATAGAGAACCAAAAAGCCGTCCGGTGCTGTTGCGCCGGACGGCTTTTTGTGTGCGGGCATCTTATTTGAGAGAGTACAAAAGGGCGTATACTTGCTAACGGCACCGAGATTGCCCATTCGCTGGACACGTTTCAACACAAACCAACGAAAACCAACAAAAACAAACAAGCAAAACCAACGAAAAGTCTACCGCCCACCGTACTATAATAGAAGCAACCTTTTTGATAAACCCATAAAGCGGCGGGTGCATCGCCCCAAACAGACAAAAATCGACCTGTTGGCTAAAGCTGTCTGCCGCTGTCTATCGTCGCCGGCAAAAACGGTCCGGGAAGGAGTTTGCGATGTATAGAACCAAGCAGTTGTTTGACCGCTATTTCAGCGGAGGTATAGATGAATCGGCGCTGATCGCGCAGTTGGAGCTGAACAGCGACCATGCGGAAGCGCGGCTGCAAAACGAGCTGTCCGCCGCCATCGCCGCGCGGGATGCCGATATGGTGGAATGTCTGGTGTATGCGCTGCTGCTGTGGCAGATGGTGCACCCCGACGGTTCGCTGCACCGATTTTTGCCGCTGCTCAACCGGTTGATTATCTGCTCGTGGCATACACAGCACGAAAACATTTTGCTGTTGCTGCAGCGGGCGGATGCGACCAGCGTGCGCTACTTGTATATGGCGCTGTTTGTGCCGCTGTCCTATATGGCATGGGATGACGATTGCGCGTTTCAAAAGCGCTGCATCCACCTGATCGGGGCGATCGGCACCGAAGAGGCGATCGCTGCCCTGAACACGCTGCACCGTGTGCCGCGGCATGTGGTGCAATGGAATGTCAGCCGCCAGCTGGGAACCTATCGCGCATCGTAAAAGAAGAAAGCCGACGGAGGCGTTATGCCTCTGAAGTGATAAAATAATGGTAGACACGAAAGTGCCTACCATTATTTTTATGCTATTATAGATATGGAGGTGGAATTATGGCTGGCAAATACACGATACGAAGCA
>URFL01000001.1 GCA_900547105.1 uncultured Oscillospiraceae bacterium | reverse complement strand
AGAACAGTACTGGTGGCTTAAGAAATTTTGTGTCTACTAACTATTGACTACTTCAATTGATTCCGGTGGTCTTTGGTATATATTAGATGGTATCGTCATCATCATCGTCCGAACGGCGATTGTAAAACCGCGGGATCGGATGGACTGCGTTGTCACTATCTTCAGGTTCTTGAATGGTATCCTGAAAGATCGCTTCTTCACTCTCCCCTTCCCCGTCATCGGTTTCCAGATTCAGATCGTGCCGTTTATCCATATCCTCATCCGGATGATCCCGATAATACGGATCAATCATATGCTTTTTCACTACCGGAAAGATACAAAACTGAATCAAGAAAGAACGAAAAGCCGGGAACAAGAACAGATAAACCATAATGAGAATGGTCAGCCCCACCGCCAGATTCAGACGGATCAGCACATACGCCAGCGCATAGAGAGCCGCCAGCACCAACGAAATCACAATGTTTCGCTTCAGCCCTGCCATCGCCAGCAAAAAGGAATTTTTATAAATCTGCTTGGCCGAGAGCTTAAAGGTGATGATCAACAGCGGGATGTAGTACCGCATCCAAACAAATACCAGCGAAACAAAAAATATCAACGCCAGCATCAATATACCGCTGATGCCTTCGCCGCTTGTATAGAAAAATTGAATATCAAACAGCAGAATCAGGCTGATTACCAAATTGATAATGCCGATGGGCAGCGCCTGTTTCCAATTCTTTTTGATCGTTTCAATATAATCTTCCCAGATAAACGCAAAGCGTTCGCGCGCAAAGTTACGGGTGATGAAGGTCAATCCGGCGTCTGCTAAGCCGACGGTTAAAACCGGCAGCGAAAACAACACATAAATCAAATTGGCTTGTATTAAATTCCAAAATTTTCGTGCGTAGATCTCAAAAAAGAGAACGAACTCTTTCTTTTGGGGAGCATCTTTTCGCACACCTGCTCCGGGTTTATCGTAATTGGCTTGTAAAAAGCCCATACAACGACCTCCTTTTATTAAGCGTCCCTTGGATTTCACAGCAAGGATGAAAAAGCAACGCGCAAAAGCACATCCACCATACCAGCCGCCAACGCGATGGCAGCAAACAACAAAAAGCGCGATAAATACAGCTTGAAGTCGCGCCATAATCCCCCGATGGTTCCACCAGGCAACAACTGGGATGCCAGCAGTAGCGACATGCGCAACGACTCGCAGCACCCCATCAACAGCGCCAGCATTTCCACAAGGCTATGCGGCCAAATCAACACGGCGGATAACAGCAATCCGTGCGCTCCCTGCGCCCCCCAATAGGCTTGTGACAAACCCAGCCCCAGGCCATAAAACAGGGGTACAAGAATAGTCACAGGAGCGCCGCAAGCGGACAAACCGCTTATCAACAGCAGTACGACCAGGCATTCCA
This sequence comes from uncultured Oscillospiraceae bacterium, assembly GCA_900547105.1. Lineage (GTDB taxonomy): Bacteria > Bacillota > Clostridia > Oscillospirales > Acutalibacteraceae > UMGS1474. The sequence continues at coordinate 255,471 of URFL01000001.1, read as the reverse complement.
CCAAAAAGCAGGAGGAGAACACTTGCCAAACAGCCTGAATAAAAGAGCCGGAAACCGGCTGAATTTCCATAACCGATGACAGCCATTCCCTCGCCGATGCCGGAGACAATGTCAGCCCCAACGCAATGCCGATTATCAGACAAACCAGATAAAACAGCAATCGGTGATTCTCTGTACAAAAGCGGCGCAGTGATCGTCCTACGCGGCGTCGATGGTAGTTTGTCCTGTGCATTCTTTCATTCCTCCGCATGACCAAACTTTGGTAAAGTCTATGCGGAGCAAACGCGCGATATGAATACGCGGCGGAAAAGTAGTAAGGGGACGGAATGTCTCCGTCCCCTTGCATCAACGCTTTTTCAAGTTTACACCCACAACACCGCCAACGCCACCACAACCAACCAGAATGGCCAGCTTGATAAAAATATAGGTACTGTGGGAATCGCGGAACCAGATCGTTCCCGCCAGCAAAATGAGCAAGTACAGCACCGCGCCGCAAAGAAGTCCTAATAACAGACCTTTCTCTTTGGCAATGCGCGCGCAAACCAACCCGCCGACGAAAGCACCGATCGCCGCCGCGATCACGGCCATGGGGACGACCGCGACTTTGGGAACATCCTGCGACGCCATAATGGCCGCCATTCCCAATAACAGCAACAGGCACACCACGGTGCCTACCACCACGCCAATCGCAACAGCGCGCAGCCATCTGATCGGTGTGGAAGCCGCATCTTTCTGTCCGTTCATCGTCAACCTCCTCTACGATCGTAACTCCTTATACGTATACTCCGTGAGGAGGAGAAATATGACCGTTTCGATCATCGTTGTTCACGAATATCAATCGACAAATACCAACCGATCAACGATTATTCGTCATCATCATCGTCATCGTCGTCATCATCCACGCCGTCGTTTTCGTGCACCGTATCGCAACTTTGCAAAGCCCACTTTTTGATGGTCATTTTGTTGCGATCAGCGCCCGTTTCGATCACCAGCGTATCGTCGGTCACTTTGAGCACACGACCCACGATACCGCCGATCGTCGTGACCTCATCGCCGATGCGGATGTTGTTGCGCATTTCCTGCTCCTGCTTTTGCTGTTTGCGCTGCGGACGGATCATCAGGAAATACATCACCACGATGATCAGAACCAGCGGCAAAAACGACACCAGCATGGACATAATATCATTGCCGCCCGACTGAGTAGCCGTTGCTTTTGTGGTAGCCGCCGCCAAGATAGGGGTAAAAAGCTCCATAACAAGGACACCTCCTAAAATAATCTTTTCTATTATACCGTGGCATGGGCATAATAGCAAGTCCCAAAGCGGAAAAATTTACATTTCCTTCATTTCTGTTATACGCGTTTATCCAGAATTTCGCGATATTTCTGATAAAACGCCTCGAATGAGCCTTCTTCCAAACTTTTCCGGATGCGTTCCATCAGCGTGTTATAGAAATAAAGGTTGTGCATTACACAAAGACGCATGGCCAGCATCTCACCACTTTTGAACAGGTGGCGGATATAGGCGCGAGAATACTGGCGGCAAACCGGACAATCACATTCTTCATCCAGCGGTGCCAGATCGCGTTCGTATTTTTGGTTGAGCATATTGCGATGGCCACTCCATGTAAACACGTGTGCGTGGCGCGCGTTGCGCGAAGGCATGACGCAATCGAACAGATCCACGCCACGGTGCACCGCTTCCAGTATATTGACCGGCGTGCCAACCCCCATCAAATAGCGGGGCTTGTCCTGCGGCATAAACGGTATCACCGCGTCAATAATACGGTACATCTCGGCGGTCGGCTCCCCTACCGCAAGCCCGCCGATCGCGTATCCGTCCAAATCCAGCTTAGCGATTTCCTTCATATGCTGCACACGCAGGTCTTCGTAGGTACAGCCCTGATTGATGCCGAACAGCAGCTGATGCTGGTTGATCGTATCCGGCAGCGCGTTCAATCGCCGCATCTCCTCTTTACAGCGCACCAGCCAGCGGGTGGTACGCGCGCAGGATGCTTTGGAATACTCATAAGGTGCCGGATTTTCCACACATTCGTCAAAAGCCATGGCGATCGTCGATCCCAGATTGGATTGGATCTGCATGCTTTCCTCAGGCCCGATAAACAACCGGCGACCGTCCACATGCGAGACGAAGGTAACGCCCTCTTCCTTAATTTTACGCAATCCTGCCAACGAAAAAACCTGAAATCCGCCGCTGTCGGTCAACAACGGCCCATCCCAGCCGGTGAAGGCGTGTACACCGCCCAAATCGCGAATCAGCTTATCGCCCGGGCGTACATGCAGATGATAGGTGTTGCACAACTGGACCTGACACTTCAGCTCTTTCAGATCATGCGCAGATACAGCGCCTTTGATAGCCCCACTGGTTGCTACATTCATAAAAGCAGGGGTTTGCACCGTGCCGTGCGGCGTTTCAAATACGCCGCGGCGTGCCGTCCCGCTGGTCGGTAAAATGTTCATGCCAAACTCCTTTGATAGATAGAATCCTATCCGATTATACCGTGTCGGGCGATAAGAATCAAGGGCATTCTTTGCCTAGCCTCTCTATCAGTTTCAAAGCAACACGACATAGCCTGTACAATATTTACGAAACTCTTTTGAATTCACAAAATGTTTTCTTGCACTTTTTCAAAATTCGGAGTACAATATTGGTATCATACCGAAAGGAGTAATGGATATGATTTTGCGATTTTTAGGGGCAGCGCACGAAGTGACCGGCAGCTGTTTTTATATTGACATGGCCGGGCATCACATTTTGGTGGATTGCGGTATGGAACAAGGGCCGGACGAATACGAAAACCAGGATATTCCGGTAGCCGCCTCGGAGATCGATGCGGTTTTGTTGACACATGCGCATATTGACCATTCGGGTAAGCTTCCGCTGTTATACAAACGCGGTTTTCGCGGGGCGATCCACGCCACCGGTGCCACCTGTGATTTATGCGACATTATGCTGCGTGACAGCGCGCACATTCAAATGTTTGAAGCAGAGTGGCGTAACCGCAAGGCCAAACGGTCAGGACACGGCGAATTCGAGCCGATGTATGATATGGAGGATGCGGAGGGTGCAATAAAATGCTTTGTTCCCCACTCCTATGGCGAACGGTTCACATTGATGGAAGGTGTGGATGTCTGTTTCACTGATGCCGGACATCTGCTGGGATCTGCCAGCATTGAAATATGGCTGACAGAGGACGGTACCACCAAAAAACTGGTATTTTCCGGCGATATCGGCAACACCAATCAGCCGCTGATCCGTGACCCGCAGTATTTGACCAGCGCCGATTATGTGGTGATGGAATCCACCTACGGCGACCGCAACCACGGAGAGAACGAGCAGCATGAAGAAAAGCTGGCAGAAATTATTCAGCAGACCTTTGCCGAAGGCGGCAATGTGGTGATTCCCTCGTTTGCTGTGGGGCGTACGCAAGAGCTGCTCTATTTTCTGCGTCATATCAAACAGCAGGGTCTAGTTAAAGGGTTTGATGACTTTCCTGTATATGTGGACAGTCCCTTGGCGGTAGAGGCCACCCATATTTTCAACAAAGATATTGTAGGCTATTTTGACGAAGAAGCCATGGAACTGGTCAATGCCGGCATCAACCCCATTTCTTTTCCCGGGCTGCACACCGCGGTATCCTCGGACGAATCCCGCGCCATCAACGATGATCCCCGCTGCAAGGTAATTTTGTCCGCCAGCGGCATGTGCGAAGCCGGGCGTATTAAGCATCATCTCAAGCACAACCTGTGGCGACCGGAAAGCACCATTGTATTTGCCGGTTACCAGGCACAGGGTACATTGGGACGTTCTTTATTGAATGGTGCACGACATGTGCGGCTGTTTGGTGAAGAGATTGAAGTACGGGCACGCATCGAGCGTTTTCAAGGCATCAGCGGTCACGCTGACCAAAACGGGCTGTTACGATGGATTCAGCATTTTGAGCAAAAACCCAAGGCGGTATTTATCGTTCACGGAAACGACGAAGTGTGTACCTCGTTTGCTGAGTTGGTTCAGCAGACGATTCATCGGCCGGCAACGGCTCCTTATAACGGTGCCGCCTATGATTTGCTGACCGACACATGGATTGACGAAGGCAACAAGCAGAAGAAAAAAGCAGCTGAAAAGGCACGCGATCCGCGTGCAACCGCTGCATTTGAACGTCTGCTCACAGCCAGCCAACGTCTGCAGGAGGTTATTCGCCACAATCGTGATGGTGCCAACAAGGATTTGGCGAGGCTGACCGACCAGATCAACGCTCTTTGCGAGAAATGGGATCGCTAAAATGCACAAAACGCCCCCGCGAAGTCTTAATAGGCTCCGCGGGGGCGTTTGCATAGACTTATTTGGCCACAATAAAGCCGCCGATCTCCTCGCGTACTTCGTCCAGAAGCTCAGATGCAGCATCAGATAACGCCCCACGCCATACAGCGGTATCGCGACATACCGGAGCAACCGTACACGGACGCTGAATCAACTGATACAGTGAAAGTGTTTCCTCTGGCATGGGACTGACCCACATATAGCTGCCGGGAATGTGACATAGCGCTCCGAATTGCCCGGCACGATCAAACACTTCTACTCTACCTTGATCCGAATGAGGCCATTCCTGCTGTTCTGCACTCTCCTCCGGTGGCATCACATTGGTGAGATCTCCATGCACGATTTCCGGATAAACCGCCAGCTGCTCCGGCGTAATGGTGACACTATCGGCCAACGGATGGTCTTTGTGCATCAGCAATACCATTTCATATTCCCAAAGCGGATCCTGCTGCAATCCGCGAGTGAGCATCAATCCCTCATAATATTCTTTATATAGGATATTGTAGCGCACGATCCCCAGCTGCGCCTCTTCGGTCGACACGGCCTTTAGTACAGCCGAGGGATTCGTTTCCTGATACAGCAGGTGGAACCGTCCGGTCGCGTGGTGCTCCAACCAGCGATTAAACGCGTGCGCGATATAGCTGGCACGCGGCACACACACCGATAGGCTCAGATCACTGCTTTTGCGATTGTGATACAGCGAGGACAGCTTGTCCATTTGCGCCAGAATATTGCGCGCGTATTGCAAAAATTGCTCTCCGCTGAGGGTGATTTCCACTCCGTGCACCGTACGACGAAACAGCGGAATTCCCAGCTCTTCTTCCAGCTCGCGAATACTTTTGCTAAGATTGGGCTGGCTCATATACAAATTCTTGGCGGCACGGCTGATAGACCCGCATCGTGCCACCTCCTGGACATTGCGCAACTGTTGAAGATCCATGTTTATTCCTCCGTTTCTGCAAGGGGCTATTCTCACAAGTTATAACCCCTATCCAAATTATATACTTTACAGTTCAAAAAATATGGATATAATATGAATTGTTAAAAGAATAACAGCTGATTGGTTGTTCTTTTAGAAATTATTTAGGAGGTCTTTCATTATGGCACGTTTTACTTTACCGCGTGATTTGTATCATGGCAAGGGCTCGTTGGAAGAATTGAAAAATCTGACCGGCAAAAAAGCGATCGTCGTTGTCGGCGGCGGCAGCATGAAACGTTTTGGTTTTTTGGATAAAGCTGTCGGTTATCTGAAAGAAGCCGGCATGCAGGTTCAGCTGTTTGAAAATGTTGAACCCGATCCGTCTGTCGAAACCGTTATGCGCGGCGCGGAAGCCATGCGTGCTTTTGAACCGGATTGGATCGTCGCTATGGGCGGCGGCTCTCCCATTGATGCTGCAAAAGCCATGTGGGTGTTCTACGAATATCCGGAATGTACATTTGAACAGCTGATTACGCCGTTCAGCTTCCCCACTCTGCGCACCAAAGCGCATTTCTGCGCGATCCCCTCGACTTCCGGTACCGCTACCGAAGTAACGGCGTTCTCGGTCATCACCGATTATCACAAGGGAATCAAATACCCGCTGGCCGACTTCAACATTACTCCTGATGTCGCCATTGTGGATCCGGAGCTGGCAGAAAAAATGCCTCCGAAACTGACGGCACACACCGGTATGGATGCTATGACCCACGCTATTGAAGCGTATGTGTCTACCCTGCATTGCGATTATACCGATCCGCTGGCGATCCACGCGATCAAGATGATCCACAGAGATTTGAAAAAATCGTATGACGGTGATATGGAAGCCCGCGATCGTATGCACAATGCGCAGTGCCTGGCCGGCATGGCGTTCTCTAATGCACTGCTGGGTATTGTACACTCGATGGCGCACAAAACCGGTGCAGCTTACACCGGCGGACACATCATTCACGGTGCTGCAAACGCCATGTATCTGCCCAAAGTCATCCAGTACAACGCGAAGAATCCGGAAGCCGCCGAGCGGTATGCTGACATTGCGCGTGCTTTGAAGCTGGAAGGCTCCACGACGGCTGAATTGGTGGCTGCCCTTGTGGAAGAGCTGCGCTCGATGAACAAACAGCTGAATATCCCGCTGGCTATCAAGAACTACGGCGAAGGCGGTGTGCTGGCCGATAAGAGCATCATCGACGAGAAGGAATTCCTGGAGAAACTGCCGGAAGTGGCTGCCAACGCCATTGCCGATGCCTGCACCGGTTCCAATCCTCGTCAGCCCAGCCAGGAAGATATGGAGAAACTGCTCCATGCTGTGTATTACGATGAGGTCGTTGACTTCTAATCGTTGCTGCACAACATAAGGGCCTCGGGCTACGGTCACGATAACGATCGTAGCCCGAGGCTTTTCTCTATTTTTTCGTTCGTTCCTGTTTGCTATACCGGTGGCGGCGAATCTGTGGATCGTTTTCCGCGTTGTACGTTCCCTCTTGTATCTGTACCTCACGCGCCAGCAGCTTGGCGCCTCGTGCCAACTGGTGCTTCACGGCATCCGGTCGGCGCCCCAGCTTTTGCGCGGTCTCTTCCACGGTAAGGCCATCCATATAGTGAGATTTCAGTACATCCCGATAGAAGGGATGCATATGTTCGATCACATCCAGCACTTGATCGGTATAGTTTTGGCAATCCTGCTGTTCCAAAAAACGGTTACAAGACATTTCGGTGTCGATCTGCTGTGACAGATGAACCGTTGTATCGCTTTGTGCTTTCCTTTTTTTGAGCAAAGCCAGCGCGCACCCACGGACTTTGTTGATCATATAAGCGCCGGCGGACACATCATCCAGCTTTTGGAGATCGTCAAAAGCATCCGCCATGGCGACAAAAGCATCGTTGACGGCATCTTGCGCTTCAAAAGTATCCTGCAGCACAACAAACGCGGTCAGCATCATGCGTTTGTAATAATGATGGTACAAGCGTTCAAAACGATCGGTGAAACTTTGGGAATGTTTGGATGGGTTTTGAGCGTTCACTTTCGTCGCCTCCTTTGCTCGAAAGTAATATAGCCACACTTTTCATTTAACAGAATAGCACATTTAGCGGGGTGTTTCAACACTCTTTTCGTTTTTCTCCCTGCTTTCTTCAAGACGCGATTGACAAGCGCGCGAAAAAAGAATACACTATTCTACAAGAAATTAGACAAGTTTTGTTGAAGATTGTCGTGTGGAGGGTGTTTAGATGAAAAAACTACTGTGTGCATTGTTGTGTGGTTTGCTGGCGCTGTCGACTTCTGCCTGTACACCGGATGGTAGCGTTTATGGTACGACCAACGATACGGTGCGCGTTTGGGAATATACCTACCCCAGTGAAACCACAACCACTTCCCCCTCCACAGCGACAACAACTACCATTACAACAACGACCACCGCTGCAACCAGCATCATCCACACGACGCGAACCACCGTTAGAACCACCCGCCGCACGGCGAAAAAAGCTGCAACACGTGCAGCGGTGGAAAACGACAGCAACAACGAGTCGGCGCAGGAACCGCAGTCTGATACCGTATACATCACCCCCACCGGCAAGCGGTACCACTTGTTGTCCACCTGTGGCGGCAAGAATTCGTATGCTGTTTCTTTGGACGAGGCACTGGCTAAAAACCTGACGCCTTGTAAAAAATGTGCGTCTTAACGGCGCTTTTTTACAAGCGATCATTCGACATTTTTCGACATTTTCTGGACACAAGGCGATATGCCAAGTAATATAAATAAAGGAGAATTCCATTATGGCCGCAACCTATATTCTGTATAACCCTGTTTCCGGTGAAGAGGACAGCCAGATCGCTGTGGATGCGCTGAAGAACACCTACAAAGATGCCGAGTTTGTGAATGTTCTTCAAATCCCCGATTATCCCGGATTTTTTGCTGATCTGGCACCGGAGGCGGATGTGATCCTGTGCGGTGGCGACGGTACGCTAAACCAGTTCGTGAACGCTATGCAGGGGGTAGACATTGCCAACAAGATTTACTACTATCCGGTAGGCACCGGCAATGACTTTGCGCGTGATTTGGGATATGACAAATTTGCAGATCCCACTTTTTGCATCAACCAATATCTCACACAACTGCCGAGCGTTACCGTCAACGGGAAAACGCGGCTGTTTATCAACAACGTGGGGTTTGGTATAGACGGATACTGCTGCGAGATCGGCGATAAACTTCGCGCGGAAAACGAGAAAAGCAAAACCAAAAAGCCAATTAATTATACCAAAATCGCCATCAATGGTTTGCTGCGCTATTTTAAGCCGCGCAATGCCGTGGTCAACGTGGATGGAAAGGACTATTCTTACAAGCGGGTGTGGCTGGCTCCGGTGATGAATGGTCGCTATTATGGCGGCGGTATGATGGCAGCACCGCACCAGGATCGCAGCGAAAATGAAGTGTCACTGGTGGTTTTTCACGATGTCGGAAAATTGCACGCCCTGATGATCTTCCCCTCGATCTTCAAGGGCGAACATATCAAACACACCAAGCAAATTACCGTTTTCAAAGGTCACGATATTTCCGTGAAATTTGATCAGCCCACGCCGCTGCAAATCGACGGCGAAACGATACTGGATGTCACCTCCTACACCGTGCAATCGGCCGCGACCAGCAAAGCAAAGCAACCGGTTGCCATCGTATAATTTTGGCTATAAAAAAGCACTCGTTATCAGCCACTGCTGACAACGAGTGCTTTTTTAACGAGGTAAGCGCAAATTGTTTTTGAAATTAGAATTTACCGCCTCCGCCACCGTGTGTTGTGCCGGACGACGAGGTGTGGGTGCTGCTGCCGGAATCATTATCCTTCGGCTTTTCGGTGCGGGACACCTGACTGTATAGGAACAGATCGCGGCTTTCAGTCACATTCAAGCTGCCGGGTTTCAGATAGCTGTTGGCGGCCGCCTGAGAGCGAACGCTTTTCAGCTGGCCTTTCATTACACCCACCACAATCAGCGCCAACACCACACCAATGGCGATCGAAACCGGAATCCATATCAGCGACAGCGGTTCCTGCGGCAAATTGGAGTTGTCATACGCTTCTCCTGTTTTCGCCTGACTGATAAAATCATCACACAACACGGCATATGTATCAAACGCCGCCGCGTAATTGCCGTCCGATAAATCGGATTTGATTTGGTCACCGATATATTGAATACCCGCATCAGTAAACACAGTAATGCCATAGCCGCAGGTGGAAATGTACCAGTCGCGATCAGCTATGCTGACAAGCAGCAGTACACCATCGCGGTTGCTGCCGTAGCCAAACTTGGCGGTATCGTACAAATCATCCGCATAATCCCGAACGGTCTTGCCTTCCAAATCGTTGGTGGTCACCACAATGACATCCATATTCCGACGCACACTGAGGTTGTCAAGCGTTGTGGTGAGCGCTTCCTCTTCCCCATCTGACAGCAAGTCCGCCATATCGAGCACTCGCGCATATTCACTGACAAAGCCACTTTCTGCCATGGCTGGCACCGCCATACACACGCACAGGGCGAGCACCAACACAATCGATTCCATCATCTTTTTCATTTTGCTCGCCCCCTTACAAAATACCCAACAGGTGCAGCAGCCAGACAACACCGTAGGATGCCACGCTAAACGCCGCGGACAATCCCAGCGTCCAGCGCGTTGCTGCCGCTTTATCCACCGGCAGATCACCAACAAATTTGCCGGTTTGTCCGTTCATGGCAAAGGTATATTTGTTACCGTTCCAAGTGGTGTTGAGCAGCCAAACCGGATACAGCGCATACGTGGCCTTGCCGCCGTGCAGCTGAATGCTGCTGTTTTCCGGTGTGACCGAGGTGTATCCCTCGACTGTGGATTTGAACGCCTGTTCCGTGGAGTTTTTCACACGCGCATTGGCGCGATCCACACTTTGTTCGGCGGTTACATCATATTTGTCCGCCAAATACCCCGCCAGATAGGCTGTTTGGAAATTCACAGCATCCGCGAAATCATAGGGCTCGATGGACTCCATCAGGTCGTCCGCCATTTTGGATGAGCCGTCCACCGGAACATGTTCAAACCCTACGCTGCCGGCACGGTGAACCAGGAAGTGGCTGGTTTCGGTATAGTCGTAATCGCTGTCGCTCCATGACCGGATACGCGTGGCGTGATAACGCACCTGCGCGTCTACATCCGTATCGAACAGCCAAAACGGCACATACACACCCTTGATCTCATCAATATGATTTTGATTTTTGAAGATTTTGGGCAACAGCCGTTTGCCGGACAGGTGCTTCATCAGCCCCTCTTTAGCTGCTTTTTTGTCCAGCTTAAACGGGATGACCAGATCGGGCTTCAGCGTACCCGCAAACTGATCCATCATAACGACCGGGTTCCCGCAAAACGGACAGGATGTGGCCGCCATATTGGCATCGCCCACAATCTCGCCGCCGCAGGATTTGCAGATATAGGAACGAAGCCCGTCGGCTTCGCCCTCCTGCCATTCGCCACCTGCCGCCGTTTCCCATTCCATATGGTCGGCCGCATCCTCTTGCAATGCCGCATCGTAGCCTTGCAGCGTCTCCATCTCAAATTCCGTGTCACAATAAGGGCACTTCATTTTTTGCAGAGAGCTGTTAAACTCGATCGCACCGCCACAGCAAGGGCATTTGTACTCTTGCATGGTTTGCATATCTTATCCTCCCTTGGTACCGAAAATTATCGTTTGTCGTTGTCATCAAAGATATCGCCGCACTCCGGGCAGAATTTCGGCGGATGAGCGGGATCTTCCGGCTCCCAGCCGCATTTGTCGCACCGATACAACGGAGCGCCTTCCGGTTTCTTGGCTCCGCAATTTTGGCAGAACTTGCCTTTGTTCACCGTGCCGCAAGCACAGGTCCAGCCGTCCGCCGGCTTCGGCGAACCGCATTCCGGACAAAACTTGCCGGTTGCCGTAGCACCGCAGCTGCACTTCCAAGCGCCATCCTGAACCGGTTCCGGCTTTTTCGCGCCGCATTCCGGGCAGAACTTACCAGTGGCTGTCGCACCACAGGCACATTTCCAGCTATCCGCTGCCGGAGCCGCAGGAGCGGCAGCTTGTGTCTGCTGTTGTTGCTGACCCATCGCGAACAGATTTTGCGCATTCATTCCGCCGCCGGCGTTCATTGCCATGCCCATACCCATAAAGCCGGTCATGGCACCCGCTTCGTTGGAAGCAGCCGCCTTCATAGCGTCCGCCTGCGCACCGACCAATGTGGCTGCCGCCATAGTGGGATCGCGCATAATCGCGGTACGCTGCGCCTGCTTGATCATTTCGGCGTCTTCTTCCGGCAGTGTGACCGAGCCGAGCGCAATGCTCACCACTTTTAAGCCGCGCAGCGTGCCCCATTTTTCGCTGAGCGCGGTGTTCATGGCGTTTTCGAGGTCAGTGTTGTGGCTGACAATTTGATTGGGACGCAGTTCCAGATCCGACAGCTTGCCGAATGCCGGCTGCAGAGCGCTGATAAATTCGGTTTTGAGCTGACCGTCCAGCTCATCGCGCGTATATTCCTGCTCCACATTGCCGCACACATTGGTGTAGAACAGCAGCGGATCTGCAATTTTATAGGAATACACACCGGAGCAGCGCACTGACACATCAATATCCAACCCGATTTTGCTGTCCACCACACGGAACGGAATCGGATTGGGCGTGCCGAATTTGTTATCGATCAGCTCTTTGGTGTTGAAGTAATACACCCGCTGATCCTTACCGGTATCGCCGCCGTAGGCAAAACGTTTCCCGATGGTTTTGAAGGTTTCTTTAATGCTGTTGCCAAGACTGCCGGCGAAGATGGACGGCTCGGTAGAGCTGTCGTATGTAAATTCGCCCGGCTCGGCACAAACCTCCACCACTTTCCCCTGCTCGACAATAATCATACATTGTCCGTCTGCAACCGCGATGCCGGAACCGTTGGAAATGATGTTGTCGTTGCCCTTGGTGTTGGAAGAACGACCGCTGATGCGCTTTTCACCCTTGCGCATCATGACATCGTTCGGCAATGCCTCACAATAGAAAAATTCTTTCCATTGGTCAGCCAAAGTGCCGCCCAGCGCGCCTATTCCTGCTTTAATAAGTCCCATACCATTGACCCCTTTCCATTAAATGGATTCGTTTTTTACGGCACCACGCCGCATAGATGACGATCATCTGTCAGATCGACCGGCAGAATATGGATTTTTGTTTTCGGTTGGCCGGTCAGGTGTATTGCTGCATTTGGCTGCCCATCCGATCACAAGCATCCACACGATCAGACTGGCGATCCATACCACCAGCGCCAGCACAGCCCACCAAACGGACCAACCAAGACAGCGGTGCAGGATGAACAAAACTACCGCTGGGAGGATACCTTCCCAGTTTAGCAGCATGTTGAACAGCAAGCAAACCAAAAAGCTTCCGCTGCGTTTTGTTCGTCGCATAGCCCATTCTCCCTTTGCCGGTGTTTTTAACCGAAGCCAAGCGGTTACCATATGTTGATATCACAGCTCTGACATTTCTTAGTATACAACAGACCGACCGACTGTTCAAGATAAATTAAAATGTGAATCGACACTTTTTGCATTCAGATTTGTCGCGGATACTCGGTCGCTGTTTCGCGTCATTTTTCAATATATCGCACAATATAGACAGCTATTACCGATCCGGCTCGATTATCACGTGAAACAATACAAACTGGCTTTGGACATAGAAGCCGAAGAAAAGCGTTCGAGTGGATTGAATATATAAAAACTAGGAGAGCACACCAAAGGCATACTCTCCTAGTTTGGCGGAGAAGGAGGGACTCGAAGCGGCAAGCCACCCCTCTTGCGGTACCCGAAACGGCATCGTCTCGCTTTCGCTCGTGCCGTTTCGACCGCTGCGCCAACCCCTGCCTCGCTTTCTCCGCCCCCGGCGGCGCTCGCAGGCGTTGCCCGCGCCTTCGGCGCTCGGGTTCGAGTGGATTGAATATATAAAAACTAGGAGAGCACACCAAAGGCATACTCTCCTAGTTTGGCGGAGAAGGAGGGACTCGAACCCTCGCGCCGGTTACCCGACCTACGCCCTTAGCAGGGGCGCCTCGTCACCAACTTGAGTACTTCTCCATTTATGCACAAACCGCTGCGCTGGGGGCAACGATCAGGCTATACAATTGTTTTTGTCTTAAAAAGAGGTGGCGGAGAGGAAGGGATTCGAACCCTTGGCTCTGACGAGTCACTGGTTTTCAAGACCAGCTCCTTAAACCGCTCGGACACCTCTCCGTTCAGCGACGGATATTATAATATCATTTTTTTGGAGCAATGTCAACACTTCTGCGCAGTTTTTTCCCGATTTTTGTGTCACAGGACATGCCCGCCCGCATACACTAAGGATGAAGTGAAGCCATTCACTACCATTTTTAACAGGGGGATTTTGACCATGCCTGACAACAAACATATGGGGGCGAACAACCGCGAGGCTGTTTGTGTGGATGCCGGACGCGTGTTTGATTCGTGCTGCGACCGCGATTGTCTGGAGGATCTGCGGGTGTATTTTACCGAGCAGGATCAAATGATGGTGGATCACGCCGTCAATGTGCGCGCCCGCAAAGCCGAGGTGATCACCACCTACATTGATGTGGAAGCGCTGCCGTTTAACAAAGGCTGCTATTCGTGTGATCTCACCTTCTATTTTGAGGTGTATGTGGATGTGATCACCGGGCGCAACGCTCCGTGCAGCACCATTTGCGGTGTTGCGATGTTCCAAAAGCGCGTGATCCTGTACGGCGGCGAGGGCAGTGTAAAAGTGTTCAGCAGCGAATTCCGCGCCGACGGCTGCGACCCGCAAGACGCGCCCACCCGCAACCTGCCTCGCTGCAATGTGCAGGTGGCCACGCCGGTCATTTTGGATTCACGGGTCAGCGATCCATGCGACCGTGTGTGCCGCCCCAGCAAGAACGACTGCGGCTGCGAATGTGGATGCAGTCGACTGCCGTCCTGCGTGTCCTGCCGGTTTAACGGCGCCTTCCGCGAGGATGATGATTGCCGCATTTTGTGCGTCACCATCGGTGTGTTTACCATTGTACAGCTGATTCGCAGTGTCCAAATGCTGATGCCGGTATACGATTACTGCATGCCCACCAAGGAGTGCAGCCCCAACACCGACAATCCGTGCGATCTGTTCCGCAAAATGAACTTCCCAGTGGATGAATTTTTCCCGCCCAAAGAGGAGCCGGCATGCGGCTGCGGCAACACCGGCAGCAATCCTCATCGATAACCCATCTCACAAAAACGGACCGGTGATATTTCACCGGTCCGTTTGGTTAGGAGGCTGTTTTGACAGAACAGGTTTATAATCGCGCCCGTGCCGTGGCGTATGCTCAAAAATGGGCGTTTTCACGCAATCCCGCTTTTTTGAATTTCGATGGCATGGGTGGCGATTGCACCAACTTTGCATCGCAATGCCTTTACACCGGAAGTGGCATTATGAATTATACCGACACATTCGGTTGGTATTACCGCAGTAGCCGGGACCGCAGCCCGTCATGGACCGGCGTCCCCTATTTGTACAATTTTCTGATCAGCAACAAAAGCGTTGGTCCCTATGCCGTGCAAACAGACGCACAGCAGGTGCTGCCGGGCGATCTGGTTCAGCTGGGAACCGCCGCCGGGCAATTTTATCACAGCCCGGTGATCGTCGCCGCAGACGGCGACGACATATATGTGGCCGCCCACACAGACGATGCGTATATGCGACCGCTCAGCAGTTACACATACGACCAGGCGCGATTTTTACACATTGTCGGTGTGCGCCACTGGTAAGCATGGTTACGACAGGCTGTCCAGATAATTTTGCAGAATGATGGTCGCCGCCACCGTATCCACCACCGCTTTGCGCTTTTTGCCGCGTGTATCGGTCTGGTTCAAATAACCGATGGCCGAAACCGTGGTCATGCGTTCATCCCACAAGTGTACCGGCAAACCGGTTTTATCCCCCAATGCTTTGGCAAAGCCCTCGGCACGCTGAGCGCTTTCGCCGCAGCTGCCGTCCATGTTGCGGGGGTGTCCCACCACAATTTCGGTTGCCTGCCGCTCGCGTACCGTGTCGGCGATCTTATCGCAAAGCACATCTAAATCCTTTTCTGCTATCGTCCCCACCGGCGACGCCAAAAATCCACTTTCGTCTGAAATAGCCAGCCCAGTGCGAGCCAGCCCTAAATCCACCGCCAATATCCGCATAAAATCTCCTCCCCTGTTCACCGCCACCAGCTGTTCTTTTCAGCAGGAGACGCGTCCTTTTCCGGCAAATGGGCGTGGTCGTTTTCTGTTAACACCCGTACGGTATCACCGTCAATCTCCAACGTGCAGATCGCTGTGTTATCGCACCAGCCGACCTCGTTTAAGCGTTCGATCGGCCAGCCCTTTGCAAAGCAAAGGGCATTGCGGATTGCGCAGCCGTGTGATACGACCGCCACGCGCTGTCCGTCACAGGCAGCAGCAATGGACAGCAGCGCCTCTTTCATCCGGTCATAAACAGCACGCATCGGTTCGCCGCCATCGGTGTGGAAATTCCACGGTTCCTGCAGCCAGCGGCGGCTTTGTTCAGGATCCAATGTGGGCAGATCCGCCCATTGCTTGCCCTCCCAGCTGCCGCCGTTGATCTCTATCAGGCGTGCATCCTGATGAATCGGCAGATCATGGTAGCGATTCACCGCCTGCGCGGTGCGCATCGCCCGCAGCAGCGGGCTGCTGTATACCGCATCCAGCGGTACGGTGCGAAAGCGTTCCGCCAGCCGTGCAAGCTGCTGCACCCCCGCCTCGCTGATATCCATATCGATATGCCCTTGGAAAAGTCGCTGGCGATTGCCCTTGGTTTCACAATGGCGCACCAGATAGATGGTAGTCATAAAAAATTCGCCCCTTTGACTGCCAGTATAGCAGAAAAGGGACGAATTCGCAAGGTGGTTACTCTTTTTCGGATTCCCAGCGATGACCATACAAATCGGTCACATAATCACCGTTAAAACACGCAAAGCAGAAATGATCCGATCCATAGACGCTTTTCAAATCCTCCACCGTTAAAAAGCGCAGCGAATCGGCACCGATGTAGTCACACAACTCGGATTCGGACAAATGACCGGAAATCAGCTCCTCCGGTGTGGAGGTATCCACTCCGTAGAAACAGGGATGCAATATCGCGGGCGAGGCAATGCGCACATGCACCTCGGCGGCCCCCACCTCTTTCAGCATACGCACGATCCGGCGCGAAGTGGTGCCGCGCACCAGCGAATCGTCAATCATTACAATGCGTTTGCCTTCCACCACTGTGCGATTGGCGGACAATTTCATCCGCACTCCCAAATCGCGTCGATTTGGGGTCGGTTCAATAAAGGTGCGCCCTACATAGCGGTTTTTGACCAGCCCCATTTCATATGGCAGACCGGATTGTTCGCTGTATCCGATCGCCGCTGACAGGGACGAATCCGGCACCCCCACCACCATATCCGCCTGCAGCGTACCGGCATCACGACGCGCCAGACAGCGACCGGTTTCTTTGCGCACGGTGTGCACATTCAAGCCATCCACATTGCTGTCCGGACGGGAAAAATAGATATATTCCATGGCGCACAGCCGATGCTCGGTGTCGTTGGTGTAAAAGCTGGAGGATACCCCTTGTGCGGAAAATTTGAGTATCTCCCCCGGTTGAACATCCCGCCAAAAGTCCGCTGCCACCAAATCAAAGGCGCAGCTTTCGCTGCTGACGCAAAACCCATCCCCAAGCCGCGCGACACTGAGCGGGCGCAGACCGTGACGGTCGCGGATGGCATACATATTCTTCTCGGTCAAAATCAAGAAAGCAAAGGCGCCCTCCAACCGGCGGCAGGCTTTTTGAATTTTTTCCAGCAACGGACCTTTCTCCTTTTGGATAAGGTGCAAAATAATCTCACTGTCGCTGCTGCCGCTAAAAATACTGCCCTGGCTTTCCAGTTCCCGCCGCAGCTGATCGGCATTGACGATCTGGCCGTTGTGTGCCACCGCCAGCGTTCCCATAAACGCACGCGCCAGCATGGGCTGGATGTTTTCTCGCTCGTTGCCACCGGCGGTCGAATAGCGTACATGCCCAATGCTGTTGGAACCGGTCAGCTCTCGCAGATCATCGGCAGATACCGCTTCGGTCAATAATCCGTCACCTTTTCGGCAACGCACGGTTTCGCCATCCGCGGTGGCGATGCCCGCCCCCTCCTGTCCGCGATGCTGCAGCGAATGCAGCCCGTGATAGGTCAGTTCCGACGATTCCGCCTGTCCGTATACGCCGAACACGCCACATTCTTCGTGCAATTCCTGTTCCATGCTGTCATACTCCTTTGTCTGACTGGTGTTTCTATAACGGGGAAAAGTCTTGGCGGTCAAAAGACCGCCAAGACTTTTTGGCTATATCCGATCAATCGTCGCCCTGCAGCGCGTCATATCCACGCTCGCCGGTACGCACACGGATCGTATCCTCTACATCGTACAGGAAGATCTTGCCATCGCCGACATTGCCGGTATACAGCGCCTTGCGAGCGGTTTGTACCACCGTTTCAACCGGCACCTTGCTGACAACCACTTCCACCTTCATCTTGGGAAGCAGCTTGGCTTCATCCAGCTTAACGCCACGATAGTACACGCTGCGTCCTTTTTGGACACCATAGCCGAGCACCTGTGCCACCGTCATACCGGTAACCCCGATGCTATTCATGGCTGCTTTCAACGCCTCGAAGTGCTCTTGGTTGAACACCATGACCACTTTGGTCAGTTTGTGACCATTCTCGCTGACCGCCTGCTCCGCCGGCATATGCACCACCGGAACTTCAGTCGCTTCCGCAGTTTCAGCCACAACCGGAGCCGCTTTGCCGTCCAGCACTTCCGGAACCATCTGGAAGTCACCGTACGCGCTGGAGATACCATGCTCGGTCACATCCAAGCCGCGCAGCTCTTCTTCACGGCTGCAGCGCAGACCGATCGTGTGTTTCAGCACTTGGAACACAATGGTCATGGTCACCGCGACCCACGCGATCACCGAGATCATGCCCAGTGCCTGCACGCCCAACAGATGGAAACCGCCGCCATAGAACAGGCCCAGCTCATTGCCGTTGTTACCGCAGGAGAACAGACCAACCATCAACGTACCGGTAGCACCGCACAAGCCGTGCACACCAACCGCGCCAACCGGGTCGTCCACTTTCAGAACCTTGTCGATAAACTCGATGCCGAACACTACCACAAAACCGGCGATCAAACCGATGAAGAACGCACCGTTGGTATCCACCGCATCGCAGCCAGCCGTGATGGCCACCAGACCAGCCAAAGAACCGTTCAGCGTCATCGACACATCGGGTTTTTTATAGCGGATCCAGGTGATGATCATAACCGTCACCGTCGAAACGGCTGCCGCCAGGTTGGTCGTAGTGAAGATGTTGCCCATCGCTGCCAGTTGGTCGCCCTCGGCGTTCACAGTGGAAGCGCCGTTGAATCCGAACCAGCAGAACCACAGGATAAACACACCCAGAGCGCCCAGAGTCAGGCTGTGACCCAAAATCGCGCGTGGCTTTCCGTTCTTGTCATACTTGCCAATACGGGGCCCAAGGATCAGCGCGCCGATGAACGCAGCCACACCGCCGACCATATGTACCGCCGTGGAACCGGCAAAATCATGGAAGCCGAGTTGCGCCAACCAGCCGCCACCCCAGATCCAGTGACCGGAAATGGGATAGATAAACGCGCTGATCACGGCACTGTAAATGCAGTAGGAAATGAATTTCGTACGCTCAGCCATAGCACCGGAAACGATGGTGGCCGAAGTCGCACAGAACACAGTTTGGAACACGAAGTATGCCCATTTGGGAACACCGGCGGGCAAGATCGCGGTATAGGCGCCCTGGGTCAGAAAATCAATTCCGCCGATTAGAGCACCGCTGCCGCCGAACATCAAGCCAAAACCAATCAGCCAGTAGATCGGTGTGCCGATACAAAAGTCCATCAAGTTTTTCATGATGATGTTACCGGCGTTTTTCGCACGGGTAAAACCGGTTTCCACCATCGCGAATCCTGCTTGCATAAAGAACACCAGCGCTGCACCCACCAGCACCCATATGGTGTTTACAGATGAGTAAGCCATAACAAGATCCCTCCATTTTGCATGTTGTGATTTGTTTTTTATACATGGCCGTGTACAAAAAAAGAAAGGTGCCGGGAACGGAAAACCGTTCAACCAGCACCTTTGCTTCTGTCGCTTAGTATACACTCCCATATTCCATTTGTCAAGACAAAAATGAAATATTTTTTAATAAATTTTGCATTTTCTTTTATATATGGGCAACTGCATTGCTTTTGCCCGTATATTTTGAAAGTTAATCTTTGTTGACTTTCAAAATCACAAAGATTTATAAAACACGCGCAGTCGTTCCATAGCTTCCTTGGTGTTTTCGGGGGTGCCGAAAGCGGTCAGGCGGAAAAAGCCTTCGCCGTTTTGGCCAAAGCCGCTGCCGGGAGTACCCACCACATGCGCGCGGGTCAGCAATGCGTCAAAAAAGTCCCATGAAGTCATTCCATGCGGGCACGCCAGCCACACATACGGCGAGTGTTGTCCGCCAACATGCCAAACACCCAACTCAGTCAGTGTTTCGGTCATCAGCTTGGCATTGCCCTGATATACCGCCAACTGCTCACGGCACTGCTGCAAGCCCTCCGGCGTAAAGACCGCCGCCGCGGCACGCTGCACCGGATAGGAAACGCCGTTAAACTTGGTGGTTTGCCGCCGCAGCCACATTTTCTGCAGCGACATTCCCTCGCGGGTCAACTCGCCTGGCACCACCGTATAGCCGCAGCGCGTACCGGTAAACCCGGCGGTTTTGGACAGCGAGCAAAACTCAATTGCACACTCGCGCGCACCCTCAATTTCAAAAATACTGCGGGGCAGCGCAGGATCCTGAATAAACGCCTCATAGGCGGCGTCAAAAAGCAAAATGGCATCCTGCTGTCGAGCAAATTCCACCCACTTGGTCAGCTGCTCTTTGGTATACACTGCGCCGGTGGGGTTGTTGGGCGAGCACAGATAAATGATGTCCGCCGTCTGTCCCGGCTCCGGCATCGGCAAAAAGCCGTTGTCCCGGTTGGCGTTCATATACACAATGCGCCGTCCCGCCATCAGGTTGGTATCGCGGTACACCGGATACACCGGATCGGGAATCAGCACGGTATTATCCGCGTCAAACAAATCCAAAATATTGCCAAGATCGCTTTTGGCACCGTCGCTGATAAAAATATCATCGCGCGGCAGCTCCACCCCAAACAAGGCGTAATATCCCTGCACGGCATCGCGCAGAAAATCGTAGCCCTGCTCCGGACCGTATCCACGGAAAGTGTCCTTAACGCCCTGTTCGGCGGCGCCGGTTACCAACGCATCGCGCACCACCGGGCACAACGGACCCGCCACATCGCCGATACCCATCCGGATAATATTTACATCGGGGTTCTCGCGGCTGTATTCCGCAATTTTATGCGCAATCGTGGAGAACAGATAGCTATCCTCCAACGCGGCATAATGCTTGTTCACCTTCATTCGGCATCCTCCTTATACACCAGCGCCGACGCCCGCTTGTGCGCGCTGCGCGCGTGCATGGCTTTGATCTTGTCTACCATATCGGCAGGGCCCTCGCCGGTGAGAATATAATGATCCAACGCCGCATAGGTGATACCCATTTCCTGCTCGTCGGTCTGCCCCTCGAACAAGCCCGCCGAAGGAGCCTTGCTGATGATGTTGGCAGGCGCATTCAGATAGCGCAAAAACTCGTAAATCTCCCCCACCGTTAAGTCGGCAATCGGGTTGATATCGTAGGCGCCATCCCCCCATTTGGTGAAATAGCCGACATACGCTTCGCTGCGGTTGCCGGTGCCAGCGACCAGACACCCGCGGCTTTGCGCAATGGTGTACAGGGTGGTCATACGCAGCCGCGGTGCAATGTTGCCCGCCGCCATATCCGCGATTTCCTGCACCGCCGACACCGCTTTCAATTCCGCTTCTTTCACCGCAGTCAAATCCACCTCGATGGTGGCGATATCAAACTGGCGGGCCACATCCAAGCCGTCATCCCGATCCTCGCCATAGTTGCGGGCGGACGAGCAGGGCATCACCACTCCAAGCGTGTTTTCGCTGGCCATGCGGCACAAAATGCCGACCAGCGCGCTGTCCTTGCCACCGGAGTTTCCGTAGACAAAACCTTTGGCACCGGAGTTCTCCAACGCTTTTTTCAAAAACGCGACTCGTTTTTCGGTTTCGCGTGCATAATCTCGACTCATTTGGCATTCTCCTCTCTTTCAACCGCTGCGGCAATAAACGCACGGAACAACGGATGCGCTTTGTTGGGACGGCTCTTGAACTCGGGGTGGTACTGCACACCGACATAGAACGGATGGGACGGAATCTCCATCGCTTCGACCAGATGATTATCCGGCGAAGTACCGGAGAAAACCACGCCCGCGTTTTCAAACGCCTCGCGATATTCGTTGTTGAACTCGTACCGATGACGATGACGCTCGTCGGTGTGATCCTGACCATACGCCTGCTGCAGCCGCGTTTGCGGCGCGATGCGGCAAGGATAGGCACCCAGCCGCATGGTACCGCCCTTGGGCAGATTGCCCTGCTGATCCGGCATCAAATCGATCACACAATGCGCGCCGTCCTGCAAGAACTCGCGCGAATGGGCATCCTCCAGCCCCAGTGTGTAGCGGGCAAAGGCGATCGCCGCGATCTGCATACCCAGGCAAATACCAAAATACGGCACTCCTTTTTCTTTGGCATATTGTGCCGCCACGATCATACCCTCGATACCGCGACCGCCAAAGCCACCGGGCAAAATGATACCATCGGCTTCGCCCAGCAGATCGTGGACGGTATCCGGTGTGATCTGTTCGCTGTCCACCCAGTCGATTTCGACCCGGGCACCGTTCTCCCAGCCGCCGTGGCGCAGCGCCTCCGCCACTGACAGATAGGAATCGTGCAGCTTCACATATTTGCCGACCAGCGCAATGCGCACAGTGCGGTGGCAATTCTGGATACGCCCCAGCATGGACATCCAATCCGCTAAATCGGGAGCGGAATCGGGCAGCTGCAATTCACGCAGCACAATGCGTGCCAACCCCGCTTCTTCCAGCATAATCGGTGCTTCGTACAACACCGGCAGAGTCAGGTTTTCGATCACGCAGTCCTCCTTGACATTGCAGAACAACGCGATTTTTTTCAGCACGGATGCTTCCACCGGCTGATCTACCCGCGCCACGATCACATCCGGCATTATACCGAAGGATTGCAGTTCTTTGACCGAGTGCTGCGTAGGTTTCGATTTGTGTTCGCCGGAGGATTCCAGATACGGAATCAGCGTTACATGGATAAACAGGCAGTTTTCGCGGCCAACCTCGTGCCCCACCTGGCGAATCGCTTCCAAAAACGGCTGGGATTCGATATCGCCGGTGGTACCACCGATCTCGGTGATAACAATGTCTGCATCGGTCTTTTTCTGCACCGCATAGATGAAAGACTTGATCTCGTTGGTGATATGCGGGATCACCTGTACCGTTTCGCCCAGATACTCGCCGTTGCGCTCTTTGTTCAGCACATTCCAATACACCTTGCCGGTGGTCAGGTTGGAAAACTGGTTCAGGTTTTCGTCGATAAAACGCTCGTAGTGACCCAAATCGAGGTCGGTTTCCGCACCGTCCTCGGTCACGAACACTTCACCGTGCTGGTACGGGCTCATGGTGCCGGGGTCAATGTTGATATAGGGATCCAGCTTTTGCGCCGCCACCTTGAATCCACGCGCTTTCAGCAGACGACCCAGCGAGGCCGCCGTGATGCCTTTGCCCAAACCGGACACCACACCACCGGTCACAAAAATATACTTTGCCATTAGATTTCTACCTCCCCTGTAAACACCGTTTCCGCCGCGCCGGTCATCCAGACCGTGTCATCCGTATAGCGAATGATCAGATCGCCACCCCGCAGCTTCACGGTAATATCCTCGTTTTTATCGCAATACCCATTCAGCACGGCAGCCACCGCCGTGGCGCAGGCACCGGTACCGCAAGCCAGCGTTTCGCCGCTGCCCCGCTCCCACACCCGCATTTTCAAGGTGTGGCGATCGATCACTTTTACAAACTCGGTGTTGACCCCTTCGGGGAACAGCGGGTGCCACTCGAACTGCTGCCCCACACTTTCCAGCGGGAAGGTATCCACATGATCTACAAATACCACGCAATGGGGATTGCCCATCGATACACAGGTGATCTCCCACTCACGATCCCCAATGGTGACCGGTGTTTTCACAATCTGGTCGCCGGACAGCTTGACCGGAATCTTCTCCGGTGTCAGCACCGCTTGTCCCATATCCACCGTGACCGCTTTGGTTTTGCCGTCACGCACCGACAGCTTCAGCGTTTTGATACCGCTCAGCGTATCGACAGTCATGGTTTCGCGATGCACCCGACCACTGTCGTACAGATATTTGCCCACGCAACGGATACCGTTGCCGCACATCTTGCCTTCGCTGCCATCCAGATTGAAGATGCGCATCTGCGCGTCCGCCACCTCCGACGGGTTGATCAAAATCACGCCGTCGCCGCCGATACCGGTATGGAATTTGGACAACCGCACACTCAGCGTTTCGGGATCGCGTACCGTTTGATCAAAGCAATCGAAATAAATGTAATCATTGCCACAGCCCTGCATTTTGACAAAGGATAGTTTCATGCTCTCTCTCCTCATATGGTTGATATCTACCAGCTCGATGCTGCCGGGGCGGTAACGGCTCTTCATACTGGAAGCCAGCGCTGACGCCGTATCCAGTGCTGTCAGGCACGGAATGCCCCGCTCTACCGCCTTGCGGCGCAGCTTCACGCTGTCGCGTGCCGGAATACGCCCCTTGGCTGAGGTGGACAAAATATACTGGATCTTGCCGCTTTCCAGCAGCGTCATGGTGTTTTCGTCCGATTCGTGGATCTTGTTGACCTCGGTCACCTGCATACCGTTGTCGCGCAGCACCTTGGCGGTGCCTTTGGTCGCGTAAAGCTGGAATCCTAACTGGGCATACTGCCGCACCACATCCGCGATTTCCGCTTTATCCGAATCGCGCACCGTCACCAACACGCCGCCGCGCGTTTCCATATGGTACCCGGCAGCCAGCAATCCTTTGTAGATGGCTTCCTCCATCGTATGGCCGATGCCAAGCACTTCGCCGGTGGATTTCATCTCCGGCCCCAGTTGGGTATCCACATCCATCAGCTTTTCAAACGAGAACACCGGCACCTTCACGGCATAATACGGCGATGCCGGATACAAACCGGTGCCATACCCCATATCCCGCAGCTTTTCACCCAGCATAGTGCGGGTGGCCAAATCCACCATCGGCACACCGGTCACCTTGCTGATATACGGCACGGTACGCGACGAGCGGGGATTCACTTCGATCACATAAATCCGGTTTTCGTGAATCACATACTGGATGTTGACCAGACCCTTGGTGTGCAGCGCCAACGCCAGCTCGGTGGAATAATGAATCAACTGTTCGGTCTGTTTGGGCGAGACGTTCCATGCCGGGTACACCGCAATGGAGTCGCCGGAATGGATGCCCGCGCGTTCAATATGTTCCATAATGCCGGGAATGAGTACCTCTTCCCCATCACAGATCGCATCCACTTCCAGTTCCATACCCATCAGGTATTTGTCGATCAGCACCGCATTTTCCACACCGTGTGCCAAAATGATCTTCATATACTCGCGGATATCCTCGTCCGAAAAAGCGATGATCATATTCTGACCGCCCAGCACATAGCTGGGACGCATCAGCACCGGATAACCCAGCCGGCGCGCTGCTTGCAGCGCTTCTTCTTCAGTAAACACAGTATCGCCCGCCGGGGCTTTGATTCCCAGCCGATCCAGCAGCTCGTTGAACCGGCCGCGATCCTCCGCCGCATCAATGCTGTCGGCTGGGGTACCGAGGATCGGCACGCCGTTTTCCACCAGGCACTTGGTCAGCTTGATCGCGGTTTGACCGCCAAACGCAACCACAGCGCCCACCGGACGCTCCACCCGCACAATATTCAGCACATCTTCGGGGGTCAGCGGTTCAAAATACAGCCGGTCAGCGGTATTGAAATCGGTGGAAACCGTTTCGGGGTTGTTGTTGACGATCACCACATCATAGCCCGCTTTTTTGAGTGACCAGACGCAATGCACTGAGGCATAGTCGAACTCAATACCCTGCCCGATGCGGATGGGACCGGAACCAAACACGATCACCACCGGCTTTTGGCTGCCCTTTTCCTGAATGAACGCGGATGCCTCGTCCTCGCTGTCATAAGTCGCGTAGAAATACGGCGTTTCCGCATCAAATTCCGCACCGCAGGTATCCACCATCTTGTAAACCGCCGGCAAAGTGGGCAGCTTTCCTTGTCCGGTCACGCGGCGAATCGCCGTATCCGGAAAGCCGTACCGCTTGAGCTCATGGTAAAACGCATCGGTCAACGGTTCGGTCGCCATACGCTGTTCCAACTGCGCGATGTGCGCCAGCTTATACAGGAACCATTCGTCGATCTTGGTCAGCTCGTGCACATCGTCAATGGACAGCCCGCGGCGAATCCATTCGTATACTGCGAAGAGGCGCTCGTCATCCTGCGCCGCGATCTTGTCCCGCAGCGCAGCATCGTCCAGCTCCTGCATGGCGGGCATCGCCAGACTATCCTGCGATATTTCCGCACCGCGCACCGCTTTCAGCAAGGCCTGTTCAAAGCTTTGGCCGATCGCCATCACCTCGCCGGTGGCTTTCATCTGGGTGCCCAGATGACGCTGGGCATACACAAACTTATCGAACGGCCATTTGGGGAATTTGACCACCACATAGTCCAGCGCCGGTTCAAAGCAGGCGGTGGTTTTGCCGGTCACTTCGTTGCGAATTTCGTCCAGCGTGTAGCCCACCGCGATTTTGGTGGCCACCCGCGCGATCGGATAACCGGTCGCTTTGGACGCCAGTGCCGATGACCGCGACACACGGGGGTTCACCTCGATCACCGCATATTCAAAGCTATCGGGATGCAGCGCGAACTGGCAGTTACAGCCGCCCTCGATACCCATCGCTGTGATAATGTTGAGTGCCGCGCTGCGCAGCATTTGGTATTCTTTATCCGAAAGGGTCACCGCCGGGGCGATAACCACCGAGTCGCCGGTGTGCACACCCACAGGGTCAAAGTTTTCCATGGAGCAAACCGTGATCACATTGCCGGCGGAATCGCGCATCACTTCAAATTCGATCTCTTTCCATCCGGCGATGCCTTTTTCCACCAAGATCTGGGTAATGGGCGACAAACGCAAACCGCCCTCGGCGATCTCGCGCAATTCGTTCTCGTCTTTGGCAATACCGCCGCCGGAGCCGCCCAGTGTAAACGCGGGACGCACGATCACCGGATACCCGATCTCCTGTCCGAAAGCCAGCGCATCCTCCAGCGTGTTGACCACACGCGACGGAATCACCGGCTCACCGATCGCCTCCATCGTATCTTTGAACATCTGGCGATCTTCCGCTTTATCGATAGTTTCAGGCACCGCACCCAGCAGCTGCACATTGTTCTTTTCCAAAAATCCCTCTTTGGCCAGCTGCATAGACAAAGTCAGCCCTGTTTGCCCGCCAAGTGTAGACAACAGACTATCCGGCTTTTCCTTTTGGATGATCCGCTTGACGGTATCCAGCGTCAGCGGTTCGATATACACATGATCCGCCATGGCGCCATCAGTCATTATGGTGGCAGGGTTGGAGTTGACAAGCACAACCTCCAGCCCTTCTTCTTTCAGCGCGCGGCACGCTTGGGTGCCGGCGTAGTCAAATTCGGCAGCTTGTCCGATCACGATAGGACCGGACCCGATGACCAAAACTTTGTGAATGTTCGGATTCAACGGCATTGCGGCTCCTCCTTCCCGTTTTCCATCAACGCGATAAAGTCATCAAACAAACCGGCGGTATCCAACGGACCGGCGCTGGCCTCGGGGTGGAACTGCACCGAAAACGCCGGCATATTGGTATAACGCACACCCTCGCAGGTTTGGTCGTTGACATTGATAAACGCCTCTATTGCGCCATCCGGCAGTGTATCGCTAAGCACAGCATAGCCATGGTTTTGGCTGGTGATATACACACGACCGGTTTCGAGCTCCTTGACCGGTTGGTTCGCGCCGCGGTGACCGTATTTTAGTTTACCGGTTTTGGCACCGTTTGCCAGTGCCAGCAGTTGATGTCCCAGACAAATGCCAAAGGTGGGAATTGCCGCTTGGCACAGGGTGTGCAGCTCGCGGATGATGTCTTCATTGTCCGCCGGATCACCGGGACCGTTGGAAAGCATGATGCCGTCCGGATTCAGCGCCAGAATGTCCGCCGCAGTGGTATGCGCCGGCACCGCCGTCACGGTGCAGCCGCGTTTGTTCAGCTCGCGCACAATGTTTTGCTTGGCACCAAAGTCCCACAGCACCACCCGGTACCGCTCCTGTTCGGCCGGATAGGTCTGCGCCTCGCGGCGGGTGACCTGCTCCACGGTTCCTTGCAGCCGATACGAACGGATCCGCTGCAGGGTATCCTGGTCATACGGCGGCGCTTTGGTGGTCAGAAGCCCGTTCATCACACCTTGTTCGCGGATGCGTTTGGTGAGCATCCGCGTATCGATCCCCACGATGCCGGGAATGTTTTGGGCTTTTAAAAAGGCGTCAATATCCCCCTCGCAGCGAAAGTTGGAGGGATGTTGACACCATTCTCGAACAATATACGCGGCGGGATGAACACCGTTGCTTTCAAAATCAGAGGGAATGATCCCGTAGTTGCCGATCAGCGGGAAGGTTTGCACCACCATCTGTCCGCAATAGCTGGGGTCGGTCAAGGTTTCCAAATAGCCGGTCATACCGGTGGTGAAAACTACTTCACCGGTCACATCCTGGTCAGCGGCGCCAAACGACTCCCCCTGCCAGTATTCCCCGTTTTCCAGTACCAGATATACTGGGGTTCCCATAGCTTCTTCCTCCTTCGTTGGATATGCGCGGCCACCGTCTTTGGTATCAGCCGCTGTAAGACTGCAATATTTCCTCGGCGATGTTCACCCGCGTTACCCGCCGGTTCATCGCCTCTTGTTCCATATACCGATGTGCTTGCTCTTCGGTCATCTTTTCGTATTGGATCAACAGACATTTGGCGCGATCCACCATCCGGATCTCCCGAATCTTTTGCTGCAGACGCTCGGTTTGCGGCACCGCCGACGACAACCGTCTATGTACCACCAGCATCATATTGACCGCATCGCCAAACGAGCGGCGATTCAGCGGAATCGGCACCACCAGCACTCCCGCCTGCATCATGGGAGCGGTCAGGTCGCGTGCCTGCTCGGCTTTGGCCAGCAGCAGCACACCCGCGGTGGTACCCGCCGCCATTTTCGCCAGATCGTAACCGTTGCCGTCCGGCAGCGGCGACAGAATCACGACAAGAGAAAAGCTGTGGTCGGTGATCTCACGCCACGCCTCGCCGCCGGTGCGCACGCAGCATATTTCAAACGGCGCCAGGCCGGACAAACATTCGGTCAGCACATCCTGTCCCTTTTGGCTGCCCGCCACCAGTAAAACACGCTCCATACGTCACCGCCCTTTCCCTGTCCTCTGCTTATCTTAAATACGTCCGAAAAAGAGTTGTTGTTCCCACGCGAGAGAATCATCCGCCGCGCAGCATTGCTGCCATTCGCGCTGCTTGATAGCAAAATAGCTGTCTCGCGCGCCTTTCGGCAGCCAGCGGGTTACAAACGCGCTGTTTTGCGCGCGTTCCAATGCCTCGCCCAGATTTTGCGGCAGAAGCGCCGCTTCGGCCTCCGCCGATTCCCCACTGCTGGGGGCGGTCAGCTTCCGCTTTTGCTCGATACCGTCCAGCCCCGCGTGCAGCAGCAGTGCAAACGCCAGATAGGGGTTGCAGGACGGATCCGGCGACCGCAGCTCCATGCGATTGGATTCGCCGCTGGAGGCGGGAATGCGAATCAGCTGCGACCGGTTTTGGTGGCTCCATGTCACCGCATGGGGCGCTTCAAACGATCCGAACCGGCGGTAGGAATTGGTCAGCGGATTCAAAAAAGCCGTGATATCGGCGGTTTGATCCAAAATGCCCTGCACAAAGCTTTCCGCGTCCTCCGAATGGCGGGGACTGACCTCAAACAGGTTCTTGCCGCCCCGCGCCAGCGACAGATGCACATGCAACCCGTTTCCGGCGCGATCCGGCAGCGGTTTCGGCAAAAACGACGCATACAGTCCGTTTTGCGCGGCAATCGCTTTGACCACCGATTTGAACGTGACAAAATTATCTGCCGCTGTCAGCGCATCGGCATAGCGGAAATCCACCTCGTTCTGACCGGGCCCCTGCTCGTGATAGGAGCTTTCAGGCTGCAACCCCATTGCTTCCAGCGCCAGGCAGATTTCGCGGCGAATGTTTTCGCCGCGATCCAGCGGTGCCATATCAGCATAGGTGCCGTGATCGAACAGCTCGTTGGTGGGGTTGCCGTTTTCGTCGGTACGGAATAGATAAAACTCACATTCCGTTCCCACCCGGCAGATATAACCAAGATCCGCCGCACGTTGGGTCGCCTGCTGCAAAATGGCGCGTCCGGTATCTTCAAACGGTGTTCCGTCCGCATAGCACACATCACAATACATCCGCATGACCCGTTCGTGCGCCGGGCGCCACGGCAGAATGGAAATAGTGGAGCAATCCGGCACCAAAAACAGATCCGCGTGCTGGATACGCTCCAAGCCGAGGACATTGGGCGATTCAAACCCGATGCCCCGTTCAAAGGCGCGCGGCAGTTCCTGCGCCATAATGGCGATGTTTTTCTGGCTTCCGGTGATATCACAAAACGCCAAACGGATAAACTTGACATCGTTTTCCCGCACGAACTGCAATACCTCTGCCGCGCTGTCTTTCATAACTTCGTCTCCTTAATATACCGTATACAACTGTTTGTAAGGGTTGCGGCTGTTGGGGGTGATCACATAAAACTGTTCAGACAAGATGTTGTCCATATCCTCCGCGAACAGCGCACAAAACTCCTCCAGCGCCGGACGAACCTCGTCAAGGTCGCTCTCTTCTGCCGGACGGGCAATCAGTCGATCCGACAAATCCACCGGAAGCGTGCGAGTACGCATAAAGATTTTGCCGCCATGCATCCCGACGCCGCAGAAATTGCCGACCGGTGCCGCCGCCTCCTGTTCGGAGCCAAGCCCCAGCACCACGATGGTGCCGCCCGCCTGGTATTCGCCCAAAAAGCTGCCGGCTTTGCCGCCGACCACCAAAAGCGGCTGCTTTTGCTGATAGGCTTTCATATGGATACCCGCGCGATAGCCGATATCGCCATGCACAAAGATACGTCCGCCGCGCATGGCATAGCCGGTAGCGTCACCCGCCATACCGTCGATCGCGATCAAGCCCTCGTTCATGGTGTCACCCACTGCGTCCTGCGCGTTGCCATGTACCCGCACGGTGCTGCCGTTCAGATACGCGCCCAGCGCGTTGCCGGGTGTTCCGTAAATATCCACCGTTTTGCCGGACGAACCGTCCGCCACAAAGCGGTGACCGCAGCAGTCGCGCACTTCCACACACGCGTCCGCGCTGCCGCGAATTTTCTGATTGACCTGCCGGTACGACAGATCCGCTGCCTGTATCACCATGCGTAATTCCTCCTTCTCAATGCCGGCTGGCCAGAGCTGCTTTGCGCTGTGCCAGCGGAAACGCCATCAACTGCGGATGCCGTTTCATCGCTTCAAAATCCACCGTATCCAGCGGGGTACGATTGCGGATAAGGGAGGTGTAAATGCCCGCACGACGAACATCGCCGATCAGGATCATACCGTTCAGAACGCCATCCTGCACAAAGAAGCACCGATAATCCTCTTCGTTTTCGATCACGCTCTTCTTCCCATTATAACTCCCCGCGGTCACAATATGCAACCCCATAAATCCAACAGCATTTAAGGGCATCGCTGTATCAAACGGTTTTTCTTCGCCCGCCATGGCATAACCGGCGGCTTCGCCCTGCCGATAGGCATTGGGCAGCAGCGCCAGCACCCGCCGTTGACCGGCGGTAATATCATAGCTTTCGCAGCAATCTCCCGCTGCGTACACATGCGGCAGGCTGGTGCGTCCGGAGGTATCCGCCACGATGCCGCGTGCAACCTCGCCACCCGCCTGCGCCACCAGTTCGGTGTTGGGTCGCACACCGACAGCCAGCACCAAAATGTCAAAATCAATCGTTTTTCCGCTTTTCAGCGTGACCTGATGTTTATCAAACGCTGCGGCACTGTCCGACAGCATAAACCGCAGCCCTTTCTGTTCCAAATAGGTCTGTACCCGTTTGGAGGACGCTTCGTCCAGCACGCTGGGCAGAATGCGGTCCGCCATATCCACCACCGTGATCTCCTTGACCCGTTCGTGAATACCTTCGGCGCATTTCAGTCCGATCAAGCCTGCCCCCACGATCAACACGCGGGATTCCGAGGTGATCGCTTCACCCAGCGCGGCGGCATCGTCCAGCGTCATAAAGGAAAACACCTTATCAACGGTGTCCAGTCCTTGCATGGGCGGCACAAACGGCCGCGAACCGGTGGCGACCAGCAGCTCGTCATAGGGAAGCACTTCGCCGCTTTCCAGCGAAACGGTCTGCGCTTTGGGATCGATCGCCGCAGCGGTTTTGCCCAGCAGCAGCGTGACGCCGTTTTTTTCGTAAAAATCCGCTGGGCGGTAATTCATCCGCTCGCGGTCGGTTTTGCCCCACAGCCAGTAGGAAATAAGCGGGCGACCGTATACCGCGTGTGGTTCTTGCGACACAACCGTGATCGCGCCTTCGGTATCCACGCGGCGAATGCTTTCGATCGCCCCGACAGCGGCGATGGAGTTGCCGATGATCACATACTGTTTCATTGTTTCTCCCCTCCGCTATCTTTCTTCAAATACGATGGCCCGGTTGGGACATCCTTTGACACACGCCGGCTCGCCTGCTGTGTTGTTCAGGCACAGCTCGCATTTCTGTACGGGACCGGATTCGCCCGGCATGATCGCGCCGTAAGGACAGGACAGCACACAGGTATAGCACCCTACACATTTCTCCTTATCCAGCCGGATCACACCGTCCTGAACACTCAGCGCGCCGCTGATGCACCCTTTCACGCACAGCGGTTCCTCACAATGGCGGCAAGCCACCGCAAAGTGTACATCATTCGGTCCATCCTCCACCTGAATGCGCGGGTGAATTTGCACCCCCTGCAGCGCATCCGCCATATACCGTTTGCCCGAATTGGCAAACGCACAGTGATATTCGCACAAATGGCAGCCCAGGCACCACTCTTCGTTTACATACACTCGTTTCAAGATTGAACCCTCTTTTCCGTCCCGTTATTCACCGGCGTGTTTGATCCCCAAAACGGACAGTTCTTTTTCGTTCAGCCCGATGCCGCGCAGCATCAATCGGTTGCCGCGCAGAGCTTCGATGGAGTTGATACCCATGCCGCCCATCATTTCTTTGATTTCGTGGGTCCAGGCGTTGACCAGATTGACCAAACGCTGCGAACCGACATCCGGGTTCAGCCGTTTGACCAGATCCGGACGCTGGGTTGCGATGCCCCAGTTGCACTTGCCCGACTGGCAGGAACGGCACAGATGGCAGCCCAGCGCCAGCAACGCCGCTGTACCGATGTACACCGCATCCGCACCCAGCGCAATCGCTTTGACCACATCGGCGCTGGAACGGATACTGCCGCCTACCACCAGGGATACTTCACCGCGGATGCCCTCTTCGCGCAACCGCTGATCCACTGCTGCCAGCGCCAGTTCAATCGGAATACCGATGTTGTCCCGAATACGGGTCGGCGCTGCGCCGGTGCCGCCGCGATATCCATCGATCGCGATGATATCCGCGCCGCTGCGGGCGATACCACTGGCGATGGCGGCGATATTATGCACCGCCGCCACCTTGACGATGACCGGCTTGCGATAATCGGTGGCTTCTTTCAGCGAAAAGACCAGCTGGCGCAGATCCTCGATCGAGTAAATATCATGGTGAGGCGCAGGCGAAATCGCGTCGCTGCCCTCCGGGATCATACGCGTTTTGGACACATCCGCCACGATTTTGGCACCCGGCAGATGACCACCGATGCCCGGCTTGGCGCCCTGACCGATCTTGATCTCGATCGCTGCACCCGCGTTCAGATAATCCTCGTGCACACCAAACCGACCGGATGCTACCTGAACAATGGTATTGGGGCCGTACTGGTAAAAGTCCTCGTGCAGGCCGCCCTCACCGGTATTGTAGCAGATACCCAGTTCTTTCGCTGCGCGCGCCAGCGAGGCGTGCGCGTTGTAGCTGATGGAACCGTAGCTCATGGCGGAGAACATGATCGGGGTGCTCAGTGCAATACCCGGTTCCAGATTGTTGATGATCTTGCCGTTTTCATCGCGTTCGATTTTAGAGGGCTTTTTCCCCAAAAACACTTTGGTTTCCATCGGCTCACGCAACGGGTCGATAGAGGGGTTGGTCACCTGCGACGCATTGACCAGCATCTTATCCCAATACACCGGATACGGCTGCGGGTTGCCCATAGAAGAGAGCAGCACACCACCGGTATCCGCCTGACGGTACACCTGCTGAATGGTATCTCCGGTCCAATTGGCGTTGGGACGGAAGGTGTGATCGGTTTTGACGATCTTCAGCGCCCGGGTAGGACACAGTGTCACACAGCGGTGGCAGTTGACGCATTTGGTTTCGTCCGCCACCATGATGTCTTTTTCTTCGTTATAGCTATGTACTTCGTTGGCGCACTGCCGTTCGCAAACGCGGCACCGGATGCACCGGTCCGGCTGTCGCACCACTTCAAATTCGGGATAAATAAAATTCAGCGGCATAACGACCCCTCCTCCTCAGGCTGCTGTTGCAGCCGCACGATCACCGGCTCGCCGCCCTTGGGCGACCAGATCCGATCCAGTTCCGGTTCGATGATGCGGATGGCGGATTCCTCGCTGGCAACGTACAAGCGGTTGCCTTTTTCCGCCGCCACCATCGACCGCAGTTTCAGCCGGTCGTTCAGCGCCATCATGCCGCCTTCAAACCCGAGCAGGATGGAGAACGGACCAGTCACCAGCAGGCTGGGGAACGCCTGCCGCAGATAGGTGAGCTCTTCCCGCTTGTCGGCGGGCAGACGCTCGATCGTGTTCCAGAAGGGGGCGGCAATGACGTGCGCCGCTTCTTCCAGCGTCATTCCCTGCTTGCGCAGCAGGAAATCGAAAATATAGGTAATAACTTCGGTATCGGTCAACAGCTCGCAGCGATAACCAAACATTTCCACAAAGCGGCGGTTGGCATCATAAGAAGAGATCTCACCGTTGTGTACAATCGAGTAATCCAGCATCGCAAAGGGATGCGCGCCGCCCCACCAGCCGGGAGTGTTGGTTGGATACCGACCGTGTGCGGTCCAGCAGTAGCCGGCGTATTCATCCAGCCGATAGAACTCGCCCACATCCTCGGGGAAGCCGACCGCTTTGAACACACCCATGTTTTTGCCGCTGGAGAAAATGTACGCACCGGGAATTTCGGTGTTGACCCGAATCACGCAGCGCGCCACAAACTCGCGCTCATCCAGCTGGCTGTCCGACAGTTTGTGCGGCAGCGGGGCGACAAAGTAGCGCCAGATCAGCGGCTCATCGGTGATGCTCGCCACCTTTTTGGTGGGGATCTTGGACAGGTTGATAATATCAAAATGCCGATCCAAGAAAGCCTCGCATTGCGCCTTGGCGTTCGCATCGTCATAAAACACATGGAACGCATAGAACTGGGCGTATTCGGGATAGATACCGTATCCGGCAAAACCGCCGCCCAAACCGTTGCTGCGGTCGTGCATGACCGCGATGGAGCGAATGATCTCGTTGCCGTTGATGCGCTCGCCGTCTTTGGCAAAAATGCCGGAGATGGCGCAGCCGGACGGGATCCTCACTTGCCCTTCTTTTAGCATATTCGTTCACTCCTTACACCAAAAAAGCGTCCACGGTTTATGGCGTTTCCCCACCCTCCGGAGAAACAGCCTATCCGTGAACGCCCTTGTTCGAATGGTATTATATCAATTTGCAAGTTTCGTGTCAAGAGATTTCATAACATTTTTTGTTATTGTCGAAAACAACATAATTTGACGCACAATTATCCTTTATAAAATGTGCAAATGACAGAACAGCAAAAAAATATTGCAAAACCACTTGACAAATGCACAGCGGTCTTCTATAATGCGCTTGTACAGCAAAGGTGCTGCGGATGAGATATCCGCGGCGCCTTCTTCTTTTTTTAGAAGTATTTCTGCTGCATACTGATTAAAAGGAGAGATTTGTATGAGTACCTGTCCTGTAACGGAAACCGCAACGACCCTGCCGGAGCTGTTCGGCAGCATGGTGTTCAACGACAAGGTTATGAGGGAACGCCTGCCGAAAGACACCTATAAGGCATTGCGCAAAACCATTCAGCTTGGCAAAAGCCTGGACAGAAGCATTGCCGATGTGGTCGCCAACGCGATGAAAGACTGGGCGGTGGAAAAAGGTGTGACCCATTTCACCCACTGGTTCCAGCCGATGACCGGCGTTACCGCTGAGAAACACGACAGCTTCATTTCGCCGGAAGGTGACAGCTCCATCATCATGGAGTTTTCAGGCAAAGAGCTGGTCAAAGGCGAGCCGGATGCATCCAGCTTCCCGTCCGGCGGCTTGCGTGCCACCTTTGAGGCGCGTGGCTACACCGCGTGGGATCCCTCCTCGTATGCGTTTATCAAAGACAACACCCTGTGCATCCCCACCGTGTTTTGTTCCTATGGCGGTGAGGCGTTGGATAAAAAGACTCCCCTGCTGCGTTCGATGGAAGTGTTGAACAAGCAGGCGATGCGTATTCTGCGGCTGTTTGGCAACGAGAATGTGACTCGTGTCAACACCACGGTCGGCCCCGAGCAGGAGTATTTCCTGGTGGACAAAGATCTGTATCGTCAGAGAGAGGATCTGATGCTGTGCGGCCGTACCCTGTTTGGTCAGAAATCTCCGAAAGGCCAAGAGCTGGAGGATCACTACTTTGGTGTCATCAAGCCCCGTGTCAAAGCCTTTATGAAGGATTTGAACGACGAGCTGTGGAAGCTGGGCGTTCTCGCCAAAACCGAGCATAACGAAGTGGCTCCGGCACAGCACGAGCTGGCCCCCATTTTCAGCACCACCAATTTGGCTACTGATCACAACCAGCTGACCATGGAAACCATGAAAAAGGTGGCGGATCGCCACGGGCTGACCTGCCTGCTGCACGAGAAACCGTTCGAAGGCATCAACGGCAGTGGTAAACATAACAACTGGTCTATCTCCACCAACACCGGTGTCAACCTGTTGGAGCCGGGTGATTCGCCTCGCGAAAACGCCCAGTTCCTGCTGTTCCTGACGGCGGTGATCAAAGCAGTGGACGAATATCAGGATCTGCTGCGGGTGTCGGTTGCCAGCGCCGGCAACGATCACCGTTTGGGCGCGAACGAGGCGCCGCCTGCCATCGTGTCCATGTTCCTCGGCGACGAGTTGACCGATATTCTGGAATCCATCGTCAACGATTCGGATTACGATAAGAAAGAAGCCGAGCTGCTGCGGGTCGGTGTTCATATTCTGCCCAAGTTCCCCAAAGACACCACCGACCGCAACCGTACCTCTCCGTTTGCTTTCACCGGCAACAAGTTCGAGTTCCGTATGCTGGGCTCTGATTTGTCCATCTCCGGTCCCAACGTGGTGCTGAACACCATCGTGGCGGAGGAGCTGTCGCAGTTTGCGGACGAGCTGGAAAATGCCGAAGACTTTGAAACCGCGCTGCACACCTTGATTCAGAAAACCATCAAGGAGCACAAGCGCATCATCTTTAACGGCAACAACTATGCGCCGGAATGGGTGGACGAAGCAGCCAAGCGCGGTTTGCTGAACCTGAAGACCACCGCCGATGCACTGCCCGCCTTTATTGCGGAAAAGAACATCGCGATGTTCACCAAGCACAAGATCTTCACCACCACCGAGATTCGCTCGCGGTACGACATCCTGATGGACGAGTATTGCAAGAAGCTGCACATCGAGGCGCTGACCATGGTGGACATGGCGCAGAAGCAGATTCTGCCGGCGGTATCCGCGTATGTGCAAAAGCTGACGAAGCTGGCGCTGGACAAGAAAGCGTTGTGTGCGGATTTGCCGGTAAGCTTTGAAACAGAAACCGTGGCACAGCTGTCCGCTTATGCTGCCGATATGCAAAAAGCGCTGGCAACGCTGAGCGCCGATATCGACAAGGCGGAAGCTCTTGAAGATGTAACCGCTCGCGCCAATGCCTACAAAGATACCATTTTGGCGGATATGGATGCGCTGCGTGCGGCAGCGGACGCTGCCGAAGCGTTGACCGCGCAGGAAGATTGGCCGTTCCCCTCCTATACCGAGCTGTTGTACAGCGTATGACAGTCGAGCGAACGGGTCCGCTTCCCGTCGCTTCACAAGGTGGTCGTGCGGTGATTTTAACCCTTAGTTGCCTCAAGGGGAACGGTTGTGATCTGACACTCTCCTTCACCCTTATCCCTCCGCTGCACAGCACCGCCGCTGTTTTACCGGTATAGGATTCACCCCCGGAGCTCTCCACCGTACGGAGGACTTCGGGGGTTAGTTTTTGCTCACAAAAGGTCAGTGTATACACCGGCGTTACGAATGATGCCGGTGTGTTCCGGTGTATGGTTAGTCGTCTGAACAATCTCCCCCACAACTTATTTGCGTGCAGCGCTTAATCGTCCACCGAATATGTACTACACACAGAAACAGCCCCCACGAATCAACGATCCGTGGGGGCTGCAAGCGTTTTAAGTTCTTCTTGGATCAGAAGCCCTGCGCCATCATCGCGTTGGCAACTTTCTCGAAGCCGGCGATGTTCGCGCCCATCACATAGTTACCCTTCATGCCGTAACGCTCGGCCGCGTCCGCCATGTTGTGGGTGATGGTCACCATGATGTTTTTCAGCTTCGCATCGACCTCTTCATAGGTCCAGCTCAGGCGCTCGCTGTTCTGGGACATCTCCAGAGCAGAGGTAGCCACGCCGCCGGCGTTGGCCGCTTTGCCGGGAGCAAAGATAACGCCATTCTGCTGCAGATACTCGGTGGCTTCCATGGTGGTGGGCATATTCGCGCCCTCGCACACCGCGATGACACCGTTGGCAACCAGCGCTTTGGCATCGTCCAGATTCAACTCATTCTGAGTAGCGCACGGCAGCGCCACATCCACTTTCACCGTCCACACGCCCTTGCCGTCGTGATACTCGGCCTGGGGACGCGCTTTGACATACTCGGAAATACGGCCACGGCGCACTTCTTTGATCTCTTTGACCACATCCAGATCGATGCCGTCTTTATCGTACACCCAACCAGTGGAATCAGAGCAGGTCACCACTTTGGCGCCCAGCTGCTGCGCTTTCTGGATGGCGTAGATCGCCACGTTACCGGAACCGGACACCGACACGGTTTTGCCAGCGATGTCTTTGCCGTTCAGTTTCAGCAGCTCTTCGGTCAGGTACAGCAGACCGTAACCGGTCGCCTCGGTACGAACCAGCGAACCGCCGTAGGTCAGACCTTTACCGGTCAAAACGCCTTCGTATTTGTTGGTCAGGCGTTTGTACTGACCATACATATAACCGATCTCGCGGGCACCCGTGCCGATATCGCCGGCCGGAACATCCACATCCGCGCCGATGTGGCGATACAGCTCGCTCATAAAGCTCTTGCAGAACGCCATGATCTCGCGATCGGATTTGCCTTTGGGATCAAAATCAGAGCCGCCTTTGCCGCCGCCGATGGGCAGACCGGTCAGCGAGTTTTTGAAGATCTGCTCAAATCCCAGGAATTTAATGATACCCAGGTTCACAGAGGGGTGCAGACGCAGACCACCCTTGTACGGTCCAATGGAATTGTTGAACTGCACACGATAACCGGTGTTGACATGGGCCTGACCCTTGTCGTCCACCCACGGCACACGGAACATGATCTGACGATCCGGCTCGACCAAACGCTCCAGCAGCGCCTCTTTGCGGTATTGCTCTTCGTTCGCTTCGATCACGGGACGCAGAGAATACAAAACCTCTTTTACCGCCTGCAGGAATTCCGGCTGGCTGGGATTTTTGGCTACGACCTGTTCGACTACTTCGTCAACATACGACATACTTGAACACACTCCCATCAAAAATTCTCAGTATCCACAGCAAAATCGACGCACGCGCCCATCTGCTATGAGTAACCCTACAATATGCAATTATATAAGGTTTATCTTTCATTGTCAACCGTTTTTCTGCAAAAACAGGATTTTACAAGCGATTTTATAGAAAGTTTTTGGTTGCAATCCTGCAATTTGCCGTTTGTGGCGGGTGCCACTCCCCTTCGCAGCCAAATTGCCGGTTGTTTTTGGGTGGCAATCGTGGTATAGTAGTCGTCATTACGGTTTATGAGGAAAGGAACGAGAACAAATGTTGATCCGTGAGCGTCGGTTTTATCGTCGCATTTTAACCATCGCTATTCCGATTGCGCTGCAAAATCTCATCACGCTGATCACCAGCATGATGGATACGGTGATGTTGGGGCGTGCCGATGACACCGGTGTGCTGTTGTCCGCTTCGTCACTGGCCAACCAACCATTTTTTATTTTGACCATCACCACCTTTGGGCTGGCCGGAGCCGCCTCGGTGCTAACGGCGCAATATTGGGGCAAAGGCGATACCAAAGCGATCCGCGCTATTTTCTCGCTGGCGATCAAAGCGGCGGCAATCGTATCGTTTTTGATGGGTACGGTGGTGCTGCTGTTTCCGGAAACGATTATGGGGTTGTTTTCCAACGATGCACCGGTGATCGCCAAAGGGGTGGATTATTTGCGCATCATCGGCTTTGCTTATTATACCTTTGGTATCAGCAACACCATCATCTGCACTCTGCGCGGTATTGAGGTGGTGCGCATCTCGGTGATCGTCAATCTGGCCTCGCTGTTTACCAATGTGTTTTTGAACTGGGTGCTGATTTTCGGTAACCTCGGCGCACCGGCACTCGGGATCCGGGGCGCTGCCATCGCCACCCTGTGTGCGCGGCTGCTGGAATTTGTCATCACCATCGTCTATCTGTTTTTCATCGACAAGCGGCTGCAATTCCGGTTGCGCGATTTGCTGCATTTCCACAAAACGCTGGCAAGCGATCTGCTGCGCTGCGGCACACCGGTGGTCATCAACGAACTGGCGTGGTCGCTCGGAATCACGGTGCAGGCTGCCATTTTGGGACACATTCGTTATGCCGCCGGCGATCCGGTAGCTGCCAACTCCATCGCCGGTATTGTACAGCAGCTGTCCACGGTGTTTATCTTTGGCATCGCCAACGCCGCGGCCGTGATGGTGGGCATGACCATTGGCGAAGGGAAACAGGAGCTGGCAAAGAAACAGGCACACACCTTCAAATACTTGAGCTTTTTGATCGGTGTGCTGGCGTGCGGACTGATTTTGCTGCTGAAAGATCCGTTTATCAACTTTTATCATATTCCCGAGGTCACCAAAGAGCTGGCTCGCCAGCTCATGGTCGTGATCGCGTTTGTCACGATTTTCGTGTCGTCCTCCTCGGTACTGATCGTCGGTGTATTGCGCGGAGCGGGCGACACCACCTTTTGTTTGGCGTCGGAAATGGTGTGCTTATGGCTGATCGCTACTCCCCTGGCATTCGTGCTGGCTCATGTGTTGCACGCGCCGGTGCCACTGGTTTTGATCGGTATGAAAATGGATGAACCCTGCAAAACCACCGCTTGTCTGATCCGTATGCGCGGCGACAAATGGCTGCGCAGCCTGACGCGCGAATTTTCATAAACTCCCAATTTATCATCCGGATGTCACAGAGCCCCGTTACACCATGGTGTAACGGGGCTCTGTGACTATAGGAAAAAAGAGAAAAAGAAGAAAGCGTTTTGAAATCGGTCAGCAACCGGTAGCGAGCCGCAGAATAACGAGCGCATCGGCGGCGGTGATCTTTCCGTCTTTGTTCATATCCGCTGCCAGGTTTTGCGTATTGGTCAATGCGATTTTTCCGGCTGCCGCTTGCAGCGTCATCAACGCGTCGATGATGGTCACCTGTTGGTCAGCGTTAACATCACCGAGCGTGTATACCGGCTGCTCGCGCGTGATCGTAACCGTATATACCCGCGTGGTGGATTGATCCGGCGCGGTGACGGTCAGCGTGACCGGCTTGGTATAGTCGGTAACATCAAGCGGGGCAACCGTCGCGCTGGTCATCAGCGTCATTTCCGGCTTCAGCTGGCTCAGATCAGTGTCATACGGCAGCGTGAGAGCAACGCTTCCCGTCGCATCATCAATCACTGCCTGCTGTCCGTTCACGGCAAAGCCGTACAAGCGTGCCCCCGCTTCGCGGACACCTTTCTCAAACAGCTCCGCCAGCAAGGCGTGTCCGGTATCGCTGGGGTGGATACCATCCGCAAAGTAGACGCTGCCGTCCAAGCCACGGGTTCCGCTGTTCGCATCGATCAGCGTGCATCCCATCTCTGCCGCTACTTTACGCTGCAGCGGAGCGATCTCTCCGGTGATAACCTCATCGTTGATACTCCAGTTGCGGTTGTACGCCGTCGGCGACGTTGCCAGAATCACTACCGGATGGGACGGCAAGGCACGATACGCATTGATCAGATCCCGCAGATCCTGCTCGTATTTTTCTTTATACGGTGATTTCCAGTTTTGATCCTTGGAATCGTTGGTGCCCAGCATGATGGTGACCACATCCGGCTCGAACGCTAGGCTGTTTTTATAGGTATCGGTCTTCACATAATCGTTGCCATCCGCGCTGCCGCTGATCAGCGTTTTGCCGGAGTTGCCGAAATTCTGCACCGTGTAGTGCGAACCCAGTCGTTTTTGCAGCTGGCTGACATAATTTTGAGAGGAACTGGAAGCCCCCACACCATAGGTAATGCTGTCGCCCACGCACGCCACCTTTACCTTGGTCGGCTCGGTGGTACGAATGATCTTGGCATCATTCAGTGCCATGGTCATGGCACCATCAAACTTGTTCACACTGTCGATGTACATACGGAACCGGTTAACCGTTGACCAGTCCATACCGTTATCCGCGTTGGCTACCACCATATCCGACAACGGGAAATACAACACATTGCTGCCCAAATGCAGATCCAGCGTCCGCGTATTCACATATACGCTGCGCTCCTTGCCGTTTTCATCAGTCGCTCTCAAGCGGATCTGACCGTTATTCAACAGACCGCTGACTTCCTCGTTGGGATCGCGCGTAATGTCCAGCGTGGCAAACAGGTAAACCTTGCTCAAATCCTCCTTGGACAGATCCAGCTGCTGGCTGAGGTTTGTCCAGTTCAAGCTCAATATGTCCGTCTGCTTTGTTTTGGTAGCGGTCTGATCCGCAATGGTTGCCAAAACCGTGCCGAAATGGCGGAACTCCAACCGGTCAATGGCGTCGAGCAGGTTGCACACTGCCTCGTCCACCATGGCTTTGGTCGCTTTGGTCGAAGCGTATACATTGGTGGCTATCGCCAAAGCGTTTTGATACGCCGTGTAGCTCTCCTGTGTATACACATCGTCGCGTACACGAGTATCGATCGCCTGTTTCAAAGCGGTTTTATCGGGATTCATTTGAGATATTGCCGAACCGTAGACGTTCCATTCCGCCACAGCATATCCATCACCGGAGCTATGATGCATAACCAGCCGCACATATCGCGCATTAAGCGACAGGTCGGCAGATTCGGTTTTGCCGGTTCCCTGTGTGACGGTGGCGGCATCGCTCCATGTTTGTCCATCGGCAGACAGCTGCCAAGTGTACGCCGTTGCGTAAGGTTCACCCCACACCACCTCAACACGGTCGATCTGGTGGGGCTCACCCAAATCCACCGTAAGCGACTCTTCGGATTGGTCGGAAGTCCACAGCGTATCGGTTTTGCCGTCCGTTACCTGCGAAACGGTGTTGCCGGCTTTGTCGGTCACCGGTTTGTTCAAAGCCGCATTATCGCTGTCGATTTGCATACTGCCGTAAATCTCCAGCTCCCAAATGGAAA
This sequence comes from uncultured Oscillospiraceae bacterium, assembly GCA_900547105.1. Taxonomy (GTDB): domain Bacteria; phylum Bacillota; class Clostridia; order Oscillospirales; family Acutalibacteraceae; genus UMGS1474. The sequence goes on along the minus strand of URFL01000001.1, from coordinate 211,967 downwards.
GCCCATACTGCTTGAGCGCCAACTCTTTGCCTTGTACACGCAGATAGCGACCGGTCGTGCCTTGAGGCAAAGCGGTTTGCACCGTTATGATCTTATCGCCGGTTTCGTCCTTATATTGGACAGGTGCTACCGTTTTCCATGTTTCGCCGTCATCTGACACATCAATGTTATATTGGGTCGCATAGGACGCCTCCCACAGGATGCGCACGCCGTCGATACGGGTGTTCATACCCAAGTCAGCCACGATCCAGCTGTCCTGCTTACCGCGTTCCGCCACCCAACGGGTAGACATATCACCATCCACCGCATAGCTTGCCGGTTTGGTTTCGGCGCTGGCTGTCATCGGTTTGTTGGTCGCCAAATTGTGACTGGTTTGGAAGTTGATCTCCCTGATCTGGTATACATCGCCGGAGCTTTCGGTGAACCAAAGGCGCCAGTACCGGCTGATTACATTAAAGGGGATCGTTTCGGTGCCGCCTGTGCCGTTCTCCTGGGTATAGGCGGTTTGCCAGCTGACACCGTCTTCGGAATATTGCAGCTCGTATTTCGTTGCATAATTCTCGCCCCAGTAAACCGTGAGATTGTTCACATACAAATCCTCACGCATATCATACTGGATCCACGAGGGTTGCTCTCCACTTTCCCAATAGGTCTCCAAATTTTTATCGAACACTTTGGCTGCATTATGTTCCGGAACGGTCGTGCTGGACTGCATCAGCGAGCTGCCGCCCACCGACTGGGTGATGCTTTTGCCCGCATACGGTTCCGAAAGCGAGCAAAATTCGGTCACCAAATTGGTGTTATCCGTGGTCAGCACCACATTCACCAGCGTGTTAGGCTTGGTGTTGGACACGGCTTGCGAAATCATCGGCTCGCTGCCGGATTCGTCGATAATCAGCGAGCAAGGACCATCCACCGATACCGTTTTGCCGTCCGCGTATTCCAGCGTGCCGGCCTCATAAAAGTTGATTTGGGTCAATTTCAGTCCGTCGTGGCGCACCGCCTGTACCTTGTCGGTGTTGGCTACGATAACGATCTGGCTGTTGGCACTGTAAGACGCGAGTTGTTGCTCGGTGGTGTTCGGCACCACGATATAAGCGTAAGTATCGTTAGACGGCGCCACGCCGTGATTCAGCCACAACGAGAAGGTGTTGACATCGGTTTCACCAAACCGATCTTCGTCCAAATTGCCGTAGCCATTGCCCCGCACGGTAGGATATTTTTTTGCGGTATGATTCAGGTTGGAAAGGTGCACCTCGGTCGACTGCGGGAACACATAACCGATTTTGTTGTTGTACACATAGTTCGCCTGAACGGTCTTGTCATCGGTACCATCGGCCACGGCTTCACCGTTGACCGACACATCCGCCGCCTTGGCCTGGTTGAGGGTCGTATGGATGGAGGCGGCGTGGTTTGCTCCGATACCGGCTCCCAGTGCAACATACTCATTGTCAAAGAAGAAATAACCAATCTTGCCCCATGTGCGTTTGTTGGTGCCGTCGTGTTTGTTGAAGGTGTACGCCGTGGCGCCGTAGGTGCCGTTGGTTACACCCCAGCAATCGTTGGAATCGTTGTCGAATCCATAGTGGGTGGCCAGCACAAAGGGAGCGGTAACGCCCGGCACATGCCGCCAATCATAGGTATTGTACACACTGTTGTACTCATCGCCGTCGATCATCACGCTGGCGGTAGCATCGGCTGTCCAGAAAATCAAGTTACCAAAGTCCGTCTTGGGCCAGGTCGCGCGCCATTCGGTTGATTTCATTCCTTTGCTGTTCATGCGAACGTTGACGCCGTAGCCTTCCCGCATATGCGACATCAGCGCCGAGGTCCACATATAATTGCTGCCGTTGGCACCGTTGTAGGTGCTGCTGGCACCGGTAATGCTGTCCAGCACCTTTTGGTATTCGGCGGCATGTTTCGGGTCGTTTTTGACCATCCGCTGCAACGGCTCGATATATCCGCTGGCGCTGCCGCCTTTATAGCCATCCGCCATTTCCAGCAGATTGCCGCGCATCATCCAGCGGGTGCCGCCCAACATATAATCAGCCATCAAATCGAGCACCGACTGCGGCATGGCATAGTCGGTACCGGCCAGCAGATCGATCCACAGCGACATATCGGAAAACAGCGATTTGCCGTAGCCGTTGGTATACAACTGATATCCGTGGCAATGGAAGGTGTTATCTACCTGAATGGCTTCGTCGGTCAGCCCGCCGACCCGCAGATTGACGGCCAGATTTTTTTCGACCACTTTTTTAAGCTGCGCTGCATCTCCGGCCGCCAAAGACCAGTAAAGAGCATTTTGTGTGTTCCACAAAGCGTTTTGTCCGGAATCGGCGGAACCATCTTTGTTTACCCGGCGCAGGATAAGAGCCATCGATTCTTTGGACAATCCCTCTTTCATCACCACACCGATGGGACCGAACCGGCGGGGTACGCCATTGCTGTTTTCCCACCAGTTGGTGGACCAGGGACCAACCCAGTTGGGGTCGTTGGGGTTCGCATCTTTGATGCTGGCCCAATAATCAAAGGCTTTGTTCACCCCATCAGCCATCTTTTGGCTGTGGTAATATTCGCCGTCTTCTTTGGCCCAAGCGTAGGACATGGCCAGCATACGGTCCAGCGCCAGATACGGCTCCCACGCGGCGCCGTTGGCTGCCGACAGAGTGCAGTAATAATCCACATCCGACCAGCTGCCATCCTCGTTTTGCGTGTCCAGATATTCGCCCGCTTCAGAAACGTAGCAAATGCCGTTGTGCGCACCGCTGCTGTGAACAGCGTCGTTGCGCAGGAAATACTGGGTGATCCGCTGCCGGATCAAATCCATCTGTTCCTCCGGCGTTAAGTCCTTTTGAGGAACAACGGGTTTCACCATCGGGATGGTGGGATACTCGTTTTCGGTATATTGCCAATTCACCGCCGGCACCGCTTTTTCTGTTTGGTTCACATCATCCGCAAACATAATGCCTGCCTCCACATTGGCGTTGAGCGTATCGGCAAATGCCTGCGACTGCATATCGCCGACGCTCATTTTAACAGTGGTGTTCAAAAATTTGGTACAGCTGTCTTCCAGTGCGTAGCAGTGTACGGTTTTCACCGCGCCCGGCCAGGCACTGCACACGATCGCCCCTTGGGTCAGCAGAGTGCTGCCGGAAACGGTTCCCGCATTATAGCAGTTTTCGATCGTATAGGTCAGATCGGCCGTGGCCAGACCGACGATACCGCCCACCTTGTCTTTCCCGTTGACCGCACCGAAGTTGGCGCTGTTCGCGATACTGACGGCGTTCACACCTTTTTCGGAATACGACACTTTACCGACCAAGCCGCCAGTGAATCCTCCGCCGGTAATGGTGCCGTAGTTCATGCAGTTCACGATAACGCCATGCTTTACACGACCGGCCAGACCGCCGACGCCTTCTTTGTTCGTTGCTGTCACCGATGCACGGTTCACACAACGATCTATGGTGCCGTTCACCATTTGCCCCACGATGGCACCGGTGCTTTGGGCGGAAGAGGTGATGCTGCCCTCAACAGTCAGATTTTTTACCAGTGCATCGCCGTTCATGGCAAACAGCAAGCTGGCGTTCCACGTTCCGGTGGCTTTCACGCCCTGTCCGTCCGCGCCGGAAAAGCGGATAGCATAGCCGTTGCCATCCAGAATATCCCAAAACGCGTCGGTGTTTTCGTTGGTGCCGAGAGGCTTCCATTCTGCTTCGTCAATGGAAATGTTCCCGGTCAGATAATAATACACCTTGGACGCTTCTTTGCCTGTGTGAACGGCTTTCAGATCATCCACCGTTTCGATCGCCGACAGGGTGTATCCCTCCGGAAGATCAAAATCAGCGGTGTTCTCCGCCGATGCCAGCAAAATGCCGGTCGGCAGCATGGTCATCAGCATGGCGACCATACCCAAAACCGCCAAGCCCTTTCGAATATACCGTTTCATAACATCCTCCTTATGCAACAGTAGTCTGCTTTACCATCTGTACAAAATCATAACACCTTTTAGCTTGAATTTGTATGCTTTGTTTGCGATAAAATATGTAAGCTTTGCTCTCTTAACTGATACAGCAGAGCCCCGGTACACCACAGTGCACCGGGGCTCTGCCAGCATAGGAAAAAGAGAAAAAGGAAAATGCTTTTTAAAAAAGATAACGGTATCAGCAACCGGTGGCGCGACGCAAAACGGTCAGTGCATCGACAGCTGTGATGTTACCGTCTTTGTCCATATCTGCTGCCAGATGCTGCGTATTGGTCAGCGTGATCTTATCCGCCGCTGCTTGCAGCGTCATCAGCGCATCCACGGCATCCACCTGCTGATCGCCATTGACATCACCCGGCGTGTACGTCGGCTGCTCCCGCGTGATGGTAACGGTGTACACCCGCGTGGTGGATTGATCCGGCGCGGTGATCGTCAATGTGAGCGGTTGGGTATAATCTGCGGCACCGGACGGTGTGGCCGTCGCGCTGGTCATCAGCGTCAGTTCCGGCACCAACGCAGTCAGATCAGTATCGGCCGGCAGCGTGAGCGAAACGGTTCCGGCGGCATCGTCGATCACCGCCTGCTGTCCGTCCACAGCAAAGCCGTACAACCGAGCACCCGCTGCGCGGATACCCTCTTCAAACAAATTCGCCAACAAAGCGTGACCGGTATCGCTGGGGTGGATACCATCTGCAAAATAGACGCTGCCGTCCAACCCTTTGGTGCCCGTGTTGGCATCGATCAGGGGGCATCCCATTTCCGCTGCCACTTTGCGTTGCAGCGGCGCAATCTCACTTTCGATGTTGCTGTTGTTGATGTTAAAGTTGTGGCTGTATGCCGTCGGCGATGTTGCCAGAATCACCACCGGATGAGACGGCAGCGCGCGATATATGTTGACCAGCTCGCGCAGATCCTGTTCGTACCGCTCTTTATACGGCGATTTCCAGTTTTGATCTTTGGAATCGTTGGTGCCCAGCATAATAGTGACCACATCCGGCTGGAACTCCAGACTCTTTTGATAGGTATCGGATTTCACATAATCGTTGCCATCCGCGCTGTCGTTTATCAGGGTTTTGCCGGAGTTACCGAAGTTTTGCACCGTATAGCGCGACCCCAGTTGTTTTTGCAGGCGGCTGACATAGTTCTGGCTAACGCTGGAAGCCCCCGCGCCGGCAGTGATGCTGTCACCGACACACGCCACTCTCACCTTAGCCGGCTCGTTTGTACGGATGATCTGGACATCGCTCAAGGTCAGCGACAGATCCCCATCGACACGGTTCACGCTGTCGATATACAGGCGGAAGGTTTCCACTTTGGACCAATCCATCTCCCCTGTTTTGTTGGTCATATCAGTCAGCGGGAAATACAGCACATTGCGTCCCAGCTGGTTGACCAGCGTGTTGGTATTGATCCATACATTGTTCTCGCTGGAGCCGGTATTGGGTGACCGCAGCAAAACGCGGCCGTTGCCAAACATATTGTTTTCCACTTTATCCGGATTACGGGTCACATCCACCGTGGCAAACAGATAGATTTTGTTCAGATCCTCTTTGGACAAATCCAGCGTTTGGCTGAATTTTGTCCAGTTCAGACTGAAAATTTTCCCGCCGCCGCTAATGTTTAATGTGGTGCCTTTCACCGTTGCCAGCGTTTCACCGAAATAGCGGAACACAAGCTGCTGTTGTGCGGCTTTCAGCGCATCCAGCGCAGCGTCCACCTCCGGCTGTGTGGCGTATGCCGCTTCGTAAACATCTGTTGCTGCTGCCAATGCCTGCTGATACGCGGCATACGATTCCGGCGTGTACACATCGTCACGCACCACCAGATCGATCGCTTTTTTCAGCGACAGTTTATCCGATGCCACCTCGACTAGCGGGGCACCGTATACCTCCAGCTCATAGATCGACATACCATACTGCCGCAGCGCCGCTTTTTCGCTCAGGATACGCAAATATCGTCCGCTGGTTCCGGCAGGCAAGGCGGTTTGTACCCACCCCTTTTGACCGTCGACGCCGGTGATGCCTTTCCAGTTTTCCCCGTCATCCGACCAGTTGATGGTATATTTCGAGGAATACGCCGCTTCCCACAGCACGCGCACCGCATCCAAGCGGGTTTCCACACCCAGATCCACCACAACCCAGTTGTCATCGCGGCTGCGTTCGCCCGCCCAGCGGGTAGAGGCATCGCCATCCACGATATAGGATGCCGGCATAGCGTCGGAGTAGGTATAGCTGACCTTTACCGGTCGATCCAGCGCCATATTGCTGCTGGTTTTGAAGCTGATTTCCTTGATTTGATACGCTTCGCCGGAGCTTTGGGTACACAGCAGCCGCCAATAGCGGCCAATCGTATTATAGGGTACTGTTTCCACTCCGCCCTGTCCGTTTTCCTGCGTATAGGTGGTCGTCCAATGGACCCCATCCTCTGAATATTGCAGCTGGTACGCTTTGGCGTATTGATCGCCCCAGCGGATCTCCATATCGCCGATATACAGTTCCTTTTGCATATCGTAGCTGATCCACGCTGGCGATGCGGTACTTTCAAAATAGGTTTCCTCGTCCTGATCGAACAGGCGGGCAGTGCTGTGGCCGCCTGTCGTCGGGCTGGATTGCACCAGCGAGCTGCCACCCACCGGAAGCGTGATGCTTTTGCCGGCGTACGGTTCCGACAAAGAGCAGAATCTGGTATCGGTGGTCGTACCGGATTCCGTCAGTGATACCATCACGGTTTGGGCACTCTGTGTATTGGACACCGCTTCGGTGATGGTAGTTTCGCTGCCGGATTCATCAATAATCAGCGAACAGGCTCCGTCCACCGACACGGTTTTGCCGGGAGTATATTCCAAGCTGCCGGCAGCATAGAAATTGATTTGCGTTTGTTTCAACCCTTCGTGGCGCACTGCCTGCACCTTATCGGTATTGGCAATCATGGTGATCGGGTTTTCGCGGCTATACGCCGCCACTTCTTCTTCCGATGCGGCAGGCAGCACAATATAGGAATAGCTGCTGCTGGTCGGTTTGGTACCGTGATCAAGCCACAGCGAGAAGGTGTTTTGCGGATCCGGCAGTTGATCCGGATCCAGCTGCTCACCAAACTGCGAATAGCCGGTGCTCCACAGCGACGGATACTTGTCCTTTTGATTTTCGTTGGACACATGCACCTCCGTCGGCTGCGGGAAGATATAGCCCACCTGGTTGTTGTAAGCATACGACGCCGTATACGTGGCATCCGATGTTCCCATCACAACGGCTGTACCGTTCACCGACGCATCAGCCGATTTGGTCTGGTTGACCGTGGTGTGGATGGGCTGCGCATGCTCCGAGCGGATCCCCGCCCCCAGCGCGACATATTCATCGTCGAAGAAGAAATAGCCAACCTTGCCATAGGTGCGCGTTTTGCTGCCGTCATCCATGCAGAATGTATAAGCGGTGGCACCCTGCTGTCCGTTGGACACGCCCCAGCAATCGTCGTTCGCACTGTTCAGTCCATAAGTAGAGGCGATCGCATACGGGGCAGTGGTGCCCGGCACATGCCGCCAGTCGTACGAGGCGTACACGCTGTTGTATTCGTCGCCATCCACCACTACCGTGTTGGCGCCACTGACTGTCCAGAAAATCAGATTGCCGTAATCGGTATCCGGCCAGGTAGCGCGGAACTCGGACGGTTTCATATTTTTGTGGATCATACGCACATTCACGCCGTAATCTTCACGCATCTGCGACATCAGCGCCGAGGTCCACATATAGTTGTTGCCGCTAACGCCGCTGTCGGCGCGTTTGCCGAGAATGTTATCCAGCACCTTTTGATATTCCGCGGCGTGGGTCGGATCGTTTTTGATCATCCGCTCCAGAGGTGCCACATACCGGCCAACATAACCCGGTTTCACGCAGGCGGTGTAACCCAAATAGATTTCCAGCAGATCGCCGCGGATCATCCAGCGCGTTCCATCCAGCATATATTCCGCCATCAGATCAATCACACTTTGCGGCAGTGCAAAATCGGTTCCGGCCAATGTGTCGATCCAAAAGGACATATCGCGGAACAGCGAAGCACCGTAGCCGTTGGTGTACAGCAGATTGCCGTGGCAATGGAAGGTGTTATCCACCTGAATGGCTTCGTCGGTCAGCCCGCCGCGGCGCAAATTCACCGACAAATTCTCGGTGACCACTTTTTTGAATTGTGCCGCATCCTCGGCGATCAGTGCCCGATACAATGCGTTTTGGGTGCACCACAAGGCGTTCTGACCGGAACCGGTGGAGCCGTTCACATCCAGTTTGCGCAGGATGATACCGGTGGCTTTGTCCGACAGCACGTCTTTCAGTACCACGCCGATGCGACTGAAACGTAGCTGCACACCGTTGCCGTTCTCCCACCAGTTGACCGACCAGGGTCCTTCGTAATCGTCTTTTTCCGGATTGGCATCACGGATGCTTGCCCAATAGGAAAATGCGTTTTCCACTCCCTGCAGCATCGCTGCATCGTGATACCAGGTACCGTTCGGATCGGCATACGCCATCGCCATTGCCTGCATCCGATCCAGTGCCAGATACGGTTCCCATGTTTTACCGTTGGCCGCAGTTTCGGTGCAGTAATAATCAACATCCGCCCAGCTGCCGTCGGTTTGTTGAATGGCAAAATATTCACCCGCGCGCGAGGAATAGCACTTCCCTGCCGTGGCCCCGTCATCAAACGTATCCCGTTCCAAAAAATAGGTTGTCAGCTTTTGTCGAATCGATTTCATTTGCTCTTCCTCCGTTGCATCTTGGGCAGCCACACCTATGGTCATCGCAGGCACCATAGCCACCAGCATTACCATAGCAATGAAAAGCGACAGCCCCTTGCGAAACAGATACATACCATCATCCTTCCCAAAATTACACAAAATCCATTCTCATGGTTATCATCTTATCATGAGACACGACAAAAATGTATGCTCTATTTGCTTTATAATATGTAAAGTTTGCTTTGATATAGAAAAAAGGCGCTCTTTTTCGCACACACTGCACGAAAAAGAGCGCCTTTAATGCTGCATTTATCAATTATTTCGCGTCATCGTCCACCGACGGTTTTCCCGATACCGGTAGCTCCGACGAGAACACATAGTCCTTGCCCGGCAGGATGGCGTTCAGAATGATACCCACCAGAGCAGCCACAGCCAGCGAGGTCAGGGTGATTTCCACCGAACCAACAGTGAAGGTCAGGCCGCCGCTGATGCCCAGCGCCGACACCAGAATGATCGCCGCCACAATCAGGTTGCGGCTCTTGGTGAAGTCCACTTTATTTTCCACCACATTACGCACACCAATGGCCGAGATCATACCGTACAGCACAAACGACACACCGCCGATCACGCAAGACGGAATGGTCGAAATCAGCGCACTGACCGGCGGGAAGAACGAAATGCCCACCGCAAAAAACGCCGCAATACGGATCACGCGCGGATCATACACCTTGGTCAACGCCAACACGCCGGTGTTTTCACCGTAAGTAGTATTGGCAGGGCCGCCGAACAGCGACGCGAGCGTCGTTGCCAAACCGTCGCCCATCAGGGTGCGATGCAAACCGGGATCCGCCAGGAAGTTGCGGCCAGTGGTCGCGCTGATGGCGGAGATATCACCGATATGCTCCATCATGGTTGCCAAGGCGATCGGCACGATCGCGATGATCGCGCTCAAAATTTTGGAGCTATCCGAAACATTGCCAAACACAATGCTGTCGGAATGGATCGGAATATCGATCAGGTTGCCCCAGATTTTGCCCTGCCCGATGTTGCTGAAAATGGTAGACAGGTTCGTGAAATCAAAGATCGGCAGATATTTGATGGTGCCGTCGGCCAGCTCCTGGCTGCCACCGGCGAACAGCCACGGCATATCCTGAATCAGATTCGGCGAGTTCTGACCGATGAAGTACAGCACCAGCGCCACCACATACGCGCCCAACACACCCAGGATGATGGGAATGATTTTGGCCATGCCGCGTCCCCAGATGTTGAACACCACGATAATCACCAAAGCCACCAATGCAATCACCCAGTTGGTCTGGCAGTTGCTGATGGCGGTGGGCGCCAGAATCAGACCGATTGCCATGATGATGGGGCCGGTCACGACCGGCGGGAAAAAGCGCATCACGCGCTCAACGCCCACCAGCTTGATCAATCCGGCCAGAATCAGATACACAAGGCCGGCGCAAGCCACGCCAAGGCAGGCATAAGGCAACAGTTCTTTGTTGGAGCTGCCGTCTGCCAGCCGCGGAGCCACGGCAGCATAACCACCCAAAAACGCAAAGGACGATCCCAAGAACGCCGGTACTTTGCCTTTGGTGAGCAAGTGGAACAGCAGCGTGCCGAGGCCCGCCATCAACAGGGTGGTCGCCACATCCAACCCCGTGATGATCGGCACCAGAATGGTTGCGCCAAACATGGCGAACATGTGCTGGATACCCAAGATCAACATCTTCGGACGGCCCAGCTGCCGTGCGTCATAGAGTCCGTTTTCTCCGATAACCGCTTTCTCTTTTGCCATTATCATTTCCTCCATCTCAACCGCTGCAACAACCGCTAAGGTGAATCCTCACATACGGGCATGGCGGCGGCGTACTTCCTTTTTGAGTTGCCGGTATATTTGTCCCATAAAAAGCCTCCCGGAAAGCGGAGCTTTCTGGGAGGCTTCCATGGAATCGCTTATTCGCTGACGAAAGGCAGCAAAGCGATCTGACGAGCGCGTTTGATCGCGACCGTCAGTTCCCGCTGATGGCGGGCACAAGTACCGGTTACACGGCGGGGCAGGATCTTCGCGCGCTCCGACATGAAGCGGCGCAGACGAGCCACGTCTTTGTAATCGATGGTATCGATTTTATCGACGCAAAAGCTGCACACCTTGCGGCGGCCTTTGCGACCCCGGTTCATGGGGCGTTCCGGTCTATCAGCCATGACGATTGGCCTCCTTCTCTACAATGTAAGCCGCTTAGAACGGCAGTTCATCGTCGCCCACGATCTCTTCAAAATCCCCCGCAGAAGCGGTGGAAAACGCGGGCTGACTGTCGTTGTTATAAGCAGGCATGGGCGATCCGAACGGATTCGCCGCGGGAGCACCGCTCCCCTCGCGCTTGGATTCGGCAAAATACGCATTGTCGACGACTACTTCATACGCCGTGCGTTTGTTACCCTCTTTATCCGTGTACTGGCGGCTCTGCAGCGAGCCGTTCAGCGCAATGCGCTGACCTTTGTGGAAATAGCGGCAGATGAATTCCGCCGTGTTTCTCCACGCCACAACGTTGATAAAGTCGGTCTGGCGCTCCTGACCCTTGGGCTGATACGCACGATCCACAGCCACGCAAAAACTGGTAACCGCCACATCGTTTTGTGTGCGGCGCAGTTCCGGCTCGCCGGTCAAACGACCGAGCAGACAAACGACATTCATGGTACGCCCTCCTTACGCTTCTTTGCGAACGGTCATGGAACGCAGCACACCATCGGTGATTTTGCTGACACGCTCCAGCTCGGCGGGGAATTCGGGGCCGCTCACGAAATTGTAGAGCACATAGAACCCTTCGACCTCGTCGTTGATCGGATAGGCCAGACGGCGTTTACCCCACTCGTCCACCTCACCGATTTCGGCATTCTGGGCGATCAGGTTTTTGAATTTCTCGTTGATCGCCGCCACGCCCTCATCACCCAGCGTCAGGGAATAGATGAAGACGGCCTCATACGAAGCTTTTACTGTTGGCATTGTTGGCACCTCCTCACGGTCTAATGGCCCTGCCATGCGGGCAGGGCAAGGATGTCCCGAAGCTCGCTTCGGGTGCGCGCTCATACACGCGCTGTATTATTATATCAGCATTTTTTTATCGCGTCAAGCCTAAATTTCTGATTTTCTTCTTTACAAGCGGGCATCCTTCCCGTATAATAGAAATAATTTGAAGAAAAGGATGAACGCTTGTGCTGCAATTTGAAGAACTGAAACTGCGTTTGGAAAACCTGCTGCCGGATATACAGGATCTGGAAACCGCGATGGGATTGGCGCATCTGAAGCGCGAAGCGGAAGAGCTGGATCAAAAAGCCGCGGCGGACGGGTTTTGGGACGATATGGAAACCGCGCAAAAAGTGACCCAGCGGGCGGCTTCGCTAAAATCGTCCATCGAAGCATATGAAAAACTGGTATCGGATTATCACGACACCATGACGCTGATCGAACTGGCGAACGAAGAGCAGGACGATTCGCTGCTGGAGGAATGCACCACTGCCGTGGATAATATTGCCGCCGCTGCAGACAGCATCCGGCTGTCCACCCTGCTGACCGGCGAATACGACAGCAAAAACGCCATTTTAACCTTCCATGCCGGTGCCGGCGGCACCGAGGCGCAGGATTGGGCACAGATGCTGTACCGCATGTACACCCATTGGGCGGAGCGGCATGGCTTCACCTATAAGCTGCTGGATTATCTGGAGGGCGATGAAGCGGGACTGAAAAGTGCATCCATTGAGGTGTCCGGCACCAATGTCTACGGCTATCTGAAAGGCGAAGCCGGGGTGCACCGGTTGGTGCGCATCTCCCCCTTTGACGCATCCGGTCGGCGGCACACCTCCTTTTCGGCGGTGGAAGTGGTACCGGTCATCGATAAGGATGTGGAAGTCAACATCCGTCCCGAGGACATCAAAATGGATGTGTTCCGTTCCTCCGGTGCCGGTGGTCAGCACATCAACAAGACCTCTTCGGCGGTGCGGTTGACCCATATTCCCACCGGCATTGTGGTGGCGTGCCAGAACGAACGCAGTCAGCTGCAAAACCGCGAGATGGCGATGACCATGCTGAAATCCAAGCTGGTCGAGATCAAAGAGCGCGAGCATTTGGAAAAAATCGAGGACATCAAGGGCAACCAGTCCCAGATCACCTGGGGCAGCCAGATCCGCTCGTATGTATTTATGCCCTATACGCTGGCGAAGGATCATCGCACCGGCTTTGAGATGGGCAACATCCAAGCGGTGATGGATGGCGATCTGGACGGCTTTATCAACGCCTATTTGAAAGCGTCCGCCAATGGTACGCTGGGATATAAAGAATAAAATAGACGCAGCATAGTGCTCCGGCAATCTGGCGACAGTTGCCGGAGTTTTTGCATATTCCCTGCCCCACTTGAACCACCACCGCATTTGTGATATAATTCCAATCATTATATAGCTGTATCTTTTGAGAAAAGGAGGCGGATCCGTTGCATATTGTTGTGTTTTCTATGATGTACGCTCCCGACGATTTCAAGATCAACGATATTGTGTTGGAGCTGATCCGCCAGGGACACAGCGTTAAAGTGGTGACCGGGCTACCGGATTACGCCACGTCTCATATTCCGGGCGAATACCGGTGGTTCCGCAAACGGCACGAGAAAATGGTACGGTATGAGGTGCGGCGGCTGCCCATTATTGCCCGCCGCCACGGTGTGTTGTTTCGGATGTTCAACTATCTGTCCTATGTCGTATCCGGTTCCATTTACGCGCTGTTTTGTCGTAAAAAAGACACCGACGCGATTCTGGTTTACGAAACCTCGCCGATTTTCCAAGCGATTCCGGCACTGATTTTCAAGAAGCTCGCTCACCGACCGCTAACGCTATATTGCTGCGATGTCTGGCCCGCTTGTGTCCAGGCGTGGAACGTGTCCGAGCACAGCTTTTTTTACCGATTCAGCCTGCGAGCCAGCCGGTTCATCTATCGTCGATGCGATACCGTGGCGGTCAGTTCCCGCCCATTTATTCCTTATCTACACGAGGTGTGCGGCGTGGACAAAGAACGGATGCCGTATCTGCCGCAGCACGCGGAAGATCTGTATTCCGACATTTGCGGCGTATACGAAGAGGATGGCTGCACGGATTTTCTGTTTGCCGGCAACATCGGCGCGGTACAGGATGTGGAATGCATCATCAAGGCGACGGCCCGCCTGCCGGGTGAGCTGCCGTTCAAGGTGCACATTGTGGGGGCGGGCTCCAATTTGAATGCTTGCAAGCAGCTGGTGGAACAGCTGTCTTTGCAGAATAAGGTGGTTTTTCACGGACGGCATCCGCAAAGCCAGATGCCACGCTATTATAAAATGGCGGATTGTATGCTGCTGACACTGCGCGGCGGCGACATGATCGGCGAAACACTGCCCGCCAAGGCGCAAAGCTATCTCAGCGTCGGCAAACCGATCGTGGGCGCGATCGACGGCGCCGGACGAGAGATGATCATCGAAGCGGATTGCGGCGAGGGCGTTCCCGCCGGCGACAACGAAGCGCTGGCCGCTGCGATGCGACGGGTGATCGAGCATCCCGCCGTGTACCGCCAAAAAGGACAAAACGGGCGGCGCTTTTTTGAAGAGAACTACACCAAAGCATTGTTTATGCAGCGGCTGATGGCGCTGTTGCAGCCGACGGATGAAGCGTAACGGAGGATAGCATGGGAAAGCGAATTTTAGTGGTGGATGTGGCCGCGCACGAAGGCGGCGCTTTGACCATTTTGCAGCAATACTATCAAGCCGCGTTGAACGACGCCGACAACGAATATGTGTTTTGCGTCAGTCTGCCGGAGCTGTCCGGCAACGATCATGTTACGGTGCTGCGGTTTCCATGGGTTAAGCGCAGTTGGCTGCACCGGCTGTGGTTTGATCATGTGACGGTTCAAAGGGTGCTGCGAAAATATCGCATTGATGAGATTTTGTCACTGCAAAACATAATGGTTTCCGGGACAAAGCTGCCCCAAACGCTGTATTTGCATCAGCCTCTCCCCTTTTGCGGGCGGCGTTTTTCGCTGAAATCCCACCCGAAATTTTGGGTGTACCAGCATCTGATCGGGCGCAAAATTCTGCGTTCGGTGCGGCGGGCGCAGCGGGTGATCGTGCAAACACAGTGGATGAAGCAGGCTGCTTGCGAAAAAGCGAGCGTTTCCGGTGACACGATCGTGATCGAGCCGCCCAAAACGGCTATCGAGGTCGCCGGACAATATGATCCGGCGGCATGGGAGCGGCTGTTCTTCTTTCCGGCGGCGGCGTACGCGTATAAAAACCACGCCGTGGTGCTGCAGGCGATGCAGCTACTGCGGCAGCAGGGCATCACCGATTATCGGGTGCAGTTCACCTTGACCCCCGAGCAGCTGCCGCTCACAGCCGCGCAGGAGCCGCTGCGCGCCCAACTGGTGCTGTGCGGCGGCATGCCTTATGAGCAAGTGATGCACACCTACACCAAAGCGGTGCTGTTGTTCCCCTCGTATATCGAAACGTTCGGATTGCCGCTGCTGGAGGCGCGGCTGTCCGGCAGTCCGATTTTGGCATCGGATTGTCCGTTTTCGCACGAGATTTTGGAGGACTATGCCCACGCCCGTTTTTTCGATCCGTTTAATGCACGGCAGCTGGCGGAACTGATGAAGCAGCAATTGGAGGCGGGCGTATGATGGCCAATCTTATCAACCGATTGTTTGCTGCGGTCAATCGAATCGTTCCCAAGGATCCGCACCGCGCTGTGTTTTGCTCCTTTCCGGATATGAGCGACAACGCACAGGCGCTGTACACCTACATCGCGGCGCATCCCAGCGGCCATAGCGAAAAGCTCGTGTGGTTGCTGGAAGATCCGGCGGCCGTATCGCTGCCGGTGGGCAAATCGGTGAAAAAGCATTCGCTGCGTGGGGTTTGGCACTTTTGGCGCGCCGGATATGTGTTTCACACCCACGGTATTTTCGGTAATGTCGCTGCGCCGCACCAGATCAATGTCAGCTTATGGCACGGTATGCCGCTGAAAACCATTATGCAGCTGGATGCCACCCACGCAGGTGCGCCGGATTTCGGCTTTACTTATACCATCGCGACCTCGCCGTTGTTTCAAAAAATCATGGGACAGGCCTTTGGCTGCCCGCCGCAGCGGTGCCTGTTGACCGGGTTGCCGCGCAACGATCTGCTGTTTGATCCACCGCCGCTGAACGAGCTTATGAAAGATGATTTGCCGGATGTGGATCACATGGTGCTGTGGATGCCCACCTATCGCAAAAGCGTAATCGGTGACATTCGCGAGGACGGTACGGTATCGCAGGAAGGCATCGGCTTTTTATCGTCGGAGGATTTGGCGCGTCTAAACACCTTTTTGGCCGATCGGCGACTGCTGTTGATCATCAAAGTGCATCCCATGCAGGATATGACTCCTTTTGCCGGAATGGAGCATTCACATATTCGGGTGCTGTCCGGCATATCCGGAGCGTTATATCCGCTGGTAGGGCGTGCCGATGCGTTGCTGACCGACTATTCATCGGTGTACATCGATTATATGCTGCTGGATCGCCCCATTGGGTTTGTCACCGACGATTGGGAAGCGTACCGCGATAGCCGCGGTTTTGTATTTGATGACCCCATCGCCATGATGCCGGGGCCTTTCATCACGGATTATCATCAGCTGACCGCCTTTTTGGATGACGTTCTCGCCGGCGAGGACTCGTTCCGGGAACAACGGCGAGCCCTGACCAAACGGTTTCACACCCATCAGGATGGTCACAGCTGCAACCGATTGCTTCACGAAATTCACTGGATATAAAAATACGAGAAATAGCCAACGAGCCTGTAAAGCGATACGCTTTACAGGCTCGTTTTAACGTTTATAAAAGATACCGTATTTGGTTTGCAGACGTTCCAACTTGTCGCCGATTGGTTTCGCCAAAAGCAAGAGAAATACAACGTTGGAAACGGCATATTCCGCTGTAAAGGGCAATGCCGTTACACACGCAGCCAGATAGCGGTTCCACTGAAATGTGCCGTCCGCCCAAAGTGCTGTCCACACATCCATAATGCCGGAATACAGAACACCTGCCAATGCGCCGTAAAGGCACAAACCTATACGGCTTTTTCGCAACGGCTTTGCCAGAACACCAGCCAAGAAACCAATCAAGCCCCATGCCATCATCTGAAACGGTGTCCACGGACCTTGACCAAAATAGAAATCGGAAATTACCGCCGACATAGACCCCACCACAAAGCCGGCTTCACCGCCAAAGTAGATGGCTACAATCACAGTGATGGCTGTAACCGGCTTAAAACCCGGCAGCCATGCGAACACAAATCGTCCCACCGAGGATATAGCCACCAGCACCGCCAGCACAATCAATTCTTTGGAAGAGGTGTCACGCCGTTCAAAGCTGTATAGCAACGGTACGCACGACAGCACCGCCACACAAAGAGTGACCCACGCGGCATATTTTTCACGCAGCAAAACAGCGCCGCCAAGCACCACCGCCGGAATACAAAGCAGCAGCACCAACATGGTGGCATATGTTTTCCACCGTCCGGATGTCCGCATCATGCATCGTCCTCCTTATCCGCCAATCCGTTCCGGCGGCAAAGGGTCGCCACATCCTCGCAGGTGATGGCTTGGGGATACCATTCCCGCGCCATACGGTTGGCGGCGGTGGTGTAATAGGTGTTGGCAGAGAAAAAAGCGACCGGTGTATCCACCGACACGATCTCACCGTCAAAGAACAGTGCGCATCGATCTGCGTTTTGGGCAGCGAATTCCACATCGTGCGTGACAATCACCACCGTCATTCCCTGCTCGCGCAAATCCCGCAGTAAAGCAGACAGCACCAATTTGGAGGCAGCGTCCATACCCTTGGTCGGTTCATCTAGCAGCAGAATACGTGGCTGCTGCAACAGTAGCTTGGCCAATGCTGCCTTTTGCTGTTCGCCGCCGCTCAAATCGTAGGGGTGTCGATCCAGCAACTGTGCAATACCCAGCCGTTCCGCCACCGATGTGATCTTAGCGTCCTGCTCGGCCTTGGGATAGTCCATCGCTCGGCAGATATCCGCCAAATCCTCGCGCACCGTTTTTTGCAAAAAGACGGACTGCGGGTTTTGCGGCAACGCCGCTATATTGTGCCGATACAGGGCGTTTTCTGTGTACTCCCCGATCTTTTTGCCACCGATCCGCACCGTGCCGCGATAGGGCTTGTTGAGCCCTGACAGCACCCGCAACGCCGTGGTTTTTCCGGTGCCGTTACCGCCCAGGATACACAGGCACTCGCCCTCGTACACCGAAAGTGATACGCCGCGCAGCACATCCGGCAGATCGCGTTCGTACCGAAACCACACATCTTTCATCTGCAGTGCCATCGCGTCGCTGTGCGTGTACGGCGGCGGATCCAAATGATCCACACGGCGGTCGTATCGCTCCACCAGCTCACGCCCCTGTTTCACCGTCAGTGGGCAATCGCCGGTGCCCCCCAGCATATGGAACAGGCGCATTGCGCTGGGCATTCCGGCCAATGCCGGATGCGGCTGATTTTGGAAAAAGGTTCCCAGCCGCTTTGGTGCATCATAAAACTGCATACGCCCGGCATCCAGCAGCAGCACCTTGTCAGCCACCGGCAGCACATCCTCCAGCCGATGTTCCACCAGCAGGATGGTCAGCCCCAGTTCCCGATTCAGCTTTTGCAATGTGCCGATAAACTCCGCAGCGGCGATAGGATCCAACTGCGAGGTGGGTTCATCCAGCAACAGCACTTTCGGCTGCATCACCATCACCGACGCGAGATTCAGCATTTGTTTTTGCCCACCGGATAGTTCGTCGGTGTCGCGGCGGAACCAGTCCTGTATCCCAAAATAGCTTGCCATTTCTGCCACACGGCGACGAATCACCGGTGTAGGCAACCCCAGATTTTCCAGTCCAAACGCCAATTCGTGCCACACCTTATCAGTGACGATCTGGCTGTCCGGATTTTGCAGTACATAGCCAATGGTGGTGGCATCGCGTTCGGTCATTTGCTGCTGCAAAACGCCCTGATAGCGAATATCTCCGCTTTGCTCGCCAAAAGGTTCCAACTCGCGCTTGAGCAGGCGAAGCAGCGTGGTTTTACCGCATCCGGACGCTCCGCACAGCACCACAAACTCGCCGGCTTTCACACGGAAAGACAGATCACACAGCGCCTGATCGGTGGCGTTTGGATAGCGAAAACTCACATTTTCGATCTGTAATATGTCCACTGTGCTCTCTCCTTTCCTTCGGTAATCAGCGGCAAGCTGCAAAGCGCCACATACGCCGCGTATCCCATTATCGCCCGGGCATCGACCGCCACGGAGGACACTTGGGGATAAAACACGAACGCCGGTCGTTGCACGAGCGCGCCAAGCAGCGTGGCACCGCACAATATCAGCACCAACGCCAGCATAACCGCATCGCGTTTGCTAAAGCGAAAAAGCGAAAAGTGGCTGCGGTGCTTCAGCCCATAGCCGCGCGCTTTCATGGAAGCGCCGGTATCGATCGCATTTTCCAGCGACCAGGTTATCAAAGCCGAAAACACATGCATGCTGCTCTTGACGCGTTCTATATAATTTCGCGAAGAATACAGCCCCATGGCCTTTTGCGCCGCGCGGATCGTCTGCGCTTGTCGCCGGAGCAGCGGTATAAACCGCAAAGCCGAGGACAGCAGCAACGCCAGCTTAGGCGTTATGCGGCCAAACAAATACAGCCATTTTTCGCTGGTTAATGTCTGGTGGCAGCAACGGAACCAATACAGTGCCGCCATCAGCATGGCAGCAATATTCATCCCGCACAGCACCGCTTCGCGAGTGATGGGATGACCATTTAGGAAAAACAGCGGCGTGGCACCGTTGTGCGAAAACAAAGGGTTGGACAGGGCAATCAGCAAAAACAGCACTGCCGAAAACGCCAATTGTCGGACAAACACGCGCGGCCGTTCCAACCAGGCGTAAAATCCCACGCTGCACAACAGGGAAATCGCCAGCAGCACCGGATGTGCCGTAAACATAGTGATCAGCAATACCGCCGCATAATACAGCAGCAGTACCGCTGGGTGTGTTGCGGAAAACGCGTACATTCCGATGCTCCTTTCCGATAAATGGATTGGTCGACAATACAATAGCTATACGAAAAAGACCCCGCCGCACCCGGCAGGGTCTTGCTGCTTGGCTCAGTCTTCTTCCAACAGGCGGCTGATCGCCTCGTGGAAGCTGTTGATATCCTTAAACTGGCGATAAACTGAAGCAAACCGCACATAAGCGATCTCGTCGATGGCTTTGAGCTTTTCCATCGCATACTCGCCAATACGATCGGCGGTTACTTCGCGATCCAACGAATTTTGAATCTGCGCTTCGATTTCGTCCACCGCTTTTTCCAGCGTTTCCAGCGGCACCGGGCGCTTTTCGCACGCGCGCAGCAAACCGTTCAGCAGCTTGTTACGGTCAAACGCCTCGCGAGAGGTGTCCTTTTTCACCACAATGATGGGCAGACTTTCGATGATCTCATAGGTTGTAAAACGCTTGGCGCAGCTCAGGCACTCCCGCCGGCGACGAATACGCGCTCCCTCGTCTGTAGGGCGGGAATCAATCACCTTGCTTTCGGCATAGCCGCAATACGGACATCTCATAGTCATCCACCTTTCGGGCGCGAGCTGCTATGCTCCGCCGCCGTTTTATCCGAGATTCACAGGTTATGGTCTTATCATACCATTCCGTTTATCAAAAAGCAAGTGGTTTCCCCTGCGCACGGTCAAAATCCGCTTTTATTTGCTGCATACTGCTCCACAGCACTTCCGGACGCTCATAGTTGGAGCGATACAGCTCCAGCATCACCGCGCCATCGTAGCCGCGCTGTGTCACCTGCTGCAGCACACCCACCAGATCAGCTGTTCCCTGCCCCGGCGGCAGGCAATCCACCTGTGCTGTGGCATCGCTTAAATGGATGTGGCGCAGGGCGCTGCCCATCGCTTTCAGCACCGTATCCGGCGTGTGACCCGATCGGCGGCACTGCTTGAAATCGAACACAAAGCCGGCTTTTTCCCCCAGCTGGCACCGCATGGCGCACAGATAGTCGTTATCGGATGAGCGAAACCGCACCACATTTTCCTGCAACAGCCGCACCCCAAAGGTTTGCCCCAGATCGTACACTTGCTCAAATCGTCCGATTGATTCTTCGACCGGGAGCACGCCTCCCAACCGGTCGCCGTGCATCACCACATAAGGAGCCTGCAGCCGGGCAGCAGCTTCAAACAGCGGTTTGTACATCTCCAACCCATCGCGAAAGCGCCGCTCATATTGCGAAAACAGCAGATACGGCTCGCTGCCGGACAGATACGGATGTACCGATGTGAAGGAGGCTCCTGCGGCATCGGCACGGTCTTTCATCGCTTGTAAAAAGGCGGGAGCCGTTTCGGATTCGGTATTCAAAAACACCTCGATCTGGCGAAAGCCAAGCTGCAACAGTTGTTCCAAGCAGTGCTCGGTCAGATCGGGATATAAATTGGCTGTCGATGCTCCCCATAACATAGCGTTTCCTCACTTTTGGCAATGATTTGGGTCTTGTTCGCTGTTCTCCCCCATTATACAATAGAATCATCCATTAGAAAAGGGGGATACGCATGGCTCGGCTTTATTTTCGGCGCTTCAAAGCGGCTTGGTCGCAGCTTCATGTGCTGGCGCGCGCAGCGCTGCACATCAGCTGGCAGCTAACCGGTTGCTTAGCACTATTCGGGCTGCTTGTGGAACGGCTGATGCCGTATATGCCCGACTATTTCACCGCTGTGGCGTATCAACGCGCGGCATTTGAAAATGCACCCGCCATGCTGCTGGCAGGAGTGATCGCCGCCTGCATAGCCGACACGATGCCGCGGCGATGACCGGCAGTGTAGATAACATACAAAAACCAGAGAAAACAGCGACTATCTGTTTCTCTGGTTTTTGTTTTTTACATCGTCGTGTTCTGAACAGTGGGCTGTTCCATCACGCGGCGGAACTCTTCGCCATCCATTTTTTCATGCTGATACAGATACTGTGCCACCGCGTGCAGCTTATCCATATGCTCGGTCAGCTTGCGCTCGGTTTCTTTGTAGCTGGACAGGATAAAATGGTTGATCTCGTTGTCGATCTTGGCCGCCAGATCCTCCGAATAGTTGCGGGTGTGACCAAAGTCGCGTCCCAAAAATACTTCGTTGGAATCGGAGGAACCAAACATGATCGGACCCAGCGGGCTCATACCGTATTTGGTAACCATAGCGCGCGCCGTTTCGGTCGCACGCTCGATATCGTTGGAAGCGCCGGTACTGACATCGCCCAAAATCAACGCTTCCGCCACGCGACCACCCAGCAGCACCTGGATATCCTCCAGCATCTCGCTTTGTGTGCGATACGAACGCTCTGTCTGCGGCAGGCTCATGGTGTAACCGCCCGCCATGCCGCGCGGAATGATCGAAATTTGATGCACCGGATCTTGTGTGGGGCAATAATAGGTGACCACCGCGTGACCCGCCTCGTGGTACGAGGTGAGCTTTTTGTCCTTTTCAGTCATGACGCGACTGCGTTTTTCGGCGCCCACCACCACTTTGATGGTTGCCTCTTCGATCTCCGCTTCGGTGATCGACATGGTGCCGCGGCGCGCTGCCAGCAACGCCGCCTCGTTCAGCAGGTTTTCCAAATCCGCACCGGTGAAACCGGCAGTGGATTTCGCCACCACCGACAAATCCACATCGGGAGCCAGCGGCTTACCGCGGGCGTGCACTTTCAAAATCGCTTCGCGCCCCTTGACATCGGGGGCATTGACCACGACCTGGCGGTCGAACCGACCAGGACGCATCAGCGCCGGATCCAGAATATCCGGGCGGTTGGTGGCGGCAATCATAATAACACCTTCGTTGGCGCCAAAGCCGTCCATTTCCACCAGCAACTGGTTCAAAGTCTGCTCACGCTCGTCGTGACCGCCGCCAAGGCCGGCACCTCTCTGGCGACCGACGGCATCGATCTCATCAATAAAGATGATGCAGGGAGCGTTTTTCTTCGCCTGATCGAACAGGTCGCGCACACGCGACGCACCGACACCGACATACATTTCCACAAAATCGGAACCGGAAATCGAGAAGAACGGTACGCCCGCTTCGCCAGCCACAGCGCGCGCCAGCAGCGTTTTACCGGTACCGGGAGGGCCCACCAGCAGCACGCCCTTGGGCACACGCGCACCCAGCTCGTTAAACTTTTTGGGCGTTTTCAGGAACTCGACCACTTCGGCCAGTTCCTCTTTTTCCTCGTCTGCGCCCGCCACATCGTCAAAGGTGGTTTTGCGCTTTTCGTCGTTGGAGTTTTTTACCCGCGCTTTGCCAAAGCCCATGGCTTTGCCGCCGCCATCCAACCCATTGAGCGAGCGGCGCATCATCACCCACATCGCCACACACATACCGATAATCAGCAGCGTCGGCAGGAAGTTGATGATCCACGGCATCTCGCTTTCCGGTTCCAAATCATACGCGACATGGTCGTCTTTGTTTTTGCTCTCGTTCGCCTTGTCGACCGAATCCTTGATCTGATCCCAGAACAGGCTTACGTTGGGAACGGTGTATTTGATCGTGTCTTTGCTATCGATCTTGCCGTCCTTATTGGTGTCCTCGGTACGGTACTGTTCCCGCAGCAAAAACTCCAGATCGCCGCTGCCCAGATTCAGCTTAAACTCCTGCACCTGATTGTTCTGGAAATAGGCGATATAATCGGAATACTGTTTATCCTGATTGGCGCTGCGCCCCGACAGCAGCAGCCACATCGCCAGCAGGATGATCAGCGGAATACCGATCAACAGCCCCAAATTGCGGGCGTTTTTCAAATTGTTGTTGTTGGATTCCAAACGAATCCCTCCTTATCACAGAATACCGGCAGCCCTCGCCCGATTACTCGCTGTAAATTTCCGGTTTCAGCACACCGATATAGGGCAGGTTGCGGTATTTTTCGGCATAATCCAGGCCGTAGCCCACAATAAATTTGTCAGGCACCGTGGCGCCCACATAATCCGGCGTGATCGGCACACGGCGGCGCTCCGGTTTGTCCAGCAGCGTGCACAGGCGGATGCTCTTCGGATTACGCGCCGACAGCGTTTTCAGCAGGAACGACAGCGTGACGCCGGAGTCCAAAATATCCTCGACCACCAGCAGATCGCGGCCTTCCAGCGTGATGTCCAAGTCCTTGCGCACCTGCACCTCGCCGGAGGTTGAGGTACCGTTACCATAGCTGGACAACGACAAAAAGTCGATCGCACAGGGCACATCAATTTCCCGCATCAAATCCGCCATAAACACGACCGCGCCTTTCAGCGCCGCCACCATAAACAGATTTTTGTCCTTATAATCTTCACTTATACGTTGTCCCAGTCGTTTGACAATATCCGCCAGATCCTCCTGCGTGAACAAGATTTCCTGCATATCATCCCGCATACTCATAGTAACCTCTCCTTTTATCCGTTGTTTTGATCATCCTGTGTTATGGTGACCAGCATCATCTGCGTGGTCGTTGCAGAAAACGCGACGCGTTCGGCACAGCCGAACGGCGTCCACACAATGCCTTCGGCATCACAAAGCACCGGCATAGCCGCGCGTTCCCACAAAGGCACACCCGCCTCATTCATCAGCTTTTTCAGCGTTTTGGTCGGTCTGCCGGCGGGACGATACGCATCGCCCGATTGCCGAAAGCGCCAATGTAAACTATGGCTTATCATAGCATAGTCACAAACATTTTTTAATAAGATTTTGTGAACATTCTTTTGTTTTTTATATTCTTCCGGCGAAAGCAGCGAAAGGCGGTATATTTTGCCGCCGAATTCATAGCTTTCATCAATCACCGCCGGTTGCTGCGCCGGATCGCTCGTCACCGCTTCGGGCACAAACATCAGCTGTCCCCGCCGCGACACTACCTGCCGTCCGCCGGGGAGCATCGTTGCGCCGGGGCTGTTCAGCAACGTCTGCAGCGCTGCTATATGCCCGCTTTCCAAAGTGGGACAGCCCTCCTGCCCGGCGATATGTTGCAGCGCCCGCCCACGCAGTGCCGGATGCACCGCCGCCAGCGGCTGGATAGCATAGCAATGGTCACCGGCGGCTGCTTGCGCTGCCAGCTGCTGCGCCAACTGACAAAGACAATCGTCGTCCTGTTGTGCCGCTTCGGAAAAACGCCAAAACGCTTCCTCTGCGCGGGGATTGATAGCTTCCAGCGGCGGAATCACCTGCCTGCGGATGCGGTTGCGGCTGTAGGCTACATCCGCATTGGTACTGTCTTGTCGGTAAGCGATACCTTGTTCAGCACAATACGCTTCGATCTCCTGCCGCGAACAGTGCAGCAGTGGGCGAATCCGATCGCCCCGCACCGTAGCGATGCCACCACCGCCCCGCAGTCCGCTGCCGCGGGTCAGATGCAGCAGCACGGTTTCCATATTATCCCGACGGTTATGCGCCGTGGCGATACGGCAAGGCGGATGCTGCCGCGCCACTTCTTCAAAAGCGGCATAGCGCACCTGTCGACCGGTTTCCTCCAGTCCGGTTCCCTGCCGGGCAGCCAGCGCCGCTACATCCACCGACCGCACGATCAGCGGCACGCCCCACGCGGCACAGGTTGCCCGCACGAAAGCCTCGTCTGCGTCGGATTCCTCGCCGCGCAGATTGTGCTGCACATGCACAGCGATCAGCGCGCCGAAGCGTTGCTCCTCCCGCCACAGGGTCAAAAGCAGGTGCAAAAGCGCCATCGAGTCCGCCCCACCGGACACCCCCACCACAACCGAATCATCGGGAGATAGCATCCGGTAGTCGCGGATCGTTTGCCGCATCCGTTGCTCCGTTGTCATAGGTCAACCCTTTCCGTAAACAAAACAGCCGGCAGCCCGCCCCAAAGAACAAAACCACCGGCTATGTATTTATCCGTTTTGATGTACTTCCAGTTCCGAGAACTGAGTAAACTCGCCCGCAAACGCCATTTTGACCGTACCAAGGTCGCCGTGACGGTTCTTCGCCACAATCACTTCGGAGGTACCGGTTTCGACATTGGTGGGATCATCGGTCTGCCCTTTATAGTATTCCTCACGATATAGGAACAGCACCTGATCGGCATCCTGTTCAATAGAACCGGAATCACGCAGATCGGACAAGCCCGGGCGATGGTTGGTCGCCTGCTTTTCGGGGCCACGCGACAGCTGGGCGCACGCCATCACCGGAATATCCAGTTCCTTCGCCATCACCTTCAGATCGCGCGTGATTTTAGAAACCTCCTGCACCCGATTCTCCGCCTTTTCAGCAGATTTCATCAAGCCCAAATAGTCGATCACCACAAAGCTGACATCGCCTTCGCGCATCAGCCGCGCCTTGATCTCCGGCACCGTGATGGCGGCGGTATCGTCCAGATACAACGGAATTTTGCACAGCACGCCCGCGGCATCCGCAATGCGCGTCCATTCATCGGTGGACAGCATACCGGTGCGCAGCTTTTTACCGGACACCCGCGCTTCGGCCGACAGCAAACGGTTCACCATTTCCTCCTTGGACATTTCCAAGTTGAAAAACGCCACCTTGCGGTTTTGTTTAAGCGCCACATTGCGCGCCAGATTCAACGCAAAGCTGGTTTTACCCATACCGGGGCGGGCGCCCACAATGATGAGGTTCGCGCGGTTCAAGCCGGTGGTGATCGCGTCCAGCGTGGGCAGCCCGGTAGGAATGCCGACATACCGTTCGCGTTCCGGCGAGGTCAGCTTGCTGAGCATTTCATAGCTGCTCGCCAAGCACTCGTTGAGCGGTGTCAACCCACCGCTTTGGCGGCCTTGACTGATATCGTAAATCTTTTGCGCTGCCGATTCCATCAGCCATTTGGGATCGGTATCCGGATCGGCGGCGTTTTCCATAATCTCCCGTGCCGCTTTCATCAGCGCCCGCGCATCGAATTTGTTGCGGATGATGCGGGCATAATGCTCAATATTGGAGATAGCCGGCACGATCTGCGCCATTTTGAACAGATATTGCTTACCTTCTTCACCGGCGAAAAACTCGTCCGCTTTCACCGCTTCCAGCACGGTCACAAAATCGATCACTTGTGATGCCATCATTTTTTCCAGCATCACCCGATAGACGATCTGGTGCTCCGGCAGATAAAAATGCTCGGGGCGCAAAATATCCGCCACGCGGCTGATGCAGCTGCTGTCCATCAGAACAGAGCCCAGCACCGCCTGTTCGGCTTCCAAGCTATAGGGCGGCTGAAGTCCATCCTGCGCCCAGAAGGATCGATTGTTGCGCTTGCTTTCCTGTGCCATTTGTTGTCCGCCTCTCCTGCTGACAAATTATTCGGTCACCATAACGGTGAGTTTGGCAGCGATGCCCTGCATCAACTTGATTTCGGCGGTGTAGGAACCGAACGCCTTGATATCCGCCATGGTGATCTTGCGTTTATCCACATCTACGCTCAACTGTTTTTTCAGCTCTTCCGCCACTTCTTTGGTGGTGACCGAACCAAACAGCTTGCCGTTTTGACCGGCACGCGCCGTCAGCTTCAGTGTTTTGCCTTCCAGCAGCGCCGCGGTTTCACGCGCCGCTTTTTGATCCATTTCATGATGATACCGCACCGATTCTTCACGGTTTTTCAGCTCGTTCATCGCTTGAGCGTTGGCTTCCATCGCCAGTCCACGCGGAAACAGGAAATTGCGGGCGTAGCCGTCCGAAACCTGTACCAGTTCGCCTTTTTTGCCGTGGCCTTTCACATCTTGTTTCAGAATCACTTTCATCAAAAACACGACCTTTCTTCTACGATTACGGTCTGGAAGAGGCTTCGCGCTCTTCCAGATAGGTATCAATAGCGTCTTGCAGACGCTGTTTTACTTCCACCATGGTAGCATCCTTCAAGAACGCTCCCGCCATGGTCATATGTCCGCCGCCGCCCAGCGCTTCCATAATCAGCTGGACGTTGAAATTGCCCAGCGACCGCGCGGAAATATTCACCACGTGATCGTCACCGAACAGGGTGAAGGATGCCTCCACCCCTTTGATGGAGAGCAACTCATCCGCCGCTTGCGAAGCGGCGACCCGCATATCCGCGCCGCTGCCGCTGCCGTCGCAGGCAATGGCGGTGCAGCGATACATCTCCGCATGGGACACGATATCCGACTTTTTGCGATATACCTCCATGCTTTCGGAAAACAATCGTTTGACCGCCACCGTGTCCGCGCCGATCTGGCGCAGATACGCCGCCGCCTCAAAGGTGCGCACACCCGCTTTCATCACAAAGCTGCGGGTATCCAGCATGATGCCGGCAAGCAGTGCTTCCGCATCCAAGCGCGACAGGTTGGCGCTGCCCATATACTGCGCCAGCTCGGTTACCATTTCGGAGGCAGAGGAGGCATTGGGCTCGTGATAAAAGATCACAGCGTTATCAATATAGTTCACCATTTTACGGTGATGGTCGATCACTACCACGGTTTGTGCCTGCTGATACAGCGGCAAACACTCCAGCATCGCCGGATTGTGAGTATCGGTAACGATCAGCAGCGTGTGCGGAGTCAAGCGATCCAACGCATCGTCCGGCGACAGGAACACATCGGTTTTTCCGTTTTGCTCATACCGCTGCAGCAGCTCCGGTGCCAGCGTTTGCTGCCGGTCGGTCACCACCCACGCAGGTTTTTCCAGCTTGCGGACAATCGCCACCATACCGGCGGCGGCACCAAGGCAGTCCAAATCGGAATAGCGATGCCCCATCACGAGCACATTCTGGCTTTCCTTGATCAAGTCCACCAGCGCTGACGCGACCACGCGGGTGCGCACCCGTGCCCGGCGTTCCACCCCTTTGGACACACCGCCGTAAAAATCATAGCCGTTTGCGGTCTTGACTGCGGCCTGATCACCGCCGCGTCCCAGCGCCATTTCCAGCGCCTGGCGGGCCATTTCTTCGCTGTCGATCAGCGTATCGCCCCGCCCCACGCCAATGGACAGCGTGATGCTGGTGCCATTGGCCGTTTGCACGGCGCGCACCTGATCCAGAATATGGAATTTATCGGCAATGATCTCATCCAAATGGCGCTGCTCCAGCACCACCAAAAAGCGCTCGTTGCTATACCGGCGCATGATACCGCTGCGCGCCACCACCCAATCCTCCAGCAAGGTTTCTACCTTGCCGGTGATCTGGGCGCGTTCGCTGTCGCGGGTGTTTTGCATCAGCTCTTCCACATTGTCTATGTACAGAGCCAACACCACCGGTCGGCTTTGGGCGTATTCTTCCAGCAAATCCTGATGCTCGGTATCATCGATATAATACAGCAGAACCAGCGGAGCATTGCCCTCGTCCGCCACCGGATGGCTGTACACCGTATACCAGCGTTCGTCCAGCCGCAGCGACTGGCTGGTCGCCTGGTTAAAAAAGCTGATCGGGAGTCCACCGGTCAGATCTTCCACCAACAAGCCATAGGCATCCCGCCCGCCCAGCACCTCTTTTTCAAAGGTGGGGTTGTACCAGATCACTTCGCCGGCGGCAGTCACCGCCACCGTAGGAATAGGAAATTCCAGCAGCGATTGGCGGTCGGCGTCGCTCAAGCGCGCGGCGATTCCCGCCAGATACTGCTTGACATCCCGGCGAAACCGGTATTGACGCAGCGCCGCCCACAGCACGGCGATACCCCCCACCGCCAGCTGGATATACAACACCAGCGGCGAGCGAAGATAATAGCCGACCAAAATGCTGGCAACCAACAACACCGACAGCAATATGACACTGGCCGAAACGGTCCATATTTTTTTGGGTTTCACCGTATCCACCACCTTTACAGGGACAGGCAATTATACATCCATAATAATCGGCAGGATCATCGGGCTGCGTTTGGTCTTTTGGAAGATCATACGCGACATATCATCCCGCACGCGGGTTTTCATCGTGTTCCAATCCAGCGTATGGCTGCGGCAGCATTCCTCCAGAACGCCACGCGCCACATCCTTGGCTTTTTCAATCAGCTGCTCAGATTCGCGCACATACACAAACCCGCGCGATACAATGTCGGGGCCGGACACAATGCGTCCCTCGGCCGGATCCACGGTAGCGACCACCACGATCAAGCCGTCCTCCGCCAAGTGGCGGCGGTCACGCAGCACAATGCTGCCCACATCACCGACGCCCAAGCCGTCCACCAGCACCTGACCGGCCTGTACCTGACCGACCACTTCCATTTTATCGGGGGTGATCTCGATCACCTTACCGATGTCGCCCAGCAGAATATGATCCGCCGGCATACCCATGGATCGCGCCAGCGCGGCATGCTTTTGCAAATGCTTCTGCTCGCCGTGCACCGGCAGGAAAAACTGCGGGCGCACCAGCCCATGAACGATTTTAAGCTCTTCCTGACACGCGTGGCCGGACACATGAACATCGTACATTTTTTCGTACACTACATCGCAGCCGCGCTTCATCAGCTCGTTGACAACCTTCCCCACTGTCTTTTCGTTACCGGGAATAGGGGTAGCGGAAATGATGATGTAATCATCGGGACCGACCTCCACCTTGCGGTGATCGGAAAACGCCATGCGGGTAAGCGCGGACATCGGCTCGCCTTGGCTGCCGGTGGTGATCAGGGTGATTTGATCTTTCGGATACTGGTTGATTTCATCAATATCAATAAAGACGCCATCCGGCACTTTCAAATAGCCAAGCTCAGTCGCGATCTGCACGTTGTTGATCATGCTGCGCCCGGATACCGCCACCTTGCGCCCATCGCGCACTGCGGCATCCACAATTTGCTGGATACGGTGCAGGTTGGACGAGAATGTCGCGATAATCAGGCGTTTGCCCTCGGCGTTGTGGAACAGGTTGGCAAAGCTCTTGCCCACCAGTCGTTCGCTCGGCGTATAGCCGGGGCGCTCGGCATTGGTAGACTCCGCCAGCATCGCCAGCACGCCCTCTTTGCCCAGTTCGCCCAACCGCGCCAAATCCATCATGGTGCCGGAAATAGGAGTGCAGTCAATTTTGAAGTCGCCGGTGTGCACCACATAGCCGATCGGCGTTTTGATCGCCAGCGCCACCGCGTCGGGGATCGAGTGGTTCACATTTATAAATTCGACCGAAATTTTTCCAAGATTGATGCTGCCGCCCGCCTGAACCACGTTCAGCTTTGCCTGTTTCGCCAACCCGTGCTCTTTCAGCTTGTTTTCCACCAGCGCCAGCGTCAGACGGGTGCCGAACACCGGGAAGTTGAATTGCTTGAGCAGGTACGGCAGCGCGCCGATATGGTCCTCGTGACCATGGGTCAGCACCACGCCGCGCACATGATCCGCTACCTTTTCGATGTGCGAAAAATCCGGCAGAACAATATCCACACCGGGCATATCATCGTCCGGAAACGCCATGCCGCAGTCAATGATAAACGCATCATCGCCGTATTCAAACAGCGTGATGTTTTTGCCGATCTCGTTCATGCCGCCCAGCATGGTCAACCGTACCGGCGTGACCTGCTTGCGGCGTCCACGACCGCGACCGCTCTTGGGCGCGGTTTTGCCGTTGCTGCGGCCCGTAGCATTCGCCGCCTGCTTTTTCGCAGAACCGGCCGCTTGTTTCGGCGCTTTGGCTGCTTGCTTCGGCGCTTTCGATTCATTTGCCGACTTCTTTTCCGCTGCCGGTTTATCGGTTTTGGGCTTTTCCGTCTTTTTTGCCGCCGAACGATAGTTGCGGCGCGCCGGTGTTTTGCCGGCGTTTTTGCCCGTCTTATCCCGTCCGGCGGGCTTTTTTTCGGTTGCCTGCTTTGCCTTTTCGGCTGCTTTTTGGTTGTTGCTTTCTGTTGACACAATAATCCTCCGTTTCTATTGATAGACCCACAGGTCCTAAACAAATGCATAGAAAGAATAGCCCCACCCCGGTGAGGCTGCTTGCATACGCGTATGCTGTTGTAAAATCCGAACACGTCTGTTTTGCCATGCGAAGCGTCAAAGCGTTTCGCGGGAACCGGTCACTGCAAACGGTATGCGGCTGCATCCGTTCGTCTGATCCTTTTTATATTACTGTTTTTTGGCCGCGATGTCAAGTGCAGCCTCCACATGATAGTAGTATAGGCGCAATCAAACGGTTTAATAAATTTCTTCTTGTTTTTTTACGGGGTTATGGTATATTAAGGAAGATATTTTTCATTCTAAAAAAGCAATAAGGAGATCGTGGGCATGAAACATGTGGAGCTTTTTACCGACGGCGCCTGTTCGGGCAACCCCGGCCCCGGCGGCTGGGGCGCGATTTTGCGCTACCATGGCGTGGAAAAAGAATTGTCCGGCGGCGAAGCCAACACCACCAACAACCGCATGGAGCTGTCCGCCGCGATCGAAGGGCTGGCGGCACTGAAAGAATCCTGTCAAGTGACGCTGACCAGCGATTCCAAGTATCTGACTGATGGGGTGACCAAAGGCTGGGCGCGATCCTGGAAGCGCAACGGTTGGCGCAAGGCGGACAAAAAGCCGGCGCTCAACGCGGATTTGTGGGATCGATTACTGACCCAGTTGGACCGGCACGATGTGAAAATTGTATGGGTAAAAGGGCACGCCGGACACCCCGAAAACGAGCGCTGCGACGCGCTGGCGGTGGCACAGTGCGACCGTTTTCGCATATAGCACCATTTTTGCGTCGGTGACGGCCGAATATTGGACATTTTTCACCTTGTAAAAGCTACCAAAATGGTATATATTAAACTCAGTTACAGAAAGCAGGTGTTATCCCCTATGAATAAAATGATTTACGCGGATAATGCAGCCACCACAAAGCTGCATCCGCAGGCGCTGGAGGCGATGATGCCCTACTTGACCGAGGAATACGGCAACCCCTCCTCGCTGTATAGCTTTGGGCAAAATTCCCGCCGCGCTGTTGAAAAAGCACGCTGCCAGATCGCCGAGTGTCTGGACTGTCTGCCGAAAGAAGTGTTCTTTACTTCGGGCGGCAGCGAAGCGGACAACTGGGCCATCAAAATGGCGGCTGAACAAGGCGCAGCCAAGGGCAAAAAGCATATCATCTCTACCGCGTTTGAGCATCATGCCATCCTGCATACGCTGAACGCGCTGCAAAAGAAGGGCTTTGAGGTCACGCTGCTGCCGGTTTATGACAACGGTATTGTGCGGGTGGAAGATGTGAAAGCGGCCATTCGCCCGGACACCGCGCTGGTCAGTGTGATGTTCGCCAACAACGAGATCGGCACCATCCAACCGGTGGCGGAAATCGGTGCTGTCTGCCGCGAAGCGGGCGTGCTGTTCCATGTGGACGCGGTGCAGGCTGTTGGCCATATTCCGGTATCCTTCAACGGAATTCAAGCGGACATGCTGTCGCTGTCCGGTCATAAATTTCACGGTCCAAAAGGGATCGGCGCGCTGCTGATCCGCAAAGGGCTGCGGTTCGGAAACCTGATCGACGGCGGTGCCCAGGAATCCGGTCGCCGCGCCGGCACCGAAAACACTGCCGGCATTGTGGGTATGGCAACAGCAATGAAGCTGGCATGCGACAGCATTGCCGAAACGGCGCCGGCGATCGCCGCGCGGCGCGATCGGCTGATTGCTGCACTCACCACGATCACCCACAGCCGTCTAAACGGTGATGCCACGAAACGGCTGCCCGGCAACATCAATGTCAGCTTTGAAGGCGTTGAGGGCGAAAGCCTGCTGCTGATGCTGGATGCCAAAGGCATTTGTGCCTCCTCCGGTTCGGCTTGCACCTCCGGTTCGCTGGATCCCAGCCATGTGCTGCTCGCCATCGGGTTGAAGCACGAGGTAGCGCATGGATCGCTGCGGCTGACTATTTCGGAAGAAACCACGGACGAGGACATTGCCTATATTGCGCAGCAGGTACCGCTTGTGGTCAACCGGTTGCGGGAGATGTCCCCCCTGTGGGAGCGCATTGTGAAAGGAGAAGATGTCAAATGACTTCGTTTTATAGTGAAAAGGTAATGGATCACTTCACCAACCCGCGCAACGTGGGCGAAATTCCGGATGCGGACGGTGTCGGCGAGATCGGCAACGCCAAATGCGGCGATATCATGAAAATGTATATCAAGGTGAAAGACGGTCGCATTGCGGATGTCAAATTCAAAACCTTTGGCTGCGGTTCGGCTATCGCCACCAGCTCGATTGCTACCGAAATGATTATGGGTCAGACGCTGGAGGACGCGTTGAAGCTGTCCAATAAAGCGGTGGTGGAAGCGCTGGACGGCCTGCCGGCGCACAAGATCCACTGTTCGGTGTTGGCGGAACAAGCCATCAAGGCGGCTATCGCCGATTACTACACCCGTCAGGGCATCGACCCCACCCCCATTGTGGGCAAGGTGATGGATCCCGACGAGGATGTTCACGCGTGCGAGCTGTAAACACATCGAAAAAATCCCCTGTGACAGCAACCGTTGTCACAGGGGATTTTTTATTCAGCAATAATATCGCGCGCGTTTTGCATCAGTTTATTCAGCGTTTGCTGCCCCACTGATTGCTGCAGCCGCTCCACCCATTCGCGGAATTGCGGCGGGCGCGTTTTCAGATGGTGGCAATCGGTACCCAACAAGTGGATATACCCTTTTTTGATAAAAGACACCAGTCGGCGACGCATCCAAAACGATTGCAGCGACGACACATTGATCTGCGTCAGCAATCCGTCGTCAATCAACTTTTCCAGCACATGGGGATGCTGCATCAGATCCGGATAACGTTCCACGTGAGCCATGATCGGCTGCACACCGTAATGGTAGGTCACCTGCATCAAATTCTCGCACACATACGGGGTGAAACGAGTCTCATAAGGCAGTTCAACCAACAAATACCGGCTGCCGATGCAAAGCGGTGTGATATCCTCGTGCTGGAAGATGGTTTTGCTCAAGAATGTTTCGCTGGCCAATATCAGCCGAGGGGACTCCTCCCCTGTTCGGCGACACAGCGCCTTAAACGCCTGTTGCCGCCGCGACAAAAACTCTTCCATCGGCATCTCATCCGACAAATAATGCGGGGTCAACACCACCGTATCCACCTGTTGCCGGGATAATGCCGCCAGCATATCCGCCGCTTCATCCACATCACGCGCTCCGTCATCGATGCCGGGCAGAATATGCGTGTGCAGATCAACCAGCGGTGTCATGTTTGCCATAGCCGTATCCATAGCCGTATTTTCCGTATCCGGCCTTGGAACCATATCCTTTGGAGCGCGTGTCGGCACCGTTGAGCACCAAGCCCAAAATCTTGGCATCAATCATCTGCAAATGCTGAACCGCTTTGTCCAATTCGGGATATGTTGCCATACCGGAACGCACCATCAACACCACGCCATCGGATTTCTTGATAACCGGCAGCGCATCCGACACCACATTCACCGGAGGCGTATCCACAATGATATAATCGTAATCGGCAGCCAGCGTTTGCAGCAATTGGCCGAATGTCTCGCTGGCGAGCAGCTCCGACGGGTTGGGCGGAGTCGCACCGGCGGTAATAACATCCAAATTGGTATAAGAGGTATGCCGGATCGTCTCGCTCAGCGGCTGCAGGCCGCTGAGAACATGAGACAAACCGGGAGCATTGTTCATATCAAAGAACATATGCAGCTTTGGTTTGCGCAGATCGGTATCGATCAGCAGCACCCGCAAATTCGTTTGCGACAGCGAGATCGCGATGTTGACCGCACCGGTGGATTTGCCCTCGTTTTCCATCGAGCTGGAAACCACAATGGTTTTGCACCCGGGGTGTGCGATTGAAAACATCAAATTGGTACGGATGGACTTATATGCTTCCGTTACCTGAAACTTGATTTTGGAATCGACAGCCAGCTTGGAGCGGGATGCCGATTTGCTGTTCGTTTGTGCAGCCATAGTTCGTCCGTCCTTTCCTTTTATTTGCGCCGTGTTTTCGCTGTGTTGGTAGAAAAATCCGGAATCACTCCGAGCAGCGGCAGATCATACCGCTCCACCAGATCTTCTTCCGTCTTGATACGCGTATCCAGCAGATCACGCAGAAAGATAATCAGCACGATCACCACCGCGCCGAGCAGCGCCCCCAAAGCCGTATTACGCACCAAGCTGGGACCCACTTTGGTTCCCTCGCGGGCACCGGACACTTGTTTGATGGTAGCTTGTTCGTATACACCTTTCAATCGCTGGGGAATCACCTGAGCTGCTGCATCGGCAATGATCTTGGTATCCCGCGGGCTGTGCGCCTGCACCTTGATCTCCAGCACAGCGGTTTCGTCCACGATGTTGAAGCTGAACATATTCGCAAGCTGTTGATCCTTATATCCCAGATCCGATTTTTTCGCCACATCCCGATAAAAATCTTTATCGTTCAAAATGGCAATATAGGTTTTGGCCATGCTCTGAGCGTATTGGGCATACGACAGATCCGACAAATTAGACTGGGCCTCTTCGTTTTTGCTGACCATCATCTTGATGGTGGATGCATAAGTCGGCTGCACCAGAGCCGCAGTGTACGAAAAAGCAACCAACCCGCCGATGATGGTGACCAACACGACCCACCAGATTTTTTCCAAAACCAGATGGAACAGCTTTTCCAGCGATATTTCCATAGACGACGTCCTCTCATTTCTTGGTAAGCGAAGTCTTTACTCAAATATTATATAGAATTTAGAGAAGGAATGCAAGGATTTGTTATGCTTTTGTGACTTTATGGAAGACTTTTTTGCCTTTTTTAATCACCACATAACCTTTGTCGAACGCCGACACCGGAACGGTCTGCATCACATCCTGCACCTTTTCATCGTCCACCGATACGCCGCCCTGGGCAATCAGCCGACGCGCTTCGCCGCGAGAGGGTGCCAGCTTTGTCAGCATCAGTAGATCAATCACGCCGATCGCGCCATCCTGCAGCTGGTCATCCGCCAGCGCGGTAGAGGGCATATTTGCACCGGTAGCGGCACCGCTGAACAGCGAACGCGCGGTTTCACGAGCTTTGTTCGCCTCTTCTTCTCCGTGCACCAGACGGGTCACCTCATACGCCAAACGCTCTTTCACATTGTTGATCTCGCTGTCCTTGGCTTTCGCCATTTCCTCGATTTCCTCGAGCGGCACAAAGGTCAGCATTTTCAGGCAGCGGATGACATCGGCGTCATCCACATTCCGCCAATACTGGAAGAAATCGTAAGGCGAGGTTTTGTCGGGATCCAGCCAAACGGCGCCTTTTTCGGTTTTGCCCATCTTCTTGCCTTCGGAAGTGGTGAGCAGTGCAAAGGTGATGCCGTACACCTCTTTGCCCGCTTTGCGGCGGCACAGCTCGACACCTCCCAGAATGTTCGACCACTGGTCGTCGCCGCCCATTTCCATCACACAATCGTAGTTTTGGTTGAGGTAGTAGAAATCGTAGCCCTGCATCAGCATATAGTTGAATTCCAGGAAAGACAAGCCCTTTTCCATACGCGATTTGAAGCACTCGGCGGTCAGCATACGGTTGACCGAAAAATGCACGCCGACTTCGCGCAGGAAATCGATGTAATTGAGGTTGGTCAGCCAGTCGGCGTTGTTCACCATCAGCGCATGACCTTCCGAAAAGTCCACAAAACGAGACATCTGCTTTTTGAAGCAATCCACATGATAGGCAATGGTTTCCGGCGTCATCATTTTGCGCATATCGGTTTTGCCGGTGGGATCGCCCACCATACCGGTACCGCCGCCCAACAGCGCGATGGGGCGATGACCGGCTTTTTGCATATGCGCCATCACCATCAGCTGCACAAAGTGACCCACATGCAGGCTGTCGGCAGTGGGGTCAAACCCGATATAAAACGAGATCGGATCGCCACCCAGCAGCTCACGGATTTTCTCCTCGTTGGTCATTTGCGCGACCATGCCGCGCGCTTTCAGTTCGTCGAATACATTCATTGGTTGAAACCTCCCTTAAAAAATAAAAAACGCCCTCTGCCAATTCAGCAGAGGGCGATCAACTGTCGCGGTACCACCTCTATTTCCCGCACTTTCACAAGAGCGGGCTCACCCGGCGTTCCAATAAACGCCTCGCGCGGTAACGTGCGCACACGGCTCCCCTACTGCGGAAAATCCGGTTCAGTTCGCTGCTCCCAAAGGTATTTCACCCCGCCGATGCACCGCCTTACACCAACCGGCGGCTCTCTGCGCCATCCAAAGACGCGGGGTTACTTCTTTTGTTCATAGCCATTGGTGATAGTAAAACACACTTTCTTTGGATTGTCAAGCCCTATTTTCATCACTGCCGGGCGGTATCCTGTTCTACTCGCACAAGCAGATCGCGCGCCGCCGCCATACCCGCCGGCGTAACCTCGCCGCTGATGATGCGCGCCAGCTCCCGCTCACGGGCTTCGCCGGTCAGCGTTTCCACCCGGGTGCGGGTGCGGTCGTTCTGCACCTCTTTGCGTACCAACAGCTGCCGATCGGCCGCCGCTGCAATCTGCGCCAAATGGGTCACGCACAGCACCTGTCGTGCCGCAGCGGTTTCTTTCAGCTTGATCCCCACCTTGCGGGCAGCATGACCGCTGATACCGGTGTCCACTTCATCGAACACCAGCGTATCAATATCGTCCGCTCCCGCCATCACCGATTTGATAGCCAGCATAATGCGCGCCAGCTCGCCGCCCGATGCGGCACGCGCCAGCGGCTTGGCTTCCTCGCCGGCGTTGGCTGCCAGCAAAAAGGTGATCTTATCTCCTCCGGACGCGGTAAGGGTGGTGGGTTCGATGGCAATATCCAGCACGGTACCCGGCATATCCAAAAAGGCCAGCTGCTGCATAACCTCCGCGGCAAAGCGGTCCGCCGTTTGGCGGCGCGCGACAGTCAGCGCTTCGGCAGCCGTCACCGTTTCCTGCTCCGCCAGCGCCAACGCGCGTTCGTCATCGGCGATGGTTTGGTCGCGGCTTTCCAGATCTTGCAGCTCGGCGCGCGCTTTATCGAGATGCGCCAGCATCTCCTCCACGCCGGGGCCGTATTTGCCAAGCAGCCGCCGCAGCGTACTCAAGCGGCTTTCCACCTGCTCCTTTTCGCCGGCATCAAACGACATCTGTCCTGCCGTTTGCTCCACATCGGCGGCCGCTTCCTCCAAATCATAACGCATCGCTTGCAGCTTATCCGCCAGCGGCTGCAGTGTGGGCAGAAATTCTGCTGCATCAATCAGCGCATCTGCCGCTTGCTGCACCGCGGTCATCGCTCCCGCGTTTTGATCATCCCCTTGCAGAGCCCATGTGGCACGCTGCAGCGACCCCATAATTTTTTCGGCGTGGCGCATTTGCGCCCGCCGCTCGCCAAGCTCCTCTTCCTCGCCCGGATGCGGGTCGAGCTGTTCGATCTCCTGTATCTGAAACCGCAGCGTGTCCATGCGCTGCGCCTTTTCCTGCTCATCGATCCGCAGCTTTTTCAGCCGCCGCGCGATTACGCCGTACCGGTGATACGCCGCAAGATAGGTTTCTTTCAGCGTCGCCAGTCCACCGATCGCATCCAGATAATCCCGCTGTTTATCCTCCGACAACAGTGCCTGATTATCGTGCTGTCCGTGAATATTCACCAGCAGTCGCCCGATTTGGCGCAGCAGCGCCACCGTCACCGGTGCGCCGTTGATGTAGGCGGTGCTTTTGCCCTCGGCGGTCACGCGGCGGCGACACAGCAGCTGGCCATCCGAGCAATCGTAGCCCATCTCCGTCAGCGCCGTCAGCACCGGTACCGACAAACCGGCAAACAACGCCGTTACCTCCGCTTTGTCGCAGCCGGTGCGCACCAGATCGCGGCTGGAACGCTCGCCCAACACCATATTCAGCGCATCGATCACAATGGATTTACCCGCGCCGGTTTCACCGGTCAACACATTCAGCCCGCTATCGAAGGAGATATCGGCTTCTTCGATGACCGCCAAATTTTCAATATGAATATGCTGTAGCATCGTCGATTACCCGTTTTTTAACATTTTTTTCAGCTCGGTCACCAAATCCACCGACCGATTTTCGTCTTTGGTGATACACAAAAAGGTATCCTCGCCCGCCAGACTGCCCACCACGCTGCCAAAGCGCATGGAATCCATCGCCGCACACGCGGCCTGTGCCATACCGGGCAGGCACTTGACCACCACGATATTGCCGGCATAGTCCAC
This sequence comes from uncultured Oscillospiraceae bacterium, assembly GCA_900547105.1. Classification (GTDB taxonomy): domain Bacteria; phylum Bacillota; class Clostridia; order Oscillospirales; family Acutalibacteraceae; genus UMGS1474. The sequence continues at coordinate 172,163 of URFL01000001.1, read as the reverse complement.
ATTCACGACCGCGTCGTTGAGCAGCGAATGGAACCGCGCGGACATATTATCGCTTTCCAGTTTCACAGTGGAATACCGATAGGTACCGTCCGGCCCCAATGTTTTGATCAGGCGCAGTTCCTTGATATCGCGCGAAACGGTAGCTTGGGTCACATCAAAACCCGCTTCGCGCAGATATTGCAGCAGCGCTTCCTGGGTATCCACCGAATACTGGCTGATGATTTCCAAAATTTTGGCGTGTCGCCTGGTTTTCACAGGGCATCCTCCTTGTCTGTCAGCATCTGTCCATCAATTTGCGATGCAGCACATCATAAAACGGTTGGGTTTTGATCGTGATCAGGCGGGCGCTTTGTGCAGCCTTGCGCACCACAACGGTATCGCCCGCCGCCAGCGCCACGCCGTTTTCGCCATCCACCGATAAAAATGCATTGGTGCCCGCCGGGCCGTCCCACCCCACCGACAGCACCGCATCCTCTTTGAAAATATACGCGCGCGAATGCAGCGAATGGGGGCAGATCGGTGTCATCAGCAGCCCACGGAGCGCCGGGTCAATCACCGGTCCTCCCGCCGACAGTGAATAGGCTGTCGAGCCGGTCGGCGTAGCCAATATCACCCCATCGGCGTGGTATTGGATCACGGATTCGTGTTGATTGCCAATGGTCAGCCCGATCATACGCGACAGGGGTCCGCGGGATACCACCGCTTCGTTCAGTGCGAAAAAGGTCTGACATATCGCGCCGTTCTGGTGCACCTCGACCGACAGCATCATACGGTCATCCACCGTATACTCGCCGGTCATCAAGGCGGACAGGCGGGTCAGCTCATCCGGCTCCAATCCCGCCATAAAGCCCAGAGTGCCGCAGTTGATGCCCAGCACCGCCCGCTCATAGCGCGCCGCGCGCTTGGCCGTGTGGATAATGGTGCCGTCGCCCCCCAGCGCGACCACCACATCACCGTCGCGAATAACGGCATCGGCTTCCTCGCCGCAAAAAGAGGCGGAGGACGGCGGCAACAGCACCTGTGCCCCCAGCTGCTGCAAAATATCACATACCTGCGGCAGCACACGGTTCACACCCGCCGCCTTTTCGTTGGGAACGACCGCAATGCGTTTGTTCACGTTGTCCGCCCTCCTTTTTTGGAAAATGCCTGCTTGGCTGCAAGCGTCAGCGCCCGAATGTCGCCTTGCCACGGCGCAGCGGGAGCTGTATCCCGGCGGCTGAGCGCCGCCAGATATTCAATGTTGCCCTCGCCACCGGTAATGGGCGAAAAGCTGAGATAGGAAACCTCCCAGCCGTTTTCCGCCCAAAAAGCCGTGAGCCGCCGCAGCACCTGTTGATGCACGGCCGGGTCTTTCACCACCCCGCGTTTGCCAACAGCGGCGCGTCCGGCTTCGAACTGCGGCTTGATCAGACACACCACCGTTGCATCCGCGCTGACCAGCGTTTCCACTGCCGGCCAGATGGTGGACAGAGAGATGAACGACACATCCATCACGCAAAAGGCGGGACGATTCTCCCCCATGCGCGCCAACACCTCGTCAGTACGGCGCACATCCATACCTTCCAAATTGACCACACGCGCATCGGCGCACAGCGACGGATGCAGCTGCCCATGCCCCACATCCAGCGCATACACCCGCGCGGCGCCATGCTGCAGCAGACAATCGGTAAATCCGCCAGTGGAGGCGCCGATATCCAAGCAACAGCCGCCTTCCGGCGAAAGCATTGTTTCCTGCAGCACCTTTTCCAGCTTTTCGCCGCCGCGCCCCACAAACCGGTGCAGCGTGTCGGCGCATTCGATCACTGCCGATGCCGCCACCGCTTGAGAAGCCTTGGTCGCCTTGTGCCCATTTACCGTCACCAGCCCCGCCGCGATCAGCTCTTTTGCCTTTTCGCGACCGCTGGCCAGCCCGCGCGCCACCAGCGCGGCGTCCAGCCGCTGGCTGTCGCCGGTCATGGCGTGACCTCCCGCCGCACCAGCTGCACGATGCCCTCGGCATCCAGATGGAACCGGTGCATCGCGGACGCCACCTTGCAGGTACCCACAAACGGCTCGATTGCCTGCAACTGATATTCTCCGTGGTAGCCGCTTTGTTCCAACAGGCTGGCGACATATTCGCCGATACCGCCGGTGCGGCTGGATTCTTCTACAAAAATGATCCGCTTATACGATTGCATCAGTGCGATGCAATTCTCCGGCAGCGGCTTTATGCGCGACAGCTTGAGCAGCGACACCGGTGTGCCCTCCTCTGCCAGTCGACGCACAGCCGCAGTTGCTTCAAAAAAGAGGCGGCCATAGGTCACCAGCAGCGTATCCGCCTGCTCGGTGCCAAACAGCTGATACGGACGATAATCCGGCTGATAATCGGCTGCGGCAAATGCCTCGCTCCCCTTGGGATAGCGCACAGCGACCGGGCCGGTTTCGTCATACAACGCTTGTTTCAGATGAATTTTCAGCTCCGCAAAGCTCGCGGGAGCATAGATGGTCATGCCGGGAATGGTTTGCAAAAACGGCACATCAAAAATGCCCTGGTGCGTTTTACCGTCGTCCGGAACCAGACCCGCGCGATCGATCGCCAGCACCACATGGTTGCCCATGATCGCGGTATCGTTAAGAATTTGGTCATAGCTGCGCTGCAAAAAAGTGGAGTACACCGCAAAAACCGGCAGCATACCGCCGGTCGCCAGCCCGGAACAAAAGGTCACCGCATGCTCTTCGGCGATACCGGTATCGAAACAGCGCGCGGGAAATTGCGCCGCAAAATCGGACAAGCCGGTACCGCCGGTCATCGCCGCGCTCACAGCGCAGATGCGTTCATCCGCTGTCGCCAGCTCCACCATGGTGCGCCCAAACACCGACGAAAAGGATTCCCCCTGCGCGGGCAGCTCGCCGGTGGCGATATCAAATCGCGACACGCCGTGATAAATATCCGGATTTTGCTCAGCGAACGGATAGCCACGGCCTTTAACCGTTTCCACATGCAGCAGCACCGGACGCCCCACCGCTTTGGCGGCTTTCAGCGCCTGCTGCAGCTGATTCAAATCGTGACCGTCCACCGGACCGAGATAGTGGAATCCCATTTCTTCGTAAATGGTGCTGTTGCGGTACACCATGGTTTTCAAACGGTTTTTCATCCGCAGCAGTCCGCGATAGCACGCCGATCCCACCAATGGAATGCGTTTCATAAACCATTCGACATTGTGCTTGACCCGCACATAGTTGGGGCGGGAACGCATATGCGACAAATGGCGCGCTACATAGCCGACATTGCTGCTGATCGACATACGGTTGTCATTTAGGATCACGATCAGTTTATCTTTGCTGCGTCCGGCGTTGCACAAACCTTCGTATGCCAGCCCGCCGGTCAGTGCTCCGTCACCGATCACCGCCACCACATAGCCGGGTTGACCGGTCAGCGTTTTCGCCTTGGCCATTCCGTTGGCAGCGGAGATCGAGGTACTGCTGTGCCCCACCACAAAGCTGTCGCACTCGCTTTCCGGCGGACAGGGAAACCCGGTCAACCCGCCCTCTTGCCGCAGCGTGTCAAACCGATCGGCGCGACCGGTCAGCAGCTTGTGTACATAGCACTGGTGGCCCACATCCCAGACGATCTCGTCCTGCGGCAGCGAAAATTCACGATGCAGCGCCACCGTCAGCTCTACAACGCCCAAATTGGACGACAAATGACCGCCAGTTTTGGAAACGGTTTGGATCAACACCTCGCGCAGCTCGCGACACAGTTCTTTCAGCTGTGCTGGCGACATGGCCCGCAGCTGCTCCGGCGAGGGGATCCGGTCTATATAAGGATGATTTGCCATTTTTCCACATCCCGTAACGATAATGATTTTATGCCGGCATCAGCACGCTCACCAGAATGCCCAGCAAAACACCGGCCAACACTTCCATCGGGGTGTGACCGATAAACTCTTTCAATTCAATATCCTCGGGGTCATCCCCGTTTTCTTCCGATTTCAACCGGTTGAGATATTTGTTGAGCAAGCGGGCGTGTTCACCGGTTTCGCGGCGAACGCCCATGGCATCATAGATGGTCACAAACGCGAACACCACCGACAACGCAAACACCGGCGAGGATACCCCATGGAACCGCGCCATGGATACCGTCAGCGCGCAAACCGTCGCCGAATGAGCGCTGGGCATACCGCCCGCGCCCCATATCCGTTCGGCGGAAAATTTGCCGTGCAGCAGCCATTCCAGCAGCACCTTGATTCCCTGTGCCACCAGCCATGCCAGCACCGCCGCAAACAACACCCGATTTTCAAAAAATTCTCGAAACAGTTCCATGTTTGACCTCGATTGTCTTAATGAGTGCGCACCAGAAGCGCTTGCGCCAGACGGCGCAAATCGTCCGCCGCCTCGCCAAATATTGACAGCGATGCAACCGCTGCCTCGGTGCGCTCAGCCGCCAGCGTGCGCGCTTTGTCCAGCCCCAGCAGCGACACATAGGTGCTCTTTTCGTGCGCTGCGTCGTTGCCCACCGGTTTGCCCAGTTCCTTGGCGGTTACCGTTGTATCCAAAATATCGTCCACGATCTGGAACCCAAGCCCGATCTGTTCACCAAAGCGGGCAGCGGCTTCAACCCGCTCCGGCGAGCCACCGCCGACGATGGCACCCATACGGCACGCCGCGATCATCAACGCGGCGGTTTTGCCCTGTTGCAGCTGTTCCAGCACCGACAGCGAGATGGTTTTGCCCTCACTTTGCAGATCAATCACCTGACCGCCGACCATACCGCCGATGCCGGCCTCGTCCGCCAGCACCCGCGCCGCCGCGATCACCCGCTGCGGGTCCGCATCGGCACGCAGCATCACCTCGAATGCACGCCCCAGCAGCGCATCCCCCGCCAGCAGCGCCATATCCTCACCAAACGCCACATGCACCGACGGTTTGCCGCGGCGCAGCGGACTATCGTCCATACAGGGCAGATCGTCGTGAATGAGCGAATAGGAATGGATCATCTCCACCGCCGCTGCAAATGGCAGCGCCGGGGCGGTCTTGCCGCAGCAAAGCTCACAAAACGCCAGCGTAAGCACCGGCCGAATGCGTTTGCCGCCCGCCGCGCAGGCGTACGCCATTGCCTCCACCACCGTGTCACGCAGCCCGTCCTTTGCAGGCAGGCATTGCGGCAGATAGGCTTCGATCTCGTCCAGATAGGATTGCAGACGCGGTGTATACAAACTCATGATGCTCTCCTTTAGTCCTGTTCCGGTGTATCAACCGGCGCGGGTTCTTTGGTTTCATCCATCAGCTTCACGATCTTCTGCTCCGCCGTTTTCAGCGATTTGGAGCAAAAGGCTGTCAGCTTGGTTCCCTCTTCAAACAACTTGAGCGATTCGTCCAGCGTGCATTGGCCGCCTTCCAAAATGCCGACGATCTGTTCCAGACGGGTAATCGCCTGTTCAAATGTAATGGTCTGCGCCATGGTTATTCATCCTTTCCTTGTACCGTGCAATGCAGCGTACCGTCGCTCATGCGCAGCTCCAGCGCATCGCCCGGTGTCACCGTGGTTACGCTTTTGATCACCTCGCCGTCGTGCTGCGGAATCGCGTAGCCGCGCGACAGCACTTTCAACGGGCTGAGCGCGTCCAGCTTGCCGGACAGCGACGCCAGCCGCCGGTCGGCTTTGGTCATCTGCATTTGGGCGGCATTCGCAAACGCGCGGGTCGCGTAGTCCAGCCGCATCGACTGTCCTTCCACATAAAACAACGGTGTGGACAGGCAGCGGCGCTCGCGCAGCGCGGTCAGTCGCTTTTGCTCGGTTTGCAGCCGGTGTGCCACCGCCTGACGGCTGATGGCTTGCAGCTGTGCCAGCCGTCCGAGCAGGTTGCGGGTATCCGGCACCGCCAATTCCGCCGCTGCCGACGGTGTGGGTGCACGCAGATCGGCGGCAAAATCGCAAATGGTAAAATCCGTTTCGTGACCCACAGCCGAGATCACCGGAATCGTGGACGCCGCCACCGCACGCGCCACGCGTTCATCGTTAAATGCCCACAGCTCTTCGATCGAGCCGCCGCCGCGACCAATAATCAACACATCGGCTGCCCGGCGTTCGTTAAAGGTTTCCACCGCTTTGACCAATTGCGGCGGCGCGCCCTCGCCCTGCACCAGCACCGGCACAAACACAATTTGCGCCAGCGGAAACCGCCGCCCCAGCACGTTGAGAATATCGCGCACAGCGGCGCCGGTGGGTGAAGTGATCACCCCCACCCGACCGGGATATCGCGGAATAGGGCGCTTGCGCGCCGGATCAAAGAGTCCTTCTTTCTCCAGCTTGGCTTTCAACTGCTCATACGCCACCTGAAGTGCGCCGACGCCATCCGGCTGCATCTCTTCGATATAGATTTGAAACGCGCCGTCCTTTTCGTACAGCGACACCCGCGCCCGCACGATCACCTTCATACCGTTTTCCGGCGTGAACGCGAGTTTGGAAGCGTTGCCGCGGAACATCACCGCTTTGACCAGCGCCCCTTCGTCTTTCAGGGACATATATAAATGTCCCGATTTATAGTGATTGGTGAAATTGGAAATTTCACCGCTGATATACACCGCCATCAAATTCTGGTCGCCTTCCAGCACCGATTTGACATACCGGTTGAGCTGGCTGACCGTGATCACACGCATTTGTGCCAATTGGTTCACCTCATTTTGCTGCCCAGCAGCGCCACACCGGCGGCATTATCCGCCGAAAACGCCGGTGGCGCAAAGCTGCCGCCAAAAGCCACCGTCAGCCGCTCGCGCAACAGACTGTTGGACATCACACCGCCCGCATACAGCAGCGGACGACCGGGGTATTGCTGCTGCAGCGCACGGGTCATCCCATCCAGCGCCGCCCCCACGCAATCCAGACAAAAGCGGGCGATTTCGGCGGGGGGAGTTCCCTTTTGCAGCATTTGCTCACACTGGTTTTGTACGCCGGACAGCGAACAGCAGCCGTCCCTCAGCGGAATGCGCGGGCGATAGGTCTGCTCAGCGGTCAGCGCCAGCTGCTCCAGCGCCGGTCCTGCCGGGAACGGCAGTCCCAACATGCCCCCTACCCGGTCGATCAACTGACCAGCTTTCAGATCCAGCGAACGCGCCACCACCCGACAGGTGATACCACCCGCCTTGGTCGGTTCGACCGTCAGGGCATCGGTGGTGCCACCGGACACATGAAATGCCAAAAACGGCTGATCCAGCAAATCCATTCGTCCGGCACCAAAAGCTGCCGCCGCCACATGTCCCTGCTGGTGGGTAACGCCGATATACGGCACCCCCATCACGGCTGCCAGCTCGCGCGCGGCACCCATCCCCACCAAAAAGCAAGGCATATAGGAGCCGTCCACCTCCTGTGGACGTTCGGACGCCGCTATGCACGAAAACGGCTCCGGGCAATGTTGCCGCAGCCGTTCCACAATATTGGGCAGTTGACGGACATGATGAAACACCGCATCGCTTTGGCGAAGCCCCATTTTGCCCTTGGTAACGGGGAGCAACTGCTTTTGCTGCTCGACCCGCTCTGCCGCCGCATCTGCCCACGCGGCGGAGGTTGTATAATTACTGGTATCCAGCCCCAGACAGGCGGTCATACCGTCGCCTCATCTGCGGGCGCTTCCGTAGCGGATGGCTCCGCCACCGCGGCTTCCGGTGCTTCCTGCGCGGTATCCTCGTTTTTTACAACATCCGTCTGGCGTGCCACGCCGCCCAAAACGCCGTTGATAAACGCAGCCTCTTCCTCGCCGCCGTATTTTTTCGCCAGCTCCACCGCTTCGTTGATGGAAACGCTGATCGGAATATCCGGCTCGTATTGGATCTCGTACACCGCCAGCCGCATGATCGACAACGCTACGCGCGAAATTTGCTGCTTGCTCCATTTCAGCGAATGGCGGGTGATGATCTCGTCCAGCTCCACCGCGTGGGCATCCGCGCCCTTGGCCAGCGACAGCGCAAACGCATCGGTCGAAATCCCGCGCGCTTCGTCCGCGTGCGCCGCGATCTCTTCCACCGTGTCGTTGGTGAACATTGTTTCAAACAGCAAGATAAACGCCAATTCTCTGGCTTCGTGTCGCGTCATTTTCAAAATCCATGCCTTTCTACCATTATCCGACATCGTCGGGAAAAAAGAAACCCTCCACCATCAAGCGCGGAGGGTCCGCCATGTATCAATCTTCCTGCTGCGCCTTATCGTCCAGCACAATACCGGCCACATGCACATTCACCTTGGTCACCGGTTTGCCGGTCATCGACTGCACCGCCGTTTTCACGCTGCGCTGCACCGCGCTGCCGACTTCCTGAATCTTCGCGTCGATGCGCAGATTGACATACACATCCACAACGGTTTCGCTTTCGTTGTTCACGACTTTGACCGCTTTGGCGGCCGCCGAGCCCATAAATCCGCGAATATCCACCGGACGCTGCGCCATACCGGCCACACCCGGCACTTCCATAGCCGCCGTGCTGGCGATGGTGGCAATAACCTCTTCCGAAATAATGCAGCTGCCCTCGGACGATTTGTAACCTTTATCACTCATGGGACAGATCCTCCTTTATCTCACGATTTACGATAGGAACAAGAGTATTATACCACAAACCGCGGATGGAGCAACAGTTTTTTTAGGATTTTACCGGAACGATCGTAATATTTTGCGACTTGACCTTGGATTGCGCCAGCACGATCTCGGTAATCTGCGCCGTTTGCTGGGAGGTGAGCGTTTCGCCCGGCACCACCACATTGCATTTTTCGCCCTCGATATACACCACGCAATCGGCAAAACCTTTGGCTTTGATCAAATTTTCGATCTTGCTTTCCTGATCCACCGCATCCGCCATATCCTTGACCTTTTGTACCACCTCGGCCTGCACATTTCCGCTGATCTTAGCGTTGTTCATCAGATCCTGCACCATTTCCAGCGCTTCGCTGCGGGCGGTTTCGCGGTTTTGGCGTGCCTGTTTGAAATAAGCCGCACTTTGGGCATTCGCCACCGTGGTGTTGCCCACATACTGCGCATCCCCCAGATGGTCGCCCTTGGCGGTGGTGCCGGCCTTGGCACCGGCAGAAATACTGGACGCTGCGGGCGCGGCAAACGAATAATTCAGATACACCGCCGCCCCCAGTGCCAACACGAGCACGCCCAGCATCATATTGCGTTTTCCGAAAATCTTGCTCATACCATTGCATCTCCTTTTATAGCGATAATTTGGTTACATACACGCGTTTGGACGTGATGTTCAGCGCGGTGGTCACGGTATCGGCAATGCGCTGCCGCACATCCTCGCGATCCCCGCCCTCGCACACGACCACCACCCCTTTGACGACCGGCTCCAGCTCGGTCACCAACAGCCCGTTTCGTCCGTCCTTGGCATCCACCACGATCACCGATTCTTCGGTATCGTCCTGCTGCGACACCCGACTGGAGGTATCGCCGGAATCCTCCACCCGATTGCTGTTGGCTTTTTGCTCGGTGGCATACACATATTGCACGCCGTTTTCCAGCGTCACCATCACCCGGCTTTGCCCGGCACCGTCGATGTTGCTCACCAGATCGGTCAACCGCTGTTCCAGCTGCTGCACAAACACATCGCTGGACACGGTGTCGGAGGCAGCGGGTGCTGCAGAGGACGGCCAAATCTCCGACAAAAAAATGAGCAGCATACCGCAAAGTCCCGCTGCCACTACCCATTTGACCGCCTTGCCGCTTTGCAAACCGGCACGCAGGCGCGCGAGCACCGATGCTTTGTCCATGTCCATAGGTTCTGCCCCTTTCTATTCGTCCTGTATCTCCACTTCGACCGTCACCCCCAGTTGCGGCTGCATCAGCTGCCGGGCGGTAAACGCACCGGCAGCATTCTGTTTGTCCAAATACAGGGTTACATGGGACATATATATGCTCCCATCGTCGGATGTATCCATATGCACCGCCACTTTTTGCACCGTGATGTCATAATTTTTCAGATACCGCTCGCAAAGCGATGCAACTGCCGTCTCCATTTGCTGCTTCATCTGCTGCTCCACTTGGGCAGACAGCGCGGTGTGCGTGGCATCCGCCGACACTTCCGGCAGATCATCGAGCGACAACGACCGCAGTGCCAGCAGCGGCGATGCCATGCAGCACACGCAAAACGCTGCCAGCAGCAGATGAAACACCCGCCCAGTACCCGTTTTGGGTGCCAATGTTTTCAGCATCGTGCACCCGATGGCGGCGGCGCATAAAGCCGCCGCCCATTGCTGAATCGCGCTCATTTCATCTCCCCTTTCTACGCGTGCAGTCCTGCCACGGTGACAATGGTGGTGGCGACAATCATAAACAATGCGCACGCCGCCAGCACCCCGATCAGCGTTTTCACCACATTTTGGGCAGCTCGCAGCAGCCCGCCCAGCGCAGGCAAGGCAAACAGCTCCGCCACCATAGCACCCAGACTCAAGCAAAACGCCCACGCTACGCAGGACAGCAGCGGCGGCAGCACGATCAAAGCAGTAGTCAGCACCCCCACCCCGCCCATGGTGGTACGCAACAGCGACAAGCAGCCTTTCACAGCGTTGAACGCCTCGCTGAGAGCGCCGCCCACCACCGGCACAAAGCTGGCCAGCGAAAAGCGGATGGCGCGTCCCGATAGTGAATCGGCGGCAGCTCCCACAATACCTTGAATGGAGAGCAGCCCCACAAACACCGAGGTGGTAAGAGTCAGCAGCCACGCCGCCCCTTTGTGGAACCAATCGCCGACAGCGTTCAGCTTCATTTCCGGTGTGACGGCGCCGGTCAACCCCAGCGCGAGTGAAATCACCAAACAGGGCACAATCACCCGCCCGACCAGCAGTGTGAGCAGTTCCGCCACGAACAGCACAATAGTTTGGTATGAGGCCGCCGACACGGCTTGTCCTGCCGCCAGCATAATGCCGCCGTACACCGGAACAAAGCTGGTCATAAACACCGACACACTGCTCACTGCCTCGCACACCCGCTGGATGCAGCCGGCCAGCGGCACCAGCACTGCGGCATACGAGGCGGCGGCTCCCACCAACGAGAAAATATGCGCTGCCTCGCCGCGACCGGCGGTTTGGCGCATCCCATCCATCAGTGAACACAGCAGCACGATCCCCAGCACCATGCCGATAGCGGCGAGCGGCGTGGCAGCTTGTTCCGCCAACAAACCGAGCAGCCCTTCCAGCGTGCCCTCGGGTGACAGAGAGGAAAAGTCAATGGATGAAAAATCGGTGATGCCCCACCGGTTCAGCTGTTCGCGCGTTTCGGGCGTAAGCTGGTTCCACAGCTCCTGCGCCCCGCTCGCCGCCCATTGCTCGGCATATAATGTATCGGTATCCACTTGGTCGCTGTCTGTTTCGCCCGCCACCGGCCACGCCAGCAGAACGAAAAGTGCCAGCACCGCCTTTATGATTCGTCGTATACGCATACATCCTCCTCATTGCCTGTTCATCAAGGCGGCGGAGGTTTGGGCGATGCTTTCAAACAGCGGCAGCGCCAAAATCAGCAGCGCCAGCTTACCCACCAGCTCGGCTTTTCCTGCCAGCCCCGCTTCGCCCGCATCGCGGCACGCGTCGGCGGATAGCTGGGTAAGCAAACAGATACCGAGCGCTTTTATCAGCCTTGTACCGTATTCCCCGGGCAATCCCGCCGCCGACAGCAGCCGATTGACCGCCGCAAACAGCGGCTGCGCCTGCGTGATCGCGGTGGTAAGCACCAGCGCCCCGGCAACCAAACCGATCAGCAGCGTATATTCCGGCTGGTATCGGCGCAGCAGCAACGCCAGAAAAGCGGCAACCGCCAACACCACCAACAGCGCCACCCATTTCATAATCCGAACACCGATTTGACGGTACGGAACAGATCGCTGATTTGCGCCACCATAATGGACAGTACCACGATCAGCCCCGCCAGCGTGGTGAGCATGGCTTGCTCCTCCCGTCCGGAGCGAATCAACAGTTGGTTGAGCACCGCCACGATAATACCGATCGCCGCCACCTTAAAGATCAGATCCACATCCATGCCCGTCCGTCCTTTCTTATATCCACAGCAGCAGGACCACCAGTCCGCCCGCTGCACCAAGCAAAGTATACAGCCGTCCCTTTTGTGCCGCTTGCTGTCGGGCATCCGCTGCCTGCTGCGCCATCTGCTGCTCAAATCGACGACAATGCTCCACCTGACCCGCCACATCGGTGGTGCCCAGTCCCTCACCGAATCCGGTCAGCAGCCGGCGGTCAGCATCGTTCAATCCCTGCCCAGCCAGTGTGGACAATCCACCGGCAAACGACACACGCGGGTCAGCAGACGCCGAAAAGCGATGCAGAAATGCGCGAATCGGGGCCAGCTCCACTTGATCGGCAGCGGCAGCAAACAACTCCCCCACCGGCGCCGCGGTATAGCGAATATCGGCAGAAAGCGCCGCCGCCAGCCGTTCAAACGACTGCAATACATCCGCCCGACGGCGCAGCTTTTGCGACTGGCACCAGCCGATGCCCATCCCGGTCAGCGCCACCAGCAGCAATCCGATGACTTTCACTTAGTACATCCTCCACTTCGCGCGTTGATAAAATCTCACCGGGAGATTCGCGTCCGGCGAGAAACACGATTTTTTCAAATCCACCGTTTTGCAGCGCGTAAAACACCGGTGGGCGACGCAGCACATCCTCGATGGTTGCCCCATGGGCGGTGGACAACACCGTCACCCCCGCGTGGAGACTGTCGGTCACCGCCTGGGTTTCCTCCAAGCTGCCCAGTTCATCAAACGCGATCACATCCGGTGCCAGACAGCGGATCGCCTGGCGAATTCCCTCCGCCTTGGGAAAATGCAGCAGTACATCGCAATCGTGTAAGGTACTGCCCGCCGACAACTCGCCCCGCTCGTCCACCACCGACACCCGAAAGCGGCGATCCTTATACCCGCCGGACAGCTGGCGCACGGCATCGCGCAGCAAGCTGCTTTTGCCGCTGGACGGTTCCCCGCAGATCAAGGTGCTGCAAGGCCGTCCGCGCTCGGATATGGCATGCAGCAAAGCGTCGGCGCAGCCATCGTGCGGGCGGGAAACACGGATGCACAACGATGTGATCCGGCGCATGGATACCATCTCGCCCCGCTCCATCACGGCGCTGCCCGCAATGCCGACTCGCACCCCTTGCCGTGTGCTGACAAATCCCTGCAAAATCTCCTGTTGATGGCTATGTACCGAATAATCGCACAGCTGCAAAAAACAGCCCTCGATCTGGGCGTGGGTGCACCGCATCAGATGCGGCACCGGAATGGCGGTGGCCTGTCCCTCCCATGTCACCAGCATATCCCCGTGCGAGGTAGACAGCGTCACCGGCGCTTGTTCCCGCAAACGAATCTCGTGGATATCCTCCTGTAAAGAAAGCGGCAGCTGCCGCAGCGGCGGCTGCATTCGCTCCGGCAAATAAGCAACCGCCTGTTCAAATCCCGTCATGGCTTCACATCCTTTCACCCCATACCTATGCCTGTCCTGCGACGGTTAGAACACCCGTATCTGCTCCGCGGGTATTTTTGAAAAATCGGAAAACATTGGAGAAAAGCTCTTGACAACGCCGGAGGATTCGCGATACGATCAAGGTATCTTTTACAGCAAGGAGTGGTTTTCCATGGCTAACAAAAACGCAGACCGCTTTTTGGGGTTTGCTGATGTATATGAAAATGCACGCCCGCGTGTGCCGGCCTATCCCGCCAAGGTGCTGTGCCGCTATTTGGGGCGGCGACCGCAGACGGTGGTAGATTTGGGATGCGGCACCGGATTGTCCACCGAAATTTGGCCGGACTACGCCGATACCGTTATCGGGGTGGAACCGAGTGAGGATATGTTCGCCGTTGCCGCACAAAAAACCACCGACGTCATGACCTTTCGTCACGGCACCGGCGAGGCGACCGGACTGCCGGACGAGTGCGCCGACATTGTGATTTGCTCACAATCGTTTCACTGGATGGAACCGGTTGCGACGCTGCGCGAGGTGGATCGCATCCTGAAAAGCGATGGCGTTTTCGCCACGGTAGATTGCGATTGGCCCGCTGTCACCAAATGGCAGGCGGAAAAAGCGTATATGGATCTGTACACCAAGGTGAAGCAGATCGAATCGGCGGTGCCGGAAATTCGCGCATCGTTCACCCATTACGACAAAAAGCGGCATTTGCAGAACATTCAGAACTGCGGTGCATTTGTGTATACGCGCGAGCTGCTATTCGCCAGCGAGGAGATCTGTACCAAGCAACGGTTCAAGGATATTATCATGAGCCAAGGCAGCTTGCAGGCGATTCTCAAACGCCGCCCCGAGCTGATTGAAGAAGATGTGGCGGCATTTTCGGCTGCTATTGACAAAATTTATGACGACCAGCCGTTTTCCATCGAATTCTGCTACCGGATGCGGGTGGGAATCAAATCTCCCACCGCTTGATTCTGTTTGCAGACACAACAAAAACCGGCAGCGCCTCTGATCTTCAGAAGTGCTGCCGGTTTTTGTTATACTTATTTTAGTGTGGCTATAAACTCAATAACATTGTCGGGCTGCAGCTGTGCTTTGATGGAGCCTTTGTGCCCTTCCGCAATGCTGCGGGCGATGGACAAGCCAATGCCAAACCCACCGGTTTGACCGTTGCGGGAGGGATCCGCCCGATAAAAGCGGTCAAACAACTTGTCCGCGTCGGCGGGGTCCATCGGCGCGCATGGATTCGCACAGCGGATTACCACGCCTTTTTTGCCTTTTTCCAGCGCAAAGCGGATGGGGCTGTCGGGTGTGGCGTATTTGATGGCGTTATCCAGCAAAATCGACACCAGCTGGCGGATGGCGTATTCATCGCCGTTATAGGTAAGCCCCGGTGCAATCGACACCGAAAGCTCATGCCCCTTGGAGTCGGCAAAATCCCGAAACGATTCCGCCGTGTCGCCCACCGCGTCGCTGATACCAAACATTTCAAAATGCAGCGGCGAATCTTCCTCGTCCATGCGCGACAATGTGACCAGCGCGTTGACCAGCTCTTTCAGCTTTTCGGTTTGCGCCATCGCCTTGTCGATCCATTTTTGCTGACCGGTTTCCATTTCCAGCACCTTAAGACTGGTGGCAATCACAGTAATGGGGGTTTTCAGCTCGTGGCTGGCATCGGTGATGAATTGTTTTTGGCGTTCGGATGCCTTCACCACCGGATCGATCGCCCGTCGGGAAAAGATGCACACCACCACATACACCAGCGCGATACACACCGCCGCCGCCGCCACTGACAGCAGCGCTAACGTTCCCATGCTGCGCATTTCCTGATGACAATCGAGGAAAATCGCCATAAAGCGCCCCTCGCCGTTGTCCACCACATAGTATTTGTAGCCAGAGGAAAAGCCCATACCGGTGCCGTGCTTTTGCGCAATCGCCAGATAGGTATCGGTATCATCCTCGGTCACCGCGGCGATTTTGTCCAGATCCGCTTTGACCAGCGTGCCATCCTCGGTATACCGCAGCACAAAATAGCGGGTGGTATAAGGCGTTTCCTGTGTAAACTGCCCATCGGGACGCTTGCCGGGGTGATCATCCGGCGGCGACGCAGGTGCCGGAAGCGCCCCCTGGTTGTCGCCCAACACCTGCAGCATATTGGTCAGCGAAGAGTTGACCGATACAAAATTGGCGATGTTCACGATCAGGCACAGCAGCACCATCACCGCGGTAACCGCCAGCATCGCGATGCGGATAAATCGTTTTCTCAGCCGCTTGATCATGCTGATTCCTCCAACACATAGCCCAGCCCCCGGTTGGTGCACAGCGTCACATGGGAGCCGATGCCTTTGAGCTTTTTCCTCAGATTGGAAATATTGACCCACACCACATTGATTTCAGCGTCGCTGTCCCAACCCCAGATTTTTTCCATAATGCGTTCGGCGGAAAATACGATGCGCGGCGACCGCATAAACATCTCCATCAGCTGGAACTCGCGCCCGCCAAGCCGCACCGAACGCTCCCCGCAACGCAGCAGCCCCGATCCGGCATCCAGTGTGATGTCGCCGAACGACAGCACCGTGGGGCGATATTCCTCGCCGCGGCGCAGCATGGCGCGCACGCGGCAGATCAGCTCGTCCGGCTCGAACGGTTTTGGCAGATAATCGTCGGCACCCGCGTTAAACCCGGTGATGCGGTCATCCTTTTGCCCCTTGGCAGTCAGCATCATCACGGGGGTATGGATCCCCTCTTCCCGCAGCTTGCGCAGTACCTCGATACCGTTCATTTTGGGCATCATTACATCCAAAATGATGGCATCGTATTCGCCGGTGGAGCCATATTCATACGCGGCAAAGCCATCGTTTACCGCGTCCACCGAAAACTGATTCTTTTCAAAGAAAACTGTCAGCGCTTCCGCCAGATCCAGTTCGTCTTCCGCAATCAACAAACGCATATTGATCACCTTTCTGCCGGACCGTGCGTGTCCGGCTTTTGTTTATCCTTAGTATAGCGAAAACACGCGCAAAGTGCAACATTCGCGCCCGAGCCGCTGTACCTATACAGTAAGGAGGCAACCTAAAGCCAACTTAAAGAAAAAAAGCGATTTTGCTTTAGCTGTTTTTTAACTGGGCGTTGTACCATACAGCCAGAGAGAACGAAAGCGGCACACCGCCGTTCTCCTGCAATACCGCCGGGCACCCGGCGTGAAAGGGGTTTTGAAAGATGAAAAAGACCATTGCTTTATTGTGTACGGCAGCTATGCTGCTATCGTTGTCGGCTTGTGCCGGCAAAGTCACCGATTATTCCAACGCCACCATCACCGGCAAGGTAACCGCCATCAGCGGCAGCAGCGTGACCATGCAGCTCGGCACGCTGACCGAAGCGGCGGGTGGCACGGGACAGACACCGCCCGACGCTCCCAGCGGCGGGTCGGCAGATAATACCGATCAAAATACTGCCAACGACTCTACCAGCAGCACGACTGCCGGCAGCAATAGCAATACCGGATCGACCACCTCCGGTCAGTCTAGCAGCAAAAAGTCGCGACCCTCCAAGCCCGGCAGCAACGCTTCGGGAGGCAGTTCGAGCGATACGAACACGGACAGCTCCGGCAGCAAGAAATCGCGACCCTCCCAGTCCGGCACTCAAGCAACCGGCACCACCGCCAGCAGCGCTTCCGGTAACGCTCAAGCATCGTCCGCTGCCGACAACACCGCGGCGGGCTCGGCGCAAACGCCTCCGGACAAACCGGACGGCGATAACGCGGGTGGCGGTCAGACACCTCCCGACGGCGCCCCCGGCGGCACCAGCGTCAGTTTCACCGCCGGCAGCAACACCGCTACCGTGGATCTGAGCAATGCCGTGATCACAGAAAATGCGAATACGATTGCGGTCAGCGATATTGAAAAAGACGACATTTTGACCATCACCTTTGATGACAACAACACCGCTGCCACCGTCAAGGTGGTGGATACCTCGACTGGCAACGGACAGGCGGGCGGTGCCCCCGGCGGCTCCGGCAACAACGCAGGCGGCGAAAGCAGCGGCACTGTCGATCAGGGCAGCAGCGCCAACACCATTTCGGAAAACAGCACTGTCAGCGGCAAATCCTATTCCTCGACCGGCGACGATGAAAATGCGCTGCGGGTGGATAGCGCCACCGTTACGCTGGATGGTGTCACGGTGAACAAAAGCGCCGGAGCTTCCTCCAATGCCGAAAACGGCGACTTCTACGGTGTGAATGCGGCGCTGCTGGCCACCAACGGTGCCAACGTCACCATTAAAAACGCGAACATCCAATCTGCGGCACAAAACGGCAATGGTGTGTTCAGCTACGGCAGTGGCACCACCGTAAATATTGCAGATTCCAAAATCACCACCACCGCCGATAACTCCGGCGGCATCCAAACCACCGGCGGCGGCACCACCAACGCCAGCAATCTGACGGTCAACACCTCCGGTAACTCGGCAGCGGCGATTCGGTCGGATCGCGGCGGCGGCACGGTGAATGTGACCGGCGGCAGCTACACGTCGAACGGATACAACTCCCCCGCGGTGTATTCGACCGCTGCCATCACCGTGAAGAATGCCACGCTGACCGCCAACAATTCCGAAGCGCTGGTGATCGAAGGCAAAAACTCCATCGCGCTGGAAAACTGCACCGTGACCGGCAACATGAGCGATACCAAAGGATCCAGTTCCAGCGAAAATGTGCATAATGTCATGATCTACCAATCGATGTCCGGCGATGCCGCTGTCGGCACCTCCTCCTTCTCCATGACCGGCGGCAAGCTGACTGCCAACAACGGTGATATGTTTTACATCACCAACACCGCCTGCACGCTGACGCTGTCCGGCGTGGATATTGTCAACAAGGACAGCGACGCGTATTTGATGAACATTTGCGGAAACTCCGCCGCGCGCGGATGGGGCACCGCTGGGCAAAACGGTGCGCAGGTGACTTTTACCGCCGACGGACAAACGCTTTCCGGCAAGATCGTTGTGGACACCATCTCCACGCTGAACATGACGCTGAAAGGCAACAGCACCTTTACCGGCAGCATCAACATTGTAGATAACGCTGCCGGCGGCAATGCCGTCGCGAACAACGCCGTGGTCACGGTGGAAAGCGGCAGCACATGGAGCCTGACCGGTGACTGCACCATTACCAGTCTGACAAACAACGGCACCATTCAATTTAACGGTCACACCATCACACTGGCCGACGGCACGGTGCTGAAATAATGATTTTGGAAAGGATGAGATCCATGAAAAAAGCCAAATTTGCCTCGGCACTTCTGGCGGCGGTCGCTTCGCTGGCGCTGGTCGTGGTCGGGATGCCCATGGCGTTCGCCACCGCCGCCAGCTATGATACCGCGGGCGCTACCCGCTTTGTCTTTTCTGATTCCGGTATCGATGCCACAGACGGCAATTATACCGGATACAAAGTGAAAGGCACAGCATTGACCATCAATGAAGCCGGTACCTACACCGTGTCCGGCAGCTGCGCCGACGGTTCCATCACGGTGAAAAAAGGTACGACCGGCGTGACACTGGTGCTGGACGGGCTGACGCTGACCAGCGCGGACACTGCGCCCATCGCCTGCAACAAATCCACGGAGGTCACAATCGTGGCGGCGGACGGTTCTGTCAATGCATTGGCGGATGCGGCTGCCAACAACGACGACAACTATCCCGATAATGAAAATGCGGAAAATGCCGTTATCAAATGCAAGGATGGCTCCAAAGTGACGCTGGGCGGTACCGGCACCCTCACGGTGACGGCGAACGGCAAAAACGGTATTAAATCCGGTGCCACCACCGACACTGAAGGCGAAGCGTGGATGACGATTGAGGATCTGACGCTCACCATCAGCGCACCGGTGAACGACGCGATCAACGCCGAAGCCACCTTGTCGGTGCGCAGCGGTCAGCTGACGATCGATGCAGCAGACGATGCCATCCACAGCGACTACACGCTGAACATCGGCGAAACCGGCACGACCGGCCCCACCATTGCCATCAACAGCTGCTACGAAGGGTTGGAGGCCGCAACGCTGAATGTATTTTCCGGCGATATCACCATTCAGGCGACCGACGATTGTCTGAACGCCGCCAATTCGGATTTGACTGATTTTGAGTTCACGATGAATATTTCCGGCGGCAGTATCCATGCCTACACCACCGCAGGAGACGGATTTGATTCCAACGGTGATTTGACCATTTCCGGCGGAACGGTGGTGGTTTGGAGCGCCAACACCGCCGACAACCAACCTCTGGATGCGGACGGCACCATCACCATTTCCGGTGGTACCGTTTTGGCGGCAGGCGGCAGCGGCGATATGGGCATGAATCTGAATGCGACGCAGCCGTATGTGATCATCGGCAATACCGGCATGGGCGGACAGCCCGGCCAACCCGGTCAATCGGGTGAACAGCCCACTCCGCCGAGCGGACAACAACCGGAACAGTCGGGCGAGCAGCCTACTCCGCCCAGCGGGCAGCAGCCGAGCCAATCCGGTGAACAGCCCAGCCAACCCGGACAGGGAACACAAACCAACGCCAGCGTGACCGCCGGCAGCACGATCCATATCCAGGATGCAGACGGCAACACGCTGTACACCGGTACCGCTCCCTGCAACGCCAGCTACTTTGTCTTTTCATCGCCGGAGCTGACATCCGGCAGCAGCTATACACTGTACGCCGCTGATACCAGCGTAGGTTCGGCCACCGCACAAACCGGTACTACCAGCGGCAATACACCCGGCGGACAGCCAGGGGGACAACCGGGCAGCGGCGAACAGCCTCCGGTAAAACCGGACGATGGCGAGCAACCGCCCGCCAAGCCCGATGATACCGGTTCCACCGGCACGACCGGTTCGACCGGCAGCAGTTCTACCAGCACGTCGGGCTCCACTACCGGCAGCACTACCGGCAGCACCGGCTCCTCCGACAGCAGCTCGACCACTGCCTCTTCATCTGACAGCAGCACCTCCTCCACCGGAACAACGACCACCAGTGAAGATGCCGATACAGCAGCGACGGACAGCACGACCTCGTCCAAAAAGTCGCGCAAAAACAAATCGACAACCACCAATACGGATGAAGACAGCGATTCCTCGTCGGATACCAAAAAAAGCCCGTCAAAGCACGGCAAAAAAGAGACGTCCGACGAAAGCAGCAACACTCCCAAAACCGGCGAAAGCAGTCACACTATCTTATGGATCGTGCTGCTGGTTCTGTCCGGCGGAACGTTGGTCGCCAGCCTGATCCTTTGGAAAAAGAAAAGCGAAGAATAATTCTTTTTCCCTGTGACAGCGATTGACCAAACAACCAAACAGCAGATATATGACAGAAGCCGCCCTTGTTTGTTAAACAAGGGCGGCTTCTTGACGTTAACCAATCAGCTGTTCCCGATATTTTACCGGGCTTTTTCCGGTTGTCCGCTTGAAGGCAGCATAAAAATTGGACAAGCTGTTAAACCCACAGGTTTGGGAAATGCTCAGCACATCTGCCGATGTGGTTTCCAGCATATCAATAGCCGCCATCACACGCATACGAATGATATAATCCTTGGGGCTGAGGCCATTGACTTCCCGAAAAATCTGAAAAAAATACGACGGACTGATATGCATCATATCCGCCAACTGCTCCACCGACAAATTCTCGGTGTAATGCGCCGCAATGTATGCCTGCACATGCTGCATCGCCTTGCTGTAGCGGGAAAATGAGTCGAGCGAATCGCTGGTCATCATACGGTATCCGCGATGAATGTCCGCCAGCAGCACCATCAGCTTCGCTTTTACGATCATTTCATAGTAGGGCGGCTTTTCGGCAAACTCCCGACACACCTCACGAAACTGCGCCTGTATCCCCGCAAACGCGGGGTTGGTCGGATCCAGCTTATGCTGAAAGCTGGGCGAGCGGGAGAAGAACATAGACAAAAAAGATTTATCAAAGGACAATCCCGGATCGGACCATATGAAACGCGGCTCAAATTCCAGTGCAACGTTTGTCAGATCCGTTTCTCCTGTATTCCACATACCGTGGGATTCAATATTGTTAAAAATCAGAATATCCCCCGCGGACACCGGATACACCAGCTCCCCCACCCGGTATTCGCCGACACCGGAGGTAATCATGGAGATCTCCAATGTATGGTGACTGTGGGGGCCGTGATTGGACGCCGGACTCAGTACAGAATCGGCGCGTTTCACCAAAATGCTGCTGGGCAGCTGCAAAATCTCCTGTCGGCATTGAAAACTCATGGATACTTTCCCCGCTTCAAATTCCTTTTTTCTACAATTATTGTTCCCAGTATACCATACACTGTGCGCTTTGACAATTGTATTTCCAAGCACTTGCCATTCAGCCCCATCGGGATTATAATAGAGAGCGCGCCAAAGGGCGTATCTTGGCGAAACGAGGGTGAGTTATACGAAAAGTCAAGCACAGAAAATGGATATGCTGCACGGCAGCATTTGGAATAAAATTCCGCGATTTGCGTTGCCGATCGCGGCCACCGGCATTTTGGAACAGTTATTCAACGCATCGGATATTGCTGTGGTCGGCAACTTCACCGGTGCCCAACGCACCGCAGCGGTCGCGGCGGTGGGCGCCAACAGTCCGGTGATCGGGCTGATCGTAAATTTGTTTATCGGCATTGCGCTGGGAGCCAATGTGGTGATCGCAAACGCCATTGGGCGGGGTGATAAAGCCACCATCCGCCGCGCGGTACATACCTCCATCGTCACGGCGCTGGTCGGCGGCGCACTGGTGGCGGTGCTGGGCGAGGTGATCGCCGCCGGACTGCTGAGCTTGCTGAATGTACCGGCGGATGTATATCCGCTGGCGGAACAATACCTGCGCATCTATCTGATCGGCATGCCGGTGATTTTGCTGTACAACTTTGAAGCGGCGATTTTCCGCAGCATCGGTGATACACGCTCCCCGCTGATCGCGTTGGCGCTTTCCGGTGTGCTGAATGTGCTGTTGAATCTCTTTTTCGTGATTGTACTGCATATGACGGTGAACGGCGTTGCCATTGCCACCGTGTTGTCCAACGCCGTCAGCTCGGCCATTTTGTTTCGTAAGCTGCTGCGCTCCGACACCTCCATTCGGGTGGAGCGTCGAGAGCTGCGCATCGACTGGGCGGTGCTGCGGCGCATTTTGCAAATCGGACTGCCCGCCGGCATTCAAAGTGCGGTGTTCGCGGTATCCAACATCGTGATCCAATCCGCCATCAACAGTCTTGGCAAGATCGTGATGGCTGCTTCCAGCGCCGCCTTTAACCTGGAAATCATCGCATACGATGTGCTGAATGCCTTTAGCCAGGCATGCACCACCTTTGTGGGACAAAACTACGGCGCCGGACAGTTGAAGCGCTGCCGCAAGACACTGGCGCTGTGCCTGATCGAAGATGCGTTGGCTTCCGGTACTGCGATTTTACTGGTGCTGTTCAGCGGCAAATTTCTGCTGTCGCTGTTCAACAACGACCCGCAGGTCATCGACATTGGCTACACCCGCTTGATGCTGATCTTCACTGCTTACATCTTCACCATGCTGTACGAAGTGATGTCCGGCTATCTGCGCGGGTTCGGCATCTCGTTGGTGCCCGCTATTTTGACCACGGTCGGTGTATGCGGTGTGCGAATCGCATGGATCTACACCGTGTTCCCCACCAGCCGCACCTTTTCAACGATTATGACCGCCTATCCGGTCAGCTTGTCCGCCACAGCGGTGCTGATGCTGATCGCACTGCTGATTTATCATCCCTCGCGACGGTATGACCGGCAACCGGTGAACAACGCCTCGTAATTTCCCGAAAGGACGAATCCCTTACTATGAAACGCAAAGCATTCAAAGCGGCGCTGCCGTATTCGCTGCCGATCTGTGTCGGCTTTCTGTTTATCGCCGTCTCCTACGGCTTTTTGATGCGCAGCAAAGGGTTCCCCATCCTCTATCCGGTGGTGATGAGCAGTCTGATTTTCGCCGGATCGATGGAATTTGTCACGGTGGATCTGCTGTTGTCGGCTTTTCATCCATGGCACGCGCTGCTTTTGACGCTGATGGTCAACGCGCGGCACTTGTTTTACGGCATCGCCATGCTGGACAAATACAAGGGCACGGGGTGGAAAAAGCCGTATCTCATCTTTGGTATGTGCGACGAAACCTTTTCCATCAACTGCACCGTGACCCCGCCGGCAGATGTGGACAGAGGCTGGTTTATGCTGTTTGTCACGCTGCTCAATCATATGTACTGGGTCGCGGGAGCGACGCTGGGAGCTGTGCTGGGGTCGTTCATCCACTTCAACACCAAGGGCATCGAATTTGTCATGACCGCGCTGTTTGTAGTGATGTTTGTCACCCAGTGGCAGCAGAACAAAGACCACCGTCCGGCGTTGATCGGGGTGGGCTGCACGCTGCTTTGTCTGTTGATTTTCGGTGCCGACAGCTTTATGCTGCCGGCGATGGCGTTGATCGTCGCTTGTCTGACGCTGATGCGCGGCAAGAAAGGGGGCGAGCCGTCATGACCATGACCGTTTGGCAAAGCGCTGTCACCATTTTGATGGTGGTGCTCGGCACCATGCTGACCCGCTTTTTGCCGTTTCTGGTGTTTCCGGAGGGCAAACAACCGCCCAAGTTTATTATGTATCTGGGACAGGTGCTCCCCTGTGCGGTGATCGGGCTGCTGGTGGTCTATTGCCTGAAGGATGCGGTGTTCACCTCGTTCCACGCGCTGCCGGAGCTGATCGCCATTGTATGCGTGGCGGCGCTGCAGGTTTGGAAAAAGAATATGCTGCTGAGCATGGCGGTGGGCACGGTGCTGTATATGGTGCTGGTGCAAACCTGCTTTGCGTAAACCATACGAAAAGCCGCCGTTCGGCTCCCTTTGCGGGATCACCGGACGGCGGCTTGTTTTACGCCAAAAAGTCCTTCAATTTTTCGATATTCGTTTCTTCCATTTTCAGCAGACGCTGCCCCAGCTTTTCCGCCGGGTGATCCACCCCATCGTACAGCTTCAGCTTTTTGGTAATTTCGATGGTACCCTTGGTGCTGCCCTCGATCATCATTTTCGCCAGATGCGATGGGGTGTTGTCCACCATGGTTTTCATATTCACCATCATATACGCCGACATTTTTGCCATGCTGCCCACCCCCTGTGGGCGGGCACCATTCTGCTGCAGCATATCGCAGGCTTGCTGCATAACATCGGCGTATTCCGCGCGCTGCTGCTGCAAAAAGTCGCGCATGGTATCATCATCGGTCACATCCAGCAAATAGCCGATGCTTTCCTCGCCCATTTGCGCATTCTTATGAATAAAATTCAGCAGCTCCTGCCGGTCGGTCAGGGTATCTGTCATGCGGCACCACTCCTTTGGGGATAGGTTGCCCACCAGAAGGGGTGTTTATGCGTTGTCTTCCTGCTGCCGGAAAAATTCAAAAATATTTTCCGCCACCGGACGGGTCATGCCCTTTACGCCGCACAGCTCCTCCAGCGTCGCAGCTTTGACCGCTTTGACCGAACCGAAATGCCGCAGCAACGCTTTGGCGCGGGTCTCGCCCACACCGTCGATGTTGGTCAGCGTGGTGCGGATACGGCTTTTGCCCCGCTTTTGGCGGTGATACGAAATGGCAAAGCGGTGCACCTCTTCCTGAATAGAGGATACCAACGTAAAGGCGGAACGCTTGGCGTGGATTGCGATCTCGCCGCCGTCCTCCGCGATGGCGCGGGTGCGGTGATGGTCGTCCTTGACCATGCCGAACACCGGAATGTCGTAGCCGCGCTGCGCCATCAGCGCGCGGATCACCGAGACATGCCCTTTGCCGCCATCCAGCAGCATCAGATCCGGCAAACGACCGAACCCCTCGCCGCTATCGCGATGTTTTTCGTATTCATCCAGCCGACGGGAGATCACCTCCTGCATCGAACCGTAGTCGTCCTGCCCTTCAATATCGCGAATGGCGAACTTGCGATAGGCGGATTTGAGCGGGCGGCCGTTGTAGAACACCACCATGCCGGCGACATTATCGCTGCCGGCAGTATGCGAAATATCGTAGCTTTCGATATACGTCGGCGGGGCGGACAATCCCAGCAGTCGTGCCAGCTCATCCAACGCCGCCGCGTCACGGCCGCTCATATCCTGCAGCTTGGCGATACGTTCGGCGGCGTTGTTGCGGCACATATCCACCAGCTGCGCCTGCTCGCCGCGCTGCGGCAAATGAATTTGCACCCGGTGACCCGCTTTTTCGGTCAGCCATTGCTCCATCAGCTCGCGATCCTCCACCTCGCCGTCGATGGTCACCTGCGGCGGGATGGTGGGACGCATGGTGTAGTAGCGGCGCAAAAACTCGGCGCGCGCCGCGGGCGGCGAATCCTGTTCGTCGATCATAAAATGCTCGCGATCCGCCAGTCGCCCTTCGGTGAAACGGAACACCTCCAGACACATCCGCTCGTGCCCTTGCGCCAGCGCGATCACATCCTGCTCTTTGACGCGGGACATCACTACCTTTTGCTTGTCGCCCAGCCGCTTGATCGCGGCAATATGGTCGCGCAAGCGGGCGGCTTTTTCAAATTCCAGCCGTTCGGCTGCCTGTTCCATCCGCTGTTTGAGCAGCGCCATCGTCTGGGCGCTGCCTTGGGTCAAAAAGTCCACCGCCTGCGCCACCCGTTCAGCATAATCCTCTTCGGAAATGCGGCCGGTACAGGGCGCGCAGCACTGGTCGATATAGTGGTTAAGACAAGGGCGCCCGCTGGATTTATGATAGCACAGCGGCCGGTTGCAGGTAGCCAGACGGAAAATCTTTTGGGCTTCCTCCACCGCTTGCTTGACCACATACGAGCTGATATACGGTCCGATATACCGCGCGTCGTCATCCTGTTTTTGCAGCACGGCGGTGATGCGCGAATACGGCGGCGGCGAGATACGGATATAGCTGTAGCCCTTGTCATCTTTGAGCAAAATGTTATATTTGGGCTGGTTTTGCTTGATGAGCGAACATTCCAAAATGAGCGCTTCAAACTCGCTGTCCGCCACGATATAATCAAAATGATCCACCTGGCTCACCATTTGGCGCACCTTGGGGGTATGGTTGGTGGGTGAACCAAAATACTGGCTAACCCGATTTTTCAGCGCCTTGGCTTTGCCGATATAGATAATCTGGTTTTGCGCGTTGCGCATAATATACACGCCCGGCAGCAGCGGCAGCGCCATCGCCTGGCGGCGCAGCTCTTTCAGATGCGGATTGGGTGCATCCATGCGGTATCCTCCCGTTTTAGATAACAAAAAACGCAGCCGACTGCAAAAGCGGCTGCGCTCTTTTTGTTTGTTCGATTATTCGGCAAAGCCGGATTCCACCAGAGCAACCAAGCCGTCCACGGCCTCCTGCTCGTCCACACCATCGGCGATGATCCGGATGTTGGTGCCGCCCACAATGCCCAGCGACAGCACGCCCAACAAACTTTTCGCGTTTGCACGGCGCTCTTCTTTTTCGACCCAAACGGACGATTTGAACTCATTGGCTTTCTGGATGAAGAAAGTAGCCGGTCTGGCATGCAAGCCCACCTGATTTTGAACCAGCACATCTTTCACGTACATAAAAAAAGCTCCTCTCTCTTGTTAAACCAACACAACAATGCCTGAAACTGGTTTTCTGTATAAAAGGATATGTTTATTATATCACAAATGTATGCGCCGTCAATCAGTTTTGTCCACATAAAACGGCAAAAATTGCATTTTTGGTTGCCTGCCCTATTTTGGTTTCGCACAAAGTTGGCCTTTTGTCACTTATGACCATGTGTGTGAATAACTTTTAGTTAGAAAAAACGAAGAACCCTGTTTTCGACCCATGCGGCACAGCGTCCGATCAAGGTTTTCCCCATTATTCCACCGAGTTTTCCCCCGCCAGTGTTTGCAGATAAGCGGTCTCCTCCTCGGTCAGCAGAGCGCTTTTCAACATATCGGGACGGCGGCGCAGCGTGCGTTCCAGCGATTGGCGGCGGCGCCACGCCTCGATATTGGCGTGGTGCCCGCTGAGCAGCACCTCCGGCACCGGGCGCCCCTCCCACACGGCGGGGCGGGTGTATTGCGGGTACTCCAGCAATCCGGAGAAGTGGCTTTCGTCGGTGAAGCACGCTTCCTCCGACAGCACCCCCGGCACCATGCGCGAGATGCAGTCCACCAACACCAGCGCGGGCAGCTCGCCGCCGGTCAGCACATAGTCGCCGATAGAGATCTGCTCGTCCACCAGCGCGTCCAGCACCCGCTCGTCCACACCCTCGTAATGCCCACACAGCACGCAAAGATTCGGCTTTTGCGCCAATTCGCGCGCCTTTTCCTGGGTCAGCACCGACCCTTGCGGCGACATATAAATCAGATAAGGACGCTCGCCGGTCTGCTCGCACACCGCGCGAAAGCAGTCGGCAATGGGCTGGGCGTTCATCACCATACCCTGTCCCCCGCCATAGGGATAATCGTCCACCTGTTTTTGCTTGTTGAGGGTGTAATCCCGGATCTGGTGGCAATGCAGCTCCAGCACGCCTTTGTTTTGGGCGCGCCCCAAAATGCTTTCGCCGAGCACCCGGTCACACATCTCATCAAAGAGGGTCATGATATCAATCCGCATCGTCCAGCAGCCCTTTCATCGGCCGAATCATCACCCGGCCATTGTCCACATCTTTGTCGATCACCACCGATGGGATCGCCGGAATCAGCACCTCGCTGTTGTCCGCCCGGCGCATATGATACACATCGTTGGCGCCGGTGGCGCTGACAAAGGTCAGCTCACCGTAATCCTCGCCGGTATCGGCATCGATCACCCGGCAGCCCAGCAGATCCTGAATAAAGCACGCCCCTTGCGGCAGCTTGAGGTCGCTGCGGTGCAGATACAGCACCTTGCCGCGCAGCAGCGAAGCCGCCTGCACCGTGTCCACACCCTCGATCTGCACCAGCGCGATATTTTTGTGCGGGCGGCAATGCACCGCCACCGGCGTGCGGCCCTCGTCCCAATACAGCTTTGTCAGCGGCGCAAGCTGCGCGGGCGAATCGCACCACGGCTGCAGCCGCACCTCGCCCCGCACACCATGGGTACCGACGATCTGACCGGCTTCCAAAAATTCTTTTTTGGGCATGTTGGTTCCTCCGTTTATGATAGGAAAACAGGGTACATGCCCGATGGCCATGCACCCTGTTTGGTTTTGTTAGTCGATCTCGACAGACACTTTGGCGTCCTGACGAGTCGCCGCCGCCCGCATCACGGTACGGATGGCTTTCGCGATGCGGCCCTGTTTGCCGATCACACGACCCATGTCGCCTTCCGCCACATGAAGATGGAACACAATGTTTCCCTCTTCATCCGGCGCGTCCTGCTCGACCACAACGGCGTTGGGATCTTCCACCAGACCCTTGGCGATGTTTGTCAACAGCTCTTTCATTGATGTTGCTCCTTACACGCCCGCTTTTTTCAGCAGATCCTTAACGGTATCCGTGGGCTGAGCGCCGTTGGCGATCCATTTCTGAGCTTTTTCCGCGTCCACTTTGATCTCTGCCGGATCCTGCAGCGGATTGTAGTAACCGATTTCTTCGATGAAACGGCCGTCGCGGGGATAGCGGGAATCCGCCACCACAATACGATAGAACGGGTTTTTCTTCGCGCCCATGCGGCGCAGACGAATTTTAACTGCCATGCCTGTTACCTCCAACTATTGTTGTGAAATATATCTTCAGCCATAAAGGGTCAATCCTTATGGGTGAATTCCTCTGTTACATACCAAAGCCTTTGCCGCCAAGCATTCCGGGCGGGATACCGCGCATACCGCGGCGACCTTTTTTGCCCATGCCCTTCATCTGTTTCATCATCTGACGCATCTGGTCATACTGCTTGAGCAGACGGTTGACATCCTCCACCTTCATACCGCTGCCCGCCGCGATGCGGCGCTTGCGCGAAGGAGTGATGATGTCGGGCTTGGCGCGTTCTTCCTTGGTCATCGACAGAATGATCGCTTCGGTGCGGTCAAACTGGCGTTCATCTATCTCGACATCCCGCAGCTTTTTGCCAAGACCGGGGATCATACCGAGCATTCCTTTGATATCGCCCATTTTCTTGATCTGGGCGAACTGATCCAGCATATCGTTCATATCGAACTTGTCCTGCTGGAGCTTTTTCGCCATTTCGGCGGCTTCCTTTTCGCTGATCTGCTGTTCGGCTTTTTCGATCAGCGACATCACATCACCCATACCGAGAATGCGGGATGCCATCCGCTCGGGATGGAACACCTCCAGATCCTCCAGCTTTTCGCCGGTGCCGACGAATTTAATGGGCTTTCCGGTGACCGACCGCACCGACAGCGCCGCACCGCCGCGGGTGTCGCCATCCAGCTTGGTGAGGATTACGCCATCGATGCCCAGCGCTTCCTCGAACGACGAAGCCACATTGACGGCGTCCTGACCGGTCATCGCGTCCACCACCAGCAAGATTTCGCTGGGCGACACAGTTTCTTTAATGGATTTCAGCTCGTTCATCAGCTGCTCGTCGATATGCAGCCGACCGGCGGTATCCAGAATCACATAATCGTTGCCGTAGTCCTTGGCGTGCGCTACCGCTTTGCGGGCGATCTCCACCGGATCGGCGGTGCCCATTTCAAAGAACGACACCCCCGCGCGCTGCGCCACCACCTGCAGCTGTTGGATCGCCGCGGGGCGGTACACGTCGCACGCCACCAGCAGCGGTCGGTGCCCCTGACTTTTGAGTAGCCGCCCCAGCTTGCCGGAGTGGGTGGTTTTACCGGAGCCTTGCAGACCGCACATCATAATGACGCACGGCGGACGGCTGGGGCTGGCGAGGCGTGCCGCCTGTCCGCCCATCAGCGCCGTCAGCTCTTCGTTGACAATTTTGATGACCATTTGCGCCGGGGTGAGGCTTTCCATCACCTGCGCGCCCACCGCCCGTTCGGTCACTTTGGCGGTGAATTCTTTGGCCACTTTATAGTTGACATCCGCTTCCAGCAGCGCCAGACGCACTTCGCGCATGGCTTCTTTGACATCCGCCTCGCTCAGTTTGCCTTTGGAGCGTAGGCGTTTGAATGCCGCGGATAATTTATCGGAAAGTCCTTCAAAAGCCACGATGTTGCTCCTTACTCTTCCAATTTATCGGTCAGCCGTTCGATTTTGGTCACACAGTCGGCAATTTCGCGAGAGCGCACATGACGCTCGTTATACCGCCGGATATCCTGCGCCGCCTGCCGGATCGCTTCAAAGCTTTCCTGCATCGAACGGAACCGGGACGCAAGCCCCAAACGGTCTTCCATATCCAGCAGCTGCGTTTCCGCCCGCTTGATGGAATCGCGCACCCCCTGTCGGGTGATGCCGTCGTTTTCGGCGATCTCCGCCAAAGAGAGGTCCTGGTTATAATACAACTCCATCACTTCGCGCTGCTTTTCGGTCAGCATATCGCCGTAAAAATCCAGCAGCAAAGCCACTTCCATATTTTTTGCCAAAGCCGATCCCCTCCCTCACGCGGACAATAAGAAAAGCCCGCCGTGTAAAGGCGATTGCTTTACACATATTATACACAACCATACCGGAGCTGTCAATAGGAAAATCCGCTTTTTTCGGCATTTTTTTGATGCGGCGGCTCGTTGGTGAACAGCAGCAGCGTACACATGGCGAGCAGCGTAACCGCTGCCGGCACCGATGCGGTCGCGAGCGGTGCTCCGGCGGACAGCGCCGCCGAGGCGGGCAATTCCACCGGAATCCACCGCAGCAGCAGCACACTGAGCAGCCCGCCCAGCGCCGCATGCAGCAGCCGCGCCAGATAAAATGAACGCCCCATAATGTTGTATTCATACAGCGTCGCGGTGAGCTGGCAATGTACCGACAAACCGCCCCACCCCAGCGCCAGCCCCAGCAACAGCGGCCGCAGCTCCCCGGTGGTGGAGGCTGCCACGCAGCCGCTGGTCACTTCGGTGAGAATCGGCACCAGACACTCCAGATCGCGCACATCCGCACCGGCGGTTTCCAGCGGCCACGCGATCAACCGCGTCAGCCCGCGTGACAGATCGGTGACATCGCCCAACGCTTGCAGCGCGGCAAACAGCACCACAAACCCGCACATATACAGCATGGAACGGCAGGCGGCATTCACCGCGCCCGCCAGTGCTGCCGACGGGCGCAGGAACGCCTCGGTCGGCACCGGTTTCCGCTCTACAGGGCGCGGCAGCGGCGTCAGCACCCGCATCCCGAGTCCCAGCAGCAACGCTGCCAGCAAATGCGCCGCCAGCAGCACCGCGCCAAAGCGGGCGCTGCCAAGCAAACCCGCTCCCACGGTGCTGATAATGAATGCCGGTCCGGCGTTGACGCAAAACAGCAGCATACGCCGCCCCTCCCGTCGGGTGATGGCTCCGCTGCGCAGCAGCTCCCCCACCGCCACACCGCCCGCGGGATAACCACCCACAAAGCCGATCAAAATGCCCGCCGCACAGCAGCCGGGCAGTCCGAACAGCACCCGCGTGGGGCGCTCCAGCCGTCGACCGATGGCGGCTCCCATACCGGAGCGGGTCACGAAGCCCGCCAGCACCAAAAACGGAAACAGCGAGGGGATCACCACTGTCGAACAAATAGACAATCCGCGGCTGATGCCGCCGGACACCGCCTGTGGCCAGCACAGCAGCGCGCCCCCTACCCCCACCACCGTCAACAGCAAAACGCCTTTGTACAGCGTGGACCGATGCCATGTGGCGACAAACATAGACGCTCATCCTTTCTATCTACCGCTTACTAAAGGTATATCTATGCAGCGGTCGGCGGGTATAATACCCGCCGGCGGCGCATAGGAAAAGACGGGAGGGATCGTATGTTTAGCAAGGGAAAACGCACACGCGCGGCACTGACCGGGCGGGTGGAGCGTGCATTGGAGTTGCCGGGCGGTACGCTGACCGATGTGCCGCATATCGAATGGTCGGGGCGGCGCGAAGCGGTGATCGAGGGATGTCACGGGATCGTATCGTATGACGATGATGCGGTGCGGCTGAACACCGGATGCGGCATTTTGCTGATTGCCGGGCGGCAATTGACGCTGCGGGCGATGGCCAGCGACAGCACCATGGTGTGCGGGCAGATTCGCTCGCTGGAATATACAGACTAAGGAGGTGCGCCATGTTTTTGATAAATCTGGTGCATTTTTTGCTGGGATGGGTGGAATGGGAGGCGCAAGGCGGCTTTCCCGAACGGTTTTTGAATCTGGCCGCGCGCGAACATATTCCGCTGTTTCATACGCGGCGGCAGGATATTTCACTGCTGGGGGGATGTTATGCCCGGCAATACCGCCGCCTGCGACCATTGGCACGCCGCAGCGGGGTGCGGTTGCGGCTGACCGCGCGGCACGGGATGCCGTTCAAGACCCGCCGCTACCGGCAGCGACAAGGGTTGGCGGTGGGGCTGGCTCTGTATATCCTGCTGCTGCAAATCTTCCCCCATTACATCTGGTCCATTGATATACGGGGCAACCGCGAGGTGTCCGCCGCCCATATCGAAGCGACCATGGCGGATCTGGGGGTAAAGGTAGGAACCGCGCGCACCGCTTTTTCGCTGCGGGATATTCAGCTGCAGGCGATTCAATCGCTACCGGAGCTGTCCTGGCTGGCGGTCAATTTGGAGGGCAGCATTGCCCATATTGATGTCAGCGAGCGTATTACCGCCCAAAACCCACCGGATCAATCGCAGCCAACCAATCTGAAAGCGATTTGCGACGGACAGGTGGTGTCCACCCGCATTGTGGAGGGGCAGGCGGTGGTACACAAGGGAGACGCGGTGGTCAAGGGGATGCTGCTGGCAAGCGGCATTGTGGACACCGCCAACGGCGCGCTGTTCAAGCACGCGCGCGGCGAGGTGATGGCGTTGACCACCCGCACCTTCACCACCAGCGTGCCGTTACAGGAAACGCAGGAACGACCGCAAGCGAGAGCGATCCTGCGCCCCACATTGCAGCTGTTTTCACTGCGCATCCCGCTGTACACCAACGCCGCGCTGCCGGATAACTTTGTGGAACAAACGCAGGCACACCCCTTGACCGCGCGCGGGGTGCGGCTGCCGGTGGGCATTACCAACCAATATATCTACCCGGTACAGCCCACACTGATCCACCGCAGCGAATCGCAGGCAGCCGCGCTGGCACAGAGGCGCTTGGAGGAATGGAAACGAACCGAGCTGGATGGCGCAACCATTCAGGAGCAAAAGCTGGACGGACACACCGATACCGACGCCTATACGCTGACAGCCACTTTTCGGTGTATCCAGAACATCGCGGTGGAGGAACCCATCCATCTGCACCCCTGAAATGGCGAAAAAGCCGGAAGTTCCGCTGAATTCCGATGTAAAAACAGAAAAATTTATGCATATTGCTTAGTGACAATTGAAAAAACTATTGATATACTATATTTATGTCGTTGTATACAAAAAGCCATACCAAAAGAAACGGAGTCTGTCTATGTTAGAGCAGATCATCAGCGTCGATCGGATGGAACAAGCGGTTTCTCTGTTCGGCAGCTTTGATGAAAATATACGCTTGATCGAACAGCATTACGGCGTGGATGTGGTGACCCGCGGCACCGATATCAAGATCAGCGGCGAACCGGAAGCGGTCACCAAAGCGGTGCGCGCGGTCAAGGGGCTGCTGCAGCTGATCAACCGGGGCGAGCAGCTGAACGAACAGAATGTGCGCTATGTGTTGATGCTGGTGGACGAGGGCAGCGAGGAAGAGCTGCCGCAGCTGTCATCGGACAGCATCTGCATCACCGCCAAGGGGCGGCCGGTCAAACCCAAAACGTTAGGGCAAAAAAAGTATGTGGAAGCCATCCGCGACAACACCATTGTGTTGGGCGTCGGTCCCGCCGGCACCGGCAAAACCTATCTGGCGGTCGCCATGGCGGTAAGCGCTTTCCGCGCCAAGGAAGTCAACCGCATCATTCTGACGCGCCCGGCGGTGGAAGCCGGCGAAAGTCTTGGCTTTTTGCCCGGCGATCTGCAATCCAAGGTGGACCCGTATCTGCGACCGCTGTATGACGCGCTGTTCGATATGCTGGGCAGCGAAACCTATAACAAGTATATGGAGCGGGGCAACATTGAGGTGGCACCGCTGGCGTATATGCGCGGTCGCACACTGGACGACAGCTTCATCATTTTGGACGAGGCACAAAACACCACACCCGAGCAGATGAAGATGTTTTTGACCCGTTTGGGATTCAACTCCAAAATGGTGATCACCGGCGATGTCACCCAGATCGACCTGCCGGGCGAACGCAAAAGCGGGCTGAAAGAGGTCATGCGTATTCTAAAGGGAGTGGAGGATATCTCCATCAACCTGTTTAACGAAAAAGATGTCGTGCGTCATCAGCTGGTTCAGCGGATCATTCAGGCGTACGAAAAATATGATGAAGGGAAGCGCCATAAGAACTATGGAAAAAATCAAAGTCGTAATTGAAAACAAACAAAAATCCATCAAAATCCCCACCGGTATCCGGCTGCTGATTCGCCGCTGCTGTCATGCGGTGCTGCAGGAGGAGCAGTTTGAAGGCTCGGCGCAGGTGGATGTGTCGCTGGTGGACAACGACCAGATTCGCGCCATCAACCGCGAGCACCGGAAAATTGACGCACCCACCGATGTGCTGTCCTTCCCGCTCGGCGAAAACGGTGTGTACGATGTCAACCCGGAAACCGGTGCCAAGCTGCTGGGCGATATTGTGCTGTCGATGGAGCAGGCCACTTTCCAGGCGGAGCAATACGGTCATTCGCTGCAGCGCGAGGTCGGCTATCTGACGGTGCATTCCATGCTGCATCTGCTGGGATACGACCATGTGAACGGCGGATTGGAAGCGGTGCGGATGCGTGAAAAAGAAGAAATTGTGATGCAGGCGGTGGGTCTGCCGCGCGGCGGCAGCTATGTGCTGCCCGGTGACGACGCGCAATGAGTGCGTTTGCGCGGGGATTCGTGTACGCGTTCCGCGGCATTGGCATCTGCCTGCGGCGGGAACGGAATTTTCGTGTACATACCGCGGTAGCGGTGTATGTGCTGCTGCTGGCGCCCTATTTTCTCGTGTCACGCGGGGAATGGGCGCTGCTCGCGCTGACCATCGGGTTGGTGATAGCGGCGGAGGCGGTGAACACGGCGATCGAAAACGCGGTAGATCTGGTTGGCAAACGATGTGAAACAGCTCGCGTTGCGAAAGATGTGGCGGCGGGGGCTGTTTTGCTGTGTGCGCTGGCGGCGATCGGCGTCGGCGCGGCGTTGTTTGTGCGCGCCGACGGCTTTGTGCGGCTGGGACAGGATTTTGCCGTGCATATCTGGAAGCCGATCGGACTGGCAGCATCGCTGCCGGTCGCAGGATGGCTGGTGTTTCGCTCGTATGAGCCGTCTGATAAAAAGATTTCCAAGTAATGGACAGAATGGAGAAAACTATGTCGCAAAGCAATACCAAATCGGCGTTTATCGCCATTGTCGGTCGCCCCAATGTGGGCAAATCCTCGCTGCTGAACAAAATGGTGGGGCGCAAGGTGGCAATCGTTTCGGACAAGCCGCAAACCACCCGTAACCGCATTATGGGCGTGTGGACCAAAGAGGAAACGCAACTGGTGTTTTTGGATACTCCCGGCAACCATCGTCCCCGCACCCGGCTGGGCGATTTTATGGTAAAATCCATCGGCGATGCGGTGTCCGGCGTGGACGCGGCGATGCTGGTGGTGGAAGCCGGTCGGGAGATCCGGCCGGAGGAACAGTCGCTGGTGGAGCAATTTGCCAAACAAAAGCTGCCCGCGCTGCTGGTCATCAACAAAATCGACACGTTGACCGACAAAAGCGCTATCCTTGCCTGCATTGCCCAGTGGCAGGAGGTGTATGCCTTTGACGGTGTGTTACCGGTATCGGCGGTCACCGGCGAGGGGCTGGACGAGCTGCTGGAGGAACTGAAAAAATACACCTTTGACAGCCCCCACTTTTTTCCCGACGATATGGTGAGCGACCAGCCGGAACGGGTGCTGGCGGCGGAGCTGATCCGCGAGCAGATGCTGCATCTGCTGCGGCAGGAAATCCCCCACGGCATCGCGGTGGTGATCGAATCCATGAAAGAGCGCGACACCGAAAAAGGACCGATTTTGGATATGGAAGCGTACATCTACTGCGAACGCGAAAGCCACAAGGGCATGGTGATCGGCAAACGCGGCGCGATGCTCAAGCAGATCGCGTCACAGGCGCGGGTAGAGATGGAAAAGCTGTTCGATGCCAAGGTGAATTTGCAGTGCTGGGTCAAGGTGAAAGAGGACTGGCGCAATCGCCAAGGGCTGCTGGGCAGCTTTGGATATAAAGAGTAATTGCCAATTTCTCCCGGAAGGGATCGACAGGAATGGCGCTCCGCTTTTGGCTTATGCTAAGAACAAACAAGCCAAAGGAGATGGGCGCTATGCCGAACGAACAATCCCTGTGGGAAGCATTTTTAAAAACCGGACGGGTGGAAGATTACCTGCGGTATCGCGGGGTGGACATTTACCAATCCCCCGCCCCCATCGCAAAGGAGACGGCTGCGTATGCGGTTGACGACCGACGCCCTGATTATTCGGGAAAACAACAATATCGGTGAGTCGGATCGGTTTGTGACGGCGCTGACCAAGGATTGCGGTGTGGTGCGCGCTTCGGCGCGGGGCGCCCAGCGCATCAAAAGCCGTAACGCTTCGGCGACCCAGCTGCTCACCTATTCCCGTCTGACGCTGTACAAAGGGCGGGAGAAATACATCATCGACGAGGCGGAGCCGCTGCATGTATTCTTCGATCTGCGGGCCGATGTGGAACGGCTGGCGGCGGCGCAATATTTTTGCGAGGTAGCCGGGCTGCTCGCCCCCCGCGAAGAGGAAGCGGGCGACTGGCTGCGGCTGATGCTCAACGCACTGCATCTGTTGGGCGGCGGCAAATATGCAATTTCCCAAATTAAAGCGGTGACCGAGCTGCGGCTGTTGGCGCTGGGCGGTTTCATGCCGGATCTGACCGGCTGCCGCTCCTGCGGCACGGTGGAGGGGGTACCGATTGCGTTTTCCCCCACAGAGGGCACGCTGGTATGTGCCAATTGCTCGCCGCCCGCGGGGTATCAGCCATTGTCTCCGTCGGTTTTGGCGGCGATGCGGCACATATTGTATTCACCGCTTGAAAAATGCTTCTTTTTCGCGCTGCCGCCCGAGGACGGCCAGGCACTGTCGGATATTTGTGAGCATTTTTTGCTGGCGCAGTTGGGACGCGGGTTCCACACGCTGGATTTTTATCACGCGCTGGCAGCACCGATGCAGGCGCTGCAGCGGGCACAACAAGACGGGAAAACAAAGGACGCAACATCATGAGAAAAGACGGGTACAAGCTAAAGGGAACCGACGCCATGTATCAGGTGGCGGCGCACATCATGGACAAACGCAGCGACTCGATGAACATGATCACCATCGACATTCCGTTGAAGCCGATGGAGGATTACCGGCACCAGCTGCGGCGAGAGGGTCGATGGGTCAGCCACATGGCGCTGTTGATGGCGGCATATGTGCGCACCGCAGCGGAATTTCCGGAGCTGAACCGGTTTGTGGTAAACAAACGGTTTTACGCGCGCAAGGAATTTGCCGTTGGCATGGTGGTGTTGAAGGCAGGCGACGCTCACCACGGCATCATGTCCAAAATCTATTTGGAGATGGACGACACCCTTTCGGAGGTCAACGACAAGATCAACGCCTACATAGAGAAAAACCGCCAGGTGGACAGCAACAACAGCACCGAACAGCTGATCCATACCCTGCTCAGCATTCCCGGGTTGCTGCGCTTTGGCGTATGCTTTTTTAAATGGCTGGACAAGCACGGGCTGCTGCCCAAAAGCGTGATCGATGCCAGCCCGTTCCACATCAGTCTGGCGATCAGCAATCTCGCCAGCATCAAAACTAATCACATTTACCACCACTGCTACGATTTCGGCACCACCAGCGTATTTGTCACCATTGGCAACTTTCGCGAGGTGCCCAAAACGGTGGACGGACAAGTGGTGCTGGAAAAATGCATGCCGCTGGGCGTGGTGATGGACGAGCGCATCTGCTCCGGCAGCTATTTTGCGTCGGCGTTCCGCCGGTTTCGCTCGTATTTGGAAAATCCTGCGCTGCTCGAGGTCAAGCCCGCGCAGGTGGTTCCCGACCCCAACTTGTGATCTTATAGCATAAAACAGCCCGACAGAAGCAATGCTTCTGTCGGGCTTTGTGTTGCCGGGAATCAAACCGGTGCGATTTTCCAGATATCCGCTGCGTATTCCGCAATGGTGCGGTCGGACGAGAATTTCCACGCGTTGCAGATGTTGAGCCACTGCTTTTTAGCGAAGGCGTACCGGTCGGTATAGTCGCGGTTGACGCGCATCTTTTTCTTCAGGAAATCGTCGAAATCCAACAGCAGGAAATAGTGATCCGGCTCGTGCCACGAGGCACCGTCCAGCAGTGAGGTATACAACTCACGGAACATACCGGTGCCGCCATCGTCCAGCGTGCCGTCCACCAGCGCGTCCAGACAGCGCCGGATGCGGGCATCACGCTCGTAGTAATCGCGGGCGCGATAGGTGGCGCGGATACGGTCGATCTCTTCCACCCGCGCACCAAACACATAGTTGTTTTCCTCCCCTGCTTCGCGCACGATCTCGATATTGGCGCCATCGTAGGTGCCCAGCGTGACCGCGCCGTTCAGCATCAGCTTCATATTGCCGGTGCCGGAGGCTTCGGTGCCGGCGGTCGAAATTTGTTCCGATACATCCGCCGCCGCCACGATCTTTTCAGCATAGGACACATTGTAATCCGACACAAATACGACCTGCATCACCTGCCGTGCCTGCTCGTCGCTGTTGATCAGCTCCGCCACGGCGTTAATGAGCTTGATGATGGCTTTGGCACGGAAATAGCCGGGGGCGGATTTGGCGCCAAACAAGAAGGTCGTTGGTGTAAAGTCTTTTAACTTGCCATCTTTGATTTCAAAATACAACTCTAAAATGCACAGGATGTTCAGCAGCTGGCGCTTGTATTCATGCAGGCGCTTGATCTGTACATCCATAATGGCATCCGAGCGGATGGCAATGCCATCGTGCCACCGGATATAGTCGGCGAGGCGTTGTTTGTTCTGCTGTTTGACCGCCAAAAAGCGATCCAGCACCGCTTTATCGTCACTGTAAAGGGATAGACCTTGCAGCTGCTTTAGGTCTGTGATCCAGCTATCGCTGCCCAGCAGCTCGGTAATCAGCGCCGACAGCGCCGGGTCGCACAACGCCAGCCAGCGACGCTGGGTGATACCGTTGGTTTTGTTCTGGAATTTTTCGGGATACAGCGCGTACCAGCATTTCAGCACGTCACGCTTGAGAATGTCGGTGTGGATTTCCGCCACACCGTTGATATAGGTAGAGCACCAGCACGCCAGATACGCCATATGCACCGTGCCGTTTTGCAGAATCATCAGCTGCGGATAATCCGATTCCGGCACCGCTTTTGCCGCCAGTTCAGCTTTGAACCGGCGGTTGATCGCAGTGATGATGGTGGCGATCGCGGGCGACACCCGCCGCACGATCTTCATATCCCACTTTTCCAACGCTTCCTGCATGATGGTATGGTTGGTATAGTTGAACACCCGCCGCGCCATATCCAGCGCGGTATCGAAATCCACCTCTTCCATCATCAGCAGACGGATCAACTCCGGAATGGAGATAACTGGATGGGTGTCGTTCAGCTGGACGGTGATCGCCTCCGGCAGATGCGAAAAATCGTTGCCGAAGCGCGCTTTATACCGCCGCAGGATATCCTGCAGCGAGGCGCTGCAGAAAAAGTATTGCTGTTTCAGCCGCAGCAGCTTGCCCGCCGGGGTGGTATCGTTGGGATACAGCACCCGCGAAATATCCTCCGCGCGGTTTTTCTGCCGCACCGATTTGTCGTAACGCTGGTCGTTAAATGCATCGAAATCGAACGGCTCCATCGGCTCGCACTGCCAAAGCCGCAAGGTGGAGATATGCCGCCCGCCGTAACCGATGATCGGCATATCGTACGGCACCGCGCGCACGCTGCCATCGGCAAATTCCACCGTGAGCGCATCCGCATCGCACCGCACCGACCACGGATCGCCATAGCGTGCCCAATCGTCTACTGCCTCTTTTTGAAAACCGTCCTGCAAATATTGCCGGAACAAACCAAAGCGGTAGCGGATCCCATAGCCATCCAGCGGCAGGCTCATGGTGGCGGCACTATCCAGAAAACATGCAGCCAGCCGTCCCAAGCCACCGTTGCCCAGCGCGGCATCCTCCACCTCTTCCAGACGGGATATGTCCGCGCCGTCCTGTTGCAGGATGTCCCCTACCTCGTCCAGCAGCCCGGTACACAACAGATTGTTATAGATGGCGCGCCCCACCAAAAACTCCGCCGACAGATAAAATGCGCGGCGGGTGGCGGCATGGGCGGCGCGGGAGCGCTCCCAATCGTCCGCGATCTGTGCCATCACCGCTTTGGAAACCGCGTCGTGCAGCTGCTGGGGATTCAGTTGATCCACCCGCTTGTGATGGTCGGCTTTGGCGAACAGCTCGATCGCCTGTTTCAATTCACTCATGGTCATCCTCCTTGTGCGCCGCGGCGGGGGCGCGCCCATACAAACGCGTCAGCTCCGCCAGACGATCCGCAATCTCGGGCGTAATCTGCTCGGCTCGTGCCCGCCAGCGCCAGTTTTCCCCCACTGTGGAGGGAGTGTTCATGCGGGCTTCCGCCCCCAGACCAAGCAGGTCCTGCATGGTCAAAATACAGATATCGCACACGCTCGCCATCGCCGCGCGCATCATCTGCGTCGGCAGCTGCTCTTCGTCTGCCGCCTGCAAATAATCCATAGCAAAGGCAAGATCGGCCTCCTTGGTCTCCCCTATCCAACCGCGGATGGTGTCGTTGTCGTGGGTACCGGTGTACACCACGCTATTGTGGTGGTACGCGTGCGGCAGATGGTCGCTTTCGCCCGCGGCATCAAACGCAAATTGCAGCACCTTCATATTCGGGAAACCACTGTCTGCTACCATTTGACGCACGCTGTCGGTCATAAACCCAAGGTCTTCGGCGATGACCGGCAGATCGCCCAACCGGCGGCGCACCGCGTTCCACAGATGCATGCCCGGGCCATTGCGCCACACGCCCCGCTTGGCATTTTTGGCGCCATACGGAATGCAATAATACGAATCAAACCCGCGAAAATGGTCAATGCGGATCACATCATAGATGGCGAGGCTCATCGATAAGCGCTGCATCCACCAGCGGTAGCGGGTGCGGCGCATATATGCCCAATCGTACACCGGGTTGCCCCACAGCTGGCCGTCGGCGGAAAAATCGTCCGGCGGGCACCCCGCGACCTCCACCGGGCGGCGATCGCTGTCCAGTCGGAACTGGCGCGGATCTGCCCACACATCGGCACTGTCCTCCGCCACATAGATGGGCAGATCACCGATGATGCGCACCCCGTGCCGGTTGGCGTAATGCTTGAGGGCGAACCATTGCTTAAAGAAGAAATATTGCAGCATTTGATAATACTGCACCCGTTCGGCACACTTTACCCGCCACATCGCCACCGCCGCCGGCTGGC
This sequence comes from uncultured Oscillospiraceae bacterium, assembly GCA_900547105.1. Classification (GTDB taxonomy): domain Bacteria; phylum Bacillota; class Clostridia; order Oscillospirales; family Acutalibacteraceae; genus UMGS1474. The sequence continues at coordinate 130,095 of URFL01000001.1, read as the reverse complement.
GTGTGCGGATGTCGTCCTCCCAGTGGGAGTATGCCACGCCGCCGTGGGCATCCTTGATTGCCATAAACAACGCATAATCGTCCAACCAAAAGGCGTTTTTGTCGCAAAAGGCGCGAAAGTCCGCCGGAGGGCCCAACCGGAACCGTTCCCACACGGTGGCAAACAACTCGTGCCGCCGTTTGTACAGCAGCCCGTAGTCCACATCGGTTTCATCCGCGCCCCAATCCACCGCGCGGTATTCGTCCGGCGTCAGGAAGCCGTCACGGCACAGCAACTGCAGGTCAATGAAATAAGGATTGCCCGCAAAGGTGGAAAAGCTCTGGTACGGCGAATCGCCGTAACTGGTGGGACACACCGGCAGAATTTGCCAATAGGTTTGACCGGCGCGCTGCAAAAAGTCCACAAACGCATACGCGGCAGCCCCCATGGTGCCGATACCGGTATCACCCGGCAGCGACGAGAGATGCATTAGCACGCCGCTGGCGCGATGTTGTTCCATGACGATCACATCCTTTGGTTACAGCAGTGGCTTTGCCGCCGCGCTATCCTTTGACCGCGCCGGCAATAACCCCTTTGATAATATATTTTTGGCAGGACAAATAGAAGATCACGATCGGGATGATCGCGAGCACCAGCATAGCCATCAGTCCGCCGTAATCGGTGGCACCGTAGGCACCCTGCATCGCGATCTGGATTGCGACCGGAATGGTTTTGCGGTCGGTGCCCAGCACCAGATACGGCAGCAGATAGTCGTTCCATATCCACATGGCGTTGAGAATCGCCACCGTGATGGCGGTGGGTTTCAAAATCGGCATCACAACCAGAAAAAAAGTTTGAACAGGGTTGCAGCCGTCGATGGTGGCGGCTTCTTCAATTTCCAGTGGGATGCTTTTGATAAACCCGCACAGCATAAATACCGACAGTCCCGCGCCGAACCCCAGATACACCAGCACGATGCCAAGCAGATTGTTAAAATGAATCTGGTGCACCACATAGGTCATGGTGAACATGACCATTTGGAACGGCACGATCATGCTGAACACAAACAGATAGTACAGCACCTTGGTCAGCCGGCTTTTCACCCGCACGATATACCACGCCGTCATGGAGGTGCCCACCACGATCAGCAGCACCGCCAGTACGGTGATAAACAGCGAACGGCCAAATGCCGCCAAAAAGCCGGAGGAGCTAAGCCCGCTTAAATAGTTTTCCCATCCCACAAAGGTGTCGGCGTTGGGCAGCCGGAACGGCTCGCTGGAGATATACAACCGCGATTTGAACGAGTTGACCACCACCAACAGGATCGGCGCCAAAAACAGCACCGCCAGCAGACACAGAATCACCCAAATCAGCGTTTGACCCGCGTTTTTTGGTTTTGTCATCACTGCTCGACCTCCCTGCTGCGGGTGACGCGCAGTTGAATAAACGCCACGATCGCCACAATGATAAAGAAGATCACCGCTTTGGCCTGCCCCACGCCTTGCCAGCCGATGCGCCCATAAAAGGTGTCGTAAATATTCAGCGCCAGCATTTGGGTGGCTTTTTCGGGAGCACCGGCGGTCAGCGCCAGGTTTTGGTCGAACATTTTGAACGAGTTGGTCAACGTTAAAAAGGTACAAATGGTGATGGAGGGCATCACCAGCGGAATCTTGACACGCAGCAGCGTTTTCAGCGGCGTGGCGCCGTCGATCGCTGCCGCTTCGGTCAGGTCGCCGGGGATGTTTTGCAGCCCGGCGATATAGATCACCATCATATACCCGATCAGCTGCCAGTTTGTGAGGATCACCAACCCCCAAAAGCCGTATTCCGCTTTATAGGTGATGTCCACGCCGGCGGTCGCCAGCACGCCGTTGATCAGCAGGTTCCAAATATATCCAAGCACGATGCCGCCGATCAGATTGGGCATAAAAAAGATGGAACGAAACAGGTTGGTTCCCCGGATACCGCGCGTTAACAACAGTGCCAGCACAAACGCCAGCACATTCACCGTCACCACCGACACGATGGTGAACAGCGTGGTAAACCCGAGCGAATACAAGAATCCACTGTCGGCGGCAAACGCCTTGATATAGTTATCCACCCCCACAAAGCGGGCGCTGTCCACCGTGGTGAAGCTGGTGAACGACAGCCCCACGCCCATGACGAACGGAATGATAAACGCCATCACAAACGCCAGCAGGGTCGGCAACAAGAACAGTGGAAAATACGGACGCAGCGTTTTTCTCACAACACGATTCAGCCCTTTCCCTCACATTGGTGAACCCATGGCGTTATCCGGCGGCCGCTTCGCTTTCGCGCGACCAGCTTTGCACCATATCGTCTTTCACGGTTTTCCAGTCCTTGGTGCCTTGGGCATACTTCAGCAGCGATGCGCCAAAGCTATCCTTAAAGGTTTGCGAGGGAAAAATGGTAAAGTTCCAGGGGATGGACGATACGCCGTCCTTGTTCATCCAGGCGAGCACCTCTTTGGCAAGCGGATCATCCGGATGCTCATCGTCGCCAAAGGTGTCAAACGGTGCGATAAAGCCAAACTGATGCGTCACATAGTCTTTGCCTTTGTCGCTGGAGAACATCCAGTAAATAAACTCTTTGGCGGCTTTTTGCTGTTCGGCGGAGGCTTTGGCGTTGATGGCATAGAAATTTTCGGTGCCCACGCACAAGCCCTGTGCTTCTTCTCCGTCCATCCCGGTGTAGATGGGCAGATATTTCACGTTGTCGGCTTTCACCTTGTTGCCGGAAACACCGCTGATCTGCGCCCACGCCCAGTTGCCGTTTTGCACCATTGCGCATTTTTCCAGCGCAAATTCGGACATGGAATCCATCACCGTTTTGGTGCCCACGGTTTTGCGATCCACCACGGAATTGTTGAGATACAGATCAAAGATGTTGCGGAACTGGTCGGCGTATTGAAAGGCGATGGTTTTGGTGGCATCCGAGGTCAGATCCACGCCGTTGGCTTTCCATTCGTAGTAGATGGGCACATTCGCCAGATGGGTCTGCCAGCGCCAATCCTCCCCCGCTTTCAACGAGGTGGAAGCGAACACACCGTCGATGCCCAGCGCACTTTTGTGCTTTTGCATATCCTCGACCAGTGCCTTCAGCTTGGAAAAGTTGTTGATCTCCGCCATGGATGCATACGGCGTCGTCTTGTCCGCAAGAGCGAAATAGCGATCCGTGATCGCGGCATTGTACACAATACCATAACCCTCAACCACATAGGGGATGCCATAGACCTTGCCGTCCGATCCGGTGACCGCCAGTGACTTGTCGGTCAGATGCTGGTACAGCTTTGAATCCGACAGATCGGCGCAATAGTCTTTCCAGTTGGCGTAGCCTTTGGGGCCGTTGATCTGAAACAGCGTTGGGGCTTCGTCGGTGGACATTTTGGCGGTCAGGGTTTCTTCGTATTTGTTGTTGGCGGCAGTTTCGACCACCACCTTGACCCCGGTTTCCTTCTCGCAAGCCGTCGCGAGCTCTTTGTATTTGTCCGCAATCTCGGGCTTAAAGTTCAGATACCGGATGGTGGTGGTGTCGGTTTTGCTCCCGCTGCAAGCGGTCAGCGTCACTGCGGATGTGGCAGCGATCGCCAGCACCGCTGCCATGCTCAACACTCTTTTGCCTGTTTTCATACTGGTTACCTCCTACGCACAGGCCAACGCAAGCGGCACCTCCCCTTGGGGATAGTATAGCATTGGTCTGTCGAAATTTCAACTTTTTTGTATCTTTCGTCCAATTTGACGCTTGCACGGACAAACAATGCCGGGCGTTCTGCCAAAGTCCGCTAAGCGAAATCAGCCGTTTCGCCTTTTATGGCAACACCATTACTATCTCTTGTAACCGGACGATTATGCACCGCCGCACAACATTTTGCGCGTGAAGAGCACGCTTTTTGCGAGTCATAACGCCCATCACGCAATTGGTGCAAGGCAAGTTCCCCCCTTTTCGTGCGGGTTTTCTGCTTTTTCACAGCGCCTTTTCTGATTTACCGGTTGACAAATCTGCTTTTTTCCGATATAATAAGAAACCGTCCGGTGCAGACCGCGTCGGACGGTTATATGGAGACGTATCGAAGTGGTCATAACGGGGCGCACTCGAAATGCGTTTGCCTTAACGGGCACGAGAGTTCGAATCTCTCCGTCTCCGCCATATAAGTCCACCGTAATTTTGATAGAATTACGGTGGGCTTTTTTATATAATTTATTGCTCGAAATCTTATATAATGATATTATAAGTATGCTTAACGATTAAAATCATAAAAAAGCGATACTGGCATAGGATACAGGCGTTGAGATTACAAAAATAAAATTTGTTATGACGGAGATAAACCATGTTTATAAAAAAAGATAAGTTGAGATACACATCGGGATGTGCCGATAAACATCCCGATGAATTACCGGGCGTAAGAAAAAAATCATTTATTCTCCCTTTTGCCGGTGGAGAAATATGGTTTGAGCATCTGGACGGAATATACCAATATACCGAGCTTGCCATCCAAAAGCTACGCAGGGATACGGCCATATTTCGTCGTCCATCCTCTCCGGGATATATCACCTTTGTCCTCGACGAAACCATTATTACGGAACAATTGATCTCAGAAATAGCAGACGCACTCATTAAACCCGGCAAACAATTTATGCGTGTGGCTTTTGTGGGGGCAGACGGACTTTCCTGTAAAAAACTTAAAAAAATATTATATGGGCACGGTTTTGCAATCAAATTTTTTGATGGCATTGAACCGGCAAAAGAATGGCTTTTAAATGAGCGAAATATTTGAAATGGCGCAATGTTCATTTGCGTTGCTTTGAGCAACGCGCTTTTTGCGATACAATTCCGGTGAAAGGAGTGAGAGCTTGATGCTAAGTGATAATCTGAAAGCCATCAGAAAAGCCAAAGGTCTTTCGCAAGAGGAGCTGGCCATCAAAGTACATGTGGTCAGACAGACCATCTCCAAATGGGAACAAGGGCTATCGGTTCCGGATGCGGATATGCTGATTTCGATTTCGGAGGTGCTCGAAACGCCTGTCAGCACATTGTTGGGAGAAACGGTCACAGAGTCCCCCACTGACGATTTGAAAGTGATTGCAGAAAAGCTGGAAGTGATCAACCTGCAGCTTGCCAAAAGAAAGCTGCGAAAATGGAAGGTGCTATATTGGCTCCTGTTTTCGTTGGCAGCCATAATCGTCCTGTTCTTCGCATTTTTCATTGCCTTCCCCAGTCCATATCTTCATTGGGATTTTAACGATCCTGAAACCGCAGTGGTCGGAACCTTTTACCACGCTTTTGAGTTTCTGTTTGTCAGAGTGGCCCCCTTTGCTTTGGTTGGTGCCATTATCGGATGCATTGTTGTAAAGAAAAAATATTTGCCGCATTAACGAAAAAGGCCTGCCGAATACACGGCAGGCTTTTTTCGGTGTAATCCCATCAAAATGAGATAGTATGTTGATGCTTCTTGTCCACCCTTCGTTTTTATGATAAACTGGACACAATTCGTGGACAATCCGTCAGAGAAGGCGAAAAAAAGATGTCAAAAAACTTATTAAAAAAGCTGATCATAATCGTCGTTGGCTCCATCATAGCTGCATATGGTATTACCCTTGCACTATACGCCGGGTTTGGCGGTGCCACCCTTGCTGTTCTGTGGCAGGGGCTTTCCACCACTTTTCATATGAGTATCGGAATGGCATCGTTTGTAGTAGCGATTGTGATGATTCTCTTTGCTGCAATATACGATCGTTCACAAATTCACATAGGAACCATTCTGTATCAAATCGTGTACAGCGCCTGTGTAGAATTGTTTTCCTCCTGTCACCTATACAGCAAGTATGTGTGGCTCAACTTGCTTATTATGCTGCTGGGTGTAATTTTATTTGCGGTTGGGACAGGATTGTATGCTGCGGCATCTTTGGGAAGAGGGTCATACGAAGCCGTAACTTTCGCATTAGCGGAGAAGAATCACTGGCAGGTCAAAAATGTTCGCATGGTATTGGATGGGTTAATGGTGGTTACAGGAGTTCTGCTTGGCGGAACATTCGGTGTGTGCACCATCATTACAATTGTCATCTCCGGACCTATCATCCAGTTTGTAAACGGTAAAGCAAAACATTTTTTCAAGCTATAAAGAGCGGGTGCTTCCTGCCCCGGCAGCTTGTTTCAGATTCACACGCTGTGTTTGACACTAAATGTTCATCTGTGTGTATCTGCCATTCAAGATACCTTAAAAATAGCCGATGTCATGTGCTTTTTCATCTCATCCATATTCAACGAATAGGAGCGAAAAGGCGAATATCTTTTTTGAAAAACAAACCTCCGACTTCCCTTTTCATCAGAATACAAAAGATATATTTTTGCCACCGATTTTGCATCGTTGATTTCGGTAAAATTGACACTCGGCAAACGGTAAACATGACTATTCGTTTTTACAATGGTATCGACGTTATCAAAGGAGATATCCACAACAACATTTCTGTAATACAGCAAAATGCCAATCGCTATGGCGCTGATTCCGACAAGCGCCAGCAACATGAGCAGTATCGGTTGTCCATCGCCTTTCGGAATATTATAAACACAAGTGAGGACGAACAAAACAGCAAGAAACGCGGCAGCTACCGCATAGAACACCTTTAACCGAAAATAGAACTTCTTCAACAAAAGCGCCCCTCCCCTTACGGCATTTCCTCACGCCACGGTGTGCACATCCAGTTGGTTATACGGAATATGGATGTCGGCGGCATCCAGCTCGCGCTGCAGCAGCTGAATCGCCTCACGGGTGCGGTCATATTTGGTTTCCGGTGGACAATAAAACCGCAGCTTATAGACAATCGCGGACGGCGCAAATTCCTGTGTTCCTTTGTAGATGCTCCGGTCGATGCCCTCCAGTTTCCCGATCTTGTCACAGGCCGCTTGCAGCACCACATTCACTTTGCGGAAATCCTCGTCATAAGACAGCGGCAGATCAATATCCACCATCAGCGAGGGCGGCAGCTTGGTGATCTGTGAAATGTTGCGATTGCAGATGGTGGTGATGGTGCCATCAAATGTACTGCGCACCGTGGTCGACTTCATCGTGAAGCCGGTCACTACCCCTTCGATATCACCGTATCGTATCACATCCCCCACCGAAAAGAAATGATCGGTCATAATGTGGATGCCCATAATGACATCCTTTAGAATATCCTGTATTGCCAAGCCGACGATAGCGCTCAACAATCCCAGTCCGGCTACCGCCGAGGTCACATTCACGCCGTTGATTTGCAGCACCATCAGCAGCGTGCCGGCAACGATCAAAAAGCGTAAAACGCCAAACAACACACGCATCAGCGTTGCTCGTTCGCCCTTAGCTTTTCCCGCTGCCGTGTGGCGTTTATACATCACGCGCACCAGCTGCCACACCACGACTGCCGCTATCACCAACGCGATACTGACGATCGTGTTCGGCCGGATCAAAAATTTAAAAAAAGCATCCACTTTTGTTCATCCTTTCAATATAGCATCTGCTGCTCACTTTAGCCCAAGTAATTTACGACGAGGATCGATGCCCCCAGCAGCACCAGAATGGCACCGGTGATACGGTTGAGCGTTTTGGGCTGCGATTTGTTGGCGAACAACGCGGCGATTTGGGCGAACACCAGTGTGCTGATAACGCAAACCACCAGCGCCTGCCAATCCGGCGCGCCGCCGATGGAAAAATGGCTGATGGCACCGGTGAGCGCAGTAGCGCTCATGATGAACACGCTGGTGCCCACGGCGGTTTTCAGCTCATACCCCAGCACGGAGGTAAGCACCAGCAGCATCATCATACCGCCGCCAGCGCCCACAAAGCCGCAGATAAAACCCACCATCGCACCGCAAAGTACCGAGCGTACCGCTTTTTGTCCGGCGGTGGCGGAGGAAAAACGTTTTTTGGGCTCCACAACCGGTTTGACAATAAACTTAACGCCCAACAGCAGCGTCATAAAAACGGAGAAATTGCCCATGGTCGTTTTGGGTACCACACTGGCGACATAGCTTCCCACCATTGTGAAACACAGCACCGCCAGCATCATAATCAATCCGTTTTTGATGTCGAGATTTTTGTTTTTGCCGTATGTGTAAGCTGAAACCGCGCTGGCAAGCACATCGCTGGCCAGCGCGATGCCGACCGCCATATACGGATCCATATGTAAAAAGGTAATGAGCATCGGGCTGATGACTGCCGCCGCGCTCATACCGGCAAAGCCGGTGCCCAAGCCGGCTCCCAAACCGGCGATGATACAAATGATAATGTTCAGCATAAATGTTTTCCTTACTTCTATGTATTTCGCAACATGACCATACCACAATCCAGCGAAATTTGCAAGCGAGAACGGCATCAAAATGCCGTACGATATTGTACAGAAAATTGCCATTTTCCTCTTGACTTAGAGTCGACTTCAAGGTATATAATGAGGGCAACGGCGACACAGCGCGACAATGCTCCGGTTGCCTATGATCATATTATACACAGAAAGGAACGAAAGACATGAGCGAATTTGAAAATGTCAAGAAGAATTTCGGCTTCGGTTGTATGCGGCTGCCCATGGATGGTGACAAAGTGGACTACGCCGAGTTCACCAAAATGGTGGACGAATACATGGCGCAGGGATTCAACTATTTTGACACCGCACGGGTGTATCTCGGCGGGCAAAGCGAAACCGCTATCCGCGACTGCATTGCCAAACGCTACCCGCGCGACAGCTTTATTTTGACCGACAAGCTGTCCACCGCTCTGTTTCATACAGAGGAAGAGGTGCGTCCACTGTTTGAAAAACAGCTGGAATCCTGCGGGGTGGATTATTTCGATTTTTATCTGATGCACGCGCAAAGCAAGGATATTTTTGAAAAATACAAACGCTGCCGCGCCTATGAGCAGGCGTTTGAACTGAAAGCCGAAGGCAAGATCCGGCATGTGGGACTGTCGTTCCACGACAAAGCCGAGGTGCTGGACGAGATTTTGACGGCGTATCCGCAGATCGAGGCGGTACAGATCCAGCTGAACTATCTTGATTTTGACGATCCGGCGGTGCAGTCGCGGCTGTGCTACGAGGTATGTCGCAAGCACGGCAAGCCGGTCATTGTGATGGAACCGGTCAAGGGCGGCAATCTGGTCAATCTGCCGGAAGATGCCAAAAAGGTGCTGGACGATCTGCACGGCGGCAGCCCTGCCAGCTATGCCATTCGGTTTGCCGCCGGATTTGACGGCATTTTCATGGTGCTTTCCGGCATGAGCAATATGCAGCAAATGCAGGATAACCTGTCGTATATGCAAGATTTTCAGCCGCTGAACGAAACCGAGCAGCAGGCGGTGGCGAAGGTTTGCGAAATCTTCCACTCCAAGCATCTGATTCCCTGCACCGCTTGCCGTTATTGCACCGACGGATGTCCCAAGCATATTGAAATCCCCAATCTTTTTTCCTGCTTGAATACGAAAAAGCTTTACAACGACTGGAATGCCGATTATTATTATGAAGAAGTCTACACCAAGCTCAACGGCAAAGCCTCCGATTGTATCGCTTGCGGGAAATGCGAAAAGGCATGTCCGCAGCATTTGCCCATTCGTCAGCTGCTCAAAGATGTGGCGAAGGAGTTTGAAAAGAAATGATGACCTATCGAAAACTGCCCCGCGGCGAGGAGCGTATCAGCACGCTGGGGCTGGGGATGGGCGGCATACAAAACACTCCGCCGGACGAGATCGAAGCGGTGGTGCGACAGGCAATCGAGCATGGCATCAACTTTTTTGATCTGTGCGCCGGTGGGGCGGCGGTGTATGCGCCGTTTGGCCGCGCCATCGAGGGCGTTCGCGACAAGGTGTATTTTCAGCTGCATTTCGGCGCGGTTTACAATCAAAGCGGCGAATACGGCTGGTCGCGCAACCTCAAAGAAGTGCAATCCACCTTTGCGTGGGAGCTGGAGCAGCTCAAAACCGATTATGTGGATTTCGGCTTTTTGCACTGCGTGGACGAGTTAAGCGATATCGACGATCTGCGCGACAGCGGCATTTTTGATTTTGTCAAAGAGCTGAAAGCCAAAGGCGTGGTGCGGCATATCGGGTTTTCCTCCCACACGCCGCAGGTCGCCAACCGGCTGATCGACACCGGGCTGATGGATATGATGATGTTTTCCATCAACCCCGCGTATGATCTGGAATGCGGCGACGAATACGGCATCGGCACCACCGGCGAGCGCGCCGCGCTGTTCCGCCGGTGCGAGGCGGAGCAGATCGGCATTTCGGTGATGAAGCCGTTCCACGGCGGACAGCTGTTGTCGGACAACACCTCCCCTTTCCGCAAAGCGCTCACCAAAAATCAGTGCCTGCAATATGTGCTGGATCGTCCGGCGGTGCTCACGGCGGTGCCCGGCGTGCGCAGTCTTAACGATTTGCGCGAGCTGCTGACCTTCCCCGATTCGACACCGGAGCAAAACGATTATGCGGTGATCGGCGCGTTTACCCCGCAGACAGCGGTGGGCAACTGCGTGTACTGCAACCATTGTGAACCGTGCCCGGCGGGCATTGATGTGGGGCTGGTCAACAAATACTACGATCTGTCGCTGGCGGGCGACAACATGGCACACGACCATTACAGCAAACTGGCGATCAACGCCGATGCCTGCCTTGGCTGCGGACACTGCAACCGTCGCTGTCCGTTCAAGGTGGATCAACAACAGCGTATGCACACCATTTCTCAATATTTTAACAAAGGAGAGTCCCATCATGATTGAAAATGTACTGGAAAGAAAACACGCTTCTCTGTCCGTGAAAATCACAGTGAAAGCCTTGATCGCCGCCGGTGTTGTGGCGCTGGCGGTAGTGCTGCCGCAGCTGGCGCATCTGGCGATCGGCGCTGAAGCCGGTGTCAAGCTGCTGCCGATGTATTTGCCGGTGCTGCTGGGCGGATGTCTGCTCGGCTGGCGCTGGGGGTTGGGCGTAGGGCTGATGGCGCCGCTGGTCAGCTATCTGATCACCTCTTCGGTTGGCACCCCGATGCCGGCGTTTGCGCGGCTGCCGTTTATGATGGCGGAGCTGGCGGTGTTTGCGCTGATCACCGGTCTGTTCTCCCAAAAGATCGCACAGCGCTCGTGGATGGCGTTCCCCGCAGTGGTACTGGCGGAAGTATGCGGTCGTGCATTCTTCCTGCTGGCGGTGACGGTGTTCCAAAGCATCGTACCGTTCACGCCCGCGATGATCTGGGGTCAGATTCAAACCGGATTTGTCGGTCTGGCGCTGCAGGCGGTACTGGTGCCGCTGCTGGTGATGGGGCTGAACGAGCTGCTGAAAAAGGATGGCGCGCATGACTGATCTGCAAACAGCGATCACTCATCTGGCGGGGCATACACTGGCGCTGTGCAAAGGGGAGGATATTCTCACCAGCGACAAGCGTGGGGTGGCTCCGATGCTCGGATGGATACGCGAGGGGCGGGATCTGCACGGGTATACCGCGGCAGATCGCGTAGTCGGCAAGGCGGCGGCGATGCTGTTTGTCAAAGCCGGTGTGTGTGAGATATACGCCCAAACGCTTTCCAAAAGCGGCAAAGCGTTTTTGGAAAATCGCGGTATCACCGTGCATTACGGTGAGCTGGCGGAGCATATTCTCAACCGCGACGGCACTGACATTTGCCCGATGGAGCGCACTGTTGCCGATGTGGACGATGTGGACACCGGTATCGCGCTAATGAGCGATAAGCTGGAACAATTGCGCCGCGCCGCGCAGAGATAAGCACAATACACGAAAAAAGCCAACGGTCGGAAAACGACCGTTGGCTTTTTATTCTTCATGCAAAAAAATGCGTATCCGGATTTGCAGCCAGTCCCCCACCCATTCCTTGGCTGTGATACGTCCAAAAAGCAGTTTTCCGGCATCCATCAGCCGTGAAAAAATCGCATTATCCGCCCGAGGCACATAACCGATTTTGACGCCGTCGGTCGTCTTGATCACAATCGCCAGAGGATCGTATGGATTATCCGGTTCGCGATAAAAATTCAAACGATCCTCTACGTGGAGGTGGGGCTCCAGCTCATCAATACCTTCCACATGGGTGGTGCCTGCTACGCGGCTGTCGAACAGAAAAATATCCCGTTCAAACGGTTTTGGGATCGCCAGTCCACCCACTTGCTCATGCAACAGTCCGATCAGACCATTCCCCTCTGTTTTGATCAGATCTGCCATGGTATCACCCCACCATCTCTTTCCATTTGTCGGTATAATAATCGTATGCTTCTTTCAAATCTTCAATCAATTCTTCCAGACTCGCTTTATGCTCCTCCATTTTTTTCGGATCTGACAACAGTTCTTTGGCGTTATATGGAAAGGACTCCTTGACAGCGGCGATCTTTTCGTGTATGGCCGCAATAGTCTCAATCAAACGCTCCTTTTCTTTTTTGAGATTGACCATCGTGTTCTCGTCCGATATAGGCGCAACCGGCTCTGTCAGCATACCGCTGATGATACGAAGCCGCTGCAAATCGCCGTTTTCGTAGGCAGTGATGGCGTTTTGCAGCAATTTTACCTGCTCCGGCGTGATATCGGGGTGTAGATCGGGATGCAATTGTTTTACAATTAACCGGTACAGATGCTTCAGTTCCGTGGTTTCTTCCGGTGTCAGCGCCGGTGCACGGCTATGTTCCAACGCTTCGTTCATTTGGTGTATCTGATCTTCCAGCTGGCGCTTGAAATTGGCGAATTCTTCGTCCAGCTGCTGCTCAACTGCGGAGAGGTCCACCTGTTCCTGTCGATTCATTTTGGCTTGAATGAGTTCAATCTTACGCTTTAGGCGAAGCACCCGACAATGCCATTCAAAGGCCTTGTGCTCCAATCCGCCAAACGCCAACACATAAGCAGTTTCGATATTTTTACATTCCACCAGAATCAATTCGTCCCGCTCCAACAGCAACATCGAAACCTCTGTTCGCAGCTTTTCCACTTCCATTTTCAGTTGTACCAGTTCCGGAAACAGTACAATCGTCTGTTCCGGCTGTTTCTCTTGCTCTGGTTGCGGACTTGTCCGGTCATCCGCCATATACTGTCCCCCCTGCTATTGTCAGTTATACTGATCCAGATCTTCCATCATATTCTGAAATTCCTGCTCTTCCTCTTGCTGCTTTCGTTGCCATTCCTTTTGCCGGTCGGCTGCCTGCCGGCGTTGATACTGTTCCTCTTTTGCCTTAGCGATTTCCGCCTTGGTCAACGGCACACTTTCCACCACCCGCCGAAAGGCATCGTGACGATAACGACGACGCAGCTCTTCGCGCTCAAAATAATTGGTGCGCACCGATAAGCGTTGTCCATTCACCACCACTGTTTTGAAGGTGATGTCGATTGGTTGACGCATATCCATTCCGGCAAAGGGCTTCGCTTGGGCGCGGGTGGCTTTTCCTATAATATAAGGTGTCTGCTCTACCGGATACGGTGCCGCTTTGGCTTTACACATCCGCACAGCGCACACGATCGCCGGCTGAATCCCCGTTGCGGTTGGCACCAGCACCACATCGTTGATGCGCATGTGCTTGTTCTTTGTCAGATAGACATATGGATGCGAATTTTGCAAAAACATGACCGATAAAAACGTGTATGTTCGTCCAAACACCGCTGTCCCTCCTATCCTTACTTGTATTGTACCGAATGTGGAAATATTTGTAAAGGAAAATTTATGGCAACGCTTTTGTGCGTATTTCCCCTTGCCATGAACGCGGGTGCGTGGTATAATGGTTTCAAACAAATGTTCGACCATTGGAAGGAGGGTGCCGCGATGTCCGACCGTGTGTATATTGCCATTGATCTGAAATCCTTTTATGCCTCGGTCGAATGTGTGGAACGCGGGCTGGATCCCATGACCACCCATCTGGTGGTAGCGGACAAAAGCCGCACCGAAAAGACCATCTGTCTGGCTGTTTCCCCCGCGCTGAAGGCGTATGGCGTGCCGGGACGGGCGCGTCTGTTTGAAGTGGTGCAAAAAGTGAAAGAGATCAACGCCTCGCGTCGGCACGCAGCGCCCGGTCGGCGGCTGAATGGCACCTCCTGCCAAGCGGACGAGCTGCGGCGCACACCGGAGCTGGCGCTGGATTATATCGTGGCACCGCCGCAGATGGCGCATTATATGGAGGTTTCCACCCGCATCTACCAGATTTATCTCCGGTATATTGCGCCGGAGGACATTCATGTATACTCCATCGATGAGGTATTCATTGATGCGACCCATTATTTGAAAACCTACGGACTGTCGGCGCGCGAGCTGGCCATGAAGATGATTTTGGATGTACTGCGCACCACCGGCATCACCGCCACCGCCGGCATCGGCACCAATTTGTATCTATGCAAGGTGGCAATGGACATCGGCGCCAAGCATATTGCACCGGACAAAAACGGGGTACGCATTGCCGAGCTGGACGAGCGGCGCTATCGCGAGATGCTGTGGACCCATCGCCCGCTGACCGATTTTTGGCGGGTAGGCAAAGGCTACGCCACCAAGCTGGAAGCCGCAGGGCTGTTCACCATGGGGGATGTGGCGCGCTGTTCCATCGGTGGGCCCGGCGAGTATTACAACGAAGATTTGCTGTACAAGCTGTTCGGCATCAACGCCGAGCTGCTGATCGACCACGCGTGGGGATGGGAACCTTGCACGATCGCCGACATCAAGGCGTACAAACCCCAATCCAACAGTGTCGGTTCCGGACAGGTGCTGACCTGCCCCTACCCTTTCGACAAGGCACGGCTGGTGGTGCGGGAAATGACCGATCTGCTGGTGCTGGAGCTGGTGGACAAAGGGCTGGCGACCGATCAGATCGTGTTGACCGTCGGGTATGACCGTGCCAGTCTGACCGATCCCGGCGTACACTACCGCGGGGCGGTCACCACCGATCGGTATGGACGGCAGATTCCCCGCCACGCCCACGGCACCGCCAATCTGGGACAGCACACCTCTTCCACCCGGCAGATTTTACAGGCAGTGACCGATTTGTTTGACCGCATCGTGGACGCACGGCTGCTGGTGCGGCGAATGTATATCGCTGCCAACCATGTGGTTGACGAAGCCACGGTAAAGCGGGAGAACACTTGCGAGCAATTGGATCTGTTCACCGATTACACCGCCGAGGAAAAGCGGCGGCAGGAGGAGCAGGAGGCGCGGGAACGCGAACGCACCATTCAGGAAACCACGCTGGCAATCAAAAAGAAATTTGGCAAAAACGCGATTTTGAAGGGTATGAATTTGCAAGAGGGTGCGACCGCCAAGGATCGCAACCGCCAGATCGGAGGGCATAAGGCATGACCGGACCATACGACGATATCTTGCACCTGCCGCACCCCGTGTCGCGCAAGCATCCGCGCATGGCAGTGGCCGACCGGGCGGCGCAATTCTCGCCGTTTGCTGCTTTGACCGGCTATGACGACGCGGTGCGCGAAGCAGCACGGCTGACCGACCGGCGACTGGAGCTGGACGAGTACGAACAGCAGGCGTTGAACGATCGGCTGCAGCAAATCCTCGGCCGGTTGCCGGAACAACCGGTGGTGCGCATCACCTATTTCCGACCGGACAGCTGCAAGGAGAGCGGCGCGTATGTCACCGTGAGCGGTGTCATCAAGCGCCTGGACACGGTGGAGCGCGAGATACGGCTGGTGGATGGCACCCGCATCCCCATTGAGGACATATGGGACATCGACGAACCGCCACAGGAGGACGAAGATTTCGTTTAGCTATAGCTTCAATCTATAACCAAGTATTCTTATAGGATATTGGACAAACACCGCGGGCGGGTGTATACTAGCGTCAACGAAACGAAAGAGGAGCTGGTAAACCATGACAACTCAATATGTCGGCACCACATTCCGGGCGATCCGATGTATCGATTTTCGAATGTGATGCTCCGGTTTTCCGCATTCCCCCCTCAGTTTGAACAACCGGTTGTCGGATGAGAGAGCGACAACCCCATAAAGAAAGGATTTGAAAGACTATGAAAAAGTTTTTGTCTGTGGCGATCGCCGCTGTTCTGGCCGCGGTTGCGTTGACCGGCTGCTCCGGCAGCAACTCGGGTGTGACCATTGCCGTTCCGAATGATGCGACCAACGAAGCGCGCGCACTGCTGCTGCTGCAGGAAAAAGGTTACATCAAGCTGAAAGACGGCGCGACCATCACCGCCACCGTCAATGACATTGCCGAAAACCCGCACAACATCCAGTTCAAAGAAGTGGAGGCCGCCCAGCTTCCCAACACGCTGAAAGATGTGGATTACGCGGTGATCAACTCCAACTACGCGATCGAAGCCAAGCTGAACCCGGTCAAGGATTCGCTGGCGATCGAAGGCTCCTCTTCCGCTTACAGCAACATTCTGGCGGTGAAAGAGGGCAACGAAAACACCGATAAAGTCAAAGCGCTGAAAGCGGCTTTGGAAAGCAAAAAGGTGGCGGACTACATTGCCGACCAGTACAACGGCTCGGTGGTCAGCACGGTGGATAACCCCGGCAACGGCTATGATTCGTCGGTCAATTACGGCGCGCTGAAAGGCCAGACCATCTCGGTTGCTGCCTCCCCCACACCGCACGCTGAAATTCTCGCGGTCGCCAAAGAAATTCTTGAAGCCAAAGGCGTGAAGCTGGACATCAAAGAGTTTACCGATTATGTGCAGCCCAACAACGTGGTGGACAGCGGTGATGTGGACGCGAACTACTTCCAGCATCTGCCGTATCTGGAGAACTTCAACGAAGAAAACAACACCCATGTGGTGTCGGTGGCTGCCATCCATGTGGAGCCGATGGGTCTGTATGGCGGC
This sequence comes from uncultured Oscillospiraceae bacterium, assembly GCA_900547105.1. Classification (GTDB taxonomy): domain Bacteria; phylum Bacillota; class Clostridia; order Oscillospirales; family Acutalibacteraceae; genus UMGS1474. Next base: position 113,321 of record URFL01000001.1, on the reverse strand, counting down.
AAACAAACCTCGCTGGACGCGATCACGAAATAAACGACCTGTTACCGAAGATAACGCTGTCTGCAATTGCGGTCAGCGTTATTTCCGATTATACAAACGGAGGATATCTGATGATCGAGATCAAACATTTGTCCAAGCGCTTTGCCACCGCAGGCGGTGATATTGACGCGCTGAAGGACATTTCGCTCACCATCCCGGACGGCGAGATTTACGGCATTATCGGTATGAGCGGCGCGGGCAAATCCACGCTGGTGCGCTGTATCAATATGCTGGAACGCCCCACCGAGGGCGAGGTGGTGATTGACGGCAAAAACATCGCCACACTGTCGCAAAAGCAGCTGCGGGAGGAACGCCGTCACATCACTATGATTTTTCAGGGGTTCAACCTGCTGATGCAGCGCAACTGCTTGAAAAATGTCTGCTTTCCACTGGAGCTGGCGGGTGTGAAAAAAGCCGAGGCCGAGGCGCGCGCCAAGGAGCTGCTGGAGCTGGTGGGGCTGGGCGATAAGCTGAAAAGCTATCCGGCGCAGTTGTCCGGCGGACAGCAGCAGCGGGTGGCGATCGCCCGCGCGCTGGCGACGCACCCGAAAATTTTGCTGTGTGACGAGGCGACCAGCGCGCTGGATCCGCAGACTACCCAGTCGATTCTGTCGTTGATTCGCGATATTCACGACCGGTTGGGCATCACCGTGATCATCATCACCCACCAAATGAGCGTGGTGGAGCAGATCTGCACCCGCGTGGCGATTTTGGATAACGGCACCGTGGCGGAAGAAGGCGCTGTCAGCGAAGTGTTTTCGGCGCCGCAGTCGCAAGCCGCCAAGCGGTTGGTGTATCCGGACGGATACGACACCGCTGCTGCTGTTTCCGGTGATGAAACCGTGATTCGTGTGGTGTTTAACGGCGCGGGCGCTACCCAAACGCCGCTGATCGCACAAATGGCGATGGAGCAAAACATTGCTGCCAGCATTTTGTCCGCCTCTACCCGCAGCATCGGAGACAAGGCATACGGCAATATGCTGCTGGGAATCCCCGGCGGCAAGCAGCAGGCAGCCAAAGCTATTGCGTATTTAAGTCAGATGCCCAACATTTTGGTTGAGGAGGTGCAGCCCCATGCTGAATGAGTTTTTTCAATCGGATGAATTCATCACCGCGATGGATATTTTGAAAAACCAATTCCCGATGGCGATTTGGGAAACGGTGTATGTTACCCTGCTGTCTACCCTGTTCGCCACCGTCATCGGATTGCCGCTCGGCATTTTGTTGGTGGCCGGCGAGGACGGCAAGATCTTGCGGGTGCCCAAAGGGGTGCTGCATGTGCTGAATGTGATCATCAACCTGCTGCGGTCGGTACCGTTTTTGATTTTGATGATCATGGTGTTCCCGCTGACGCGGCTGATCGTCGGCACCGTGGTGGGCACCCCCGCGACGGTGGTACCGCTGATGATCGCGGCGTTCCCCTTTATCGCCCGTTTGGTGGAAAGCAGCATGCGGGAGATCAACCCCAATATCATTGAAACCGCCCAGAGCATGGGCGCTTCACCTCTGCAGATCATTGTGAAGGTGATGATTCCCGAAAGTGTTCCGTCGCTGATTTCCGATGCGACGCTTGCCGTGACCACGGTGCTGGGATATTCCGCGATGAGCGGCATCATCGGCGGTGGCGGTCTGGGCAAGATCGCCATCAACTACGGTTACTATCGCTACAAATATCTGGTGATGATCTTTGCGGTGGTATGCCTGATCGTGCTGGTGCAGGTGTTCCAGAGCGTCGGCACCCATCTGGCGACCCGCAGCGATAAGCGCTTGCGCAACCGCAAGGTGAAGAAGGGCAAAAACACAACCGTATAACCAAAAAAGCAGAAGCAGCTTTCCCACCGGGGAGAGCGCGCTTCTGCTTTTTTGTTGTGCCCTTCGGGTTGTATTATCGGGATATTTGTGGTAAACTGGCCCTAGACGCTGTAATCATCAAGGAGAGAACCGCACGATGAAAATTGCCCTTGTGGACGATGACCAACAGGCGCTGGATCGCCTGCATACCTATATCACCGAGCTGGTCGGCGCTGCCGCCCGGCTGGATTGTTTTGCCAGCGGCGAGGAGTTTCTGGCGGCATGGCATCCCGGCGCCTATGATCTGATTGTGCTGGATATTTTCATGCATCAGCTGACCGGCATGGAGGTTGCGCGCACCATTCGAGAAACCGATCAGACGGTACGGCTGGTTTTCGCGACCTCCAGTAACGAATTTGCCAGTGAAAGTTACGAGGTGAACGCCCGCTATTATTTGCACAAGCCATTTCAAAAGGAACAGGTCAAGGTCATGCTGGATCGGCTGGATATGGAAGAAGTGGAGCGGCTGCGGTCAGTCACGCTGCCGGACGGACAAACGGTGGTGCTACGCCGGGTGATATACGCCGATTTCGCGGCGCATTGCGTGACGGTGCACAACAAGGACGGCCACAACATTACCGCGCGCGTTCCGTTTGCCGAAGTGGAACCGCTTTTTTGCGGGTATTCGTATTTTTGCAGCCCCTGCAAAGGGGTCATTATCAATTTCTACGAAGTGGCCGCCCGCCAGAACGACACCTTTGTGATGAGCGACGGCGCGCGGCTGCCGATCAGCCGCCGTAAAGCCAAGGATGTGCTGGATGCCTATTCTGCTTTTCGGTTTGAACAATTACGCAAAGGAGGCGATTACTGATGCCCCCCTTGTATCGTTTGGCCGAGGTGGTCGCCTATGCCTTGCTGAACTTTTTGCCGTTTTTGGCGCTGGCGCTGTATCCGTTTCGCCACCGGCTGCGGTTTTCGGGGCGAGTCACCGCCGGATTGATCGCTGCGCTGACGCTGATACAACTGGTGCTCGGTCTTTGGGCGGCATTCTTTTCCGGCGGCAAGGCCAGCCTGATCAGCGCCATCAGCACGGCGCTGTATGCGACGTTTTATTTTTTGGCGGTGAAAATGCCGGTAGGCAAAACCCTGTTCTCGCTGCTGATGATCTCCAACATCGCCAATCTGGTGGTGGTCGTTTCCAAATGCATTGAAGGGCAGCTCTTCCCCACCCTGGCGGTGCAATCGTACCGCTGGTCCTTTTCGCTGGTGATGCTGCTGGTGGAAACAGTGATCGGCTTGCCGCTGTTCATCTACATCCAGCAGGTATACACCCCTGCGGTGGAAAAGGAGCCCTCCGGCATCGAATGGCGCTATCTTTGGCTAATTCCCGCCACCTTTTATCTGGTGTGGTACTATGTCATCTACGGCAACGCGACCAACTCCAGTCTGGAGGTGGCGCTGCGCCCCGGCAACGCGATCACCTTCTTTTTCATCAACACCGGTGCATGCTTGGTGTATTATATCGTATCCCAGCTGATACTTGAACAAACCAAAACCATAGAATTGCAGGAGAAAAACCACCAGCTCGCGATGCAGCATCTGCAATACGACAATTTGCAGGAAAAAATTGCGGAAGCGCGGCGCGCCAAACACGATGTGCGCCACCATGTAGCGCTGATGCAGGAGTATTTGCGCGATCACGATTATGACGCGCTGGCGGAGTATTTGCAGCGCTACCAGCAGAGCTTGCCGGACGATACCCGCATCCAGTTTTGCGAGAATCCTACCGTCAACGCGGTGCTGCTCTACTTTGCACAGCAGGCCAAGGATCACGGCGTTACATACGAGGTGCACACCACCATTCCACAGACGATCGGGGTAGATGAACCGGATCTGTCGGTGCTGTTCGGCAATCTGCTGGAAAACGCGCTGGATGCCTGTTTGGCGGAAACCGGCAACACTCGCATTATTGTGCGTGCCCGAGTGGAGGCACAGTCGCTGTGCGTAGCGGTGGACAACACCTTCACCGGCAAACCACCCAAAGAGCGGGACGGCGCGTATATGTCCACCAAGCACCGTGGTGCGGGGCTGGGCATCCCCTCTATCAAGCTGATTACCGAAAAATACGGCGGGGTATGCAAATGGGAGGTCACGGGCGGCATGGTGTATGCCTCGGTGATGCTGAACGAAACCACATAGTGCACGCAAACGCCACCGGGTATCCGGTGGCGTTTTTGCATAAAAACAACGGCCTTGGAAAATCCAAAGCCGCTGTACACAAGGGGACCGCACGGTCGTAGCCGCATTACGCCGCCGTCCTACGTATTAAGTAAAGTTGCATCCGCCTGGTGGGCGGAATAGGTATTTCAAAAATCAGCGTTTATGTCCGGGGGCGCTATCCTCCATAGCCTGCAGCAAACCCGCCTCGGCGCGCTTGACCACATCGTAGATCATCTTTTCCGCTACCGGACGCAACGGCATGGCACATACCTTGTCGATCACACGGGTGCGCTGGTCATCCGGAATATGGTACAGGATCAGACAACATTCCAGCACCCGCCGAATCTTTTGCTCGATGGTGAAATACACATCGCAGGGACGCGCCGTAAAACCGCGCACAATGCTGCTGGAGGCGATGTCCAGCTCATAAAAGTCCTTGGCGGTGGCATCCGGCAGATACGCCGCAAACAGCTGCTGCAGCTTTTGGGCGGTGGAGCGATAAATGTAATCCGATGTGGACGGCAGCGAATACGCCATCACATACACTTCCCGAATCGGTTCGGTCAGCTCGGTAATATGCAGCTGCAGCGCCAATTCGATGGCGTACATCGTCAGCGGATCCGGATCGTCCGCCACCAGCTTCTCGGCACCGGCAAATTGACCGGAGAACATCACCTGCGTCAGTTCCAGCAGCAGCGCTTCCTTGCTTTCAAACGCCGCGAAAAACGAGGTGGCCGACATACCCACCGCCATGGATATCTGCGCCGTGGTGGTTTTTTCGTAGCCGTTTTCCAAAAACAGCATGATCGCCGCGTGCAGCATCTTGTTGCGGCGGGCGATTCCCTTAGGTTGCAGCCCCTTCATCGGCATGGCAGGTACCTCATCAAAAATTGATTGCACTTTTGAGTGCGCTCAAATTATAGCACAGGGAGTGGCGTTTGGCAAGAGGGTGCGGACAATTTTTTTGAAAAAACACGCAAAACAATCTTTAGACGCAAAAAACGCCTTTGCCTATCGGCAAAAGCGTTTTTTATGAATCACTTCATTTGGTTTTTGTATTGTTCCGCATGGCGTTTCATCGCGGCAAAGGTTTCGTTGCTGATATCGTGTTCCATTTTGCACGCATCCTCCGCCGCCACATCCTTGTCCACACCCAGCCGAATCAAAAAATCGGTCAGCGTGGTATGCCGTTCATAAATGGTTTGCGCCACCTCCAAGCCGGCATCGGTCAGCGAAAGATGACCCTCGCCATCCACCACCACATAGCCGCCTTTCTTGAGAATACCCATGGCGCGGCTGACGCTGGGTTTGGAATAGCCCATATATTCGCACACATCGATGGATCGAACCAGCTTGTTTTTTTTCGACAAAACATAAATCGTTTCCAGATACATTTCTCCGGATTCCTGCAGATGCATAAAATGCCCCCTTTTGGGACGCGCCCGTCCCCCGCTGTAAGCAATAGAAACAGCATACCATATTCCTCCGAAAAAAGCAAGGAAATTGGTGTGTTATCCCGCCAAAGCCGCGTTATTCATCCGCGCACAGAATTTTATGGTGATAGATACGGCGCAGCATTCCGCAGGCAATGACGGCAGTAATCGCCTCGGCAATCGGGAAGGTCCACCACACCAGCCACACATCGCCGGACCCCTTGGCCAGCTGCGCCAAGCCCCATGCCACCGGCAGCACAAACACAATTTGCCGGCACACCGACAAGATCAGCGACTCAACCCCGCTGTCCACCGCCTGAAAAATGCCTTGGAACGCGATGTTGGCACCGGCAAACACAAAGCTCAGCGAAATAATGCGCATGGCGCTGATACACAGCTGCATGGTTTCGCCGGACAAACCGAACAATCCGGCAAACGGCACGGCGAATGCCTCCAACGCTACCAGCCCGATTACCATGATGATCAGCGTATACAACAGTCCATAGCGGATCCCCTCGCGCATACGCACGCTGTTTTTCATTCCATGGTTAAAGGACAAAATCGGCGTGATCGCATCGCGCAGACCAAACGCGGCAAACAGAATAAACTGCTGGATCTTATAATACAAGCCATAGGCGGTGACCGCTGCCTCGCTGACACCAACCAAAATCACGTTTAGTCCGTAGGTCATTACTGACATCAGCGCCTGCGCCACGATCGCCGGCAGACCGATGGCATAGATTTGCGCGATGATGCGGCGCGAGGGTTTCCAGTAGCACAGGCGATTGGCAATCTCACGGTTACGGGTCAGGTGGAACACCAACGCCAGCACAAACGACACCCATTGACCGATCACCGTGGCGTATGCTGCGCCGCTCACCCCCATTTGTGGGCATCCGCACCAGCCGTAAATCATGATCGGATCCAGCACAATGTTGGTGATGGCACCCGCCACCTGCGCAATGGTAGAAAACAGCGAACGGCCGGTTGCTTGCAGCAGCTTTTCGTAAATGGAAAAGAACACAATACCGAGCGACCACACGCAGCAAATACGCAGATAATCCACAGCCATTTCCGAAATAACGGCGTTGGTGGTTTGCGTGCGGATATACACCTTGACGCCGAACAACCCGAACAGCAAAAAGACGGCAAAAATCACCACGCCCAAAAAGCCGGCATTGCCCGCCACGCGATTCACCTTGTCTTTATCCTGCTGCCCCAGTGATTTGGACAGCAGAGCGTTCGCTCCGACCCCGGTGCCGATGCCAATCGCCACCATCAGCATTTGCACCGGAAATGCCAGCGTCAACGCGTTAAGCGCTTTCTCTCCCTGCTGCGCCATATTGGACACGAAAGCGCTGTCCACAATGTTGTAGACCGCCTGCAACACCATCGACACGATGATGGGCAGCCCCATCGACAGCATCAACCGTTTGATCGGTGCCGAACCCAATTTGTGAATGGTTTGCCCCGCCGTTTCGGGCGACGAGGGCATTTCCTGTTTTTCCTGCTGCATAACTTTTGACTCCGTTTCTGAAAAATAGACCGCAAAACGCAAAAAAGCGCAAATCCAGTTGCCTGGATTTACGCTTTTCGCCACACGGTGTGTTTTATTATACCAAATCGTTTTTCAAAAAGTCAAGTCATTTTTGCGCCGTCTCCGTCGTTTTGCAGCATAAGGCATTGACTTTTTTGGCGCGATTTGCTATACTGACCCCGACATAAGAATATAAAAACGATACGGTTTGAAAAGTTGTAAGCTGAGTAGAAGTAAAGGAAATCCGGTTCGAATCCGGAACAACCGCCATTACTGTATTTGACCATGACCACCCGCCATCCGTGCGCGGTGTGTCGTTTTGTCATAAGTCAGGATACCCTACCGTCATCGTTTTGGTTTAACACAGCTTGGGTGGGAAGAGTGCAACCGATGGGTCGTGGCTTCGCACCCGACCGCCGATATTTTGGTGTCGGCAGGCAGCTGTGCGATACGCGGCGCGTTTGTGTTGTACTCCCCCGGTCTTGACGGCTGGGGGAGTTTTTGTTTTGGAAAAATCAAGCGTGGGCTTGGTTTGAATAAAAAGAAAGAAGGATGTTCAGATGAAAAAAATCGTAGCCATCACTTCGGCGCTGCTGATGATGCTCAGCGCGGGCAGCTTGGCAGCCGTTGCCGAGGATGCGCCGGCGAAAGCCAGCGTATATGTAACCATCGCCGACAAGGACGGCAAACTGGCCATGACGCAGCAGGCGGTCACCGTGACCGATGCGGACGGCGACAACGCCTTGACCATCAACGATGCGCTGATCGCGGCGCACGAAGCCAGCTATCCGGGCGGTGCAGCGGCTGGATACGCTTCTGAAAACACGACCTACGGTTTGAGCATGACCAAGCTGTGGGGCACCGCCAATGGTGGCGGCTACGGCTACTATGTCAACAACGCGGCAGCGTGGAGCCTCGCGGACGCGGTGAAAGACGGCGACTATGTCAACGCGTTTGTTTACACCGACCTGACCGGCTGGTCGGATGCATACACTTTCTTTGATGTGCACACCGTGAGCACCAAAGCGGGCGCCGAAGTCACCTTGACCCTGTCGGCAGCGGGCTATGATGCGGATTACAATCCCCTCACCCTGCCGGTGAAGAACGCAACCATCACGCTGGATGGCGCGAAAACGGCGTTCAAAACCGATGCGAACGGTCATGTGACTCTGACGCTGGACGCCGCCGGTACGCATGTCATCAGCGCGGTGTCGGATACCGACATACTGGTTCCGCCGGTGTGCGTGGCGACGGTGGAGGCGACTGCCACTTCCACCACTACCAGCACCACCCCCTCTGCCGGTGAATCCACCACAACGGCTGCGGATGCCACCGATGCGGACACCGAGCCGACTGATGCCGACAACACCACCGACGCGGAAACCATCGCAACCGATGCAAACGACAGCAACGATGCGTCGCCCAGCACCGGCGATACCACTCCGGTGACTGCACTGGCGCTGGCCGTGATCTCGCTGGCGGGCGTTCTGGTTTTGGCGAGCAAACGCGCCAAAGCGAATGAGCAATAAGACGATCCGCCGCTTTGCTTGCTGGTTGATCGTCTGCCTGCTGCTGATCGGCAGCGGCACCGTTTATGCAAAAGGCACCGCCGTCGATGAGGCCACCGGTCTTATCGACGGCATTGTCGCATATAAGCGGCACCAAACCGGCGTCGGCTCGACCCAACAATGGATCGATCATGCCTTGACCGAAGGTGCCGGACGAACGGCAGAGTGGTATGTACTGGCATTGGCGCAAAGCGGACAATACGATTTTTCCTCTTACCAGAAAGCGCTGCTGCGCTATCTGAGCCAAAACGATATTGCTGCGGCGGCGTCCCGGCAAAAATATGCGTTGCTTTTGATCGCCACCGGCAGCAGCGACGCGTATATTCAGCGTACACTCAACGACTCCATCGGGCAACAAGGTGTAATGAGCTGGATCTACGGGCTGCATTTGCTGAACAACGGTTACCACAGCGACCAGCATACCACGGCCTCGGTCACCAAAAAACTGCTGTCGCTGCAGCTGAGCGATGGCGGCTGGGCGGTGATGGGCAAAAGCGGCGATGTGGATGTGACCGCGATGGCGGTGCAGGCGCTGGCTCCCCAGTATCGCACCGCCAGCGTAAAAACGGCAATCGACAAAGCGCTGCATCTGCTATCCTCCCGCCAAAAAAGCAGCGGCGATTTCGCCAGCTACGGTGTCAACAATCCGGAAAGCACCGCGCAGGTCATCACCGCGCTGGCAGCGCTGGGGATCGACGGCGAAACCGATGCTCGGTTTATCAAAAACGGGCACACGCTGCTGTCCGCTATCCGGCAGTACCGGTTGAGCGACGGCAGCTTTTGCCACAAGGCGGGCGGCGACAGCAACGATACCGCGACGGTGCAGGTGTTGTACGCGATGGTCGCTTATCGGCGCATGGCGACCGGCAAAAGCGGGCTGTATATACTGGATCAGCGGCATCCGACTGCCGCCACCACAGCGGCGCGCGCTACCACTGCGGCTCCCAAGGGAGCCGCTCCGGTGCAAACGACGGTTCCGCGCCCCGGCGTTGCTTCGGTACCGCGTGCCAGTGCAGCGACACCCACACGCGGCGGAAACGCTGTGGCAGGCGGCACAAACGCGAGTGGAGCCTCTCGGGCACCCACCACCGGCAGCACCGCCCGCATTTCCGGGGGTGTCGCTGCTTCCGCGACTGCGACGGCAGCGGCATCCGCCGGTGAAGCGGCGATCACCTCCACCACGGCGATGTCCTCCTCGCAACCGGCATCCGCAGCCGGTTTCCCGGTGAAAGGATGGATCATCGTGGGAATCTGGGTGCTGGGCGCAGCGGTATGTGTGTTCTTGTGCGTCACCAAGCGGCGCACCGTCAAAAACATCGTGTTGATCGTCGCCGTGGCGACGGTAGCAACGGTCGCGGTGGCGTTGGTTCAGGTGCAAAGCGTGGAGGATTATTACCACACGGAAAGCAGCGCTGCCAGTGTCGGCACCGTGACCATCAGCATTCGCTGCGACACCATCGCCGATCGCTTGGAGACCTCTCATATCCCCTCGGACGGAGTGCTGCTCCCCTCCTCCACGGTAGCGCTGCAGGAAGGCGACAGTGTGTTTGATGTGCTGACCCGCGTTTGCAAACAGCAACGCATCCTGATCGATAATAACGGCAGCGGCGAATCCATCTATATCAAAGGGATCGGGCAAATCTACGAATTCGATTTTGGCGATTTGTCCGGATGGATGTACGCCGTCAACGGACAGTATCCCTCGGTCAGCTGCGGCGAGTATCGTCCGCAGGATGGCGACACGATTGAATGGCGCTACACCTGCAATTTGGGTGAAGATTTGTCCTAATGGATCGAGCGGATCATGAAAAAAGGGGCTGCCCGGCAAAGGCAGCCCCTTTTTAAGGAGAATGGAGAAAAACGAGAGGGAACCTCCGTTTGTTCTGCTTATAGCATAGCAAATTTGCGAAAAAAAAGATAGCATAATCTTATCAAAAAATAGGATTATCTTATACCACAAGTTTTTTGTTTTTCCTGCAAAAAAGGCTTGCATTTTTGAGCGGAGTGTGGTAGAATAGCTATCGCTGAATATTTCCGGGTGTAGCGCAGATTGGTAGCGCGCTTGAATGGGGTTCAAGAGGCCGCAGGTTCGACTCCTGTCACTCGGACCAGAAAAACCGTGCAGTTGTAAAGGCTGCACGGTTTTTTGCTATGCTTATTTTGGTGTTTCACGCCTATTTCGTGTGTAATCGGCGATAAGGATTTTTGCGTTTGCTGATGTTTATCTTTTCAATAATGTTCAGCTTCTGTCGTTGCTTTTTGGGAACGGGCAAATCGGCAATATATTTCGCTGTCCATATAGCGGGAATATACCGCGGATCATCCTCTATTCTTTCCCAAGGCTCCTGTTGAACGAACACCGGAACCTCTTCATCGACTAAATCATAGATGGTGGCTATTCCCTCGTGTGTAACCATATCGAATACTGCCATCCCATCTTCCCGAAAGAAGGCAATGTCCTCCGCGCGATGGTGTGTATATGCTTCCCACGAAAAAAGGGCGTCTGTCTGCCGCAGAAAAATTGCTTTGGATTCTTCTGTGCAGACATATATGTTCACCGTAGCGTCCTGACCGTAGGGATACCACAATTCCTCTTTGGATGCATACGATGTATGCAAATAGGGGCTCAACTCTTCCAACATATCAACGCCCGAGCGTATATGCAAAAAAGTTAACGCAAAATACCGGCTATGCTTAAAGCAAAAATCCATCAACTCTGTGTATTGGGTTCCTGATACACCTTTGTGTTCGGGAGTATCACAGTCGCAAATACGGTATGCCATATCATCCCTCTTTTCTTATGTTACGCAACTGTTTTCGTCATGGTTGTCGTGGTAGATGTGGTTGTGGTTGTGGTTTCGGTCGGTGAGATATCTGTTTGAATAAAGGTAAGCTTTTTCCCTGAATAATGCAACGCAGAATCGAATTGTCCATCATCGCCCACAGTGATGGTGAGAATACCGTCTTTGTAAATGTCTTCCGCTCCAGATAGTAAATTGTGGTTGCTATGGTCGTCCACAAAAGACATACTAATGGCAACTCCTTCTAAATTAAATTCTATTGGACGTTGTTCGCCATTGATGGTGAACTCACCTCTGCACCATAGCCCTCTTTTATCCTCAGCCACATCAAAATAGCCTTCTATTTCTTGACACACCCATCGGGTATTCAGATGTTCCTCTGGGTGAAAATGCTGATTATAGTGCCACTCCACACAACCGGCGCTGGATATCAGCAGCATCGCACACAACAGCCACATACTCCATCGTTTCATCCTTCGCCCTCCTTTTTCTCTGTGCACTGGAAAATCAATCTATTAAGCACACCGATCAAAAGAATTTTCTATATGTATTATACATGTACTGGTTCAGAATTGCAATGGCGTTTTGCCACAATGATAGGATGACCGGAAAGCAATGGCGGGGTGTTGACAATCGGCGCGAAGTATGGTACACCCATAAACGAATCTTGTTGATGTACAAACCAATGTATATGATATATAAGGAGCGAGATATATGTCCGAAGCGCTCTCCCCTGTTCAACAAATTGAACGCAGTATTATGAAAAAATACCGCAAGGTGCTGTGGAATCCGTTTATCGGTGCCATCAAACGATACGAGTTGATTGCGCCCGGCGACAAGATCGCGGTGTGCATTTCGGGCGGCAAGGATTCGATGCTGATGGCCAAGCTGCTGCAGCTGCTGCAGCGGTTCAGCGAATTCCCCTTTTCGTTGGTGTTTTTGGTGATGGACCCCGGATACAATCCGCAAAACCGTCAGCAGATCGAACGCAACGCGGCGCTGATGGATATTCCGATCACGGTGTTTGAAACCAACATTTTCGCAGTGGCGGACAAGGCCGAAAAATCCCCTTGCTATCTGTGCGCCAAAATGCGGCGGGGGCATTTGTACAACCAAGCCAAGGCGCTGGGGTGCAACAAAATTGCGTTGGGGCACCATTTCAGCGATGTGATCGAAACCACGGTAATGGGGATGTTTTACGGCTCGCAGCTGCAAGCCATGCTGCCCAAGCTGCACAGTCAGAATTTTGAGGGTATGGAGTTGATCCGCCCACTGTACCGCATACACGAGGACGATATTCTGGCGTGGAAGCGCTACAACGGGCTGGAATTTTTGCAATGCGCCTGCCGGTTTACCGAAAATTGCGTAACGGACGACAGCGGCGTCAGCAGCTCCAAGCGACAGGAGATCAAGCTGCTGATCCGGCGTCTGAAACAGGACAACCCCAACATTGAAAAAAGCATTTTCAACAGCATCCACGCGGTGTGTTTGGACACCTTTCCCGGATACAAATCCGACGGGGTGGAACACTCGTTTTTGGACGATTACGACCACATCCGGCGGGTTTGACCCATCGGGCACGCGAATTTATCCAAAATGGCTAAACAATTTTGCCGACGGCGGCACAATTTTTTTGGCGTGGGACTTGCGCAAAGGGCAAAAATTGCGTATAATAAAGAACGCAATACAGGAAAAACGCAAAAGTCGGGCGAAGCCGGGCGTTTTGCGCAATAACCGAAAGGAGTACCAATATGAACTATTCCCAAGAAGTGGAACAAATGTGCATAGTGAAAAAGGGTCCGCACCACGGCCCGGCTCCCATTCCGGAAGAGGGTAAATGGGTCAAATCCACTCAGATCTCGGACATTTCGGGTCTGTCGCACGGCATCGGCTGGTGCGCTCCGCAGCAGGGCACCTGCAAACTGACGCTGAACGTCAAAGAGGGTATCGTGCAGGAAGCGCTGGTCGAGACGGTCGGCTGCTCCGGTATGACTCACTCCGCCGCTATGGCTGCTGAAATTCTGCCGGGCAAAACCCTGCTGGAATGTCTGAACACCGACCTGGTGTGCGACGCGATCAACGTGGCGATGCGCGAAATCTTCAAACAGCTGGCTTACGGCCGCACCCAGTCCGCTTTCTCGGAAGACGGTCTGCCGATCGGCGCCGGTCTGGAAGATCTGGGCAAGGGTCTGCGTTCGCAGGTGGGCACCATGTTCTCCACTAAGCTGAAGGGCGTTCGTTATCTGGAGATGGCGGAAGGCTATGTCACCAAGATGGCGCTGGACGAGGAAGGCGAAGTGATCGGTTATCAGTTCGTCCGTCTGGGCAAAATGCTGGAGGATATTCGTCACGGCATGGAGCCGAACGAAGCCTACAAGAAAAATATCGGGCAGTACGGTCGCTTTGACGGAGCGGCGAAGTACATCGACCCCCGTGAAGAATAATAGGAGGGCAGACAAATGGCTAACGATGTGAAGTTTGAAGGCAAAGAGAGACGCATGGCCAAGATCGAGCAGTTCCTGGCCGACAACGACCTGGGCACGCTGGAGGCTGCCCGTGACCTGTGCCTGTCCAACAAGATCGATGTGGACGCGATCGTCAAGGGCGTGCAGCCCATCGCGTTCGAGAACGCTGTTTGGGCGTACACGCTGGGCGTGGCGCTGGCACTGAAACGCGGCGTGAAAGACGCGTCCGAAGCGTCCGCTGTCATCGGCGAGGGCTTGCAGGCGTTCTGTATTCCGGGTTCTGTCGCTGAGCAGCGCAAGGTTGGTCTCGGCCACGGTAATCTGGGTAAAATGCTGCTGTCGGAGGATACCTCCTGCTTCGCGTTCCTGGCGGGTCACGAATCCTTCGCGGCTGCCGAAGGCGCGATCGGTATTGCGCGTACCGCCAACAAGGTGCGCAAAAATCCGCTGCGCGTTATCCTGAACGGTCTGGGCAAAGATGCGGCGTACATCATCAGCCGTATCAACGGCTTCACCTATGTGGAGACCGATTACGATTTCTATAACAGCAAGCTGAATATCGTGCGCGAGAAAGCGTTCTCCGACGGCGAGCGTGCCAAGGTGAAATGCTACGGCGCGAACGACGTGCTGGAAGGCGTGGCCATCATGCAGCACGAGGGCGTGGAAGTGTCCATCACCGGTAACTCCACCAACCCGACCCGTTTCCAGCATCTGGTGGCGGGCACCTACAAAAAATGGGCGATCGAGAACAACAAGAAATACTTCTCGGTGGCATCCGGCGGCGGCACGGGTCGTACCCTGCACCCCGACAACATGGGTGCCGGCCCGGCTTCTTATGGTCTGACCGACTCGATGGGTCGTATGCACGGTGACGCGCAGTTTGCGGGTTCGTCCTCGGTGCCGGCTCACGTGGAAATGATGGGTCTGATCGGCATGGGCAACAACCCGATGGTTGGCGCGACGGTTGCGTGCGCCGTGGCGGTGGAAGAAGCGCTGAAAAACGCGTAATCTACGCCAGATACCAATCGCTGACAATCGGCAGGGGCAGGATGATATCCTGCCCCTGCTTTTTGCTGCCGCGAAAGCGGTGCTCCCCTGCCCCATACCGACGCGAAAATGCCGCCGTAACGGATCTTCGTTACGGCGGCATTGTGCTATTTTCGCAATGATGGGGACGACGCTATGCAGCGCCTACCCTATCAGCGGGTCTGTTTTTTGTTTTGGATTGCCAGCGCGGCGGCCAGTGCCAGCGACGCCAGCGCAATCAGCCCGGCGATCATCGCCGTTGTGGCATCGTCGCCAGTCTGCGGCGCGGTATCCTCCGACGGCGCAGACGGATCGGTAGATGCCGGGGCATCGGTCGTGTCGCTGTCGCCGGAATCGGTCACATCCGCGGCACCGGTGATAATCGTCGTGTCACTAGACGATGTGTCGGTGGTCGAAGATGTACCGGAGAGTTCACTGGTACCGGAGCTGCGGCTGCTGTCGGTGTCGGAACCGGTCACCGTCGTGCTTGTACTGCTGGCATCGTTCGTGTTGCCAGTACCGCTGCCCGCGTGAGACGACCGTGTGGCACTGCCCTGCGAGAGAGTACTGCTGGTGGTGCCGGTGGACAGGGTGGTAGAGGTCGTTTGGGTCGTGCTTGTACTGCGGGTCGTGCTGGTCGTTGTGGTTGTTTTGGTCGTACTGGTGGTCGAGGTCGGACGCGAAGTCGTGGTGGTAGTGGTAGCCGTGCTCCGCGTGGTGGAGGTAGTGGTCGTGGTGCTGGTGGTTGTGGTCGTGCTTTGCGTGGTGGAGGTCGTAGTGGAACCCGACGTCGTGGTCGAAGGCAGCGTGGTCGTGGTGGTGGTCGTCGTCACCGTGCTGCTGGTCGACGATACGGGCGGCCGAGACACACCGAAACCGGCATCCTGATACGGCAGTTCATAGTGCTTGGTACCGTTCGCCTGCAGCTCGTTCAGCGAGGGCAGCGAGATATTGCTGATAGTCGCGCGCGACAACAGTTTGCCATCCGCCTCGTATTCGCCGTCCGCCTTGGAGCCATGCTGATCATCGGCAGCCGCGGCATCCTTTTCAGTCACCCGCAGGTGCGACAGATCCACATCCTCATTCGACATGAACACGATGGAATAATCATCGCCCGCCATCAAGCCGTCAAAGCGATAATCGCCGTTTTCATCGGTTTCGGTGACAGCCATAACCTCTTTGCCTTTCATCAGATACACCGTCACACTGGGAATACCGAAGTCCTCATTTTCGTTGCGGATGCCATCCAGATTCTCATCTTCCCAGGCTTTACCGGTCAGGCTGCGGGTGTAAACGCCCACTTCCACCGCCGTGGACAGTTTTTCCTGCGAGAAGGTGTTGCGCAGCACATCGCCCGCGTGACCGCCTTGCACGATATAGGTGAAGTCGATCACCGCGCTGCACCACGCGCCCAGACGATCGTCGGTGAAGGCAAACGAAACCGGCCATGCGCCGATCAGACCATCGCCCGTGACGGTACCGTCCTCGGCAATGGTCGCTTGCTGCCAGCCATTTTCGACGGTGATGTCATCCTTTTCAATGTCCGCACTGGTTTTGCCGGCGTACGCCATATTCGCAGTGTACCAGATCTCCACATCCGTCGAATCCTTCAGGCGGCTGGTATCCAGCGTCATGGAG
This sequence comes from uncultured Oscillospiraceae bacterium, assembly GCA_900547105.1. Lineage (GTDB taxonomy): Bacteria > Bacillota > Clostridia > Oscillospirales > Acutalibacteraceae > UMGS1474. The sequence goes on along the minus strand of URFL01000001.1, from coordinate 96,803 downwards.
GTGATTGCGTATTGGCTGTCGGCATTCATTGTCGTGTGGTTAAACCCGTTTTGCGGCATGGTATCGATCGCGCAAATGTTGCGCTTCGCCTCCGAGCTGGAGTTGTTGATAATCAGCTGGAACGCCGCATCGTCGTCTTTTTCCAACGCGGTTTTGGTGGTGGATTTGAAGATATTGAACGACACAAGCTTGGTCACCGACACCGCATCGGTGCTGATGTTGCGGTTGAACGCGGTGTGGGTGCGCTTGTCCTCGGTGGTGGAGATGGTCACCTGCGATTTCAGCGACGCGCCATCGTTCACATCCTGTTCGGGATCGGTTTTTTGCCCGATCTCGCAGCTGTAATACAGCGGCGGCAGTTCACGGTTTGCCACTTCGACGTTTTCGATAACAAAGGTGAGCACTGTGTTGCCGTCCGCATCCGTAGTCACGGCCGCCGGTTCAATCGCTGCGCCGCCGATCACATTGCCTTTGCGGAACGCGTCGTTCTGCTTGACCGGCGCATAGGTGCCGCCCCAGCTCGCCGAGCCGGGAATATAGGTCAAATTCTTGTCGATGGTCACAGTCATGGTCACGGTCGTTGTTTGATCCGCCGGGATGTTGACATTCTCTTTGAACTGCATGGACGAAGTAGCGACAAAATCCACATAGCGCTCGCCCTGGTCCAGATCGAATTTGTCCTTTTCAATGCTGCTTTCGCCCTCGCCGACTTTTTGCGCCACCAGCAGCGACACGGTGGTTTCGTACGGCACCACATACAGGCTGTCGCCGTTCGCCCAGCCAAAGCCCTCGCCGCCTATGTAACCGGTTTCGTCGTACTTCGCTTTGGGATAGCTTTGGGGATCCAGATTGACCGCCGGAGCCGTGCTCCACGCGCGGGTTTCGGCATCAAAGGTGCAATCCTGATCAAACTGGGTCTGCGCGTATTGTTTATAATCCTCCAGCGTCAGCTCATCTTCCGCTTTGTTCAAAAACTGAGCCGCCTGGGTGCTGAACTGCGCGGTCAGCCACGCGTTGGTGGTTTCGGTCAGCATATACACATGGTTGGCGATGTCGGCATCTGCCTTTACGCGCAGCAGCGACTGCCGCATCCACAGCAGGTTGTTGCGGTTGGTTTCGCAGCCGCGGGTGTGGTACAGCAGACCCACGCACACCTTGCCGTCCGCCTGCAGCGCCTCCAGGCTGTCGTAGTAAACCAAGTCCTCCTGACGGGCGGCGAACATTTCGTCATCATAGCCATCCGCCTCCGGATCATCGCCGTTATGGTTCCAACCGGTGCCGTCCGGTTTGGCGGCGAATTGCAGCGTCCATTTCCAGCTTTGACCGTAGGAGCCGCTCAGCGCCGTGGCGGGATCCACTTCCAGCCCGCGGTCATCGAATTTTACCAGCTGGTCCGCTGCAATGGTATGTTCGCTGATGTCCTCGGTGCCGATGTCGGCTTCGGAATAGGCTTGCGTAGCGCCCACCTGCGCGCCGCACAGCGCCGTATCCGACCCGTTGGCTTTGTTGCCGTTAGAGACATTGTCGGTGCCGGAATTGACGTTGCCGGGGTAGCTGTAGAAAATCTCCTGCGTACGACGACCACCGGTGACAAGCGAGCGCGTTTGGGTGGTGCTGTCATCATCGGTTTTGGTCTGTTCGGACACGGTTTTATCGCTCAGGCTGACAACGTGCAGGTTGGTATCCTGCGCGTCCAGCTGCACCAACCCGTCTTCGCCGTGTGTTTTGCGCAGATCGTGTTTGATGTTTTCGCCGTCGGTGTACGAAATCGGCTGCACCACCGTGAATTTGTATGCCGAAAAGTTGCCGACCAGAATTTTGCCGTCGGTCGTGTAGTAATGTACGCTGCCGGTACGGTCACGTTTGGGGAACGCGTTCATATCAATCTCGAAATTTTTCAGCGTAAAGTGAATCTTGTTGCCGGTTTGGACAGCGGTCACATCACCGCTGTTTTTACAGCTGATCTCTTCCTCGCCCGGTTTCACCGGATTGCCGGTCATCGGCGTTTTCAACACCTGGTTGTGTTCGCCGTTTTTTTCGACCGACCACAGCAGCGGCGTATACTCCGCCGTGACATCCTGATCGCGGAAGGTGGTGGTCAGATCCACATCAAAGCTGATTTCTTCGCCTGGTTTGGGAATTTCCACACCGCGAATACCCTTGTCGGCGTTGTCGTTGCGCAGCTGCAGCGCAAAGCCATAGATCGCCTCAAAGCCGGTCACACGGCCTGCTTGCGTATTATAAGCGGCATCCGCAAACTCAAACGCATTGTGGGAGCCAAGCGTGTTGCTCCAGTTGACCAGCTCCACATTGTATTTGGGGGCAGCCGTCACCTTGACCGGAGCGATTTTCATGGCGTACCGCTCGGCGTAGTCGGGAGCCTTGGCATCGCCCTCCGCCCATGCTTTCACGGTGGGAGCCACGATATCACCCTGCCGCTTGCCGCCAACTTTCACGATAAACGGCACGGTGCAGCCGCCGGGGATCGCGTGGCCGTTTTCGGTGGGCAGGTTGCGATACACGGTGTAGATGCGCACATCGGTGCCGTCCACCGTGGCGGTATCCTCGTGCAGATCCTGCACCCACCCCATCGCGTCCAGATCCAGCTCTAGCTCCGGATCGTCCGGCAGCATAAACTGGTAGCCCACCCGGCCGCTTTGATAAGTGGACACACCGTCTTTGCTTTGCACATTCACTTCTACATTATAAGTAATGGTATCATACGACCGGATCACATCATTCGCCGCCGAGGCATCGTCGCCGCAATAGACATCTCCCTCGTTGGTATGTTCATCAAACGGACCGGTGCCGGTGATGATGCCGCTGCCCCAGATGGATTCCTCTTTTTGCTCCAGCTGCAGGTTGTTGACATACGCCTGATCGGGTACATCGTCGCGATCATAGGTGCCGGGGGTGATGCTTTCGGCCGACGCCACACTGTACAGCACGGCGCTGCCCAGCAGCACACTCGCCGACGATACGATCGCACATAATCGTTTTAGCTTTCCTGTTTTCATGTTGTCCACTCCTCGAAAAATTTTGGCTATTTTTTGCCCTCTCATGACATACTCGTATACTTTACACCAATTGCGGCAATATGTCAAGCGCTTTCCTCTTTTTTCTTACGCGTCCTTGTGGTGATTGTACCAGAAAAGTGTAATTTCGCAACATCTCCATACTTTTTGCGGTGATGCTGCGACATATGATGCTCTTCAAAACAATTTCGCACACCCATCTAAGAGGGTGGCAGCGGAGCCATCGTTTTATTTTGCCGAGAAAAAATGGCCAAACCCCGAATTTCTCTTGGCAGCGCCCGATTTTATGGTATACTAATAGAATAGTAAAATAAAAGGCGGGGATCATCTATGCGCGTATTGTTACTGGACGGCAACAGCATTGCCAACCGCGCGTTTTACGGCATCAAGTTGCTGTCCACCAAGGACGGTCAATATACCAACGCAATCGTGGGCTTTTTTAATATTTTGCAGCGGCTGCGCGACCAGACCGGCGCAGATCATATGGCGGCGGCGTTTGATTTGCATGCGCCCACCTTCCGGCACAAACTGTATGACCAATACAAAGCCGGACGCAAACCGATGCCGGAGGAATTGCGTCAGCAAATGCCAATAATCAAAAAGATTCTGACCCTGCTGGGCTGCACAGTGGTGGAAACCGAAGGGTACGAAGCCGACGATATTTTGGGAACCCTATCGGCGGCGACCACCGATGCGGGCGGCGAATGCTTTATCGCCACCGGCGACCGGGATGCGCTGCAGCTGGTGGGCGATCAGGTGACGGTGCTGTTGGCAGCAACCAAAATGGGACGTCCCGAAACGACGGTGTTCGATCGCGCCGCAATCGAGGAAAAATACGGCTTGCAGCCGGAGCAGCTGATCGACCTGAAAGCGCTGATGGGCGATACCAGCGATCACATTCCCGGGGTGCCGGGGGTGGGCGAAAAAACCGCACTGGATCTGCTGCACCGGTTCGGCTCGCTGGATGCGGTATACGCCGGGTTGGAGGACAGCGATCTACGCGAATCGCTGAAAAACAAGCTGCGCACCGGCAAAGATCTCGCGTACCTCAGCCGCACGCTGGGCACCATCTGCCGCGAGGCACCGGTGTCGCGGCAGATGGTGGATTACCAACTGCGCCCCCTGCAGGCGGCTGAGCTGGGCAAGCTGCTGACACGGCTGGAGCTGTTTAAGCTGATGGACAAATGGGGCATTGACGCGGCCGCGCCGGTGGCAGCGGAAACCGCGGTCAGCGCCGCCGCCGCACAAATGTCCGACTCCCCCGCTGCCGTTTTGGAGGCGGCACGCACCGCGGGAGCGTGCGATATGCTGCCGGTATGGACGGATGGCACACTAAGCGGGCTATGGATCGTCGCCAGTGGCGTGTTCGCTTATGTAGCGGCGGAGGACGCGCTGATGGCGGATGTGCTCGCGCTATGGAGCGACGAACAGGTGCAAAAACGCACCCACGACGGCAAACCGCTGTATCGCTATTTGCTGGAGCAGGACATTTTTCCGCAGAACATCGTGATGGACACGATGCTGGCGGGATATTTGCTCAACCCGCTCGCTTCGGATTATCTGCTGGCGCGGCTGTTGCCGGAATACGGCATTGCCGGTGAGGTGGCGGACGAACAGCACCGCGAGGTAGCGCTCTTCCCCGCTTTGGCAGATCGCCTGACAGAGGAATTGCAGACGCAGGAGCAATTCCGGCTGCTGCATGAGGTGGAAATTCCGCTGTCAGTGGTGCTCGCCGATATGGAACGCATCGGGTTTTATGTCAACGGCGAGGGCATCGCCGCGTTTGGCACCATGCTGGGCGAGCGGATCGACGGGCTGCAAACCGCTATCTACGATGCCGTTGGCTACGAATTCAACCTGAATTCGCCCAAGCAGCTTTCCAAAGCGCTGTTTGAAGATTTGGGGCTGCCCGCCAAAAAGAAAACCAAATCCGGCTATTCCACCAACGCCGAGGTGCTGGAGTCGCTGCGCGACGCGCATCCGGCAGTGGCGATGCTGCTGGATTACCGCACCCTGTCCAAGCTGAAATCCACCTATTGCGACGGATTGCTTAAGGTGATCGACACGGACGGGCGTATTCATTCGTCCTTTAACCAGACCGAAACCCGCACCGGGCGCATCTCCTCCACCGAACCGAATTTGCAGAATATTCCGGTGCGGCAGGAGCTGGGGCGCGAAATGCGCCGCTTTTTCACCACCCGCGACGGCTGGCTGCTGTGCGATGCGGACTATTCGCAGATCGAGCTGCGGGTGCTGGCGCATATGGCACAGGACCCCACCATGATCGAGACGTTCAACACCGATGCGGATATCCACACTATCACTGCCTCGCAGGTGTTTCAGGTGCCGCCCGAGATGGTTACACCGTTGATGCGCTCCCGCGCCAAGGCGGTGAACTTCGGAATTGTTTACGGCATCGGTGCGCACTCGTTGTCGGAGGATATTGGCGTATCCTATGGCGAAGCCAAGCGATATATTGAAGATTATCTGCGCCATTACAGCGCGGTGGACGGTTTTATGAATCGGCTGATCGAGGACGCCAAGCAAAAAGGCTACGGTGAAACGCTGTTCCACCGCCGCCGTCCGCTGCCGGAGCTGAAAGCGAGCCAAGCCATGACCCGCCACTTTGGCGAGCGGGTGGCGCGCAATATGCCGATCCAAGGCACCGCCGCCGATATTATCAAAATCGCGATGGTGCGGGTGCACCGGCGGCTGCGGCAAGAACAGATGCAGGCGCGGCTGATTTTGCAGGTACACGATGAACTGATCGTGGAGGCACCGGCGGCGGAAGCCGATAAGGTGACCCTCATTTTACAGCAGGAGATGGAAGCCGCCGCCGACCTGTCGGTCAAGCTGGCGGTGGATGCCCACACCGGCGCGACATGGTATGACGCTAAAGGTTAAGGCAATGTGCGTCGCTGATCGGACACGATGCGACCGTCCTGCATCCGCACCACACGGTCGGCACACGAGGCGATCTCGGCATCATGCGTGATCATCACCACCGTGTGACCGGCACCGTGCAATCCTTGCAGAATGTCCATCACTTCGCCGCGCGAATGGCTGTCCAGATTGCCGGTTGGCTCATCTGCCAGTATCAGCGGCGGGTGCGCCGCGATGGCGCGGGCGATGGCGACCCGCTGTTGCTGGCCACCGGACATTTCTGCCGGACGGTGGTGTATCCGCCGGGCGAGCCCCACCTGTTGTAGGCTGCTTTGGGCAATCAAGCGGCGCGCCTTGTGCCCCATGCCCCGATAGATCAGCGGCATTTCCACATTTTCCAGCGCATCCAATCCGCTGATGAGATGAAAGCTTTGGAACACAAAGCCGATTTCGCGGTTGCGAATGGCGGACAGGCGCGCATCCGACATGCCGCGCACATCCTGCCCGTCCAGCCGGTACACACCGGCGGTGGGCACATCCAGACACCCCATGATATTCATCAAGGTGGATTTTCCAGAGCCGGATTGCCCCACGATGGCGACATACTCGCCCTCGTCCACCGACAAACTCACACCATCCAGCGCACGCACCTGTTCGGCTCCGGTTTGGTAGATCTTATACACATTCTCCAGCGATAACAGCGCCATATCTCTCCGTCCTTTTTCTTGCTATTTGCGGTTTTGTCCGCTATAATAATACGTATCTTAGTGTCCGGTAAAAGGGGGATCATTATGCTTTCAAATGAATGGAAACATCTGAAAAGCGGCACCGATATTCGCGGCGTCGCCATCCCGGATGTAGACGGTCCGGTGGATCTGACCGATGACGTGGTGGAACGGATCGCTGCCGGTTTTTTGCGCTGGCTGTGCACAAAAAACCAAAAGCAGCCGGAACAGCAGACTATCTCGGTCGGGCGGGACAGCCGTCTTTCCGGTCCCCGAATGCGGGACGCGGTGGTGAAAGCGCTCGTCGCGGGCGGCGCCACGGTGCTGGACTGCGGGCTGGCGTCCACCCCCGCTATGTTTATGACCACCATTGATCTGCATTGCGACGGCGCGGTGCAGTTGACCGCCAGCCATCACCCCTTCCAGCGCAACGGGCTGAAATTCTTCCTGCCCAGCGGCGGAGTGGAAAGTGCCGATATTGACGCGATTTTGGCGTTGGCGGCGGGTGACCAGCCGCAACCGGCGGCACAACCCGGCAGCAGCAGCACCGTCGCGTATATGACCGATTATGCGGCGCGGCTGCGGAAACTGATCTGCACCGGGCTGGGCGAAACCGAAGCAGATCAGCCGCTGCGCGGCTTCCACATTGTCGTGGACGCGGGCAACGGCGCGGGCGGCTTTTATGCCACCGATGTGCTGCAAAAGCTGGGGGCGGACATTTCCGGCAGCCAATTTTTGGAGCCGGACGGTCGTTTTCCCAACCATATTCCCAACCCGGAAAACGAAGAGGCGATGGCTTCGGTTTGCACCGCCACTGTGGCTGCCAAAGCCGATCTCGGTGTAATTTTTGACACCGATGTGGACCGTGCCGGATGCGTGGACAGCGCCGGACGGGAGATCAACCGCAACCGGCTGGTGGCGCTCGCCGCCGCCATTGCGTTGGAAAACTGCCCCGGCGGTACTATTGTGACCGACTCCATCACCTCCAGCGGGTTAAAAACCTTTATTGAACAGCACCTGGGCGGTGTGCATCGCCGGTTTAAGCGCGGATATAAAAATGTCATCAACGAATCGCTGCGGCTGAACGCCGCGGGCGTGGCTTCGCCGCTGGCGATCGAAACCTCCGGTCACGCGGCGCTGCAGGAAAACTATTTTTTGGATGACGGCGCCTATCTCATCACCAAAATCATCATCAAAGCGGTGCAGCTGCGGCGAAAAGGGCAAACGCTGGACAGCCTGATCGCAGCGTTGAAAGAGCCTGCCGAGGGAGTGGAACTGCGGTTCCATATCACCGACCCCGATTTTAAGGTGCGCGGCGAGCAGGTGATCGCGGCGCTGGACGCGTATGCCCGCGAACGCGGCTGGGCGGTTGCGGACGACAGCTGTGAAGGAATCCGCATCGCCTTCGGCAAGGACGAGGGCGACGGCTGGCTGCTGCTGCGGCTGAGCGTGCACGATCCGGTGATGCCGCTGAATATTGAAAGCGACCGCGCCGGCGGATGCCGGGTCATTGCCGGGCATCTGGTAGAATTTATGCGCACGGTGGACGGGTTGGACACAGCGGCGCTGGACAAGTATATGAAAGGATAATCAAACAAATGGATTGGATGGAAGTTTGCGTCACGGTCCCCTGTGCCGATGTGGAACGGGCCGAGGCGATCGCGCATATGGTGGTGCCGTATGGCATTTATATTGAAGATTACAGCGATTTGGAGCAGGGCGCGCGGGAGATCGCGCACATTGATCTGATCGACGAAGAGCTGCTGCAGCGCGACCGTACTCGGGCGATCATTCACCTGTATGTCAGCCCGGAAAGCAACCCCGCCGAGGCCGCTGCGTTTTTGCAGGAGCATTTGAAGCAGGAGGGTATCGCGCACGAGCTGGTGATGACTCCGGTGCAGGAGGCGGACTGGGCCAACAACTGGAAACAATATTTTAAGCCGTTGGCAGTGGGCGAAAAGCTGCTGATCTGCCCCACATGGGAATCGGCGGACAACGCCGACGGGCGCACCGTGCTGTCCATTGATCCGGGCATGGCGTTTGGCACCGGCGGACACGACACCACCCGGCTGGTGCTGGAAACACTGGAGCAATTTTTGACTCCCGACACCACGGTGCTGGATGTCGGCTGCGGCAGCGGCATTTTGTCCATGGCCGCTCTGCTGCTGGGGGCAGCTTCCGCTACCGGTGTGGATATTGACCCGCTGGCGGTGAAAACCGCGATCGAAAACGGTCAGCGCAACGGCATGCAGCCGCCGCGGTACACAATGGTAGAGGGCGATTTGACCAAGGGCATGAGCGGGCAATACGATGTGGTGCTCGCCAACATTGTGGCCGATGCCATCATCGCGCTGTCGCCGGCAATTCCTGCTTTTTTGAAGCCGAACGGCGTATATATTGTGTCCGGCATCATCGACACGCGCGAAGCGGATGTGCTGCCGGTGCTGGCTCAGTGCGGTTTCACCGTGGTGCAGCGGCGGGAGCAAGGCGGCTGGGTGTGCTTGGCTTGCCGCGCCGCGCAGGGATAAAGGAGGAACCGTCATGCCGCTTTTTTTCTGTCGCGATATTGCCAACGGGCAGATACGCATCACCGGCGCAGACGCGCACCATATTGGTCGTGTGCTGCGGATGCGGGTGGGCGAAGAGCTGACCGTATGCGATGAGCAGGGCACCGATTACCGCGGGGTGATCGCGTCCATTGCACCGCAAGAGGTGATGCTGGATGTGATCGACATCTCCCCCACCCTGTCCGAGCCGTCGCTGCAGGTGACGCTGTATCAGGGCGTGCCCAAAAGCGATAAGATGGATTGGATCATTCAAAAAACCGTGGAGTTAGGCATTGCCCGCATCGTGCCGGTGCAAACAGCCCGCAGCATCGCGCGGGCGGATGGCGATCGTTCCGCCAAAAAGCAGGAGCGCTGGCAGCGCATCGCCGCCGAGGCGGCAGGACAATCGGGTCGCGGGAAAATCCCCGCTGTGTCCGCTCCTCTGTCCTGGGCGCAGATGCTGGCGGAGCTGGAACCGGCGCACACGCTGGTGTTTTATGAAGGCGGCGGGCAGCCGCTGACAACACTGGTGAGCCGTGACAGCGCGCGGTTGAATATGATCGTCGGACCGGAAGGCGGCTTTGCCCCGGAGGAAATCGAGGAGCTGGTGATGCGCGGTGTGACCCCCGCTACGCTGGGCAAGCGGATCCTGCGGTGCGAAACCGCACCGGTGGCAGCGCTGGCCGCTGTTATGTGCCTTAGCGGAAACATGGAATAATTTTTGAGCGCACGCCGCACAAAATCTGACAAAAAGGGATTGACAAACGACGATCGATGCGCTATACTATTAAAGCTGTGATTTTTCAGCGAAACAATTTCAGCTTTTTCGGGGTGTAGCTCAGTTTGGTAGAGCGCTTGGTTCGGGACCAAGAGGCCGTGGGTTCAAGTCCCGCCACTCCGACCAAAAATCGGCAAGCATCGTGAGATGCTTGCCGATTTTTCTTTTTCACTTTTTACGAATCTTCCTTCTCCGCTTTTATACGGCTGCTACACCAAAGCCAGCGTAATTCTGTTCGATTACGCTGGCTTTTTCTATTTTATACTTATAGAGCTAACCAAACCGCCGGTTCAACTGGTGGTTTTGATTTTCAGACGATGGATATATTCCCTGTAATTCTTAACAAGCAAAGGGACCTCTGCCATAAGCATGCCCATCCAGCCGGCAAGATAGGAGAAAGGAAGCGCCTCGATCCCCATACCGAACACAAATACCAGCGGAATGGCAGCCAGTACACGGACTCCCATATTGACAAAGCTCGAAAGCAAAGTAACCTTCAAGTCGCCGGTTCCTCGGAAATATCCCTGAAGACCGTTTGTGATAGCCGGGAGTATGTACATTACAGAGATGAGCTTAAGGTAGAGCGCACCATGTTTGATAACTTCCGCATCTGAAGTGAACAGCTTCATCAGCGGTCCTGCAAACACAAAGCACACAAAGAATATGCATACTCCGTATATACTTTCCAGTATGACACCAGCCTTAAAACCTTTGATTACCCGGTCATCTCTTCCGGCGCCTTTGTTCTGCGCCATCATGGCGGTCATGCCGTGTGCAATATTCTGCTCCGGTGTATAGGCGTAATCATCAATTCTATTGACTACCGCAAAGGCGGCCGAAACCGATACGCCCATTGTATTGATAATCGCTTGTATTCCGATTTTACCAATCTGTACCGTAGCCTGCTGCATCGCGGATACCCAGCCATATTTTATAGTTGTCTTAAGCAGCGAGCGGTCAAACACAAACCACTTTTTACCCAAGCACAGGATCGGTACTTTGAACTTAATATATACCATACAGAATACACAGCAAAGTGCCTCACTCACAACCGTTGCAACTGCACAGCCGTTGCTTCCGGCTTTCAGCACCACGACAAAGAAAAGATCGCCAAACACATTTAGGGCAGCGCTTATGATAAGAAAATACAGCGGTGTTGTACTATCTCCCAACGCTCTTAATGTGCTTGAAAAAAAGTTGTAAAGAAATGTAAAAGCAAGCCCTAACATAATGATTCTTAAGTACTGTGCCGTGATGGTCATAATTGACCGATCAACCTGAACAAGTATAAGAATGGGCCTGGTAAATACGATTGCCATAAGAGTGAGCGCCAACGAGAATATCATCCCCGATATCATGGTTGTACTGATTTGACGAGCAAGAATATCCATTTTCTTGCCGCCGAAATAATTGCCCATCAGGATGCTGGCGCCCATACACAATCCGTTGAGGAAAAGAATAATCAGCGTTGTTATGGGATTGCATATTCCTACAGCAGCCAACGCTTCTTTTCCAACAAATTTTCCGACAATAATAGAATCCGCCGCGTTATATGTAAGCTGAAATATATTTCCCAGTATAAGCGGAACTGTGAATTTAATAAGCATTGGCATAATTCTGCCCTGCGTAAGATCTTTGGCCATTGCTGATGAACCCTCTTGTGCGTTTTTGTATATGATAGCACAAGCCGTCTCCTGTGGCAACAGGTATTCTATTGCCCTATCCCCCGCGTTTCTCCAGCTCATCCAGTCTGCCTGACTGAATATCCGCCAGATGGCGGGCGATACGCTGCTCGTCCCAATCCCACCACCGGAGTGCTTGCAGCCGTGCGATGGTTTGCTCATCAAAGCGCTTGCGAATGGGTTTGGCCGGCACCCCGCCGACGATGGTATAGGGCGGTACATCCCGCGTCACCACCGCGCGGGTACCGATGATGGCACCGTCACCGATGGTAACACCCGACAGAATGACCGCCTCGTACCCGATCCAGACATCGTTGCCGACCACGATATCCCCTTTGTTGTCCCACGCTTGAGCGATGGAGTCGGGATCGGTCGGCAGCCCCCACTCTTCAAAAAAGATGGGAAACGGATAGGTGGACAAGCTACCCGGCGCGTGGTTGGCAGAGTTAAAAATAAACTTTGCACCGCACGCGATGGAGCAGAATTTGCCGATCGTCAATTTGTCGTGGTTGCATTCGGGATAATGGTACAGCACATTGTTGCGTTGAAAATCCCGCGGGTCTTTTTCAAAATCGTCGTAGGTGGTGTATGCCCCGATCTCGATGGACGGATCGGTGACCACATTTTGCAGATAAACGGTGCTATGCCCCTGACTGCGGGGATACACCTTCCAGCTCGGTATCATGCTTCTTCCCTCCAAACGATATTACCGCATCCAAAGGCGGGCGATCTCCATAGTCACAATCTTCCCGATTGCGCCGCCGGACATGATATAAAACCAGATTTCGCGCGCTTGCTGCGATTTGGCGATGGGGGTGGCGATGGCTGCCACGATAATCATCAGCGCACCGATGCAGCCGACAACCGTGGGAACACTGACCAACCGAAACAGACCGGGTGCACAGCTGCCGTCGATCGCGTGTTGGATGGTTTTGTCCAGTCCATCGCGAGCCGCAGCAAAGCAACAGATCACCAGTCCAAAGATCAGCAGCAGCAGGCTGCGGCGCCCCCAGTATTGGATATTCGCGCGATCCACCACCGAATATCCCACAAAGCCCAGCAGCGCCAGAATCATGAGCGTCGTGACCGTGGTCACGGTGTTTCCAAAATACAGTTTCATACGGTTTTCTCCTTTTTTTCATCCGATATACAAAACAAATGGATACCGAGTGCAGCGTTAAAGCCGGTCGCCGCAAACACGCTAAAGCGCTCGACAACGCCAAAATAGGCAGCGGGAACGAGCTTCATGCCCACAGCCCCCACCAGCATCATCCCCAGCGCGATCCCCGCACAAACGCCATAGGAACGGCAGCTTTTGTTTTGGACGCCGGCGATAATGATGATGGTCAGCGACACAATGGACAGCACCACCACCAACGCGGTAACCAACATATGCATTTGATCCTGAAAAGCGCCCGCATAACCGCTGGCACTGAGCGGGAACATACGATACCCCACAGCGGACACCCACTCCATCGCGGCGAACAGGTAAATGCCTACGCGCAGCAGCTTTGTTTTGCGTCCTTGTATGCCAAGGCACACCACCGTTGCACACAACACCTCGCACACGTTATACAGGGCGCTGAGCCGGTTCCAAAGCGCCAGCGACGGCGCGTTGGCGGCGCTCAGGTCGCTGACCGCCTGCGCCATCCAGCGATAGCCCGGATAAGCCAGCGGCGAAAACACCACCGCCGCGGTATAGGAAAGCAGGCTGACAACCCCCAGCAGCCCCAGCTTTTGCATGGCTGTTTTTTTCATATTTCTCTCTTCTTTCTGGTCAAAATCGCGCACGCCTAAAACACATCATGCGTTTTCGCGCTTTTCCGCGTGAACCATGCGAAAAAACAAGCCCACATGGGCTTTCAGCTTTTCAAGACACTCCGGCTCTTTCTCCGGCTGGCGGTCGCAGATGCCGATCAGGGTGATAACCGGTGCCACATACATCATCGCCAGCGTATCGGGGTCTTCCGCCCGTATCTCGCCGGCGGCGATCAAGCTGCGAAAAATGCCGGCGTGATACGCCACCACCCGCTCCACATAGCGGTGCGAATACAACGCCGCCAGCTCCGGCGAACGGAATTGTTCAATGGTCATCATCCGGCGAAAGCGGCTGATCGCTTCGTTATGCAGTGAATAGCAAAAAATTTGGCGCACCTTTTCAAACAAGGCATCCTCCGTGATGGCGGTGAACACCGGAATATCCTGCCCGGCATTTTGCACATGAATGTCGATCTTGTCGGTGTCCGCCTCGTACTGCGCGGCGGTTGCCTCCACAATGGCGTCAAAAATGGCCCGCTTGCTGGGATAATGATTATACAGCGACGGGGCCTTAATGCCCACTGCGTGGGCGATCTCCCCCACGCTGACGGCGTCGTATCCCTTGGTGGAAAACAGCTCCAATGCTTTTTCCAAAATGCGCTGTTTGGTGTCTTCCTGTTTCATACGCCCTCCACTAACTAACATTCGTTAGTCTTATTATAGCAACGGCTCTTTTATTTGTCAACCGCTTTTTAGTTTCCTGCGACGACAAAAACCAGAGGCGACACCGATGTGTCACCTCTGGTTTGGGGATGATGGTTAGGAATGGTGTTGGACGAAAAAGGCAACTGCCACCGCACCGGGGCCGACGTGGGTGCCGATCGCACTGCCCACCATGCTCACGCCGATACCCTGAAGATCGTTGTGCAGCAGCTCGCGGCTATCCTCCACATACTGGCGCAGCAGCGCATCATCCAGTCCGGTATAACCCAGCCGGATAGGACGCGAAAAATCCACGCCGCCGTTGTCGCGGATCATTTGCATCAGCATATTGTTGCTTTGTTTGGAGCCGCGCGCTTTGCCAAGCACCGTCACCTCACCGTCGCATATGCCGATAACCGGCTTGATGGACAACAGCCCACCCGCCAACGCCGTTGTTTTGGATATACGCCCGCCTTTTTTCAGATACTCCAGCGTATCCAGCGAGGCGATCAGACGGATGTCCTTTTTCTCTCTGTCCAACGCCTTGGCGATGTCCGGCGCGGACAAGCCCTCGTCCCGCAACGCCACAGCGCGTTCGACCAGAATCCGCTCCCCCACCGTGACATTTTCGCTGTCCACGATGCAGACAGTTTCGCCAAACGCATCCGCTGCCATATGGGCGCTTTGCAGCGTACCGGACAATTTGCCGGACATGGTGATGACCACGGCCGTGTCGCCGGCTTCGCTCACCCGTTTGAAAGCAGCTTCAAATGCGCGGGGCGACACCTGGCTGGTGTGCGGCACCTCTTTGCTGGCCGCCAGCTTTTCGTAAAATGCACGGCGCGACAGCGACACGCCATCGGTATACTCTCCATCCGGGAAAGTGATGGTCAGCGGAAGCACCGTTATGCCATGCGCCAAAGCCGCCTCTTGCTCGAGATCGGCGGCGGAATCCACTATGATTTGTACCATTTGCTCACTCCTGTTCGTGTGCCCTTGCGTCAAGGAAGATCCGCCGTCGCGATCAGTTTTTTGTCGCTGGCGCTGATTTGCAATCCATTGGTCATGTCATCAAAGATGCGCATAAATTTGCTGTATTTCTCCACACTGAGCATCACAACATCCTGCCCATCCCGGCGGGTGACGATCACCGTTTCGTTTTGTTCCGCCACTTCGTCGCAAATCTCCTTCAAATGCTGGCGCGCTTCAGAATAGGATACGGTTTTCATAGCCGGTCCTCCTTGTTTCTTTATTGTACAAGTTATTGTACAATAAAGAAACAAATTATGCAAGCGTTTTCGCAAAAAAAGACCGCCCACCAGCGGTCTTTTTCAAAGCATCAACAGTCTTATTCGGTTTTGCGGCGGCGCAGCAGTACCAGCAGTCCCAGCATGATCAGCGGGAACACGGTGCCGACCAACACGCCGAATTTCAAGCTATCCATCGTGATAGCGGCGCTGGACTGGGCAGCATCCGACATGACGCCGGTCAGCCACGGCCCCAGCGAACAACCCAAATCACCGAACATCGCCAGCAGTGCAAACATCGCGGTACCGCCGCGTTTGAAATTCGCCGCCGACAGGCTGAATACGCCCGGCCACATCAGGCTGACGGACAAGCCGCACAGCGCACAGCCAACCAGCGACAGCATGGGATAGGGCGAGAGCGACGCCAGCAGATACGACAGCACACAAACCGCCGCACAGCCCATCAGCGCCGACTGGATCCGAAGGCGGTTGCCATACAGCCCATACAGCAGCCTCCCAGTGCCCATCAGCACCGCAAACATACACGGTCCCAGAAGATCGCCCATCACCTTGGAAATACCCAGACTCTTTTCCGCGAACAGCGACGCCCATTGGCTCATCGCCAGTTCGCTGGCACCCGCGCAGGTCATCAACAACAGTGCCATCCAAAGCAGCTTAGAGGACAGCAGCTCCCGCACCGACATGCCCTTGTCCTCGGCGGGAGGCGGCACCAGCGGCACGGTTAAAAAGTTGATCGCGTTGAGTATCGGCACCACCGACCAGCAAAGCGGCAGCCATGTCCAATGCGCCGAGCCGATCACTCGCAGCGCCAGCGTGGAGATCAGCACCACCGCCACCTGCCCCCAGCAATAAAACGAGTGCAGCAGACTCATTGCCGCCGCTTTTTCGTCGCCGGGCAAACTTTCCACCGTGGGGCTGATAAGCACTTCGATCAACCCGCCACCGATCGCATACACCACCGTCGCGATCACCAGCCCGACAAACGGCTGGTCCATCCGCGCGGGCAGCAACCCCATAATCCAAAAGCCGGCGGCACACAGGATATGTGCCGCACACAGTGACACCCGGTGACCGATCCGATCCACCAGCTTGACCGACAGCACATCCACAATCAGCTGGGTCACAAAGTTGATGAGCACCAGCGTGCTGATCATGGTATAGGTCACCCGAAACTGGGTTTGGAAAATGATAAACAACAGCGGCGCCAGATTGTTCACGATTGCCTGCACAAAATAGCCGGTGTAGCAGGCGTAGCGGGTACCGCGATAGGTACGGTTCATGCGATCACACTCCTGTGTTGGGAATCCGCCGCGGGCGGTTATTCCAGCCTATGCCAAAAGGCGGCGCTAGGTGTCGCTTTTTGGCTTGTCCCCCTCTTATACCATACCGCGGGGTGTTTGTCAACCGGGGGGGCACGCAAAAAGGACGGGAACAGAAAACTGTTCCCGTCCTTTTTATACCGTTGCAAAAATGGATTATTTCGCCACCGCGTCTTTGAACGCTTTGCCGGCTTTGAAAACAGGCTGTTTGGAAGCCGGGATCACGATGGTCTCTTTGGTGCGGGGGTTACGGCCGGTTCTCTCACCGCGCTCACGGATCTCGAAAGAGCCGAAGCCCACGACCGACACTTTGTCGCCGGAAGCCAGCGTCTCAACGACGGTATCCAGCACAGCGGAAACGGCTTTTTCCGCGTCCTTTTTAGACAGTTCAGCTTTTTCTGCCACAGCGGCAACGAGTTCTACCTTGTTCATAACAACAAAAACCTCCTGAAAATTTATCTTCCAGCGGATAAAACCGCTTTAGGAAACCACATTATTCCGCCGCCGAACGCTCGGTCTGTTTAACCGCGTTCCACAGCGCATCCCACTCTTCCAGCGTCGCGTTGTCCATATCCAATCCGCGCGCAATCGCCAGCTGCTCCATCTGCTCAAACCGGCGAATAAACTTATCGGTCGAAGCGGTGAGAGCCTGTTCCGCGTCCACATCCACAAAGCGGGACACATTGACCGCCGAAAACAGCAGATCGCCCAGCTCTTCCTGAATCGCAGCGGGATCATTTTGCTGCATCGCTTCCTGCAGCTCCCGCGTTTCATCGGTCAGCGCCTGAAACGCCCCCGACACCTCCGGCCAATCGAACCCGGCGCGTTTGGCACGGGTCTGCACCTTGGCGGCACGCATCAGCGCCGGCAAAGTGGCGGGCAGATTGCGCAGCAGGCTGGCACGGGACGCATCACCCGAGGCATCGCCTTTGGTTTTGCGTTTGATCGCATCCCAATTCAGCAGCACCTGATCGGTGGTGTTCGCCTGGACATCGCCGAACACATGGGGATGGCGGACGATCAGCTTGCGGCAAATATCGGTCACCACATCGTCGAAATTGAACGACCCGCGTTCACGCTCGATATCGCTGTGGAACACCACCTGCAGCAGCACATCGCCCAACTCTTCGCGCATACCGGGCACATCTTCCCGGCGGATGGCATCCAGCGCCTCATGCGTTTCCTCCAACAGGCCGGATTGCAGACTCTGGTGCGTTTGCTCCCGATCCCACGGACAGCCGTCCGGCGAGCGCAGGATGGTCACAATGCGTTCCAGATCCTCAATCGTGTAGCTGGATTTTATCGGAAACGAAACCGGCATAAAGGACGCCAACCTCTCTTTTGCAAAGCAGTTTTCTTTATATTACCCTATTTTCCCGTGTTTTTCAAGTACTTCCGCGATTTTTTTGCCTTTTGGCAGCATAAGAATATCCTCGCGTGTGAAGGCTTTCAACATAATGAGCGCAATCAGATACACCACGCCCGCTACCACGCAAGCCGGGATCGATGCGATCCGCCGCGGAAGCAGCATTTCAAAGATCCAATTCGTTCCCCAACCGGCCGCGCCGCACAACAGCGAGGCAAGCAGCGGTTTGATGACCACCGACGACCATTGCAGATGGATGCCAATGACCCGGCGCACGGCGCGCAGACTGAGCACCACCATCACGATATAGCAGATCAGCGTGCTGTAAGACGAGCCGTTGATGTTGATGGCGGGCTGCATAATCAGCACAATGTTGAGGATCAGCTTGACAACGCCGCCCACGATAATGATCTTGACCGGAATATCCGCGCGCCCCACCGCCTGCAAAATCGAGTTGATGGGAGCGACCAGACACATAAAGATGGTGGCGATTCCCAGCGTATGCAGCAGCATACCCACGATTTCGGATATATCAGCTTGTCCGTAGATCAGATACATCAGCGGTTCCGCCAGCACCGACAGCAAAATGCCGCAGGGCAGCGCGATCAACATCGTGATGCGCAGCGCCGATTCCACCGTGCTTTTCAGCTGCTTGTGGTCTTTCAGCGTCCACGCGGAGGTCACCACCGGCAGCGCGCTGATGCCCAGCGTCAGGGTGATGTTGGGCACGATATTCACATAAGTGAGCGCGGTGCCGCGGTTGCCGGTCAGCCAGGACAAAATCTTGTCACTGCCGGTCACACCGGCGGCCGCCAGCTGCGACTGGTACATCTCACGCACGGTTTGTGCGCCGTCGCCGTCCATCACCAGTTTCAGACACCGCTGCAGCGACAGCATATCCAAAATGCTGGTCAGCTGGGTTGCGAGCGACCCCAGCGTAATGGGAATGGCGATCGCCATAATGGCGCGGAACACCGCTTTGTTGGAACGGGAAGGCGGCGAATTCAGCCGCTGCTCGCGGGTGATCCCCTCCCCCACGCGGTGGTGATACCACATGGTATACAGCCACGCAAGCGCCGAGCCGATGGTCACGCCCAGCATGGCGCCCGCCGCGACATAGCCTTGGGAAATGGCGGTTGCTTCCTGTGCGGTGGACACGGTTTGTCCGAACACGGTGCCGCCTTGCGCGAACTGGTGCTGTCCCCACCACATGGCGGCATAACCAAATCCGATGCCCAGCACCAGCTTGCCCAGCGATTCGATGATCTGGGATACCGCGGTGGGGATCATGTTGCGGGTGCCTTCGTACAGTCCGCGATGAGCGGACACGAGGCAGCAGAACAACACCGTCGGTGCCATCACCACAATGCACTGGCGGCTTTCGGGAATGCCCACAAAGTTGGCGTAGGCATCCGCGCCGATCCACATGATCAGCGTGCCGACCAGACCGCAGGTGAGAAAAATCTTGATCGCCAGCCGATACACGGTGCGGACATCACGATATTGCTCCAGCGCGATGCTTTCCGACACCATACGGGACACCGCCAGCGGCAAGCCCGCGATGGCGATGGTATAGATCGGCAGATAAAATTGGTAGGCGATCTCGAAATAGCCCCACGCCACCATGCCCGCCATTTTTTGCAGCGGGATTTTGAACAGCGCCCCCACCACCTTGGAGATCACGGCGGCGACGGACAATATCAACGCGCCCTGCAAAAAGCTTTGGCTTTTGTTCTGGGCTTGTACACGAGTTCGGGCCAAAAAGCGTCAGTCCTCTCCCAATATCAATCTAGTTTTTGCAAAATCTCGCGGATGCAGCGGTCGGACTCGGCCCGAATACGCGGCATATCCAGCGTTGGAAATTCGCCGTTTTCATACACGACGCGACCATCCACCATGGTCATATACACCGCCTGTCCGGCGGCGGCAAACACCGCATTGGACAGGGCGCTGTGGCGCGGGCTCATCGACCAGTTTTCCCCATCCAGCAGCACCGCATCGGCGCAGTAGCCGGGCACAATATCGCCCGTGTCGGCACGTCCTTGCGACAAAGCGCCGGCGCGGGTCGCCATATACAACACCTGATCCGCCGGCAACGCACAGGGATCCAGCGACACACCCTTCGCCAGCAGGCTGGCGGTGCGCATTTCCTCCAGCATATCCAACCGGTTGTTGGAGGCGGCCGAGTCGGTGCCGATGGCGACCGACAATCCCTTTTTCTGCCATTTGGTCACTTGGGCAATGCCGCTCGCCAGCTTCAAATTGCTTTTCGCGCAGTGCGCCACGGTGGCGCCCTGCGCCGCCAGAATATCCATATCCTCATCGGTCAGCCACACGCCATGGGCGATGGTGACCGGTTGATCCAGCACCCCCGCATCCAGCAGCACCCGCACCGGCGTTTTGCCGTGGCGTCCCACGCACTCCTTATGCTCGCTTTTGGTCTCGGATACATGCACCTGCATCCGCGCACCATACCGCGCCGCCAGCGCGGTGGCATCCTCCAAAATATCCGGGCGGGTGGTGTATTCGGAGTGCGGTGCCACATCAATGCGGATGCGGCCGTCCGCCGCACCCTGCCGCTGTTCCAGCAGCTCCACCAGCTCGCGATAAGCGGGCAGGTCGGCAAAGCGCTGGTTTTCGTCAAAGCAGCTGATACCGCGACCGATGTTCGCTTTGATACCGCTTTCTTCCACGGCATCGGCGATGCGGTCACAGAAGTAATACATATCGCTGAAGGAGGTAGTGCCGGTCGCCAGCATTTCAGCAATGCCCAGCAGACTGCCCCAGTACACCGCGTCGCCGCTCAGCTGATCCTCGAACGGGAAAATGCGATCAAACAGCCAACTTTGCAGCGGCATATCGTCGCCATAGCCACGCATCAGCGTCATTGGTACATGGGTGTGGGCGTTGACCAGTCCCGGCATCAGCACAAAGCGGCTGCCGGGGATCACGCGGTCAAACGCGCCCGCCGGGCGATTTGTGCCGATATAGTCAAACCGACCGTCGCGCACCGACACAAATTGGTGCGGCAGCACGGTGCCGTCCGCACGCAATACCGTGATATCATCAAACAGCATGGTGTTCATGCATTATACCTCCCATTTGTCGACCACGCGGCGGCACAGCTCGCGAAAACGAGCCGACACCGCCCCCGCCGTTTCGGTCACTTCCTCGTCGCTGACCACACGATCCGCCACCATACCGGCAGCCATGTTGGTGATGCAGGAAAGCCCCAGTACCGGCAGTCCGCATTGCGCGGCGACAATTACCTCCGGCACGGTGGACATCCCCACCGCGTCGCCGCCCAGCGTGCGGATGGCGCGAATTTCGGCCGGGGTTTCAAACTGCGGGCCCGCCATATAAAAATACACACCTTCATGCAACGGAAGCGCCATTTGCTCCGCTGCTTCCTGCGCCATGCGACGCAGCGCAGGATCATACACCCGCGACATATCGAAAAAACGTTCGCCCCACACCGGATCGTGCACCCCGCGCACCGGACTTTCGGCGCACAGCTTGATATGATCGGCGATCAGCATAAAGTCGCCGGGGCGATAAGTCAGATTCACGCCGCCCGCCGCATTGGTGAGCAGCAGTCCCCGCACCCCCAGCAGCTTCAGCACCCGCACATAATAAGCGGCGGTCGCCATATCGTAGCCTTCGTAAAAATGGAATCGCCCGCACAGCATCGCAACCGGCTTGCCGGACAGCTTGCCCACCGCCAGCTGTCCGGCGTGGGACGCGACCGTAGAGCGCGGGAACCCGGGAATCTCCTCATACGGGATACGCACCGCGTCGGTCAAATCGTCCGCCAGCGCGCCCAACCCCGAGCCGAGCACCAGCCCCAGCACCGGCTGGCAGCCGATGCGCTCCCGCAAAAAGCGGGCGGATTGCTCATATTGTGTGCGTGTGAATGCCATCTTCGTTCTCCTTCCCCGCCGGGCGGGTCACAAAGGCTCGCTGCAAAACGGAACGATTTTTGCCCTCCTGTCCGCAAACGGCAAAAAGGCAAAAATCGTTCGTCAGCTTATTCTTCCGTTTTGGTTTCTTCGGTCGGCTGCTCGTCTGCCGCCATCTTGTGGCCGCAGCGCGGGCAAAACGCCGCATCGTCTGCAATGATCGCGCGGCAGGCGGGGCAATGGGTCGCCTTTTTATAAGCGCACAGCTCTTCTTCCACCTTCTGCAGCTCGACTTGCAGCTCGTCAATGCGCTTGGCGCTGGATTCCACCAGATCGGACACATCGCGACCGCTTTGGCGGCTGTCGTACAGCAGCCGTCCCATACCTTCAAAAGTCGCTGCCATTTCTTTTTGAATCTGGGCGGATTTGGTTTTGAGTTTCACCGTTTCCGCCAGCTCGGTGGTCTTTTTGCCAACCGTATCCGCTGCTCCGCGAACTTTCAACAATACTTCTTCCCATGTGGTCATATGCTGTCACCCTTTCCGGTCATTTTTTGTCAGTATACCATATTTTATGCGTCAGTTCAACCGTGCGGTTGTAAATTATCGGTGAATAACGCTTAGTATTTCCCGCCGCCGACAAATTCCCGCAGCAGCGAATCTTTGGGCATACACGCCGGATCCACCGGCTGCACCTGCCGCATCGCCGCCAGCAGCTTTTGCGCCATCTCCGCTTGGGGATGGGCGGGATCCATCGCTTCCAGCACCGGCACGATCTGCCCCGCGAACACGCACGGCTCGTACGCGTGGGTGGTGTCGATCAGCGTATCCACCGTGTCGACATACGGGAACATGTACTCTTTTTCGCCGCGTACCACCTGCTGCCACATCTCCAGCGTTTGTTCCAGCGGGCTGTTGCGGAACTGCATATCCCGCAGCGTACGGCGCACCAGCCGCAGCTGCCGCCGCGCCAGCAGCTTAGTTTCGCCCTTGTAGATCGGGCTGACAGTGTTGACAAACACCTTATACAGGCTTTGCTGGGGCAGGCGCTGCTCAAAAATCGGGTTCAGCGCGTGGATCCCCTCAAAAATCACCACCGCGCGGTCGCCGATGCGCAGCTCGCGCGTTTGCGCAGCGGGCGCACCGATGTGAAAATCGAACAGCGGCAGCTCGGTATGTCCGGTCGTCAAGATCTCCCGCATACAGCTGTGCAAACGGTCGAGATTGAGCGCTTCCAGCGCCTCGTAGTCGTAGCTGCCGTCCGGCAAGCGCGGTGCCAGATAGCGTCCGCGGTAAAAATCGTCCAGCGACACCACTTGGGTTTCCACGCCCAGCGCTTCCAGCGCATCCCGCAGAAACATCGCCGTGGTGGTTTTGCCGGACGCGGACGGTCCCGCCAGCATCACCAGCTTGCAGCCGTTGACATCCTGCGCCAGCCAGCGGGCGGTGTCCTGTACCTCCTGCTGGTAGCGGGCGTTTTCCTCCGCCACAAAGGCGGTCAGGTCGTGGGCAGCGCGGTCATTGATCTCCGCAATGTCCCAAATCTTTCTGTGCAGCCATCTCTTCATAAAAAGTCATCACCCGTTCCTTCCGTTTCAGCATTTCCGCCAACCCGGCGTTGTACTCGTAGGGAAATTTATAGTTGAAGATGCGTTCCAGATAATCGCTGGCGGGGCGTTTCAGCTTGCTCACCGCGCCCGCGCCACAGCCTAAGATCGTATGCGTTTCATCCATGATATAGACGTTGTACAGTCCCTCGTGCCCCGGCTTGGCCCAGCCGACATTTTCCTGGTTGCCGACCATGCGGCTTTGCCGATACAGGTAATACGGGCGATAGCCCGCCGCCGGCAGCTGCGAGGCGGTGTGCGCCACCATATGCACCGCGTCCTCCTGCCGGGTATAATCCGCCCGATGCTGGATCACAAGGTTGGAAGCGCGCTTCATCGAAAGGGTATGCACGGTTATGCTTTCCGGTGCCAGCGCCAATATACCCGCCAGCGTATCGTCAAAGCCCGCGACGGTGTCGCCCGGCAGCCCCGCGATCAGGTCGGTGTTGATATGGTCACAGCCCGCCCGGCGCGCCATATCAAACGCGTTGTAGAATTGCTCCACCGTGTGCCGCCGCCCGATCGTTTGCAGCACGCTGTCCTGCAGCGTTTGCGGATTGATGCTGATGCGGGATACCCCCGCCGCGCGGATCGCTTGCAGCTTCTCCGGCGTGACGGTATCCGGACGACCGGCTTCCACCGTGTATTCCCGCACGGTGGACAGATCAAACGACTGCTCCACCGCCGCCAGCAGTCGCGCCAGCTGTTCGGCAGTCAAAGTGGTGGGAGTGCCGCCGCCAAAATACACGGTTTCCAACCGCAAACCCAGCTGCCGCGCCAATTCACCGGTGTAAGCGATCTCCTGCACCAGCGCCTCCACATATGCCGGCATCAGCCGGGCGGCTTTTTCCACCGTTTGGGACACAAAGGAGCAATAATCGCAGCGGGTGGGGCAAAACGGGATGGACACATACAGGCTGAACGATTCCGGACGGGACAACGCCAGAATATCGTCCTCGATCGCCAGTGTGCGGCGGCACAGCTCGGTTTTCTGTTCGTTCACCAGCAGTCGCTCGCGGAAATAGCGCAGCGCCGCCGTCTCGCCGTCGTCCCGCACCAGCCGCCGCAGCAGCTTCACCGGCCGCACGCCGGTCAGGATACCCCATTCCTGCGTAAAGCCAAATAGCTTTACAAATAAATGGTACAGCAGCGTGGCCATTTGCAGCTCACATTCGTCGCGATACCCGGGGTGGTCGTTCGGCACGGTCGCGGTTTCGCTTTGGTCAAAATCGTCCAACCGCAACCGGCAAAACAGCTGCGATGTCTGCTCGCCGCGTTCCAGCCGGGTATCCGCCCACACGCCGTCCGGCGGCGGGCAGGGTTCGCCCTCTTTGATGGTTTGTATTTTCTCCTGCTGCAAAAACATACGGCTGATATTTTCCAGTTCAAAGTGGAAATCGTGTCCACTCATGGTCAAAATCATGGATGATGAAACCTCCGGTTGGGTTAATTCGCATAAGGGTTGCACCGGCGCTCCTGCGCCAGCGTGGTGGGGCCTCCATGGCCAGGATAGACCTTTCGGTCGCCGGGCAATGCCCACAGCCGCCGCAGCGATGCCGCCATGTCGCGTTCGCTGCCGCCGGGGAAATCGGTGCGGCCGTAGCTGTGATAAAACAGGGTGTCGCCGGAAAACAACACCCCCGCCTCCGGCACATCATAGCAGACGCTGCCGGGGGTGTGTCCCGGCGTGTGCAGCACCTGAAAAGTTATGTCCCCCACCGCTACATGGTCGCCCTCCGACAGCAAGTGATCTGCCTTTACATGACAGGTGCGTCCGCCCATCAGCGCCGACAGGTTACGCACCCCATCGGTCAGCGCCTCGCTGTCCCCTGCCGGAGCATACAGCGGCGCGGCGAGGGAGGCGGACACCTCCTGTGCCGCCATCATATGATCGAAATGCGCATGGGTGAGCAAAATCGCCCGCACCGTCGCGCCGTGTTCCCGCACGACCGCCAGAATACGCATCGCTTCGTCGCCGGGGTCGATCAGCACCGCTTGGTCCGGCTGGGTATACACGAGATAGCAGTTGGTTTGCAATTGTCCCACCGGGATGGGCAATACCGTCATATCAGCACCAGTCCTTTGTATCCAAAAGTATCGTCACCGGTCCGTCGCCTTCCATCGTGACCCGCATATCCGCGCCAAACCGACCGGTTGCCACCTGTGACACGCCCGCATCGCGCAAGCACTGAGCAAACTGCTCATACAGCGGCTCTGCCACGGCGGGACGAGCCGCGGACAAAAATTCCGGTCGACGCCCATGGCGGCAGTTGGCGCACAGAGTAAAGTTGGACACCACCAGCGCGCCCCCGCCGATATCCAACAGCGAATCGTTGAATTTGCCGGAGGCATCGGTGAACACACGCAGGTTGGCAATCTTTTGCGCCATCAAGGCGGCTTTGTCGGGGGTGTCGTCCTGCTCCACCCCCAGCAAAATCAGCGCACCCGCACCGATCTCGCCCACGGTTTGGCCGTCCACGGTCACTCCCGCCGACAACACCCGCTGAAACACCGCTTTCATACACATTCTCCTTTAATCCACATTTGGCTCCCCTGTCCACCGGGCGGACAGATCCTCCCACTGGGGATTTTCGCTTTCGATCAAAGCGCGCTTTTGTGCGGGCGAGCTGCCCTTGATGCGCTGCTCCGCCAAAAGCGCCGTTTGTTTATCCTCCACGCGGGAGCAATACACCAGCTTATACACGCCGTAGCGGCGGGTAAAGCCGTCGGCGTTCGGGTGCTTATGCTCCGCCAAGCGCCGTTTCATATCGGTGGTCACGCCGGTGTACAACACCCGGTGGCTGGCATTGGTCAAAATATACACATAGTAAGCCATAAAGCCGCTTCTCTTATTCCGACAGGCGCTTGAGCTTGGCAAAGTTGGCCATGATTTTTTTGACCCCCGCTTTGTCAAACGCAATTTGCAGCAAGCTGTCGTTGCCCATCGGGGACACTTTTTCAATCACGCCCTCGCCAAACACCTTATGCGACACCCGCTCGCCGGGTGCCCAGTGCTGCGCTTCACCGGATGGCTTCGATGCTGCCGCCCCCACGGTGGCGCGGCGTCCCGCCATCGACGACCGCGATGCAGCGGCAAACGATCCGCTCGCTGCCGGGCGACTCCCGCTGGTTCCGCCCGCTGCGGGGCGACCGGCAAAGCTGCCGCCGGAAGAGCGACCGCCAAAGCCGCCCATACCGGCGGATGCCGACCACGAGCTGCCCCGTCCCTCGGAAAAAGAGGAATAGGACGTGGATTTATCGGTATGTTCGATCAGCTCCGGCGGAATGTCCTCCAAAAAGCGGCTGGGGCGATTGCGGTTGGTGGAACCATACAGCATACGACTTTTGGCGTTGCTGACGATCAGCTGCTGCTTGGCGCGGGTGATCGCGACATAGCACAGCCGCCGTTCTTCCTCCATCTCGTCCGGGTCAAACAGGCTGGGCATACCGGGGAAAATGCCATCCTCCATCCCCGGCAGAAACACCACCGGAAATTCCAGCCCCTTGGCGGCATGGATGGTCATCATAATCACCGTGTCGGCGCCGGCATCGTAGTTATCCACATCGGTCATCAGCGCCGCTTCCTCCAAAAAGCCGTACAGGCGGGGAAATTCTTCGTCGCTGTTGCGTTCGTAATCCTTCAGCGAGGATGCCAGCTCGTTCAGGTTATCCACCCGACCGGCTTCGGTTTCGCCCGCCTGCTCCCACATGGCGCGGTAGCCGGTCAATTCCAGCATATGCGCATATAACTCGCTGACCTGGCAATCCTCCTCGGCATTTTGGGCGCGCAGCTCCTCCATCATGGCGGTGAACTGCTGAATCTTGCCCGCCGCGCGGCTGATGGTGGGATAATCGGCGGCGTGCAGCAGCACCTCGTACAGCGACACGCCGAGTCCGTCCGCAATAGCGGCAGCGTTGTCCATCGTGGTATCGCCAATGCCGCGTTTGGGTTCGTTGATGATGCGCCGCAGACTGACGCTGTCCTCCGGATTATTGATAACCCGCAGATACGCCATCGCATCCCGCACCTCGCGGGTATCGAAAAAGCGATGTCCGCCGATGATGCGATAGGGCACGCCGCTTTTGACCAGCGCGCGCTCCACGGCGTTGGATTGGGCGTTGGCGCGGTAAAGCACCGCGAAATCGCTGTAAGAGCGGCCTTGGCTCACACCCTCCAAAATCGTGTCCGCGATCAGCCGGCCCTCCTCATCCTCGTTGTCCAGCGTGTACCACGCGATGGGTTCGCCCGCACCGTTTTGCGTCCACAGGGTTTTGCCCTTGCGGTTCTGGTTTTTGGCGATCACCGCGTTGGCGGCATCCAGAATGTGGCTGGTGGAGCGATAGTTTTGCTCCAACCGGATCACCGCGCAATCGGTGAACTCGTTTTCAAAATTCAAGATATTCTCGATGGTCGCGCCGCGGAATTTATAGATACTCTGGTCGTCATCGCCCACCACGCACAGGTTGCCGTGACCCGCCGCAAGCAGGCTGATCAGCTGGTATTGCGCGTGGTTGGTGTCCTGGTATTCGTCCACCATAATGTAGCGATAGCGTTTTTGGTACCGCTGCAGGATTTCGGGGAACTGCTGGAACAGCCGCACGGTTTGGTACAGCAGATCGTCAAAATCCATCGCATCCGCCTGTGCCAGTCGATCCTGGTACATCTTGTAGCAGGCGGCGATCTTCTTTTTGCGGAAATCGCTGCCCGCCTGCGCCTCAAATTCGGCGGGCGACAGCAAGCTATCCTTTGCGCGTCCCAGCTCGTTGAGGATGGCTTTGTGCCCCAGCACCTTTTCCTCAATGTTCAGCGCTTTCATGCACTCTTTCATCAACCGGCGGCTGTCGTCGGTATCGTAGATCGTGAAATGCGAGGTATAGCCGAGCTGTTCCCCCTCGCGGCGCAGGATGCGTGCGCAAAAAGAGTGGAAGGTGCTCGCCATCACTTCGCCGCCGTCTTCGCCCAGCATCTTGGTAAGCCGCTCTTTCAGCTCGCCCGCCGCTTTGTTGGTGAAGGTGATCGCGAGGATCCGCCACGCGGGACAAGCGTCCACCGCGCACAGCTCCGCGATATGGTCATCCACCGGCACTTCGCCGCGGGCGCAGCGCAAAAGCAGCTGCCAATCCTCGTCCGACAGCTCGTCCGGCATGGTTTCGGCATGGTAAGCGCGACCGTAGCGGATGATCTGCGCCACGCGGTTGACCAGCACCGTTGTTTTGCCGGAACCGGCGCCGGCGAGCAGCAGCAACGCGCCATCGGTGTGGAACACCGCTTGCTGCTGCCGGTCGTTCATACGGGAAAATTGCCGCTGTAAAATGGCGCGGCGCACCTGTTGAAATTCAGAAAGCGTAGGAGTACTCATGGAACGATCCTTCCTGTGGAAATTTGCGGCGCGGGTGGGCGCCGATGCGTATAGATCATTATACCGTGAACCGGGTAAAAAAGCAATTGCTATCTGCGTGCCATTTCGCCGATGGACGCAAAACGCCCCATCGGGTGCGAAAAACGGTCAAGGCGAAACCACCTTGACCGTTTTGGAAGAGAGCACCATATTACAGCGCCGCAAAAAGGGCGCTGCCCTTTGTCTTGAGCCAGCGATACAGCACCACCGACAGCACCAGTGTGGCGACGGCGAACAAACCCAGTGCCAACGCGGGCGGCATCACCTTGCCCAGCAAAACGCCGCCTACGCCCACCAGCACCGCGTACAGCCAGCCGCCGAGCAGCGCCAGCATCACCGGCATGCCTTGCTTGATGGGCGCCAGCTCGTTGGTCCAGGTCAGGTTGGGATGTTTCAGTCCAAGGACCATCCCGAACAATGCCGACAACACCGCATACAACACCGGCACCAGCACGATCATCACCCGCTGCGCCGGGGCGGCGGGAACCACCACGGCGGCGCATACGCCACAAAAAGCCGCGGGAATCACGGTCAGCAGCCATTGCAGCGACAGCTTGGCGCGCAGCACCTGCCACGGGGTGATCGGCATGGATTGCATCATCCACAGGGTGTGGCTTTCCAGCGACACCGACGGAGCCGCCAGATCGTTCATGGACACCAGAGCACAGATCAGGGCACACATCACCGCAACCATGCCGCCGCTGCCGCCCAGCAGCTCGTTTACCATGGTGGTCAGCAGTTCCCGCTGGAACAGCAGCACCACACCGGCGACCGGCAGCAGCAGCGTTCCCAGTCCACAGTTGAGCATATAGAGCGGGCTGGACACAAAGCGGCGCAGCTCTTTATGCAGCAGCGCACCCGACACGCTTTTGGCCTTGGTCGCCCGCTGACGATACACCGCCTTTTTCTCTTTGGACGAGGCGGTGATGACCTTCAAAAAGCTGTGCGCCAGCAGTGCCCACATACCGGCAAACAGCGCCAACACCACCGCCGACACGATCAACGTCGCCAATCCGTCGCCGGTGCCGACACGCCCCAGCAAATACAACGGATACGCCGATCCTTTGATGGCTTTGGCGTAGACCGCAGCGTTCGCCAGCAGCTGTTCGATCAGCGTTTGGGCTTGGAAATACACCATATAGTACAGCCCGAAAAACACCAGTGATACCAACACGGTGACAAAGCTCTTGCGTTTCAGCTTGCGGCTGATTTTGGCGACCACCCAGCCGAGTGCGCAGGACAGTGTCATCACAAACAACGACAGCAGCACCACCAGCCACAAGCAGCCGAGCACCGCTCCCACCGTCAGCGGCGCCGTGATCCAATAAACGATCACCGCCGGCACAATCACCACACCGGAATACATCAGCCCCATCAGATACACACTCAGCAGCCGCGCGATCATAATGGTATGCACCGGAATCGGCATGGACAGCAGCAAGTCGTTATCCTTGGCCTGGTACAACCCGCTATACGTGTTGAACACGCTGCCGAACGCGCCGAGAAACACCGCGAGCAGGCTCATGATCACAAAATACAGCCAATCCATGTGGACGGTCACCAGCGCGCCGCAAAGCGCCACCGACAACAGCGCAAACATACCGCCCAGCACCACAACCATCAGCAGCACGAACAACACCATATACGCCACCACCGTGCCGGTGGGGCGCTTTTTGTTGGTTTTGGCATCGAAGAAATACTGGCGAAAAATCTCCATCATCTGCTTGCGCAGCAAGGTTTTCAGCATGATTCTCCCTCCAGCTCCAGGAACACATCCTCCAGCGAATCGTCCCCCTTGACCTCATCCATGGTGCCGGCGCGGATCAGCTGACCTTGTTTGATAATAGCGACCTTATCGCACAGCTTTTCCGCTACCTCCAGCACATGGGTGGAGAAGAAGATGGCACCGCCCTGGTCGCACACCTCGCGCATCATGCCTTTCAGCAGGTGGGACGCAGTCGGGTCCAGTCCGACAAACGGTTCATCCATAATGATCAGCTGCGGCTGGTGCAGCCACGCGGCGATGATCGCCAGCTTTTGCTTCATACCGTGGGAATAGGCGGCAATAGGCTGAGCCAGATCGGCGGTCAGCTTGAACAAATCGCCGTAGTGCCGGATGCGCTCCTGACGGTCATCAGCACTCACGCCGAAAATATCCGCCACAAAGTTAAGGTATTGGATACCGGTCATAAACTCGTATAAATCCGGATTGTCGGGAATGTAAGCGATCTTTTTCTTGCACACGAGCGGTTGTTCCCGCACCGAAACGCCATCGATAAAAATCTCGCCCTCATCAAACTGCAGAATACCCACCACCGCTTTCAGCGTGGTGGTTTTGCCCGCGCCGTTGTGTCCGATAAAGCCGTAAATCTCGCCCGGGGCAATGTGCAGATTCAAATCGTCCACCGCTTTTTTGTCACCGTAGGTTTTGGTCAAATGCTGAATTTGTAACATAGTCCGCTCCCCTTTTTTCTATGTGGCAACCCCCATTGCCCGGATAAATCCATTATATAAAGGCATATGGCGGTTGTCAACAAGCCCACCCCCTTATAAGCAGGTAGAATGAAGGTTTTTGCAATTTGCTGCGAAAAAATTTGCAAAAACGCTTTTTCTCGGTGGCAAAATCTGCTATACTGAAAACCGGATTTGCCAGAAAGGACGATGAACCATGAAATATGTCGTATTGCTTTGTGACGGTATGGCCGACACCCCCAACCCGGCGCTGGACGGTCACACCCCGATGGAAGCGGCGCACAAGCCGCATATGGACGCGCTGGCTGCCAAAGCGGAGGTCGGGCGGGTGCGCACCGTGCCGGACGGACTGGCTCCCGGCAGCGATGTGGCGAACCTCGCGGTGATGGGATATGACACCCGCGAATGTTACACCGGGCGTTCCCCGTTGGAAGCTGCCAACATCGGTGTGGAGCTGGCGGATGACGATGTGGCGTTCCGCTGCAATCTGGTCACCCTGTCGGACGAAGAAAATTATACCGATAAAACCATTTTGGATTACTGCGCGGGCGATATTCACACCGCGGATGCGGACCCGCTGGTGAAGCTGCTGCAGGAGAAGCTGGGTGGCGGCGAGTTTGATTTTTACACCGGCACCGCCTATCGGCACTGCATGGTGTGGCACGGCGGCAAAACGGCGCTCGGCAAAATCACCCCGCCGCACGATATCACCGGTAAAAAAATTGCGGAATATCTCCCCTCTCATCCCGACGCGGCGCCGATCCTCGATCTGATGAAGCGCAGCGTGGATATCCTCAAGGATCATCCCATCAACCGCGAGCGGGTCGCCAAAGGGCTGAATCCCGCCAACGCGATCTGGCTGTGGGGGCAGGGCAACCGCCCGCAGCTGCAAAACTTCCACGACCGCTTTGGGTTGCATGGCTCGGTGGTATCGGCAGTGGATCTGCTGCGCGGCATCGGTCGGCTGGCGGGCATGAATGTGTGCCAGGTGGAGGGTGCGACCGGGTACATCGACACCAACTACACCGGCAAAATGCAGGCAGCGCTGCAAGAGCTGAAAAACGGTCAGGATTATGTGTACATCCATGTGGAGGCGCCGGACGAATGCGGACACCGCGGTGAGGTACAAAACAAAGTCAAGGCGATCGAGGACATTGATCGGCTGATTTTGGGGCCGCTGCTGGAGCAGCTGCCGCAGTTTGGCGACTACACCGTGATGGTGCTGCCGGATCACCCCACCCCGCTGGATATTCGCACCCATGTATCAACACCGGTGCCGTATTTGCTGTATCGCAGCAACGCCGAACAGAACAGCGGCATCGCCTGCTTTACCGAAGCAGCGGCGGAAACCACCGGCCTGCTGATCGACCCGGGCTATACGCTGATTGATCGCGCGCTGCAATAATAACTGTTGTGCACTCCCCAAAGCCGTATGCAAACCAAGTTTGCATACGGCTTTTTCACTGCGCAAAAAAAGAGCGACTCCAGGTGGAGCCGCTCTTTTTCCTGTCACTGATTTTGGATGAAATATGCACAGGAGTGGGAGTCAGGAAGTATGGAGATCAGTGACCTTATTGGTAGCGTTTTGCAGAATCTGCAGCGCGTCGCTTGCGGTGACGGCGTTGTCGCCGTTCACATCCGCCGCGAAGGTGCGTGTCGTATCCAGCTTGATCTTGCCGGCAGCCGCCTGCAGCGCCATCAGCGCATCCACCGCCGTGATGGTGCGATCGCCATCCAGATTGCCCAGCAACGGGGTGCCGACCGGCGCTTCCGGATCGGCGGCGGTATAGACGGTTTCGGTCGCTTCCGGTGCGGTAAAGCTGAACCAGTTGATGTTCATCGAACCGGTGAACGAGAGATACACATCGTGCACACCGGTCAACAGCTTTTTCTGCTCATCGGTCAACGTGATTTCATAGGAGTTGTAGGTCTGCCACTGACCTTTGGTGATCGACGCACTGGCGATTACTGGGCCGGTGCGGCTATCCAGCCGCATGGTGACCACCGGGTTCCCCTCGATCTCGGTGGCAGCGCGGAACACCACCTTTTGCGGTGCGGCGGCGAACAGAACATTCTTATAAATCGCCACATCGCCGTTGCTGATGTTGGACAGATTGCGTCCACCCTCGCCGCATACCTCGGTGCGGATCTCCACACCGTCCACCTCCGAGAACGCTTCGCCCTCGATCTGGTTCGGCACCGCGAACAGCCGGTTTTCGGCAGTGTTTTTGGTAAAGTCCACACGGATATACCGGTCACCGCGCCACACCTTCAGTGTGACCGGATCGTTGTCTGGGGTCAGCGCATACAGGCTGGTCAGTGCCACCGATCCGGTGACGGTGTAGCCGTTGTATTTGGTGATAATGTCGTTCTCCTGCAGTCCGATGATCTTCGCCATGCTGCCGCTGGAGAAGGACTGCACAAACGCGCCGTTTGTGCCGATATCGGCGGGCGCCGCCGTCTTCTTCAAAGCCGCATCGCTATACAGATTGTTCACCGTGGATTGCAGGAACATCTTCGGCTCGGAGATCAGCTGCCCTTCCGGCAGATCGGTCGGCACCACATTCCAACCCTCCAGCTCGAACTGCGGGGTGCCGGTGCTGAAGCGGTTATCGATCTCCAGCGTGATGGTCTGCGATTCGCCCGGCATCAGCGAAATGTAGTTGTCATCGTAATACACCGGCAGCATCTGCTCACCGGTCGTCGCGTCCAGCGTTTTCAGCCGCACCGTCAGCGCCGGAGTGTCGGTCGGGTTGGTGATGATCACCTGATACCGCGCGTTGTCGCCGATGTTGTCCAGCTGTTTGACGGTTTTGGTCAGCTGGATGCGCGGCAGCATATTCAGCTCGCGATAATCCTGCGATTCGTCGGCGTTCATCCAATAGAAGTTGTCCGCTATCTGCTCGCTGCCGTCGTACACCGCGGTTTTCAGGAACCGCAGGCTGCTGGTATCCTCCAGCGCGGGGATATCCAGCGCTGCCACACTGGTGTCATGCTTGGCATCCATCGTCTTTTCCGCATGGTGCACCCGCTCGCCGTTCAGATCGTAGATGTCCAGCACCACCCGCAAGCCGGTGCGATCCTCTTTGGTATAGTTGCGCAGGAAAATGCTGCCGGCATCGTCGTTGCCGCTGTTCGGCCAGTAAGCGCTGAGCGGCGCGGTACCTTTTTTCAGTCCGAAGTAGCCGCCGTTGGTGTCGTAATAATAGTCATAGGTCTGCCAGATCATCGACGGCCACGCCGACTGGCTCATCCACATCAGCAAGCCCTCGCGGCCAATGTGACACATGCCCTCGTACAGCGCTTTCATGCCCTCGTAGTTCATCATTTGGGCGGTGCGGGTGAAGTCGCGCAGGTTGTCGCTCGCGCCGTACCAGGTGTTCATCTTATCCACATAGCCGTCCGCATCGGTGGCGCTGTAGCCGCCGTCGGTACCGCAGAAATCGTGGATACCCCACACATCGTTGATCGGCCAGGCGTATTTGTCGGTCAGCATTTTCATAACGCTTTCGTACGCCGGCACGTTCGGATAGCCGCGCTCGATCTGCATGATCTTGGCGTTTTGGCGATCCAGATTTTCTTCAAAATAGTATGACGGTGTTTGGGCAGCGTAAACAAAGCCCTCACCGGTGAGGTGGTTGTCCGCCGAAAAAGCCGAATAGTACCGGCTGCCGTCCTGCTCGGTGGTCAGTTTTTTCAGTGCATTGTTCAGCTCGGTAGGCGGCGGACCCTCGTTGCGGCCACAATACACCGCCAGCGCCGCGTGCCGCCGGATGCGATAGACATTGTCCACCGCGTTGGCAAGGAACATCTCGTTATCGTCGGGGTTGCAATCCTCGTCCGGTGAGCCTTGCTCCCGGTCGATGGGATTCGCCAGCCAGAAGTCGTTCCAGATCAGAATGCCGTATTTGTCGCACGCATCGTAGAACGCGCGGTTGGAGGTCATGCCCACCCAGTTGCGGATCATGGTGAAGTTGGCTTCGGCATGCATCCGCACCTTGACATCGTATTCGGCATCGGTCGCCGCCAGATTGGCATCATCCATGCCCCAGTTGCCGCCGCGCATGATGATGTGCACGCCGTTGCAATACAGCGCCAGCGGACCGCCCTGAGATTTGGGATATTTGGCATCCTGCAAATCGTCGGCGGGGACATAGTCGTGGTCATCATAGGTCAGCTCGCGCACACCGAACCGGAAGGACATCGCGTCGGAAGCGGTGCTGCTCGCCTTATCGCTCGCGGTCAGTGTCATAGTGTACAGCGGCTGGTCACCATAGGTGTTGGGCCACCACAGTTCCGGATTCTGCAGCACCAACGCTTCGGCCAGCGTATACTCCTGCTTGACGGTGTGCGCCGGCAGCGTGACCGGATAGTCAAACGAGAGCACCGTTTTGTCGCCGGACGGCGACTGGATCCGACCAGACACCACGGTGTTCACCTCTTTGTTCGAGGCGTTGGACAACAGCGCTTTCACCGTGAGCGTGGCGGTTTTATTGTTGTTGCTCAGCTTGGTGGTGACCAGCGGATCCGCCACCAGCACATCGTCGGTATAATTCACAAACACATCGCCGTAGATACCGATGTTGCGCCCCGGCATGGTGGGGATCCAGTCCCAACCGACGCTGGCGGCAATGGTGGGGTTATCCCGCACAATGGCACCGCCGTTGTGGCCGGCGTATTTGCTGTTTTTCAAGTCCACTTTGTCGGGGTGGTCGTTTTTGTGGATATACACCGCCAGATAGTTTTCGCCGCCATAGTTGGCAAGCGCGGTGATATCAAATTTGCCGCGGATAAAGGCGCCTTGGATATCTCCCAGCTTTTCGCCGTTAAAATACACATCCGCTTTCCAGTTGATGGAGTTGAAATTCAGCCAGGTGCGCTTGCCTTCCTGCTCTTTCGGGATCACAAACGCATCGCGATACCAGAAATCGGCGGTAAAATAGCTGTCGGAAATTTGCAAAATGTTGTCTGCCACCCGCATATCCGGCACCGCGCCGGCGTTTTTATAGGATGTCAGTACCGTGCCGGGCACGGTGGCGGGCAGCCAGCTGTCGTCGGTGTATCCGGCCGTGGACAGCTGTTCGCCGGTGGCGCTCACTTCGGAGGCACGCTCCAGCTTCCAGTTGCCTCCCCGCAGGTATTGGGTGCCGTCCGCTTCCGGCGACGGCAGCTCCCCTACGGAATAGGTCAGATCATTCATGCCATAAACCTCCCATTCGGATAATGCATAGGCATCGCCGTTGCTTTGCTTGCACAGCAAGCGCACATAGCACGCCTGTTCGGCTTTGGGCAGCGTGACGCTTTCGACATCCCCGCTCCCCTTGTCTTCGGTATACACATCGCGCCATGTTTTTTCGTCGTCCGACACCTGCACCGCATAGCGGGTGGCAAAATTGTCGTCTGACCAGTACAGCTTAAAGCTCTGGATCTCGCTTTTGGCGCCGAGATCAACATACACGTACTGTTCTTCTTTGCCGGCGGTGGCTTCGGCTTTCCACACGCTTTCAAACGCGGTGGGTTTGACCGCATCCAGCAGCACCGTATGGCCCTCGGCATCCAGCAAATCCCAGCGGGAGAGCTGCATCAGCGGCTGTCCGTCGGCGCTGGTCGCACCCGGGTTGCGGATTTTGGTGATGTCCAGCCGGTAGTAGGTATAGGCGGCGGTTTCTTTCAATGTAAAGGTCTTGGTTTGTTCGCGGTCGGCGAATTGAATACCGGTTTGGGTATCCAGCACCGTCCAATTTTCGCCGTCGTTTGAGCCTTGCAGCGTCCAATTTTCGGGATCGCGCTCCTGCGAATCGTTGGCGCTGGCAACAAGATACGAACGAACGCCGATGGCGGCGCTGCTGTCCGGCAGCCGCACCTGCACCCAACAGGTGTTATGAAAAGTCAGGTACTTGGTGCTGGTCTTGCCATCAAACAGATTCTCCAGCTGCTCGTTTTCCGGGCTGTCCGACACCGGGTGCTGCGCCGTTTTGCGCACCCGCTGATCGCCGTACACGCTAAACAATCCATCGGTGACTAGCTGCGCCGTTTGGTCAAAGCCGATGTTATCGGAAGCATACGCGGCGCGTCGATAGGCGATGTTGCGCACCGGCGAGGCGAACTCGGCCGCTGTGGAACCGACGGTCGCCACGCCCGGCATAGACGCCAGCATAGCGACACTTGCCACCGCGCCCAGCGCTTGTTTCCAATGGTTTTTCATGCTCTCCCCACT
This sequence comes from uncultured Oscillospiraceae bacterium, assembly GCA_900547105.1. GTDB lineage: Bacteria > Bacillota > Clostridia > Oscillospirales > Acutalibacteraceae > UMGS1474. Next base: position 59,148 of record URFL01000001.1, on the reverse strand, counting down.
CCTTTTTTCGCTTTGTATGGGCGGAACTGCTAAAATTTCTTCAGCACTGATCGATCATCCGGTTGCAGTATACCAAAACATGTGCTATAATGCACGACAAAAGAGAACACCAATGCGACAATATTTGCACCGTTTTCCAAAGGAGATGTCTACCATGTCGCTGTATGAATTTCGACCGCAGGAGTTTTCGCTGCGGATGGGCGACCCGTTCACGATGCCGCCCCATCTGCATTCGCATATGGAGATTGTTTATCTGACCGAGGGCGAGTTGCATATGTCCATCAACCGCGAGCGACGGATCATGCATGCCGGCGATCTGGCGATCGTGTTCCCCAACATTGTGCACGCTTTCAAAGCACCCAGCACCGAGGGCGGGTTGGAAATTCTGATCTTCTCCCCCTCGTTGCTGCGCCAGAACCGCCAGCTGATCCAGCAGTACCATCCTGTCGATCCGTTTGTCACCTGCGACCGGCTGCACCCCGATATTCCCTATGTGATGCACGACCTGCTTGACGAAGTGGATCACCCGGACGACAAGCTTTGTCCGATTTTGTTCGACTTGCTGATGGTGCGGCTGATGCCGCTGCTGACCATGCAGATTAATACCCAAAACAGCCCGTTTGACATGACCAACCGCGCGGCGCAATACCTGATGCAGCATTTTGATGACCCCACCCTCACGCTGGACACGGCGGCTGCTGCGCTGGGAATCAGCCGGTTTGCGCTGTCGCGGCTGTTCACCGGACAGCTGGAGCTGTCGTTTTCGCAATATCTGCGTTATTTGCGGGTGGAGCGCGCCAAAGAGCTGCTGGCATCGCCAAAGCTGTCTATTTTGCAGATCGGGCTGGAATGTGGATTCAACACGCCCCGCAGCTTTGAACGTGCGTTCCGCGAGCAGTGCGGATGTTCGCCCCGCGCATTCCGCCAAGGTGCCGGAAAAGAATAAGATATCGCAAACGAGGGAGTATGGCAATCGCCACACTCCCTCGTTTTTATGTTGGTTATTCATCACTAGTCAAAATAATGTTATCCGCCCGCAAAATCAGTTCTTTCAAATGCTGACCACGGCCAGCCAACATATGCAGTTCATACTGCCCATTCGTTTCACGCAACGCCTCGTAGAACCACTGGGCACCGGCCAGCGGCGGTTCATTGTGCAAAATGGTGGCATTTTGAAACCGGATGGTAAACCCCGGAGACGAATCGCCCTGATTTTCTATTTGGATAATAAAATCCTTCCCCTTTTTGCGCGCCGCCAAAATTGTGCTGTCGTGCAGCCACACACCTTTCAGCGGATTTTTCCAATCCGGATGGGCGGCACAATAGGCATCGTATTCCCGGTCGTAGGTGCTTATAGCCTCTCGTACCAGGCGGTCATTGTTTTCACAGTAAGCTGTGATTGCCTTGAGCACCGCCGGTGAAACGGTACGCAATGCCAACACCCGTATATCCGCCACCTGCGCCAAAATATCCGCCGGTACATTCTTTTTTATTTCGCGGCAGTAGCGCCGTTGCATCTGCGCGAGTTTTTTCTTCATCACATCCGGCTCATAGAGTTTCATGTCCAGCATTTCCTGTTCTTCTGCCTGATAAAGGCGGCGAAAATACTCTTCGGAATAGGTTTCCGCCTCCTTGCTTGCCTGTAAGCCCACATGCCAGATACTGCGCTGCATAGCCTGGTACCATTTTTTGGTCGGAAATTTCATGTGACCCCCCGCTTTCAAATTCATCTGTCAACCACATTATAACTCTGTCGTCACGATGTTATCACGGAAAAAAGTTGCGAACTATCTTTCATCTGATGGCAGATTGGTTATTCTTTTACGCGGTGCATGTCCAGCTGTGCCATGACAAGACCGTAGTAGATGCCCTTTTTCCGCATCAGCTCGTTGTGGGTGCCCATTTCCGCCACGCGGTGCTGGTCGATCACGAAAATGCGATCGGCGCCACGCAGGGTGGACAGCCGGTGGGCAATCGCAAAGGTAGTGCGATCCTTGGTGAGGCGCTCCAGCGCCTGTTGAATCTGATACTCGGTTTCGGTGTCCAGACTGCTGGTCGCTTCGTCCAAAATCAGCAGCCGCGGATCGTGTAAAATCGCGCGGGCGATCGCGATGCGCTGACGCTCGCCGCCCGACAGGGTGTAGCCATGCTCCCCGACATAGGTGTCGTAGCCATCGGGAAATTTGGTGATAAACTCGTGGGCGTTCGCCATTTTGGCGGCGCGCACCACTTCTTCATATCCCGCGTCCGGCTTGGCGTAGCGGATGTTATCGTACACGCTGCCCGAAAACAAAAAGGTTTCCTGCAGCACCACACCGATCTGGTGGTGCAAGCTTTCCTGCGTGATGTCCCGCAAATCCACACCATCCAGCAAAATGGCGCCGTCGTCCACATCGTACAGGCGCATCAACAGGTTAATGACCGTGGATTTGCCTGCACCGGAGGAGCCGACCAAGCCAATCATTTCGCCCGGCTTGACCGAGAAATTGATATCCTCCAGCACCGGCAGATACGACCGATAGCCGAACGTGACATGCGAAAACTCCACCTGTCCGCGAATGTCCAGCGGGCGCGCTTCGGCGCGTTCGTGCACATCGGATTCCTCGTCCAAAATATCGTAGATGCGCTCCAGCGAGGTGGTCAGCCGCATCAGCATACGCGGCAAGCGGGTGATGAATCCCAGCGGTCCGTACAGCATCCCGGCATAGGACACAAACTGCATCAGCTGGCCGGGCGTCATCCGCCCGTCCATCACATTCAGACCACCAAAATAGATCACGAAAAAGGAGCCGATGGTCAGCAAAAAGGTGATGAACGGATACAGCGTCGCCCAAAAAATCTCGTTGCGGCGCTGGATGGTGGTCAGCCGCTCGGCGTATCGGGTGAAGCGGTCGATCTCGCGCTGCTCCTGGCCGAACGATTTTACCACCCGAATGCCCGACAGCACATCCTGCAAGCGACCGTTCACCTTGTCGTTGAACCGCCACTGCTGCCGCCACAGCCGCATTTCATACCGGTGGAACACCCGCACCAGCAGCCCCGCCACCGGCAGCAGCGCCAGTGTGAGCAGCGCCAGCTTCCAATCCATGGTCAGCATGGCGATCATCGCGCCGATCATGATGAAGATCTGGGTGAACATGCCGGCGAACACTTCTTCCATAAACTGGCGGATGGTACCGGTATCGTCCACCACGCGGTTCATCAGCTCGCCCGCTTCGCGTCCGTCGATAAACGAGAGCGACAGCGCGTTGATTTTGGCAAACACCCGCATACGCAGATCACGGCTGATACGGGTGCCCAGCTTATTGCTCCACAGGGTGCGGGTGATGGACAGGGTGATGGACAGCACCAGCATGACCAGCATCAATCCGAAAAAGGTCAACACCTGCGAGGCGCTGCCCTCGGCGGGCACCAGCACATCGTCCACGAAATAGCGCTGTACATACTGCTGGCCGATGGTGATGGCGGAGATCGCCACCATAAACAGGGTGATCAGCAGCAGCGGCACCGCATACGGGCGGCACAGATCCCAAAACCGCCGAAAGGTGCGTCCGCGTCCGCTGCAGCGCGGGCACGCGCTGGTGCCGGGCAGCACCCGCCCGCACTGGGGGCAATAGCGCTCTTTTTCCTGCGAGGTGATCTCGCGCGATTCGCCTTTGCAAAACAGGGTTGTACCGCGCGCCACATAGGATTGGCGCACCATATGCCGCATATGGAACCGACAAAGCAGCTGCTGGTCATCACCGCGTTTCGCGAGCAACAGGCCGCTGTCCACCTGCGGTGAGCACAAAATCTCGTCCCATTCGGACAGCACCAGCCGGTGCGCCACCCGCCCTTGCTGCCAGACAAGCAGCGTGTTGCGGGTGACCACCACATACCCGTCGGCGCAATAGTCGCCGTCCGGGGTAACATCAAACGGCACGCAATACACTATATCCCGGCTCCGGATCGGAGCCAGCGCCGCTTCCACATCCGGTGGAAGCGTATACCGCAAATTCATAAGCGGTTTACCGCCTTTCCTCGCCACAGGGCGTTAGATAAACAGATCCAGCTTTTTGATCTCTTTGGGGGTCAGGGCGTACAGATTGGGAATTTCAAACCGGTTGCCGTCCAGATCGTTCACCAGATAGCGATCCTTGCCGATGGCATAGACATTGCTGCCGCCCATCCGCACGGTAAAACGGCAATCGCCCCGATCGGTCTGCACATCCCAATAGGAATAGCCGTATTCCTCTTTGATATCCCGCACCCGCAAAATTTTGGGAGTGAAATACCGCAGCGCCAGCTGATCGTTCAGCAGCGCCTGTGTGGCGGCGGACAGCTGCGTCATATCGTTGATCAAGCCGATCTCGCGGCCATCTCCCTCCGGCTCGCGGATGGAGATATAGCGGTCGGGATCGGAAAAGGGAAAGCACCGGTGCACCGCCACCCGCGGATAGCTTTTGCCCTCAAATTCCAGCTGCAAAAAGCCGCCGGGCGTTGCGGTAAAGGTGGCGTTATCATCGGTGATCCACCGAATGGCGATGGCTTGTTCCACCGCCTGTTTTTCCTGTTCCAATACATCCATTGGTTCGTTCATCAGTCGCCCACTCCTCTCATCGCCAGCGCTTTGGATTGCAGCTGGAGCAGTTTATAATAGGTTCCCTTTTGGCGCACCAGCTCATCATGGGTGCCGCTTTCCACCAGCCGTCCGTCCTCGATCACGATCAGCCGATCCGCCTCGCGCAAGGTCGACAGGCGGTGGGCAATGGAAATGGTGGTGCGTCCGCGGGTGAGCTGTTCCAGCGACGCCTGGATCGCGCGCTCGGTTTCGGTATCCACCGAAGCGGTGGCTTCGTCCAGCACCAGAATGCGCGGATCCGCCAAAATCGCCCGCGCGATGGACAGGCGCTGGCGTTCGCCGCCCGACAGCTGCCGTCCGCCTCGCCCGATCACCGTGTCGTAGCCATCCGGCAAACGGCAGATGAAGGGATGGGCACTGGCAGCGATGGCGGCCTGTACGATCTCGTCGCGGGTGGCATTCGGTCGCGCATAGGCGATGTTGTCCGCGATGGTGCCCATAAAGATATAGGTTTCCTGGCTGACCATCGCCACCGCACCGCGCAGCGAGGAAAAGGACAGATCCTTGACGTTGATGCCATCCAGCAGCACCTCGCCGCTGTCCGCATCGTACAACCGCGAGATCAGGTTGACCAGCGTGGATTTGCCCGCGCCGGATTTGCCCACAATGCCGAGCATCTCGCCGGCTTTGACATCCAGATCGATATTGTGCAGAATCTCCTTGTGCGGGTCGTAGCTGAAGCAGACCCCGCGCAAAGTCACATCGCCGCGAATGTCGGTTTGGATGGCGTTTTCTTTTTCCACAATATCCGGCACTGCATCAATAATTTCAAAAATACGCTGGGCAGCGTTCATGCTGTTGCTCCACCAATGGAACATATCCGAGAAAAAAATCATCGGCCCTTGCATCATGGTCAGATAGTTGACAAAGGTGATGAGCTGGCCATAGGAAAACCGGCCGGACGAGGTCAAAATCAACACCGCGCCCACACACCATACCAGCAGCACCGGCAGATCACGCCCCACGCTATAGGTGGCGTCAAACCGGTTGCGATAGCGCACCACATTGATCTCGGCGTCGCGCACCCGGTTGTTCACCCGGTCAAAGCGGGCATCTTCGGTACGCTCCTGTCCAAAGGTTTTGACCACCCGCGCGCCGGTGAGATTATCGTTCAGCACCGAATACAGCGACCGCATCACCTTGGCGCGCCGCCCATGGGCGTGCCAGCAGCGCGGCAGCAGCTTATAGCTGATGAAAAACAGCGGCGGCAGCAGCGCGATCGCCACCAGCGCCAGCCGCCAATCGATGGTAAACATGATGATCATGGCAGTCAGCATCGTCAGAATATTAAACGCCAGATAGGGCAACCCATCGATAAACAGATGGGTCACCTCGCCCGCGTCGCCGTTGACCCGCTGCATCAGGCTGCCGGTTTGGCGGCGGGTGAAAAAGCCGATGGATAGCCGCTGCAGCGCGGAAAACACCCGGCTTTTCAGCTGGCACACCACGCCCGGCACCATATAACCGACCATACGTCCTTGAATAATGCCGGTCAGCTGCTGCAACAGCTTGACCCCCACCATGGTGACCGTGAGCAGCCCCAGCAGCCGCCCGAAATCGCCGCCGGTCAGACTGCCCGCCTGCACATCCTGCGCCAGCACCTTATCGTACAGCACCGTGCCCGACAGGTACGGCCAGATCGCATTCAGCACACCGGAGGCGGCAATACACAACAGCATGATCGCCATGCGCCCTTTATACTCCTTAAAGCAGGAGAGAATGCGCAAAAAGATGGTGTGCTTTTCCATGCAGCGGGGACACACCGCGCGTCCCCGTTCGGGATATGGCATGCCGCATTTGGGACAACAGGCTTCCTCTTCGTCATCATCGGGAGGCGGTCCACCAGGGCCACCCGGAGGGGGTCCGCCCGGGCCACCGGGAGGAGGACCGCCTGGTCCGCCGCCACCGGGTGGCGGTGCATGGGGCGGTTGCCCGTTCGGAGCTGGGCGATCGTCCTCGCCCAGCGTTTCACGCAGCTGGCGCACAAACCGCTGCATCGCCCGCATCCGTGCGCTGGAAAACCGGCAAAGCCAAGTCGGTTCGCCATCGACATCCAGCACCAGCAAACCGCCCACCACCTGCGGCAGCACCTCGGGGTGCGACAGGTTATTCAGCGAGTAGGTATACACCTGCTGGATGTCAGCGGGGGTCAGCATGCGTTCGCGCGGCAGCGATCCGGCAAAGCGCATATCCTCCGCCAGCGCGGTGACCACAAACACCAGCTGCTCATCGGTCAGCACCAGATACAGATACCGCAGTTCGCCTTCGTTGGTCATATCCGCCATGGTCACCGCTTTGGGCGACAGCGAATAGCCCTTTTGCCGCAACGATTCCAGCAGCCCTTTGGGCATATGTTTGATCGGTTCCATTCCTTAACCTTCCTACTATGTACAAGATCGGCGGCCGGGGGACTTTCCACAGCCGCGCGAAGCCTCCGTTTTATCCGCGAGCGCCCAGCTGTCGCATGGCTTCATCCAGCACCGATGCGACCTGCAGCGTTGTTTGCGGCGAAGCAACATCGCTTTCCAAAGCACCGGCAGCCACCAGCTGCTGGAACGCCTCGGCCTCGTAGCAAAAGCCGTCGCGCCCCGAAAAATCGCACACTTCATCCTTCTGTCCCGGACGGTGGATCACAAAGTGGTCGGCACAGAACATATGCGGTACTTCGATCCATCCGGCAGAGCCGAACAGGCGCGCATCCTGCGCTCCCACCGTGTCGATAGCGCAGGTCATTTCCGCTACCCGCCCGCCGGAATACCCCAGCGTCACCACGGCAAAGCTGTCCACCCCGGTTTCCGCCAAGCGACCGTGCGTCCGCACCGATTCAATCTCCGAGCCAAACAGCATTTGCGCGACATGGGCGGTGTAGACTCCTACATCCAACAGCGCGCCGCCGCCCTGTGCCGGGTCGTACAGCCGCGAATGGGGATCGGGCGCCGCCGAAAAGCTGAAATCCAGCTGGGCAAAGCGCAAATCGCCGATGGCTCCCCCGTCGATCCGGCGGAGAATTTCCTGCCATGCCGGCAAAAAACGCGTCCAGATCGCCTCCATCAGCAGCACTCCTTTTTGCCGGGCGAGGGCAAACAACTCGCGTCCCTCCTGCTGCGACATGGCAAGCGGTTTTTCGCAAATCACCGGCTTGCCCGCTTCGATGCACAAACGCACCGCGGCGGCGTGGGCGGTGTTGACCACGGCGATATACACAATATCAATCGACGGGTCCGCCAGCAGCGCTTCGTAGCTGCCGTAGGCGCGCGGAATCGCAAATTCATCCGCAAAAGCAGCAGCGCGCTGTGTCGTGCGGGCAGCACACGCCGCGAGCGTAGCTCCGGGTACATCCCGCAGCGCCGATGCCATATGGCGGGCAATGCCGCCGCAGCCGATAATTCCCCAGTTGGCCATGATCGTTCCTCCCTTTGAAAAAAGCGGGCAGTTTTTGCAAACCACCCGCTGGTATGTAAAAATGTGAGCGGACCTGTAAGCCGAGTTCTGTCGTGAACAGCCATCTATCTCGACTGTATGTTGCCATACAGCTCTAGCCGCCCGTTGAAGCCCATCGGGCCGATGGATCGCTTCGGTCGGCGTTGCTTCGGATAGGGTTTGCAGGGCCATATGGTCTCCCATATGCCGGTGAGCTCTTACCTCGCCTTTCCACCCTTACCGCGAAAAACGCGGCGGTATATCTCTGTTGCACTTTCCCTAGGGTCACCCCCGGCGGCCGTTAGCCGTTATCCTGCCCTGTGAAGCTCGGACTTTCCTCATACGCAAAGCGCACGCGGCTGTTCAGTCCGCTCATCGTTTATTATGACCGAAACGCCCCTCAATGTCAAGCCACGAAACGGTTTTTGCATAGCGAAAATGCCCGGTGTGTTTTTGGCACAAACGCACAAAAGGACGGCTTTCGCCGTCCTTTTGCATCGAAGCGCTGCTCCGGATAGATACCGCTGTGTTCAAATATCGCAGCGGGTCAGATCTTCGTAGGTTTCGCGGCGCACCACCACGCGGGAGATGCCATCCTTCACCATCACCACCGCCGCGTTAGGCAGGCGGTTATAGTGCGATGCCATCGAATAGTTGTAAGCGCCGGTCGCCAGCACCGCCAGCGTATCCCCCGCTTCGCAATCCGGCAGATCCACATGCTCCTGAATCAAGTCGCCGCTTTCGCAGCAGCGGCCGGAGATGGTGGCTTTGCCGGTGGCGGGCTTGTCCGCCTTGTTCGCCGCCACCACGGTGTACGCCGACTGATACAGCGCGTACCGCGGGTTATCGGTCATGCCGCCGTCCACACTGACATAGGTGCGCACACCGGGGATGACCTTGACGCCGCCCACCGTGTACAGAGTCAAGCCCGCCGGCGCCACAATCGAGCGACCCGGCTCGATCACCATATACGGGAACGGGAAATCCAGCTCCTTCGCCTTTTGGCGCGCCGCCGCCGATACCAGCTGCATATACTCGCCGTTGGCTTTGGGATGATCCTCGGCGGTATAGCGAATACCAAAGCCGCCGCCCACATTCAGTTCGGGCAAAACGATGCCGGTTTCATCCTTGATCTGCCGCATAAAGGTGAGCATCACCTCGGCGGCATGGATAAAGGGCTGTTCGTCAAAAATCTGCGAGCCGATGTGGCAATGCAGACCCTTCAGTTCCAGTCCCGGCAGCGCCAGCGCCTGGCGCACCCCTTCCAGCGCATCGCCGTTTTCCAGCGTAAAGCCGAATTTGGAATCGATCTGCCCGGTGCGGATAAAGCTGTGGGTGTGCGCATCAATGCCGGGGGTGATGCGCAGGTAGATATGGGCGGTTTTGCCCAACTCGCCCGCCACCGCCGACAGACGGCGCAGCTCGGTCGCATTATCCACAATGATGCGTCCCACGCCGTAGTTCAGCGCCATTTTCAGCTCGTCCACCGTTTTGTTGTTGCCGTGGAAATAGATGCGGTCGGCCGGAAAATCCACCTGCATCGCGGTGTACAGTTCGCCACCCGACACCACATCGATGCCGCAGCCTTCCTGTTTGACGATGCGGTACATCTCCTTGAAGCTGCACGCCTTGCTGGCGTACGCCACCATACCGCCCTGCGGGTAGCAATCATCAATCGACTGCTTATAATCCCGCAGCGCCTGACGGATGGTGGTTTCGTCCATCACATACAAGGGAGTGCCGTACTGCGCCGCCAGTTCCACGGTGTCACAGCCGCCGATGGTCAGATGTCCCGCGGCGTTGACCGCCGTGTTGTTCATCACAGACATGATTGATTCCTCCTTTTTATTCGTCGGTATCTTCGGTAACGGATACAAGGATGTCGCGCAGAGTGTCCACACCCTCGCCCGTAACGGCGGAAAACGGGATCGTTTGAATGCCCTCGTAATCCGCCAATTCCTGTTGCAGCGACTCCAGCCGCTGGGCGCGCTGGGTCTTGTTCAGCTTGTCCGCCTTGGTGAGCACGATCACAAAGGGGATGCCGGTTTCGGTCATATACTCGATCATCATGCGGTCGTCCGCCGTCGGCGGGTGGCGCATATCCACCAGCTGCAGCGTCAGCCGCAGATCGCGATCCGCTTCAAAATAGCCCTCGATCAGCGTGGCCCAGCGCCGTTTTTCGGCGTGGGACACCTTGGCGTAGCCGTAGCCCGGCAGGTCGATCATCCGCATGGTGTCCAACCGGTAAAAGTTGATGGTAGCGGTTTTGCCGGGGGTGGCGCTGGTGCGCGCCAGCGCTTTGCGGTTGACCAACCGGTTGATGAGCGAGGATTTGCCCACATTGGAGCGGCCGGAAAAAGCGACCTCCGGCAGATCCGGCGGCAACAGCTGGCTGCTGAGCGCCGCCGCGGCTTCAAAGGCTGCGGTTTCGATTTTCATACGCGTTCATCCTTTACTGCTGCACCCCGACCACCGGGTCGGACGCGCAGGGAATCGGGTTCGCGACCGTTTTGGCACGGTCGGACGCTTTTTTGGTGGGTTTGGACTCCGGCTTAGGCAGCAGCGCGTTTTCCATCACGGTGTCCAGATGCGACGCGGTGATAAACCGCACATGCTGCTTCACCACCGCATCCACTTCGTCCAGATCCGGCTCGTTTTGCTGCGGAATGATGACGGTTTTCATATGATGGGTATACGCCGCCATGCTCTTTTCGCGCAGACCGCCGATCGGCAGTACCCGCCCGCGCAGCGAGATCTCGCCGGTCATCGCAAGGTCGTGCCGCACCGGGCGACCGGTCAGCGCTGACACCAGCGCCGTCGCCATGGTGACGCCGGCGGAGGGGCCGTCTTTCGGCACCGCGCCCTCCGGCACATGAATGTGGATATCTTTGGTTTTATAGAAATCCGGCGCAATTTGCAGCGAGCCGGCGCGCGAACGCACATAGCTGACGGCGGTGCGGGCGGATTCTTTCATCACATCGCCCAGCGAACCGGTCAACTCGATCTTGCCGGTGCCGTCCAGCACCGCGACCTCGACCGGCATGGTTTCGCCGCCGACCGATGTCCATGCCAGTCCGTTGACCACGCCCACTTCGTCCCGGCGCTGCTCGTCCTCCGCTTTATAGCGGCGCGGGCCCAGAAAATCTTCCAGATGCGACACAGTGACGCTCTTTTTCTCGCCGGACACAATGATTTTCGCAACCTTGCGGCATATTTTTGCCAGCGCGCGTTCCAGATTGCGCACACCCGCTTCCCGCACATAGCCGTCAATAATGGCGCGCAGGGTGGTATCCGACAACCGCATCATGCTCTTTTTGATACCGTGCTTTTGCATCTGCTTGGGCAGCAGATGCTCTTTGGCGATATGGAATTTCTCTTCCGCCGTGTAACTCGGCAGCGAGATCACATCCATGCGGTCGTACAACGGCGCGGGAATGTTCTCCACCGTGTTGGCGGTGGTGATAAACAGCACCTGCGACAGATCAAACGGCAGCTCCACATAATGATCCACAAAGGCGGTGTTTTGCTCGCTGTCCAGCACCTCCAGCATGGCGGAGGCGGGATCGCCGCGGAAATCGTTGCCCATTTTGTCAATCTCGTCCAGCAGCATCACCGGGTTGCACACCCCCGCCTGTTTGATGGCGTTGATGATACGACCGGGCATAGCGCCGATATAGGTCTTGCGGTGACCGCGAATATCGGATTCGTCCCGCACGCCGCCCAGCGACACCCGCACATACGGGCGACCCATCGCGCGCGCGATGGATTTGGCGACCGAGGTTTTACCCACACCGGGCGGTCCCGCCAAGCACACGATCTGACCTTTGATATCCGGCGCGAGCTGGCGTACCGCCAAAATCTCGATGATACGATCCTTGACTTTATTCAATCCGTAGTGATCCTCATCCAGCATCTCGCGGGCACGGGTGATGTCGATCTCCCCTTCCGCCAGCTTGCCGAACGGCAACTCCAAACAGGTGTCCAGATATTGCCGCACCACGGTGGCCTCGTGCGAGCCGACCGGCATTTTCGCCAGCTTGTCGCACTCTTTGAGCAGCTTGTCCCGACTGGCATCGGGCAGCGTCATCTCTTTGATACGTTTGCGGTATTCTTCCGATTCCTCCAGCGGGTTGTCCTCTTCCCCCAGTTCGGAGGCAATCACCTGCATCTGCTCCCGCAGATAGTAGTCCCGCTGGTTCTGATCCATCTGCTCCCGCACCCGGTCATGGATGGACTGCTCCAGTTTGAGCACCGCCACCTCGCGATCCATCAGACGCAGCAGCGCCTCGGCACGGGCATGGACATTGGTTTGCTCCAGCAGCTCCTGCTGCTCTTCGGGGCGCAGTTTCATTTGGAACGCGATGTAATCGGTCAGCACGCCCACATCCTGCATAGTCTGCATCATGCGCGTGGGGTCAGACGCGCCCTGCGTGGGGGTGGCGTACTGCGTATACTGCTCGAAGTAGCAGATGAGCTCGCGTGTCAACGCCATTGCTTCCATCGGGTCGCTCACGCGGGTTTCCCCATCCTCGCGAATGCGCGCCATGCGCACATTCTCCTGCACCTGCATCTCCTCGATGTGCGCGCGGTACACGCCCTCTGCCAAAATGCGGACATTGTCGCCCGGCAGCCGCAGCACCTGACGCACCTTGGCGACCACACCGTGGTCGTACAGATCGTCGCGCGCGGGATCTTCCACCTCGGCGTCGCGCTGCGCCACCAGGAAGATGGTCTGGTCATGGGACAGCGACTCGTTGAGCGCCGCAATGGAGCCGGGGCGACCCACATCCAAATGCAGCATGACTTCGGGAAAAGCCACCATTCCGCGCAAGGGCAGCAGCGGTAAGGTATCCACCCGCGCCACGCGTTTGCGTATTGCCATAAAGAGTATCCTCCGTTTCTATGTACATCCGGCGCCATCCGGCGCAGAAATCCGGTCGATTGGTGTCGGCGGACAGCGCGCACCGCGGCGCATGACCGCCAAAAAAAGCAAAAATCAGCCAGCCACCGATGCCGTCTTTGGCATCCGGCGTCTGACCGATTGTATGCGTTTTATGCCGTTACTTTCCGGGTGGAGCCCTTTTTCGCCGGTGCTTTCAGCCGCGGAGCCTTGCGCTCCGGGTCGATCACCAGTTCGGGCTTTGCCCCCTCGGTAACACAGTTTTCGTGGACAATGACCTTGGTGATGGTCGGGTCGGACGGCACTTCAAACATCAGCTCCGTCAGCAGTTCTTCCATCACCGCCCGCAGTCCGCGCGCACCGGTGTTGCGCTCCAGCGTTTTTTGAGCCACCGCTTTCAGCGCGTTATCGGTGAATTCCAGCTCCACATTGTCCAGCTGGAACAGCTGCTTATACTGGCTGAGCAGCGCGTTTTTGGGCTCGGTCAGAATTTTGACCAGCGCCTCGGCATCCAGTGCCTCCAGCGTGGTGATGACCGGCATACGACCCACCAGCTCGGGGATGATGCCGTAGCGGATCAGATCCTGCGGAATCACCTGCGCCATCAGGCGGCTGCGGTCGATATCCTTTTTGGACTTGACCTCATTGCCAAAGCCCAGCGAACCGGAACCCAGCCGTTTTTCCACGATCTCTTCAATACCATCGAACGCCCCGCCCAAAATGAACAGGATGCCGGAGGTATCGATCTGGATAAACTCCTGCTGCGGGTGCTTGCGTCCGCCGGAGGGCGGCACGTTCGCAACCGTGCCCTCCAAAATCTTCAGCAGTGCCTGCTGCACACCCTCGCCGCTGACATCCCGCGTGATGGAGGGATTTTCGCTGCGGCGGCTGATTTTGTCAATTTCGTCCACATAGATGATGCCGTGTTCGGCACGCGACACATCATAGTCGGCCGCCTGGATCAGGCGCAGCAGGATGTTTTCCACATCCTCGCCCACATAGCCGGCTTCGGTCAGCGTGGTCGCGTCGGTCACCGCGAACGGCACATCCAGTGCCCGCGCCAGCGTTTGCGCCAGCGCGGTTTTGCCCACGCCGGTGGGACCCAGCATCAGCACATTGCTTTTGCCCAGCTCGGTCTCGCCGTCGTTGCCGTAAAACATACGCTTATAGTGATTATACACCGCCACCGACAGGGTGATCTTGGCTTTTTCCTGCCCGATCACATAGTCATCCAGCGTTTTTTTGATATCCTTGGGAACAGGCAGCCGCCCGCTCGGCGCCGGCTGTTTGGCCGAACGCTTCGCACCCGGATGCTCCTCGTCCTCCAGCATGGTCTGGCACAGCTTTACACATTCGTTGCAGATATACACGCCGGGGCCAGCCACCATACGGGTTACCTCGTCCTGCGATTTGCCGCAGAAAGAGCAGTGGACGGTGCGTTTGATCTCGTCATTTTTGGGCATTCTGTCCGGTACTCCTTATATCAAAATTGAAACTCAGCGGTGGGTGACAACCTTGTCGATCAAGCCGTATTTCTGCGCGTCCTCAGCGGTCATATAGTTGTCACGCTCGGTATCGCGTTCGATGTTTTCCAGCGGCTGACCGGTCATTTCGGCGTACAAACGGTTCATCCGGTTGCGGATGAACAGAATGTGGTCCGCCTGAATTTTGATGTCACTCGCCTGCCCTTTGGCACCGCCCAGCGGCTGATGGATCATGATCTCGCTGTTGGGCAGCGCCAGACGTTTGCCCTTGGCACCCGCCGCCAGCAGGAACGAACCCATGCTCGCCGCCATGCCGATGCAGATGGTCGACACATCGCATTTGATATACTGCATCGTGTCGTAGATTGCCATACCGGCGGTGATGGAACCGCCGGGGCTGTTGATATACAGATGAATATCCTTGTCGGGATCCTGCCCCTCCAAGTAGATCAGCTGCGCCACCACCAACGACGCGGTCGCGTCGTTGATCTCGTCACACAGCATAATGATCCGGTCGTTCAGCAGCCGGGAAAAAATATCATAGCTGCGCTCGCCCCGGCTGGTCTGCTCGACCACATAGGGCACCAAACTCACATTCGCCATAATCGCCTCACCTTTCCGTTCAGGTAGTCATCAGTATAGGTCGGTACGGAAGCGTTTATACCAATTATTCCGTGACAACGGCGTTTTCTTTGACCAGCTCCAGCGCTTTGCCCACAGCCAGATCGCGTTTCATGTCCTGCTCGCCCAGCACCGCTTTCACTTTGTCAACATCCATATCATACATCTTGGCGTACTTCTCGTACTCGGCGTTCATATCGTCCTCGGTCACCTCGATGGATTCCAGAGCCGCGATCTTCTCCAGCGCCAGACGCACTTTCACCTGTTTGTCCGCCTGATCCTTGAAGCCGTCGCGGAACGCCTGCGGCTCCATGCCGGTGTACTGCAGATAAGTCGGCAGATCCAGACCCTGCGACTGCAGACGGTAACCGAAATCCTGCACCATGTCGTCGATGCGGTTCTCGAACATCGCCTGCGGAATGTCGGCTTTCACGCCCTCCGCCAGCTGATCCAGCAGCGCGGTCTCAAACGCGTTGTCGGCTTCCTGCTGACGATGCTCTTCCATGTGTTTGCGCAGATCCGCCTTCAGCTCATCCAGCGTATCGAATTCGCTGACATCTTTCACGAACTCGTCGTTGACTTCCGGCAGCTCTTTGGTTTTGATCTCGTGCAGTTTGCACTTGAACACCGCGGGTTTGCCTTTCAGTTCTTCCGCGTGGTAATCTTCGGGGAAGGTCACATTGACTTCAAATTCTTCATCGGTGTTTTTGCCGACGATCTGATCCTCGAAACCGGGGATAAACTGGCCGGAGCCCAGCACCAGCGTGTGGTTCTCGCTCTTGCCGCCCTCGAAGGGTTCGCCATCCAGGAAGCCTTCAAAATCAAAGGTAACGGTATCACCGTTTTCCGCCGCGCGGCCTTCGACCGGCACCAGACGCGCGTTGCGCTCCTGCAGCTTGGTGATTTCGGCATCCACATCTTCATCGGTCACCGGCTCAACTTTTTTGTCGGCTTTCAGACCTTTGTACTCACCCACTTCGACTTCGGGTTTCACGGTGATGACCGCTTTGAACACCAAGCCTTCGGGACCAACGCTGACAACATCCAGATCAATTTTGTCCTGGACATACTCGTAGTCGGACTCTTTGATGGCTTCGTCCAGCGCTTTGGGATACACATCGTTCATCGCGTCCTCATAAAACACACCGGTGCCGTACATTTTTTCCACCAGATGACGGGGAGCTTTGCCTTTGCGGAAGCCCGGAACCACCATTTTTTTGATGTTCTTCTTATACGCGCGCTCCACAGCCGCTTCAAACGCCGCCGCGTCGACCTCGACTTCCAGCTCGACCCGATTGGCCGTTTCGGTTTTGGTTGCGTTTTTCAAACTCATTTTGACATCCTCCTAATATTTAACCTAACAAATTTTCATAAAGGGTAGTATAGCATACTATAGCGCAATGCGCCAGAGTTTTTTTGAAATAATTGTTAATATTTTATCAGCGTCGCTTCTAAAACACCCGCAAGGGCATAAAAGACAGCGCATCCGCCGAGATCAGCTGCATTTCGATGCCGTGCAGCGTGCCGTTGAACGCCTTGCGGATCCCCGCGCCGTGGATATGACCATAGTAGCAGCGGGTGATGCCCTCGTCCCGCAGCGCCTGCACCATTTCGTCGCACACATTGTCGCCAAACACCGGCGGGTAATGCAAAAACGCGATCAGCGGCAATCCGGTTTCACGCGCCGCCTGCGCCGACATTTGCAGCCGCCCCACCTCCCGGTTGAGCACCCGCTTATCCGCGTCGGCTTCGGCATCGTAAAACCAGCCGCGGGTGCCGCAAACGGCCACCGCGTTGTCGATCGCCACCGCATCATTATGCAGAATACGCAGCGACGTGAACCCGCCATCCAGCAAAAATTGATCCATTTTGCGGCGGGTGGTCCACCAGTAGTCGTGGTTACCCTTGAGTAGCAGCTTGCGCCCGGGCAGCTGCTGCAAAAAGGCGAAGTCGGCCGCCGCTTCCGGCAGCGTCATCCCCCACGAAATATCTCCCGCGATCACCACCGTGTCCTCCGGCTCCACCACCGCGCGCCAGTTGCGTTCCAACCGGTCAACATAGTGGTCCCAGCCGCGGAAATCGTCCATCGGCTTGTTGGTGCCAAAGGACAGGTGCAGATCGCCGATGGCATATAACGCCACGCCGCTTACTCCTGAATGCCCAGCATGTCAAACACGACCGCCCGCATGTTGTCGCGGTCGCACACACCGGTAAAGCGCGGCGTTTTGCCTTTCAGCCCCGCCAGCGGCGCGGGAACCTCGGTGTTGGTTTCGGCGTGCAGTTTTTCCACCTTGTCGAACTCGTCCATATCCGCACAGCCGCCGTCCAGCGCTTCCAGCACGCTGGCGGAGAATTTGTACGGGTTGGCGGTGGAGGCGATAACGGTGGGCGTCTGGTCGCCGGTTTCGCGGTGGTACTCCTCGTACACATGCACCGCCACCGCGGTGTGGGTGTCGCACAGATAGCCGTGTTTATGGAAGGTATCGGCGATGGTCTGCGCCGCCTGCTCGTCGTCGCAGCAGCCGCCCACAAACAGGCTTTGCAGCGCCGTTTTCACATCGTCCGGCACGGTGTACTTGCCGGTTTCGGACAGCTCGCCCATCAGACGGCGGATCTCCGCATCGTCACGACCGCACAGATCGTACAGCAGCCGCTCCAGATTGGAGGAGATGAGAATATCCATCGACGGCGAGGTGGTGGTGTAAAACTCGCGGTTGCGGTCATAGGTGCCGGTTTTGATAAAGTCGGTCAACACCCGGTTGCGGTTGGAGGCACAGATCAGTTTGGCGATCGGCAGCCCCATTTTGCGGGCGTAATACGCCGCCAGAATGTTGCCGAAGTTGCCGGTGGGCACCGCCACGTTGATGGCATCGCCCATCTGAATCTTGCCCGCCGCCAGCAGATCGCAATACGCGGACACATAGTACACGATCTGCGGCACCAGACGACCCCAGTTGATGGAGTTGGCGCTGGAGAACATCATGCCGTGCTCCGCCAGCTTTTCGGCAATGGCGGGATCGGTGAAGATGGTTTTGACGCCGGTTTGGGCATCGTCAAAGTTGCCGCGGATGGCGCAAACGCCGACATTGCCGCCCTCCTGGGTGGTCATTTGCAGCTTCTGCATCGGGCTAACACCGTCCTCGGGATAGAACACGAGGATGCGGGTATGCTCCGCATCGCGGAAGCCTTCCAGTGCCGCTTTGCCGGTATCGCCGGAGGTGGCAACCAGAATCACGATCTCTTTGCCGGCAGCGGTTTTGCCCGCCGACACCCGCATCAGATGCGGCAGAATCTGCAGCGCCATATCCTTGAACGCGCAGGTGGGACCGTGCCACAGCTCCAGAATATGCTCGCCGGCATCCAGCTCTTTCAGCGGAGCCACCGCGGGCGAACGGAACCGACCGGTCGCATATGCCGCATGGGTGCATTCCGCGACCTCATCGGGGGTAAAATCAGTGAGGAATTTCGACAACACAGCCGTTGCCCGCTCCACATACGACTGATGGCTCCACGCCGCCAGCTCGTCTTTGGTGATAGCCGGAAGCGTTTCGGGAACAAACAAGCCGCCCTCGTGCGAAATGCCCTGGGCGATCGCCTGTGCCGCCGATACGCTGACCCCGCTGTCACGGGTACTGTTATATTGCATTCTTTGTCACGCCTTTCCTTTCTCTACTATACACGCGTAAACGCGCAATAATCCACGCTTTATAATACAGTATTGACCGCCTGTTTGTCAAAGGCTGGCAGCGTCTTTGCGAAAAAATCGTAGCAATTGCTGAAAAACAGCCGGTCAAGCACCTGTTCCTCGTAATTTTTGCGATACAGATACGCATACAACGCGGGCATCACCGCCAGCCCGTTCCATGCGGCAGGCAGCGCGGTGCCGTCCATATCACAACCAAACGCCACCGTGCGCGCACCGTCGCGGCACAGAAAATGATCGAGATGGCGTTCGATCTGTTCAAAGCTCTGCTCCCCCAACTGACCGGCGCACAGGTTCAGCCCCACCAGCCCGCCGCGATCGCGGATCGCGTCAAACTGGCTGTCGGTAAGGTTGCGGGGATGAGTATACACGGCGGCGGACACCGAATGGCTCGCCACCACCGGTCCGGTCGCCAGTTCCATCACATCCCAAAAGCCCGCGCGGTTCAAATGCGACACATCCGGCAGAATGCCGCACGCTTCCATGCGGCGCACCGCCGCTTTGCCGAATGCGGTCAGCCCGCGCTCCCCCGCGCACAGGCAGCCACAGCCGCACTCGTTTTCGCCGTTCCATGTCAGGGTGATGAGATTCACCCCCAGCGCAGCGGCTTCGTCGATATGCGACAACTCCCCCGCCAGAGCGGCGGCACTTTCCAGCGCCAGCAGCGCGCCGCATTGGTGCGGCACCGACGCGTCCAGCTGCTCCCGCCACTGCACGATGCGCATACGATCGGGATGTTGCTCCGCCTGCCAGTGTGCATAGCGTAGGATACGCTGCGCCCGCTGCCATGCGGCATCACCCCGCAATGTGTCCGGTGTCCACACGGCGAACACCTGCAGCCACTCGTCCAACACCGCGCCGCGCTGCCAGTCAATGTGCAAAGGGGTGCGGTCAAGCCCGCACCCCTGCTGATACGCTTCGGACAGGGTGTCGCAATGCAGATCAAAAAGCCGCATGCAGATCCCCCGTTTCAAACGCATTTTGGAGATGGTGAATTTCCGCCGCGGCGAGCGGGTCGCCCGCCGTGGTCACCACCTCCACCACATCAAACCGCGGCTGACGTTTTTCGTCGGGATGTCCTTTCAGATACAGCGCCGCCGTTTGGATGATTTTGTTCTGTTTTGACACGGTTACCGCCTCCCGTGGAGCATAGAGTGCGCCCGGCTGGCGCGTTTTGACCTCCACGAAGGCAATATATTGCCGGTTGGCGGCAATTATGTCAATCTCGCCCAACCGGCAGCGGAAGTTGGCCGCCACAATGGTGTAGCCTTGCTCCCGCAAATACCGCGCTGCCAGCATTTCGCCGGCTGCGCCCTTGGATATGCCCGCCATAGCTGCTCCCCCTTCTATGGCTCACGCCTGCTTCGCCAGCCATTTTTTCAGAAAGCTCATCCGGTGGATGGGCGACGGTCCCTGCTCCGCCAGCGCCGCGTAATGCGCCTTGGTGCCATACCCCTTGTGCACCGCAAAGCCGTAGCCGGGATACAGCGCATCCTGCTGCTTCATATAGCGATCCCGCGTCACCTTCGCCAGAATGGAGGCTGCCGCGATGGATGCCGAGCGTCCGTCGCCCTTGACAATGGTGCGCGCCGGAACGGTCAACCCCACCGGCAGACGGTTGCCGTCGATCAGTGCCAGATCCGGTACGCATGACAAACCCTCCACCGCGCGGCGCATCGCCAAAAAGGTCGCCTGCAAAATGTTGTACTGCTCGATCTCCTCCACGCTGGCGCTGGCCACGCAGCAGCTGACCGCGGTTTGCCGAATCACATCATACAGCTTTTCGCGCTTGGCTTCGCTCAGCTTTTTGGAATCGTTCAGCCCCTCAATGTCCACCCCGGGCGGCAAAATCACCGCCGCGGCGGTAACGGGGCCCGCCAGCGGACCGCGTCCGGCCTCGTCCACGCCGCAGATGGTTGCAAAACCCTCGGCGCGCACATCGGTATCAAATGCTGTAAGCATAAATTCTCCTCCTATATAGAGCGAAAGGCGGCTCGGTCGCCGCCTTTGCTGATTGCGTTTTATGGTTGTTCGAGCGAGATACGCCCGAGTTTGCCGCCGCGGTATTCATCCAGCACTGTGGAGGCGGCGCGTTCGGTGTTGACCTCGCCGCCGGACACCAGCATTCCGCGCTTGCGCCCGATGGTTTGCAGCAGCTCCCAGCTGTCGCCGCAAAAGGCGCTGTCATCCAGCTTGTATCGCTCGATCAGGCGGTCTTTATAATCGCGTTCCAGAACGGTGAGCAGCGCACACGCCAGCTCTTCCCCATCCAGCACCTGATCTTTGATCGCGCCGGTAAAGGCCAGATACATCGCCGCGGTTTGATCTTCAAACTTCGGCCAAAGCACGCCGGGAGTATCCAACAAGTGCACCCCGCCGCCGATGACAAACCACTGGTTTTGGCGGGTGACACCGGGACGATCCTCCACCTTGGCTTTGCCGCCTTTGGTCATGCGGTTAATGAACGAGGATTTACCCACATTGGGGATGCCCGCTACCAGCGCCCGAATGGGGCGACCGCCCATGCCTTTTTGCTCCCACATCGCCAGTTTGTCCGCCATCACCTCGCGCAGCATCGGTACAAAGCCGTTGACCCCGCGACCGGTTTTACAATCCACCGCCAGCGCGGGGGTACCCTGTTTTTGAAAAGCGGCCACCCAACGCCGGGTAGCCGCTTCGTCGGCCATATCGCTTTTGGTCAGCACCAGCACCCGCGGCTTGCCCGCCGTGAGCGCATCCATTTCCGGATTGCGGCTGCTCAGCGGCGCGCGCGCATCCAACAGCTCCGCCACCACATCAATTTGCGGCAGCACCTCTTTGATCTTGCGGCGGGTGCGCGCCATATGCCCCGGAAACCACTGGATCGTTTTTGGTTGTTCCCTATCCATACCGGTCATCCTTTACAGTTTTCCAATCTTATCAAAGGGGAACAGACGGAACACCGCATGTCCCACAATATTTTCGGTTTTGATAAACGCAATATCCGCATCGCGGCTGTCATGCGAGTTGTCACGGTTGTCGCCCATCACAAACACGCAGCCTTTGGGCACCACCTGCGCGGTGGTGAAGGATTTTTGGATGGTGGCGCTGTCCTTGCCGCCGCGAATGTAATTTTCGGTCAGCTCTTTGTCGTTAACGATCACCCGTCCGGCGGCGGTGATCTCCAGCTTATCTCCCTCCACCGCGATGATGCGTTTGATAAGCGGTTCCTGCGTGTAGCGGTTGATCACCACAATGTCGCCCCGCGCCGGGGTGTAGTAATACGAGCTGGTCAGCACCAAGCGATCCTGATCCTGCAGCGTATCGCACATGGAGGTACCGTCCACCCCCACGATACGGAAAGCAAATGTGAAAATCGCCACAATCAACACCAGCGAAAAAATCGCCGTGCCGACCCAATCATATATATCGAACACCCGCCGCACCGACGCGGCCTTGCGCTCGGTTTCCACCTTGGTAACCTGATCCATCGCTGTCGTCTCCGTTCTGGTCAAGAATAGATTTAGTATACCATACTTCGTCCGGCGCGTCAAACCGGATTTTGCGGAAATTTGCCGCAGCGGACAGCGCATGAGCGCGTCCCTTTCGTTACAATCCCTCCGTCACAGCGGACGCTGTGACACCTCCCTTTGCACAAGGGAGGCTTTGGTACGCCGCTGGTTTATGCAAGAACTTATTGGTTTCTGACACCTCATCCGTCACGACCTACGGTCGCGCCACCTTTTTCTCCCGAAGACGGGCCCCTTTTGTCGGCTGCGCCGACATTTCCCCCGCACGCGGGGGAATTACCTCCGAGGGGAAGGCTTGCGAAGTTTCTGCGCTGTGCCAAACAAATAAATAAGAGAAATAAAGGATATGACAAAAGCCGGAACGGGAAAACCCATTCCGGCTTTGATCGTTTTGGTCGATTACAGCTTCTCTTTGACCTTCGCGGCTTTACCCACGCGATCACGCAGATAATAGAGCTTGCTGCGGCGCACTTTACCTTTGCGGATCACTTTGACCGCAGCCACATTCGGGGAATGCAGCGGGAACACGCGCTCCACGCCAACGCCGTAGGATACGCGGCGAACGGTAAAGGTTTCGGCCACGCCGCTGCCTTTTTTGGCAATGACGGTGCCTTCAAACGCCTGGATACGCTCGCGGTCGCCCTCGCGGATTTTTACATCCACGCGGACGGTATCGCCAACGGCAAATTCCGGCGCGACTTCTTTGATGCTGCTTTCAGCGATCAGTTTCAATGCGTCCATTTCAGAAATCCTCCCTGTTTTTTCAGACATTCATGCCTGCGCGGTGCGCGGCAGAGGACTGTCCGCTTTAATGTCTTGCTTTCGCTTGGCACTAATCCCCGCGCCGGGTGAGCCCCGCGCGGATACCAGATACCGGTATATTGTACCACAGCCGAGTGGCGAATGCAACCCCTAATTTTCAGAAATTTTTCGCCCCGCCCGGCGCGGTGTTTTTAACAAAACGGTGTGCCGTCCTTGCACAGCAGATCCAGCCGCACGGTGCGGCAGGAAACCGCTTCCTGCCCCGGCTGGCGCTGCAGCGCCGACAGGATCAGCGACGGGTTGATGGTGGTATCGCCGGAGCACGGCAGCGTCACATCCATGCGGGTTTCCTCCCCCTCTTCGGTCAGTGATACCTCCGACAGATACGGGCGGATGTCGATTTCTTTCATCTGCTTTTTCTTGGTGCGCTTTTCTACCAGAATGGCATCCTGCGCCAGCAACTGCTCCAGCGCCGCGCGGGGACAGGAGAACCACAGCCGCCAACGCGCCGCTGCCAGATCGCCCACCTTATGCACCGCCTCACCGGCGGCATCCACATGCAGTCCCTCCGGCATCACGGCGTTCAGCCGCTCCACCAGTTCGGCGTCCGGCAGATTCTGCTCCAGCCGGAAATCCATACTTTCGCGCAAGCCCTCGTATCCCAGCGACAACGGCGCCGCAAAGGTGATATACGGATGGCGGTTAAATCCCTCGGTGTACCACACCGGCAACGCAGCGCGGCGCAGCACCCGCGTCATGGTGCGGTTGAGGTCAAGGTGTGACATATACTTGGCGCGTCCGGTTTTTTCAAAGCGAATTCTCACGTTTTTCAACGCACACGCCCCCTTTCCAGCAGGATGCGCCGCACCCCGCACATTTTTGGCGGCAGTTGGGGGTGGTCACGCTTTCGTGGGCTTTTTTGTTTTCGCGGATCAAAAATTCCTTGGTGATACCGTAATCCAGATGATCCCACGGGAACACTTCGTCAAACGAGCGGGTGCGGTTGGCGTAAAACGCCGGATCCAGCCCCAGATCGCGGAATACCTGCATCCACACATCAAAGTGGAAGTGCTCGCCCCATGCGTCCAGATTGCAGCCGCGATTGTGCGCTTCCAGCAGCACCGCGCCCAGCCGCCGGTCGCCTCGCGCCAGCACCGCTTCCAAAAAGCTGGTCTGGGCATCGTGCCAGCTCAAACTGATCTTTTTGGTGGTGACCGATTTCACCAGATGCTGCTGTTTTTCACGCAGCTGCTCCATGGTGTCCTGCGGTTCCCATTGGAACGGTGTGAACGGCTTGGGCACAAAGCAGGAGGCGCTGATAGATACATTCACCCCTTTACCGCGCGGGCGGTTGGGGTTCTGATAATACAAATTAACGATCTTCTGTCCCAGTTCGGCAATACCGGCGATGTCGTCCAGCGTTTCGGTGGGCAAACCCATCATAAAATACAGCTTGACCGCTGTCCATCCGCCCGCGAACGCTTTGGTCGCGGTGCGCAGGATCTCGTCCTCCGACAGATTTTTGTTGATGGCGTCGCGCAGCCGCTGGGTACCCGCTTCCGGTGCAAAGGTAAGACCGCTGCGCCGCAGCACATTCAACCGGTTGGCAAGCTCCTCCGAAAAGCCATCCACCCGCAGCGAGGGCAGCGAAATATTGGTGTGCTCCTTTTCTGCCCATTCCAGCAGCGAGGGCAGCAGCTCTTCCAGCTTGGTATAGTCGCTGGTCGACAGCGACGACAGCGAAAATTCCTCGTATCCGCTGGAAGCGCACAAATCGTGACTTTGGCGGTTGATGACATCCGGCGATTTTTCCCGCACCGGACGATAGATATAGCCCGCCTGACAGAACCGGCACCCGCGGATACAACCGCGGAAGATCTCGCTGACCGCGCGGTCGTGGACAATTTCGGTGAACGGCACCACAAATTTATCCGGATAAAAGGACTTGTCCATATCCAGCATAATGCGTTTGCGCACCTTGGCGGGAGCGCCATCCTTGGGAGTGACCGCGTGCACAGTGCCGTCCTCGTTATAGGTAACGTCGTACAGCGAGGGTACATAGTGTCCCTCGATCTGGGCGGCTTCGCGCAGAAAATCGGCTTTGCAAAAGCCCTTGCGCTTGTGTTTGCGGTACAGCTCGGTTAGCTCGACGGTGGCCTCTTCCCCCTCGCCCAGCGAAAACACATCCACAAAATCCGCCAGCGGTTCGGGGTTGCATGCACAGGGGCCGCCCGCCACCACGATGGGACAGGAATCATCCCGATCCTTCGCCAGCAGCGGCACCCCCGCCAGCTCCAGCATATTCAATACACCGGTGTAGCTCATTTCATATTGCAGGGTAAAGCCGATAAAATCAAAATTCCGGATGGAATCGCGGCTTTCCAGCCCGAACAGATCGATGTGCCGCTCGCGCATCAACTGTTCCATATCGGTGTCCGGCGCGAACACCCGCTCGCACCATACGCCGTCCATATTGTTCAGCAGGCTATACAGAATCTTCATGCCCAAATGGGACATACCGACTTCGTACAAATCGGGAAAACAAAACGCATAGCGAATTTCCACTTCGTCCAGCGGTTTTACCACACTGTTCAACTCGCCGCCCGCATAGCGGCCGGGTTTTTGCACCTGCGCCAGCAGCTGCTCGATCTGGCTATTCATGGGGAGTTCCTCCTTGGTCGGCGAAAACGCCGTCGCTTCTCTGCCTATTGTAGCGGAAAACGCCCGCGTTTTCAATAGGCGGCGAAAAAGAACTTCCCCCGCGGCAAGAAAATGGTGGTATAATGCGAATATACAAACACGAACACGGTCTATATACACGAAAGGCCTTTTCACAAAGTAAGCGGGAGGGATGCAAATGGAGGACAAGCAAATTGTGCAGCTGTACTGGCAGCGGCAGGAAGCCGCCATCACCGAAAGCCGACGCCAATACGGCGGGATGCTGGACGGTATCGCCTACGGCATTCTGCAAAGCCGCGAGGACAGCGAGGAATGTGTCAACGACACCTATCTGCGGGCATGGGACAGTATGCCGCCCCAGCAGCCACGGAGCTTGGGTGCTTATCTCGGGCGCATCACCCGCAATTTGAGTATCAACCGGTTTTACAAAAACCACGCGCAAAAGCGCGGCTCCGGCACACCGATGAGCGAGCTTAGCGACTGTGTTCCGGCGCCGCAATCGGTGGAACAACAGGTGGACGCGCACCGGCTGGCAGAGGTGCTGCGTGCATGGCTTTCGGCGTTGCCGCCGGAGGAGCGGGGGCTGTTTTTGCGGCGATACTGGTTTGCCGAATCGCTGGACACGCTCGCCGCTGCCTGCGGCACCACCCCGAACAAGCTCGCCGGACGGTTGTTCCGTCTGCGGCGCAAGCTGAGAACCACCTTGGAACAGGAGGAATGTTTATGAACGAACGCGATTTGTTTGACGCGATCACCCAAACGCCGGACGAGATGGTAGAAGAAGCGCGCCACGCGAATTTGAAAAAACGCACCACACACTGGCGGGCATGGGTCGCGATCGCCGCCTGTGCGGCGGTGGTGGCGACCGCGGTGTTCACTCTGTCGCCGTGGCTGCCCGGCAGCATCATCAGCGGCACCGCCGCGATCCAGCCTCTGGTAAAGGTGCAATATCCGCAGGGATACGATATGGAAGATTATGACGCGCGGTCGCAGATATACGATCAAAATCCGGTGGACAAATCCTTTTTGACGGCGGTGAACGATTTTTCCTATCAAACCGCCGCCACGCTGCTGGCGCAAAGCAAGGGCAACCAAAACTATTCGCCGTTGTCGCTGTACTACGCGCTGGCGGTCGCCGCCACCGGCGCAAACGGCGATACCGCCGCGCAGTTTTACAAGCTGTTGGGCGTCGCGGGCAGCGACACGCTGGCGACCCAGTGCAGCCATTTGTACCGGCTGCTGTACACCGACAACAATATCGGGCAGTTGAAAATGGCCAACTCGGTATGGTGCAACCGGGAAACCACCCCGAAAACGGCGTTCGCCCAAACCGCCGCCGAACAGTTTTATGCCTCTATGTACACGGCGGATTTTTCGCAAAACAGCACCGCCAAGGCAATGGGCCAATGGATCGCGGACAACACCGGCGGGCTGTTGGCACCGGATATCGAGCTGCAGCGCGACCAGCTGTTGGCGCTATACAACACCGTTTATTTTTGCGATGAGTGGACAAACGATTTCAGCAAGGATAACACCAAAGCCGACACCTTTCACACCGCCGAAGGCAAAGAAGTTACCTTTGATTTTATGAACGCCGTACAATCCACCGCTTTTGTGCGGGGGGACGGATTCGTCCGCGCCCGTTTGGCGCTGAAAAACGGCGGATACATGGAGTTTGTGCTGCCGGATGAGGGCATCAGCCCCCGCGAACTGATCGCCACACCGGAACGCGCCGCGACCGTTTGGAGCGGCGGCACAGAACAGATGGGTGAGGTCCGCTGGAAGCTGCCAAAGCTCGAGATTGCCTCGACACTTCATCTGGCAAAGACATTACAAGCGCTGGGACTGACCAACGCGTTCGGTGAGAGTGCCGATTTTTCAAGGATGGTGGACGGTACGACCTATATTTCCGAGGTTCAACAAGGTACCCGTATCCGCTTGGATGAAAAAGGAGTGGAAGCCGCCGCGTATACAGAAATCTTATATGCCGGAAGCGCGGCGCCCTCTCCAAACCCGCCCGATATGATTTTGGATCGACCGTTTTTGTACGGACTGTATACGGCGGAGGACACACCGCTCTTTTTAGGTATCTGCGACGATCCCACCGCCTCATAACCACGACCGCCCCGAAGAACACGTTCTTCGGGGCGGTTTTCAGTGACGGTGTTTATAACAGGTGAGCAGCGCCAGATACAGGGTAACGGCCAGCAACGTGAAGTTGTAGCCGCCCGCCAGCAGCACCGTGAACCCGAACACCAGCAAACCAAACAGCAAACACAGCGACAACCCGAACACCAGCCGTCCGGCGCGGTCGGGGTCGCCGCGCTGCGACAGCAAACACAACAACGCCTGCCCGCCGTCCAGTGGTTCGATCGGCAGCAGATTAAACACCCCGATCACCAGCGGTACCCCCACCGCCATCCCCGCTCGTCCGGTCAGCGCCAGCGCCGCGGCGCTTGCCAAATTGACCATCGGCCCCGCCAACAGCACTGCGATCTGGCGGTGATAACCAACGGTGGCATCGGTTTGCTGCATCCGCATCCCAAACGCGCCCAGCTCCACCCATACCGGCTGGCGCCACCACAGCAGCGCCGCGACCACATGACCACTTTCGTGCATCAGCGACGCTGCCAGACACCACAACGCGATCTCTCCCCCATCCGCCAGCATCAACGCCAGCAGCGAGGCAAGAAACAGCACATTGACCGACAGCCGCAACGACCCGAGCCGCAGCTCAAGCATACGCCGCCACCGGCACCACCCCGGAGGGATCATAGCGGGTGTCATCCTGAAACGTTTCCACATGAACATGGTTGCCGGTGGCATCGCCGGTGGCGCCCACCTGTGCTACCTTGGTGCCTGCTTTGACCGTGTCGCCGATGTTTACCAGCACGCGAGAGCAGTGGGCATAAAAAATCTCCAGGCCGTTGCCGTGGTACAGGCGGACATAGTTGCCGTAGCTGTCGCTGGTACCGGCATCCACCACCACCCCGAAAAACATGGCGTAGATCGGATCGCCGGCATCGGCGGCAATATCCACGCCGGCATGGAACTGCCGCCCCGGTCCGGTGGGATTATCGCGGTAGCCATAGCCGGAGGTGAGCACCCCCTGATCCACCGGCAAACGCGCCACCAAATTGGTTTGCAGCCGCACAAAGGACGACCCTTTGGGCGGCTGCACAGCTTTGGCGACCGATACCACGGCGGGCTGGTCGCATTCCTCGCCGGTGGTGGTCGCGGTGGGAACGGTCGTGGTGGCGGTGCCGGAGGTGGAGGCAGTAGAGGTCGTGGATGAGCCAGTGGGTGCGGGATCGTCCTCCGTTGCCGGGCGGGGCGGCGTTTCAAACAGCGCCGCGATAGTCGCCATAACGCTATCGTCCGCGATCGCCTGTTGAAAAGATGCCCGCAGCTGGGCGAAAGCATCGCCGCCAGCCAGCCGCAGCAGCAGCGTCACCAGCAGCAACGCGGCACAAGCGATGCTTTGCACCGCGATCATTTGCAGTCCCGTGGCTCCCCCGCCGTTTGGGCGGGCGGAGTGGCGGGGGGAGCGTTTGGGTTTGTCTTCCGGCATTGTCAACTCCACCCCGCTCTCTTATACGATGATGCAGATAAGTCCGTTGCAGCCTTCGTTGATGATGCGTTCCACCGTTTCTTTCAGCTTCATGCGCGCGTCGGTCGGCATCCGATACAATTTATTATGCAATCCTTCGTTGACCAGACCGTACAGTGAGGTGCCGAAGATGTTGGACTCCCAGATTTTTTCGGGCGAATCCTCAAACTCGCGCAGCAGATAGCTGACCAGCTCCTCCGATTGCTTCTCCGACCCCACAATGGGCGACACCTCGGTAGTGATGTCGGCTTTCATCAGATGGATGGAGGGAGCCTGCGCCCGCAGCCGTACGCCGTAGCGCCCGCTTTGCTTAATAATTTCCGGCTGCTCCAGCGTCATTTCCTCCAACGATGGCATGACGATACCGTAGCCGGTGGCTTCCACCTCATCCAGCGCATTTTTGATCTTGTCGTACCGCTTTTTGATGGCTGCCAGCTCCTGCATTTGCGTCATCAGCGCAGTTTCGTCCGCCACCGGCAGCCCGGTGGTTTCTGCCAGCAGGCGGTAAAACAGGTCGGGAGCCACGGTGAGTGCCACCTCGGCAGCGCCGCGCCCCAGTTCCACGCTGTCCACCCGCGCGTTGTCGATGTGTTCACACCCCAGCATCGCGCTCGCCATGGTGGTGACCTGGCTGATTTTGTGCACCTCCGCTGCTGCATCCCGCACCGCGTCAAAAATGGCTTTGCGGATGGGATGGGTGCGGTCTACACCGGTGAGCCAGCGGGGCAGCTCCACCCCGATCTCCCGCACCGGAAATTCAAACAGCACCTTTTCCAGCACACGGCGGATCTGATCCTCGTCCATATCCAGACAGTTGATCGGGCACACCGGCGCGCCGTATTTGGTTTCCATTTCGGCAGCCATTCGCAGGGTATCGGGCGACAGCGGCTCCACCGCGTTGAGCACCACCACAAACGGCTTGTGGATGGCTTGCAGCTCACGGATGACCCGTTCTTCGGCTTCTTCGTATTCGGCGCGCGGAATGTCACCGATGCTGCCATCGGTGGTGACCACCAGCCCGATGGTGGAGTGTTCTTCGATCACCTTGTGGGTGCCGATCTCCGCCGCCATATTGAAAGGAATTTCCTCCTCAAACCACGGCGTTTTTACCATGCGGGGGGCATCGTTTTCGATATACCCCAGCGATGAGGGCACGATATAGCCCACGCAGTCGATCAGACGCACATTCAGCGCGGCGTTGCCGTCCATGGTGATGGTGACTGCCTGTTCGGGAATAAACTTGGGTTCGGTAGTCATGATGGTGCGTCCGGCTGCCGATTGGGGCATTTCGTCGGTGGCGCGGTCGCGGCGGTATTCACCGTCGATGTGCGGAATCACCAGCGTATCCATAAACCGTTTGATAAAGGTGGATTTGCCGGTGCGCACCGGCCCCACCACGCCGATGTAAATGTCACCGTCGGTGCGGGTGGCGATGTCCCGGTAAAGGTTTTGATTGGTCATACTCTCTGTCCTCTTTTCCGTTGCATTGTTCGTGATAGATAGGTATGTGTCGGTAGTACCGAATATGCCTGTATGGACAGAAAGATTGCGATGGCGGCGGGTGGTGAGTGGTTGAATTTTTTATTATCCACCTCATCCGCCTCGCTTCGCTCAGCACCTTCCCCTCCCAGAGGAAGGCTTTCACGCACCACGAGTTGTATCGGTTGTTAACACCTCATCCACCGCCGTTCGGCGGTCCCCCTTTTTCTCCCGAAGACGGGCCCCTTTTGTCGGCTGCGCCGACATTTCCCCCGCACGCGGGGGAATCACCTCCGAGGGGAAGGCTTGCGCACACAAACAGACAGCGACACACCCTTATGGTTTCTCGCAGCTTGTCCGGCTCCCTCTGACGAGGGAGCTGGCGAGCGCCAGCGAGACTGAGGGAGAGAAAAAGATTTTCGCAGCACCCAAAGCGCGTACGACTTTCTCTCTCCCTCCGTCTTTTTGCGCACGCCACCGGTTTTATCGATTGTTGACACCTCATCCGTCACGACCTACGGTCGTGCCACCTTCCCCTCCGAGGGGAAGGCTTAGGAAGATTCCACGCTGCTTCAAGCGAGGGGGAATCACCTCCGAGGGGAAGGCTCACGGGTGGTGTCGTTGTATGCCAAAGGGGGCGGATCGGATGATCCGCCCCCTTTGGTGAAAAGAGAAGAAAGAATGATAAAAGGGTTTATCTATAGTATGTCTGTGGCGTGGCGCGCGGTCACAGCGCAGTGGTATGCCCGGTGGCGTACTGCAAAATACGCAGCGCATCGGCGGCGGTGACACCGTCTTTGCCATCCACATCCAGCGCTGCTGTTTGTGCATCGGTAAGCGTGACCTTGTTCGCTGCCGCTTGCAGCGCCATCAGCGCATCCACCACCGTTATCTTGCCGTCACCGTCCGCATCGCCCGGTATAACATTGCTTTGCAGCAGCCGCTGGGCCTGTTCGATCCAACCGATTGCTTCCCGGACGCTGTCCAGCGACACAAATTTGCTGGCAGCCGCGGCAGCCGCACGGTCGATCACCGCACGATACGCCTGATACGCCTCATCGCTGTAGTTCCCCTGATCCAGCGGGTTCTGCACCATATCCTGCAGCCGTGCCAGTTCCTGCTCAAAGGTGGTATCCACGATCATGGCTCCCGACACGGTCATGCGCAGCGTTTCGTTGATACACGCGCTGGAGGCATTGTTCAGCGGGGTTTGCACCACGCAGATCAGCCGCGCCGTCTGCGTCCAATCCATCAATCCGCGCTTGTTGTTGACGCCGTATTTGGTGCCGGCATCGTTTTTATACACGCCGTTCAGCGCTTCCGCCAGCGGGATGTCAATGGTGTTTTCGCCATACTGCAAATTCCACGAGCGGTTGATGGTCCAACCGAAATTGTGCTCTTTGTTGCCTTCCTGCGTATCGCCCTCTTTGTTCTCCACATCCGGCGAGCGCAGCTTGATCCAGCCGCCGGTAAACACCGTGGCGGGGTCGATGGTCTCATCGGTGGAGGACAGGGTCAGTGTCAGCCGCAGATGCAGTTTTTCCGGATCGTACTGGGTCAGATCCACCGGTTTGCTGCCGTCCAGCGTTTTCCAGTCGGCGTACAGATCCTTCATTTTGCTATCCTTGGTTGCCACATAGGTTTGCTCGATCTCGCTGAACCGCGCCACCACTGCATCGTCAAAACCGTTGGGATCCGCCTCCGGTTCCACTGCGGTGCGCCACGGTTTGCTCAGCGACATGGCATCGTCGCCCGCATCCAGCGGCATCAGCGTATAGGTGTAGTCCAGCGTGGCGGTGGACGGCAGCTTATATGCATTCAGCATACCGGGGCCATGCGATTCCTGCCCGATACCGCGGGAAATTTGATCAATGTTCAAAATGGTATAATCGGTGGACGGCATCTCATACGGATGCTTGCGGTTGGTATAATCCGTCACCTTGAAGTGGGTAGCACTGGCTTCCAGCGGCTGCTGTCCCACCACCAGCAAACCGGCCCCGCTGGCCGAATCCTGCAGCGCAATATACCGCACACCGGTGTGGTTACCGGACACCTGCGGCAGCTGATAGGGATAGAACGAATTGGACACCGTGTCGGTATACACTCCCACGCGGGCTCCCGCGCGGCGATCCACAAAGGTTTCCTCTTCGCCGTCGCCATACCAGGTGATTTGTTCAAAAGAGGCAGGCAAGGTCAGCTCGGCACCGTATTTCAGCAGTTCACCCAATCCGGCCGCCGGCGACAAAGTCGCCTGTACCTGCACCGCACCGGACGGGTACACGGTATAGGTCATCTCCTGCTTGGAATTTTTAGCGGCGGGCAGGATCAGCGTTGCGTGAATTACAACCGTGTTGTCTTTCGGCTCCACCGTCAGGCTGTCCAGCGTCATCGATCGGTTGGCAGTCGCCCATTCGTTGGAGATCTTGTCACCGTCCGACGCGGCACGCCAATAGTTCGGGGTGGGACCGGCGGTGAGCAGCGTTTGCCCGTTCACCACATAAGAGCCGATCAAACCGGTAGCCTTATCCACTGTGAGGTTGAAGTGATCACCGGACAAGGTGAGCTCCGTGGCGGTTTCGGTGGTTTTCAACGCCGCAAAGCGGCTCATATCCGGCAGCGGTTCATTTTCGACATCCGCGCCGATACCCAGTTGGGCATACGCCACCTCGTGCCCCGCCGTCGCCCAGTCGGTGTCCTGCTTCAGCACCGCCGACACATTCAGGAAATACTCGCTCCCCACCTTGGGCGTGGACGGCATCTCAAACGGCACGGTCAGTGTGGCGGTTTCGCCCGCGGCAACCGCTGCATCCAGCGTACCGCTGTCGATCACGGTGCCGTCCTCCAGCAATTCCCACTGAAAATCGTAAGCATCGGTGCCGGTGAACACCTTTTCGTTGTACAGTGTAATGGTGTGCGCTGCAAGCTGCCGCTGGGTGGCGGTGAACCACAACGACTGGTGCACATATTTGACCTCCTGCAGCTCGGGCTGCGGAGTACGATCAGCCGACACCACGCCGTTTTGGCAGAAGTCGCCCGAGTTGATCACATCGCCCCAGTCACCGCCATACGCGAGATACTGTCCCGCCAAATCATCGCGGCCGATTTCTTTGTAATAATCCCACACGCGGGTGGAATCGTCCTGCTTCACGGTAGCGGAGGTGAAATCCAGCCACAACAGCACATCATCGCTGTCGGCGCTGATCGGATAAGCGCTGCCGGTTTGGTACGCGGTCAGCTGCGCCGATAATTCCGCTTCGCTGAGCGCCCGGGTATACACCCGCGCC
Source organism: uncultured Oscillospiraceae bacterium (assembly GCA_900547105.1). Taxonomy (GTDB): domain Bacteria; phylum Bacillota; class Clostridia; order Oscillospirales; family Acutalibacteraceae; genus UMGS1474. Next base: position 25,076 of record URFL01000001.1, on the reverse strand, counting down.
AGCTCCACATCGTTTTCGCCGATACGCCCTTTTTGGGTGCAATAGTTGATGGCAAACGCATAGGCGCTCTGCTTGATATACGCATCATCTGCCACGGTCGGCAGCTTGGCCGCCGTTTGCTTTTGACCGTTCAGATACAGCGTGGTGGTATGGGTGGTGCCATCGTAGGTGACGGCGATGTGCTTCCATGTGCCGTCGCCCCAGTCGGACGGACGCGTATATTCGGTCTGCGCCCACGATCCGTTCGAGCCGTTGGTAGTCATATAGGTGATCATATCCAGCCGTCCGGCGTTATAGGAACGCAGCGCCACCTGAGTGTCGCCCTTTTGCATCAGCGGCTGGAAGATCGCGTCGCCCGCAGTGGAGGACGCGTTGCGCGGGCGTACCCGCATTTCAAAGGTAAACGAGTTGGTACCGGACAGCGCCGCGCTGATCTTGTTTTGCGGATCACTTTCCGACGGATACACCACATAGCCCGCCAGATACGACCGACCGGTGGCGGCATCGGTTTTGACATCGCCGGACAACACACCGGCGAAGTGGTTGCGGCTTTTGTCCGCTTCCACCAGATAGGCCGGCTCTTTTTCCGGCAGCGGCGTTGCCAGCGACTGATCCACCCAGTCCCAGATAAAGCCGCCGATCACATTGTCATAGCTGCGGATGGTGTCCCAATACTCCTTAAACCAGCCGGAGGCGTTGCCCATGGCATGGCTGTATTCGATGGGGAAATACGGCATGCGGTCGGCATCGGCTCCACGCTCGGCGATGAAATCCAATGTAGAATACATAGTGCTGTACACATCCACGCCGCCTTCGCCGTGCAGCCGCTCATAGTTGACCGGACGGGTAGCATCCAGCGGACGCACCACATCCTGAATCGAGCGCTGCAGCATTTTGGTCTGCGGGGTGATGCCGGATTCGTTGCCCAGCGACCACATCACCACACAGGAGCGGTTTTTGCGGGCTTCCATATTCGCGGTCAGCCGGTCGATATATGCCGACTCCAGCTCCCGCGCCATCACATCGCTGGGAGCGTTCTCGGTGATTTTGATATCCCCTTCCAGCGCGTGGCATTCCATATTGGCCTCTGCCATCACAAACAAGCCGTATTTATCGCAGAGGTAATAGAAATACTCATCGTTGGGGTAATGCGAGGTGCGCACCGCGTTGATGTTGCTCTGCTTCATCATTTTTAGATCGGTTTCGTACAGCTCGCGCGACACATACCGCCCGGTATAGGGGCTGAGATCATGTCGGTTCGCCCCTTTGAACAGCAACGGCTTGCCGTTGATTTTGATGGCATCATATTGGGTGGTGATCTTATTGTAGTTTTCGTCCACTTCCGTTTTTGTGAAGGTGATCTCGCGGAAGCCGAGCTGTTGGGCGATGCTTTCAAAATGCTTGCCGCTTTGCTTGTCATATAGCGACAGCACCAGTGTGTACAGATAGGGATCCTCGTCCGACCACAGATGCGGCGCTTTGATCAGCCGGTTCAGGTTCACGATCCCCTCCCCGCCCGACGCAGTGGACGGCACATCGGCGCGGATCGGTGCGTCCGCCACAATATTGTTGCCGTCAGCATCAAACAGCTTCACATCCACACCAAAGGAATCCACTGTGCGGTCGCTGCTGTTGGACACATTCAGCCGCAGCTTCAGGCTGGCATCGGTAAAGGTGTCATCCAGATCGGTCTCCACCTTGTAGTCACGGATATGCACCGCGGGGGTCGCGTACAGCACCACATCGCGGAAGATACCGCCCAGCCGCAGGAAATCCTGATCCTCCAGCCAGCTGCCATCGCACCAGCGATGCACCCGCACCGCCAGCAGGTTGTCCTTGCCATCGGGATTCAAAAACGGCGTAATATCAAAGTCGTGTGTATCAAACGAGTTTTCAGTGTAGCCCACCTCGTTGCCGTTGATATACAGATACATCGCCGATTCGACGCCTTTGAACGAGATGTAGACCTTTTTGCCGTTTTGCAGCCAGTCGGGGTCCACATCAAAGTGTTTGCGGTAAAAGCCGACCGGGTTGGTCACCGTGGGCGCCGCCGGCACCAGCTGGGTATCCGCCGTGGTGGCGTTGCCGTAGGCTTTCCACGGAATTTGGGTATTGGAATAGATCGGGAAATCGAAACCCTGGGTCTGCCAGCTGGCGGGCAGCGTGACGCTTTTCCAGCCGCAACCGTAATTGGCGGTTTCGTAAGCCTCCACCTTACCGGTACCGGTATAGGGCTTGGCGGTGGAATTTTCGGCGAAATCGGTTTTGTAGAAGTTCGCGGCAACCCCCGCTTTTTCCGCCAGGTCGACATTTTTATACACCGTCAGGTCCCACGACTGCCCCTCGCCGGTGAGCAATTGGTAATACGGCGACTGCGCAAGGTCATAATTAACCGCACCCTTGACCGCCTGTTCCACGCTGTCGTAAGGCAGCGTTTCGCTGGCATGGGCGGGTTCACGGTTGACCCCCACCACATCCGCCTGGCGCACCGGGTCGCCGTTTATATCAGTCGATTTTTTGTCGCCGGTCCACTCCTTATAGGTGAAGTAGGACTGCCCTTTCTGCAGCTTGCTGACGGCCTGCATTTGCGGCCAGGCAGCCGCATCGTTCCACGGATCGGCGGATGACGCCGCAGAGGTTGGCAGCGCCGACAGGGTCGATGAACCGATTAACGCTGTGGTCAACATCAGGGACAACACTCTCTTCTTTCGTAATTTCACAAACCTCACACTCCTTTGCGTTTGTTCGCTATCATCAGTATACCGAAAACGCTGCGGGAACACCATGGCACGATTCTCGGAAAATTTGTCATTTTGATTTGTCATTATGTTATTTTTATTTGTGATTATGTTGGATTGTCTTGCCAACCCACCATAAAAGCAGTATACTGAACCCAAAGCGATGGCGGGAGGTGACAAAGGTTGGAGAGGCAATATGTTTCCTTGCCAAAATCCACGCTGCAGGATGTGCGTCCGGTCCAGCTGGGAAAAGAGGCGTGCCCTGCAAACAAGGAACGGGTCACCACCATGCGGGATTATTATTTGCTGCATTATGTTTTCTCCGGCTCGGGATATTTTTATGTCGGGAATCGGGAATTCGCGGTGACACGCGGGCAGTTTTTCGTCATCCACCCGCACGAACCCGCCAGCTATCAACCCAACCCGGAGGATCCGTGGTCTTACTGCTGGGTCGGGGTTATTTTGGCACAGGATTTTCCCCCGCTGCGCGATGCCTATGTGTGCGAGGTGGAGGAAGCGGACGCGATCTTTCGCTCGCTGGCGCGGGTGACCGACACCATGCCGGGGCGGGATCTGTATGTCAGCGGTCGGATTTTGCAGCTGTTTTCGTTGATGCTGAACGACCAAACCGACCCCGAACCGCCGGACACGATTGAGCTGGCCACCGATTACATCCGCCAAAACTACGCCAACCCGCTGACGATTGAGGAAATTGCGGAACATTTTCATATCAGCCGCAGCTATTTCAGCACCCAGTTTCGCCGTCAGATGGGCATGTCGCCGCAGCAGTATCTGATAAAAGTGCGTTTGGACAAGGCCGCACGGCTGCTGGCACACCAAAAATACAGTGTCGGCGATGCGGCGATCAGCGTCGGATACGAAAACATTTATAACTTTTCCAAAATTTTTAAAAAGACCTATGGGGTGTCCCCCAGCCAATACGCCGCGCACCAAGCGGATAGGTAAGACAAGGAGATCAAACCAATGGGATATGTTCATGTTTACTACGGAGACGGCGCGGGCAAAACTACCGCGGCGATGGGATCAGCGCTGCGTGCCGCCGGGCAAGGACTGCGGGTGGTGGTGGCGCAATTTTTGAAGGATGCACACAGCGGCGAGCGGCGTTCGCTGGAACAGGTGGCGGGCATCACACTGTTGCCGGCGCCGGATCAGCTGCCCTTCACTTTTGCAATGACCGAGGAACAGCACCGGTCGTACCAGATGTTTGTAGACGGGCTGTGGACGGACATTCTGGAGCGGCTGCGCAGTCACGAGATCGACTTGCTGGTGCTGGATGAATGGGGCGACGCGCTGGCGCAGGGATGGTTCCGCGAAGAAGATGTAGAGGCATTTTGGGCGGCGCTGGGTGATACCGAAGTGGTGATCGCCACCCACGCGCTGTCGGAACCGATGCGGGAGCACGCCGATTATCTCACCGAGATGAAAGCGCACCGCCACCCTTACGCGAGCGGTGTTGCCGCCCGCAAAGGCATCGAATATTGACAAAAAGCCACCAGCAGCGCCGAGGCAGAGTGATTCTCTGTTTCGGCGCTGCTTTTTTGCCAAAATCCATCTTTTCGTCAGAATATGCATCATTTCTTTTGAAAAGCATCAATTATTGACTGCTGTGCAGCATTTTTTGACTAGACCGCCGCTACCGAGAGTTGTATATTATAGATGTAAATACTTGATTCTATCTTCTATTTTTGTTGAAAAGAGGGATTTGTATGAAAAGAAGGTTCTTATCCGTTTTGGCGGTGGTCAGCTTGTTGCTGATGAGTGTGGTGCCGATGGCACAAGCCGCCGATGAGGATACCACCTCGGTCACGCGGATCGAGGCGGAGAATTATGTGGGAAACCGTTCCAGTGTGGAAAACAAAGCCACAAAAGACAACGGAACAAACGGCGAAACCTACTTGGACGATTTGCGCGAAGGACAGGTGCTCTGTCTGGCGCACGACATTGATCTGACCGGGCTCTCCGCCGTCAGCCTGTCGGTAGCGCACAATGGTGGCGGGGCGGTGTATGCGCTGTATGTGGACGGTACCAAGACGGCGCTGGGCACCAAAATTGCCGAAACCACCATTGCTTCGACCGGTGGCTGGCAAAAATTTGCGCTGCAAGCCGTTCCCTTTACGGCGGACGCTACTCCGGCGCGGTTGAGCGGCACACACGATCTGTTTTTGAAAGTGGAATCCGCCCCCACCGGCAGCGTTTTTTGCGGAAACTTTGATGCCACCGAGCTGACCTTTGGCGAGTATGTTGACCCGCTGGAAACGGTGACCGTGGAAGCGGAAACCTTTTCGGAAAAGCACGGCGATGGCGGCGTGAAAAATGTCTCCGGTTTTTCGGGCGGTCAGGACATTGACGGCACCCGCAACGGTTCCGTTTTTGGATTTGGCGAAATGGATCTGACCGGGCTGCAATCCTTCAGCATCGCAGTGGGATGTCAGGGCGATAGCCGTTCATACGATTTGTATATCGACGGTACGGTGGATGCCCCCTCTCTGCTGGTCGCAAAAGCAGTCGCTGCGAAAGGCAGCGGCAACTGGAACACCCCGAAAACCTTTGAAGCGGCGGTACAGGTTTCGGCTGACCAGATCGCTGGTGTGCACAAAGTCTTTTTGAAAACCAATTACGACAACAATCTGTCCGGCAGCGATTACACCGGCAACATCGACTATTTTACCCTGACCAAATATCGTCGGGATGTCAGTGAAACCGTTTTTCAGATGGAAAACATCAAGGATAACGCCGACAACCGTTCCAGCGCAACCCGCGCCAGCAACACGGATTCCGGTGCTTCCGAAGGCAAGTTCCTGGATGGCACCCGTGTCGGCGATGTATTCTGCCTCGGCGATTACGACACCACCGATCTGAGCAAGATCACCTTGTCGGTGGCACACGCCAACAGCGGGACCGTTTACGGATTTTATATCGACGGTACTGCCAAAGCGGACTGCGCCAACGGATACAAAATTGCGGAACTGACCGGTCAATACACCGACAGCGGCTGGCGGAAATTCACCGAATTTTCTACCGGATTGCTGGACACCGTTTCCAAAGCCCGGTTGCAGGGAACCCATTCGCTGTTCTTGAAGATTGAAAGCACCCAAAACGCCAGCGGATACGGCGGCAACATGGACTATGTGAAGCTGACTTCGGACAAACCCACCTACAATCCGGTCAGCTTTGCCAAAAACTATTCTTTCAGCGATGCACTGGACGCTTCACTCTCCTCTTCGTCCGGATTCAGCACCGGCCGCATCAAAAAAACCGAAGCGGGTGCAAACTCTGAATACAGCGATGTACGCGGAGTCACCGATACCAAATCCGGCATCCAGCTGGCGTACAACAGCGTAAATTTCTCGCATCTGAAAGGTATCACGGTGCGCTATATGGCGCAAGGGGCAACCGATCTGAAAGTATACAAAGGCGCGGTGGCGGAGGATCATCTGGTCACCACGCTGACGCTGGACAACTCCCGCATAAGCGGATCTAACCAGTGGTACACGGTGGACAATCTGCGCACCTCGTATTATGACCTGTCGACACTGGATGTCAGCGGTACCGACACGCTGTATTTTGTGCCGGAAACCACCGCCACCTACGCCGGCAACTACATTGACTTTACCCTGTACCACGAAGAAACGCTGCCCTCCAACCAGATGGATGTATGCACCATAGAGGGTGAGGGTTATGTATGGGGCGCATCGAACTATGTCTCTGCCTGGCCGCATACCACCAAATTGGACGGCACCAAAAATGGTGACACGATCTATCTTGGCAAAGCCAACATCGACAATTTGGAAGCGGTGCTGGTGCGGGCAGCGACGGCTCACCACAGCGACATTACTTACACGCTGTATGCGGATATGGATGTGGCGTGGAGCCAGCTGACCGCCACCGGTGTGCGCGGCCAATACACCCCGACGACGGCGCTGACCGGCGGTGTGGAGTTGGGCAGCATCACCGTTTCCGCCAGCATGTACACCGGCACCAACAACTGGAATATCTGGGATACCTTCTCCTGCGATGTGTCCGCCGATGTGCTGGCGACGCTCGGCTCCGGCGATCATGAAATCTATTTGAAGCTAAACCGTTCCGCCAATGAGGATAGCGGATATTGCGGCAACATTGACCATATCCGGTTTGTCGGGCTGGCAGATGGCGCGTTTGACACCGCCAGCAACTGGCCGAGCGATTCCATGAAGGTTCAGTTTGTGGGCCGATTCGGCGAGGAAGTGTACGCCACTACCGTGGCCTCCAGCACAGAGCTTGCCGAGCAGCTGTCCACCGTCAAGGCACCCAACCTCGGCGGCTACACCTTCTGCGGATGGAACGACAACGCGGCGGATGCGGACACGCTGTTCGATACCTACAAAAACCAGGACGACCCGTATGTGGTACGCCCGGTCTATTCCGAGGGGGATAACGAGGGACAGCGGTTGACCTACACCGTCACAGTGGGCGCCGACATCGAATCCACCAACTGCACGATTATCGAATCGCAGATCAAGGACATCCATTTTGACGATCGGGTGGAACTGAAGCTGGCGAGCGCCACCAACGGCAGCGTGGCCTATTGGGAGCTGGACGGTCAAAAAGTGGGCTATGGCAAGGATACCTTCACCTTCTATGTGACCGGCGCGAATAAAGTGAGCGTGGTGCTGGCGGAGGATGGTCAGACATATGAGCCGGAAACCTCGGTCAACATTCAGCAATACGCCACCCAGTACAACGAATACAAAAACTCCTATGTGCTGACGGTGATCGCTCAGGCCTATATTCACTCGGCAGAGACATCGGTAGAATACGGTGTGTACTACACCGCCACCACAGCGGAGGTTAATAACATCAAAAACGGTAACCCGACCGACGGGCAGTTTGTGAAAATCAAATCGTCCAAAACAGGCAGCAATCAGCAGTATATGACCCATTTGCTGAATGTGAAAGCGGACAGCTATCGCTACGCCATAGCATACGCGATCGTGGATGGCGAAACGGTGTTCAGTCCGTATGTGTTCCAATTCCACACCGGCAGCGACGGTACCGTAACGGTGCAAAAAGGAACCATCTGAACCCACGAGAAAGGATGATATTGTATGAAACAAGCATATGAAAGCCCAGCGCTGGACATTGAGCGATTTGCCTTTGCCGATATTCTGACGATCAGCGGCACCGATATCGGCACCGGTGATGTCGGCACCGACATCGGCGGCAACGGCAGCGACGAGGGATTCACCCCGGTCGGATAAATGAAATACCAAACACAAGCGCCCCCATCCATCGATGGGGGCGCTTGCATTATATAGTCAGCAAAGCGGAACCAGCAGCATGGTATCCTGCTCCAGCACATCGGCAGCCAGGTCGTTTTCGTCCATCACCTGCTGCATAGAGGTATGACAGCTTTTGGCGATCTGCCACAAGGATTCACCGGCAGAAGCATAGTATATTTTCAGTGCCGCCTTTTCGGGCGGGAATGCCTCGCCCTCGTCGGCGGTCACGCTGCACACGGCGCGGCATTGGTTGGTACGGTAGCACCGGCGGGTCACCGCCAGCTCCACCCGCAGCTCCACCTGCTTTTGGGCGTTGACCACATACTGCATCCGCACCACCCGCAGCTGGGTCACCATGCGGTCGCAATGGTCGCTGTATTCCAGCGTGATGTTGACCGGCCGCTCATAATACGATACCTCGCCCGCAGCGCTGCGGGTGAGCATATACGCCATCAGACGACCGTCCACCACCGCTTTATCGGGGTCGCACCGCTCCCCCGCCACCGCGGCATCGCCCCACAGATCCACAATACCGGCGATGTCATCCGGCGGCAGATCGAAGGTCTGCTTGATGATCTCAGTGCCCCGGTGCAGCCCCACCAGCTGCTCGGTTTCCAGCGGTTGGGTATCCACCCGCAGCGGGCAGCGGGTGGAATAGGCATCGGTCAGTGCCTGCACCTCCTCGCTGCGAATACAGCGGATGTGTGCCGTCAGCTTGACGCTGACCGACAGCAGCGTTCCCGCGCCGCCGGGATCGGCGGTGATCTGTACCTCGCAGGAGGCGACCTCCACCTCCACATCGCACTGCCAGTCGTCTTGCAAGCCCTCGACATCCACGATCTGGCTGAAGGGAATTTCGTGTTCGGTTTGCTCCATACCACCGTTTTCCGCGTCGCTGGCATACAAATGGCGCAGATACAGGCACCCTTTCAGCACCACTTTGTTCAGCATCTGCTTGCAATCGGTCAGCACCGGCACCGCTTCGCCGCGAATCAACGCTTCGGCGGGCGGCTTGCCGCTGCCCAACTCCACCACCTCGTTGATGGTGAACGATTTATCCGCCGATGCTGCCGGCACCGAGCAAACCAGATTCAACGCCCGCTTTTGGATGCCGTCGCCCTGCGCATCCTGCAAAATCTCCTGTCCTCCGGCGGCGGTGACCCGCAGCTTGACACTGAAGGCGCCGTGCACATCCAACCGGCGGGAGCTGGTGGCGCGGCAGTTGACATAATCGGTTTTGGTGGTCACCTGCACGCACGCGCCGGGCACCATATTCGCCACCGTGAAGGAGCTGCTGAACGGCTGGGAAAATTCGCAGCTGCGCACGCACCGGCGCGCTTCGTCCAGATACATCACCCGCATCGTCGCCATGCCGTCCACCAGCACCTGATCGCCGTTGATCTGCTGGGATTGCACCAGCGGCGTCAGCTGACATTTCAGCACCGCGGCAATATCGGGGTCATAGTCCGGCAGCACAAAATCCATATCCACCGGTCGTTCGTCAAAGCCATCGAACAGAACACTGCTCGACGGCGCTGTGGTGGTGAGCGTTTTCATATCCATCTGGTCATCTCTCCTTTGTTGTCCGCTAATGTGTCTATGGGACTATATGCACCGGCGGGAAAAGATAGACCACACGGCGGACAAAACCGCCAAAGGACGCGAAAAACCCCGATGCAGACAGACATCTGCATCGGGGTTTGCGTTTATCCTTATTTTTGCGCCAGCTCGCGTTCCAGCCAGATCGCGCCCACATCCATCGCGTTGTACAAACCGACTTTCTCGCTCTTTTTGAGAATGCGGTCTTTCATCCGCAGCTCGGGATCGGTGGACAGCAACTGCACCTGCACTTTATCCGCCATGGTCATATCCCCCACCTGTTTGGTGGACAGGATCTGCAGCATCACAACGCATTTTTCCGACATATCCCCATAATACAGGATGTTGCCGGAGCGCACCAGCGGACGCTCTTTATAGGTCAAAAACGCCTGTTTTTCGGCTTTCTCTGCCAATCAAATCTCCTCCTAATTGTTGAGGTAGGAACGCACCAACGCCCGCAACAGGTCATCGCGGTCGATCTTGCGGATCAGACTGCGCGCATTGTTGTAGGTGGTGATGTAGGTCGGATCCTCCGAAAGGATGTAGCCCACCAGCTGGTTGATCGGATTGTATCCTTTTTCGCGCAAAGCATCGTACACCTGGGTGAGGATGATCTTCATTTCGCGCTCTTTGTCATCGCCAAGCGAAAACGTTTGGGTTCTGTCCAGCATAACTGCAACCTTCCTTTCCGTACACGTTCCGACGGTACCGTGGGGTATAGTATACCCCATTTGTCCGAAAAAAGCAAGCGCTTATCCGCGCAGAATGCAATCTTTTTGCTTCAAATTTTTAAAGATTTTATGAAGAACCCCGTCGATCTGCTCATCGGTGAGGGTGCCGTCCGCCGAACGGAACAGCAGGCTGTACGCCACGCTCTTCTTGCCGGACTCGATCTGCTCGCCCTGATACACATCGAACAGTTCCGCTTTTTCGAGGATCTTTCCGCCGCCCGCGCGGATCGCCTGTTCGATCTCCGCCACCGGCAGTTCCTCGTCACACAGCAGCGCGATATCGCGTTCGACCGCCGGGAATTTGGGCAGCGCGCGATAGATGGTCACCGGGTCAGCCGCCGCGTACAGCTCCGGCAGACGGATCTGCGCCACATAGGCGCGCACGCCCTCCAGATCAAACCGCGCCGCCACATCGGGGTGTACTTCGCCGAAGAATCCGATGCTTTCGCCGTTCACCACCAGCGATGCCTGGCGTCCCGGATGCAGGAACACCTCCTGCGAGCGCTCGTAGCTGGCTTTCACCTGGAACCGGTCCACAATGTCTTCGATAATGCCCTTGAGGGTGAAGAAATCCTCATCCTTGCCGTACAGACCCAACGACAGCGCCGGCACTTCGTCCGGCTGCTCGGTCAACGGCAGCGCCTTGGGCAGGAACAGACGGCTGACTTCAAAGAAGCGCACCGCCGTATTTTTGCGGTTATAGTTGGTGGACAACACGGTCAGCATGCTGGAAATCAGCTGGGTGCGCATGGTGGAATACTCCTCGCCCAGCGGATACAGCAGCCGCACCGCCTGACGGCGCGCGTCGTCCGCGGGCAGCCCCAGCTGGTCAACCGCTTTGCCGCTGATGAAAGAATAGGTGGTGATCTCACGCACACCATCCGCCACCAGCGTGGCTTTCAAATGGTCATCGTTGATGCGGGCGGGCAGTTTCCGACCGCGCACCACCGCGCCGGTCATCGGCGTGCCCACAATGTGGTCATAGCCGTAGATGCGCATGACCTCTTCCGCCAGATCGGCGCGACCTTCCACATCGTCGCGGATGGAGGGCACTTCGCAGTGCAGCACGCCATCCTGCAACGTGGTGGTGATGTCCAGCCGGTTCAGAATATCCGCCATAGTTTCCGCCGGAATATCCAGCCCCAGCAGATCGTTGATGCGCGAAGCGGGCACATCCAGCTTGCGGGGAGCGGGCAACTCGCCGTGCTCATCCAGCGCACCGCTGATGATATCGCCCGCGTCCAACTCGTCAATCAGCTGCAGCGCGCGGTTCATCGCGAACTCCACCTGCAAAATGTCCACGCCTTTTTCAAACCGGGCGCTCGCTTCGGTGCGGATGCCCAGCGCGCGCGCCGTTTTCCGCACACTGTCGCGGCGGAACTTGGCACATTCCAAAAACAGGTCTTTGGTATCCTCCTTGATCTCGCTGTCCAGCGAACCCATGATGCCCGCCAGACAAGACGGCGCTTCGCCGTCCGCAATCACCAGCATATCGCCGGTGAGGGTATGCTCCTTGCCGTCCAGCGTGGTCATCTGCTCCCCCGCTTTGGCGCGGCGCACGATGATCTGCCGACCACGGATGTCGCGCATATCAAACGCGTGCATCGGCATACCGGTTTCCAGCATCACAAAGTTGGTGATATCCACGATATTGTTGATGGGGCGCATCCCCGCCGCTTTCAGGCAGCGTTTCATCCAATCGGGCGACGGTGCAATGCGCAGATTCTTTACCACACGACCGTAGTAGCGGGGGCAAAGGTCGCTGTCCTGCACCGTGATGGCGATATGCTCGCGGATATCGCCGCCCGCTTCGGTATAGGTCGGCACCGGCGGGTGGAACGGTTTGTTCAGCGCCACCGCCGCCTCGCGCGCCACACCCAGCACACTCTGGCAATCCGGGCGGTTGGCGGTGATCTTGAAGTCGATGATGTAATCGTTCATCTCCAGCACATCGCGCATATCCGCGCCCACCGGCGTTTTTTCGTCCAAAATCAGGATGCCGTAAACGCCTGCACCGGGATAATCCTCTTCGGTCAGGCACAGCTCCTCGCCGGAGCACAGCATACCGTTGGACGGCACCCCGCGCAGCTTGCCTTTTTTGATGTGCATGCCGTTGGGCAGATGCGAATCATGCAGCGCCGCGGGCACCATTGCACCCTCGAACACATTGGATGCTCCGGTGACGATCTGCACCGGCTCGCTCTCGCCCACATCGATCTGGCAAATTTGCAGCTTGTCAGCGTCGGGGTGTTTTTCCAATTTCACAATACGGCCGGCCACAACCCGGCTCATGCTGGCGGACAGATCCTCGATGCTTTCCACCTCGAACCCGCTCATCACCATTTTATCGCACAGTTCCTGCACCGGAACATCAATGTCTACATACCGTTTCAACCAGCTAAGCGATATTTTCATTACCATTCACTCCTTTCCCGCGTGTATCAGCGAAACTGTTCCAGAAAACGCTGATCGTTTTCAAACAACAGGCGAATATCGCTGATCTTGTAGCGGGTGGTCGTCAGACGATCCAGCCCGATACCGAACGCGAAGCCGGAGTATACCTCCGGGTCAATGCCGCAGCCGCGCAGCACATTGGGGTGCACCATACCGGCACCCAAAATTTCGATCCAACCGGAGCCTTTGCACACCCGGCAGCCCTTGCCGCCGCATTCCGAACAGGTGACATCCACTTCCACGCTGGGTTCGGTGAACGGGAAGAAGGAAGGACGGAATTTCACCTTGGTCTCCGGCCCGTAAATCTCGTGGGCAAACTGCTCCAAGCAGCCTTTCAGATCACACATGGTGATGCCTTTGTCCACCACCAGACCCTCCACCTGATGGAACACCGGCGAGTGGGTCGCGTCCACTTCGTCCGCGCGGTACACACGACCGGGGCAGATGATGCGGATGGGCGGCTGACGATCCTCCATCGTGCGGATCTGCGCCGCCGAGGTCTGCGACCGCAGCAGCAAACTGTTGCTCAGGAAGAAGGTATCCTGCATATCCCGCGCGGGGTGATCCGCCGGCAGGTTGAGCGCCTCGAAATTGTAGTATTCGGTTTCCACCTCAGGACCATCCACCACATCAAAGCCCATCGACTGGAAAATGTCGATCAAGTCCTCCAGCACGATGTTCAGCGGGTGCAGTCCGCCTTTTTTGCCGTGGCGACCCGGCATGGTCACATCCAGCGTTTCGTGCTTCAGCCGTGCCGTCTGCTGCGCAGCGCGCACCGCAGCGGCGCGGGCTTCCAGCGCTTCCTCCAGCTCGGCGCGCACCTGGTTCACCAGCTGACCCATCTTGGGGCGCTCCTCGGCGGGCAGTGCACCCATGCCGCGCAGCAAGCCGGTGAGCGAGCCTTTTTTGCCCATCACCTTAACGCGAAAATCCTCCAGCTCGCCCGGCTGGCTCAGCGTTTGCAGCTGCTGCATCGCCTGCTCGCGCAACGCTTTGATTTGTTCTTTCATGAAACAACCTCCTTAACAAGAAAAGCCCCCGTCCCGCAAAAGGGACGAAGGCTCAAGCTCCGTGGTACCACCCTGATTCGCGCCGCAAAGCACGGCGCGCACTCGGTGACCCGGTAACGGCGGTCACACCGTCGGGACCTACTGTGCCACACCGTGGCGTTCAGCCCCGCCGCTCCAAAGCGAAATTCCGCTGTGCTCTTTGGCAGGGCGCTTTCAGCCGGCGACACCCCTCTCTGCGGCACGAACACACAACGCATAATCTTTTTCAACGCGTTTTATTAGGATATACACTTGCATTATACACCACTTTTTCAAAAAAGCAAGCGATTTTCGCAAAACCGCCGTCTTTCGCAGCGCGAGGACTGCAAAAGACGGCGGAATCGTTACGGGTGATCGGCTTCGACCGGAAACGCCTCTGTCGCTCCGGCAGCGCGCCGCAAAATCAGCAGGGCATCCCCCGCTGTTACCCCTGCGGCACCATCTACATCGGCGGCACGCCGGGCAGAGGCGGACAATTCCACCCGACCGGCGGCAGCTTGCAGCGTCATCAGTGCATCCACTACGGTGATGGCATCCTGATCATCCTCATCGACATTGCCCCAAACCACTTGTTTAAGCTGCGACAGCGCGGTTTCCAGCAAGGTACAGGCAGCGTCCACCTGCACCTGTGACACAGCAGCATCCGCCAGAACTGCCTGTGCAGCGGTCAGTGCCGTTTCCAGCGCCGCCGTTGTGCGATCGGTATAAGCGGCGCGATCCACCGCGTTGGCACGCTCGACAGCTGATTGCAGCCGGGTGGTATCCACTGGCTCAGCGCCGATGGCGGCGATACGCACATTCGACAGAGTCAGTGTCATATCCGGGCTATCCTGCTGCGCGGCGTAGCGGTACGGGTCGTTCAGCTCACAGGTCACATTCAGATCGCACACATCCTGCCAATTGATCTGGGCGGGCGTGATTTGCGACAGCGGAATCGCCACTTGGAACGAACCGTCTGCGTTCATGGTGACATCCTGCGGGGTGATCATATAAAACTGCGCCGCTTGCTCGGTGTTGTTCACCCACGCAGAACGCAGGCGGAATCCCATCTTTTTCCACGCGGTGGACACATCCACCCCTTCGCGCAGCGGTGTCAGGGTCACGGTGGCTTGCAGCACCATATTCTTGTTGGCACCATTGGCTGCCGAACCGCTCATATTGGTCGGAGCGGTATCGCCGGTTTTCCAATCGGTATAAAACATGGTGCCGTACATCAGGCGGGTATAGATGCCGTCTGTTGCCGAAAAGCGCAGCTCTTCGTCTGCCGGATCGGTGCCGCGGTCGATTTCCAATGCCGCCTGGGCGGTTTGCAGCGCCGCCAGCGCTGTATTCACCTGCAGCTGGGTGGCATTGGTATCGGCAGCGACAGCGACAGCCGCCTCCAACGCGGCGCGAAAGGCCGCCGCTGAGGAAACCGTATAGCCGGAAAGGTCGGTCGGTGCCGCGGCGATCGCTTGCTGCAAAGCGGTTTTATCCGCTTTGACCACGGAGGTGTACGCCGCCAGCGCCGTTTGAAGCGCCTCGCGCGCCTGCTCGCTGTCCGCTGTTGTCGCGTTGTTGTCCTCATACACGGCGATGGCGGCATCCAGCGTCTGCGTCAGCGACTGGCGCAGCGTTTCCGGTGCAGTCACAAAATTCGGGGCGGACTGCACCGCCTGCGCCTGTTCTACCACCGTCCACAGCGCTGTTTGAGCGGCGTTGTCGGTATAATCCGCCCGGGCGATCTCGTCCCGCGCGTCGGCTTTGGCTGCAACGCTTTGGCAATTCACAAACCGAACATTGTCTGTCCAGCGCAGGGTATACACCCATCCGGTGGAGGTTTTCAGCGCATCGTGCTCAGGATACCCATTGCTGATGCCCTCGGTAAACGCCGGAACGGTGGTGGCGCCGCCCGGCATTTCCAGATACACATTTTTGAACAGCACATCCGAAATATGATGTTCCTCGCCATCTTCGATGGTGTTGTACTTCGGGTTCAATCCGATCAGCATCATCTCATGAATGTTATCCCCGCTTTTTTGGCTGTATGGATGATCCATCGGATTGGTAAAGCGGATGTTTTCAAAGGTCAGATCGCGGATGCTACCCAGTTTTTTGGTGTAACCGGGGTTGGGGATCGGCATCCGGTAGCGGTTGCCGATACACACAAACAGCGCATTGTCCACATCGTTCATATCCACGCGTTCAAATCGGATGCGTTCGATGTCTGATCCGTCGATCGACTGGATAGTGATACCGGATAAGCCCACTTTTTTGATGCAGATATCTTCAAAAGACAAATCATGGATGGGACCTTGGGTATCGGTGCCGATCTTGATGCCGTTGCAATCCGATTGCAGCAGGCAGCGGCGCACCTCGATGTTGGTCATCGGGATGCGGTTGCCGCTTTTGGGGCAGATCGCGTCGTCGCCCGCAAAGATGTTGCAATCCTCGATCGTGATATAGGACGAGTTGACCGGATCCACACCGTCGCGGTTGGGGGCGGTGTGGTTGGTGATGTTGACACGGCGCACCGTGACCTGCTGACTTTCGTACGGCACCACGGTCCAGAACGGGCTTTGCACCATATTCAAATCTTCCACCGTCACATCCTGCGACTGGGCAAAATAGAGGATGCAGGGGCGTTGATCCGACGGGTCGTTTTCGCCATAACCGTAAAAGCCGTTGCCGAAAATGGTGCCTCCGCCGGTGATCCGCACGTTTTTGGCGTTTTGGAAATACAAAATACCGCGGCCAAGCTGGCGGTTGCCGTTGTAGCCGTTGGAGGGGGTCACTTTGTTATACGCATGGCGGTCTATGTTGGCGTACAGCGTGGCGGACGGGGCAATAAAGAAAGTGAGATCGCTGGCCAGCGTTATCTGACCGGTGCAGAAGGTGCCGTTTTCCAGCAGCACCGTGCCGCCGGTGCCGGCAGCAGCATTCACTGCTTTGTTGATGGCGGCGGTATCATCGGTTTTCCCATCCCCCACCGCGCCGTAATCGCGCACATCAAACACCGGTTGCTGCGGCATCAGATCGCGCGCCAGCGAGGCGCTGTCGTATACTTTTACCTGATCGATATACAGCGTGTTCGCTTGCTCGGTTGCAAAAGAAAGCTGCGATACCGCTTCCACCGGTTCGGCAAAAGCGGCGCCGCTATACCGCCGCGCACCGTCCACATACACATCGTATCGGCGGGTATCAGTGTTCATCACCAGCTTGATCAGATACCAGTTGTCCGCAGCATAATAGTTGTGCGGCACCTCCTGATCGCATAGATACGCCCAGTTTTGTCCATTGGACACAAACAGACTGTTGCGGTAAAACGCCACCTTGGCTGCTACGCGGCCGTCGGCATCGGTCACCAGCGGCGCGGTGACCCAATCGGAAGAGGCAGGGCGCACCTTGGCTTCCACTGTTACATCGCCGCTTATCGGGTCAAACGCGCGGGTGACGCGGCTTTTCCCTGCCAGCTGCAAGCTTTTGTCAGTCGGGAACGGCATTTCCGCAATGGCAGCGCTGCCGCTCACGCTCCAACCGGCAGGCACACTGCCGGTCGGCTGATCGTCGAACATTTCCGAAGCCACATACTGCTCGGTGTTGTCATACACCCGGCAGTAGTCCACCTGCAGCGTGCCGGTCGCGGCTGCCGGAATGGTGTAAGTGACCGCCGCCAGCGCATCCGTGGCGATCGGTATCTGATCGGCGGTCAGCAGATGATCCACCCACACCGCCACCGTTCCGGTTTGCTGATCCAGCACCAGCTTCAGCGTGTGCCATTCCTCTGCGGTGCATACCGCCGTATCACGGGTAGCGGCGGTGGTCACCAGCTGCACCACGCCGTCTGCCCCCTGTCGCAGCGTGGCGAGCGCGCGTCCGGCGGCATCCCGCAGCGACAACAGTTCCATCCCCGCATCGGCGGCGCTGAATCGCACGCGGGTATCCACCACCAACTGACCGGTTGCTGCCGTATCCAGCGCACGGGTCAATGTAAGATCCGCACCGACAGAAGCTTTTTTCATATCCAGCGTACGATTGCCGGAATAGCTGACCGTTTGCGCCGGACCGTATACCTCCAGCTCGCCGATTTGGATGCCGGTGTCACCGGTGTTAGCGGTGCCGGCCACACGGATATACCGCACAGTCGTATCGACAAACGAGATGGTCACCGCGTTGTTTTGCGCAACAAACGCATACTCCGCCGAGGGGACCAGCGTGGTATAGGTGGTGCCGTCGACACTGCCCTGCACCTCCAGCATTTGGGTGCGATCGCCCCACCGCGGCCACAGGCGCAGTGCCACACGGTTGACGGTCAACGCATGCTGCAGATCCACCGTGACCGATTCGGTCGCGCCGGATTGCACACTGTCGCTGCGCCAATAGGTGGTGGGATCGCCGTCCACCGGACTGCCGCCGTTGTAGCGGTCAGAGGTGACCTGAAACGGGCATCCGCGCGCCAAATTCACCCCCGCCGCCAGCTCGTACCGGCTGCGGTCGGGGCCGTAGATCTCCACTTCACTGAGCTGGCCGCCGTTGCTGCCGGTGTTGGCGGTGAAGCACAGCTGCACATACCGGGTGACGACGGTGGACAGTGTCACCGTTACCGTGTTGTCCTGATCCGGGTAAAAGCGATAGTCCCTGGCGGGCACAAGTGTTTCGAACGATTGACTGTCGGTGCTGCCTTTGACCTCAATGGTTTGGGTGCGTTCCCCCCAACCGCTTTTCACCTTCAGCACCAGCCGATCGATCGCTTTGGCAGCACCAAGATCGATCGTCAGGTTGCCGGGCAGCGTTTTGCTTTCCCAATAGGTATTCACATTGTTGTCCACCGGGCTTCCGGAAGAAACGGTGTCCCCCGCCAGATAGGGAGTGTTTTGCGTCAGATCGCCCTGGTCAAACGAAGGCATCTCCCGCTCGCTCAAGGCGATCCGGTCACCATCCGCCGCGCCGCTGACCGTGTAGCCCTCCGGCAGCGCATCGGTTTCGGCACGATTGTACACATCGTTTACATAATACTGATAGCGTGTGTTCCGATTGTGGGTGTCATCCCGCTCCCCTTGCGGCAACACCGGCTCGTGGGTCAGGGCATTGGCAATGGTTTCCCCCTCGGTGGGGAGAACCATCAGAAAATAGTTGCGTGCGGTGTCCGTATCTGCGCCCAGCTTTTTGATCCGCACCTGCGTTTTAGCGGCATAGGTCTTGCGGTACAACGCATAGAGCGTGCCGTCGGCAGTGGACACGGTGTCATCGGTTTTGGTCCAGCCGGTCTCCCACGAAAACGCCTCCCCATAGGCGGTGTCGATCGCCGCATACACCGCGATCGCCCGTTCGGATTTGAAAAACACCTCGCGGCGCTGGGTGCGGCGGGTGACAATATAATCGCTGCCGCGCAGATATTCCGGCAGGCTGGCAAGGCAGTAGTCGGCGGGATCTTCGGTTTGGATCTCGGTGCCGATGGTGTTGTCATCAAACGAATACACACAGTCCCCGATTTGCAGATTTGTCTGCATCCGATACCAACCGGCATCCCAGTTGGCGGTGGAAAAGGTGCTGATGTTGGGGGTGGGCGGCACCTGATCCAGTACCGAACCGGAGTCCGCTGCCGCCGACGCCCCGCACACGGGGGCGACCGATGTGACCAACAAGGCAGATGATGCGATCGTAGCCATTGCTTTGAAAACCATGCGTGAACGTCCCATGGTTATTTCCTCCTGTTTTTTCTTGACTTGCCCGAACATTTCGGCTATATTGTTATTGTACAAAAAGCAAAATTACAATTCAATTGCATATTAGCGCAGTTTATATTGCATTTTCTATCATCGGCAGCATAACCACAAAAGCAGGAGGCAGTTTTATGTCGGTATTGCGACAATATCATGGGCCATCCATGACCTTTTTATATTCGCGGGATGACCCGCCGCATCCGGAATGGTTCCAGATGCATGTGCACGACCAATGCGAGCTGCTGTATTTTATCAGCGGCGATGCCTGCTGTATGGTGGAATCCACCGCTTATCCGATGGAACCGCACACGCTGCTGATCACCCGGCCGATGGAGGCGCACAAAATGAACATTTTGTCCGACCGGCCGTATGAGCGCTATGTACTCAATTTCGATCCGGAGCTGCTGCGGGCGGTTGATCCGGAGGGGCGGCTGTTGGAACCGTTTTTGGATCGACCGCTGGGGCTGAACAACGCCTACACTCCCGCCGATTTCAGCTATGTGACCCCGCTGGAGCTGTTTCGCGCTATGTCGCGTGAGGGGCTGACCGCCGAGGAACGCCGCACCGATCTGCTGATTTATCTATATCCCCTGCTGGGGCAGATGCGGCTGGCATACGACAAAAAGCGCCGCCAACCGACAGCGGAGCGGTCGGAGCTGGCAGCGCGTATCATCGACTATATCAACCGGCATTTGTTTGAGGAGCTGACCATCAGCCAGCTGTGCGATTATTTTTTCATCAGCTCTTCCCAATTGGAGCGCATTGTCAAGCGCGCCACCGGGTCATCGGTTTGGAACTATATTTCCCGCAAGCGGCTCGCCGCTGCCCGCCAGCTGATTTTGCGCGGACAGCCTGCCTCGACGGTGTGCCAATCCTGCGGATTTCGCGATTATTCCTCGTTTTACCGCGCATATGTGCGGGTGTATGGACGATCGCCCCAGCAGGATCTGTGTGCGTCGCTGCAAACCGATGATTAACCGAGAGAGAGAGTCCTATGACATATACGAACGGAGGATGTTTTATGAATAAGCGTTTGTTCGCCGGCGTGATTGCCGCTTGTCTGACCTTGTGCGGCTGTTCGCGACAAGCCGCCCCCACGCCGAGCGCCACCACCACCCGCGAGACGACCACCACCGCTGCCGCCATAACCACCACAACTACGGCACCGGTCACCACCACGACCACGACCGCGCCCGCCGTCGCCGCGATACCGGCGGCGTGTGATTTGGTGGGGCAAACGTATGCGGCGCTGCTCGACTATATGGATAACACCTATTATGTGATCCAGCAACGCGGGCACAGCGACGTGGCGCTGGCGCTGGTGAACACCGACAAGCTGCCGGATTATGAGATTTTGAACGCGGACGGCGCTTTCAAGGACTGGTCTGCCGGCACGGCACTGCTGGGCAGCGAACGCGCCGGAGCGCCGGATGCGCTGCGCACCGATGCGACCGTGACCACGGTGTTTGTCCAAAACAACGGAGCGCTGACCGCCAAGGCGCGGGTGGGAATGACGGTGCAGGAGCTGCAAAGCGCGCTGCCGTCGCTCTCGGATATGACCGTTATGTACGATTTTGGCGGGATATTCAATCGCTCGTTTTACGGCAAGCTCACTGCCACAGTACAGCAAACCACGGTGACGCTGTATGTGGATCTGACTACTGAAACCGCCAAGCAGGCGCTGGCGCAGCAAAACATCACCTTGCAGCAAAGCACTATGGACAAATGGATGGGGCAAACGGTTTCGCTGCCCGCGCTGCCGGTGACCGCTGCGCAGGTGCAGCAAACAGCTGTGGGATAAAGCGCTTATAATGCTTATAAAAGGCACGGGGGACGGAACCACGGTTCCGTCCCCCTATTTTATTGTGAATCAACCGCTCCCCGATGAGCAGCCACCGAGGACAGGCGCGGAGAGGTCGCGGCGTCCGCCTGCATCCGCGGAATGGCGATTGCCGCTTGCGGCAGCCGACACAGCAGACGCACCGGCGCGGACAACAGCCACGCCCCCTGCTGCATCCACGCGGGCAGGCGATCCGGTGCCCACGTCGCCAAATCCACCAACGGGAGCGCATCGGCTCCGCGGGTGACGCGGCGGGTGCCAACATCCGCCACCAGGCAGCCGATCCCGGTCAAAGCCAGAATCAACGTCATACAAAAAGCCGCCATAAAGGCGCGAAAACGCGAAAAATGTGTCATAGTTGTTATTCCTTTAGCGTTTGGCAAACCCCCGCCAGCGTTTTGCCGAGCAGCTCGCCGGAATACAGCGTTTCGGCAACAGTGTTGGCATCGGTGCCCACCTCGATCAGCAGCGAGCCTTTGGTCAGATGCTCGTTATACCGGCTGGCGACCACCGACAGCGGACGCACCAGCCCCTCGTAACGGGTAGCCAGTGCGTTTTGCAGCTGCAGCGCCAACCGCAGATTTTCCTGCCAGTAGGGATGCGGCTGATCCTCCGTGCTGACTGCGCCCGCAATAATCATGACCTGCGCCGCTTTTCGCCCGTCGATGGTCACGGTGGGTTTGATTTTGGTGTGGTTATCCGGCATAATGGCATCCCGATGAATATCCAACACGATTTGAATAGTGGGGTATTGCTTTAGATTTTTTTGAATGGTTTTCGCGGCGCGGTCATACGCGCCGGTGTACTGGGGCGAATCGTGCACCGTTTTGTCGTGGATCACCCCGATACCGGCGGCTTTCAGCTGGCGGGCGATCTCCTCCCCCACCGCCACCACACTCTGGGTGGTATCGCCGGTGCGCGCTGCGTCGCTGTCGTTGTAGTAGCCGGCATCATACGTGAGATACGCTTCCGAGGTATGGGTGTGCACGATCAGCACCTGCGGCTGGGCACCGTTTTTCAGCGCGATGTCCGGCTGGTGGGCGAACTGCGCCGGAATATCCAGCGTTTCGCCGCTGCGGTTGTGCCATGCCACCCGCTCCACCACCGGAGTACCGACATCCAGCATTTGCTCCACCACGGTGCCGCCCTTGTCCGACCGCGGAGGCGGGGCGGCATTGGTCACGCGGGTGGCGGCAGCGGTGGCACCGACGGCCACGGGGGTGGTGGCGGTGGTGGACGAGGCAGCTTCGGTCGGCTGGGCGGCGTGGATTTGTTCGCTGAGCGCCAGCACCGCGCCCTGCGGGTGCTGCATACCCGCCGCGACCAGCGCCGCTTTT
This sequence comes from uncultured Oscillospiraceae bacterium, assembly GCA_900547105.1. Classification (GTDB taxonomy): domain Bacteria; phylum Bacillota; class Clostridia; order Oscillospirales; family Acutalibacteraceae; genus UMGS1474. The sequence goes on along the minus strand of URFL01000001.1, from coordinate 2,347 downwards.
TCGCTCCACGAACGCACATCTCCCCAGGAAAACGGCTGGATATATACGATCAAAGCGATCAGCGCTGCCAGCGCGACCGCTCGCAAACCCTTTGTTTTTCGCATTTGCATCACCGCTTTTACTGTATGCGGCGCGGCGGCGGTTTAGACCGCGATGGCGATCAGCTCCAGCGGCGAATACTCCGGCTGCAGCATCCGGTTGATGGTCATCGCCACCAGCCGCGAGGCGCGGTCGATCAACAGGTCGATCTCGCGCGGGGTGACCATCATCCCCCGCCCTTGTGGCAGCACCGCGTCGGCGTTATCGCTGCCGGTCAGCTCCATCGCGATGGTCGCAGCATCCACCACGGTCGGCACCCCAATAGCGATCACCGGCACCCCCAGCGTGTCGGCATTGAGCGCCTGGCGATGGTTTCCCACGCCCGAACCGGGAGCGATGCCGGTGTCGCACACCTGCACCGTGCAGCCCAGCCGCGACAGGCTGCGGCATGCCAGCGCATCCACCACGATCACGGCGGCGGGGCGCACCACCGCACATAGGCCTCGGATGATCTCGCTGCTTTCCACACCGGTTTGTCCCAACACGCCCGGCGACAGTACCGCGGTGGGGCGCAGATCGCTGAGCCCCGCGCTGCGGGCGAATTCGCCCCGGATATGGCGGGTCGCCAGCACCATGGACGCCGCCTTCGGCCCCAGCGCATCGGGGGTAATGCTTTCGTTGCCCAACCCCGCCACCAGCACCGCACCGCTATCCGGCAACAGCTCGCGAAGCTGCGCCCCCAAGCGGCACGCCATATCCTCCATCGCATCGCCATTATCCGACAGCGGCGGCACTTCGGCGGTAATATACCGCCCACGCGGCTTGTGCAGCAGCTGCTCGCCGCGGGGGCTCACCACCTCGATGGCGGTCATGTGCAGCGCACCATCCTCAAAGGAGCGCTGCCGCACATCCTGCGGCGAGAGCGGCTCGGTGCCCAGCGCCTCCACCGCTTCGGCTGCCAAATCCGACCGAAATTGCATATAAAATCCCTCATTTCGCCTTTTTTCGGAATTGGTTTTTAGTATTTGTAGAAAAAATCGCTGTATTCGCAAAAAAACAGTTGCTTTTTTTGCCGGGAAGTGGTATGATAATCCAGCGTGATTTAGACAACCAAGGTGAGGAGGTGTGACCATGCCCAACATTAAATCCGCCAAAAAGAGAGTGAAGGTCATCGCGACCAAGACTGCTCGCAACAAAGCCAACCGCTCGGCGCTGAAAACTCAGATCAAAAAAGCCGACGAAGCGATCGCGACCAACGCCGCCGACAAACAGGAGGCCGTGAAAGCCGCTGTGAAAAAGATCGACCAGGCTGTTGCGAAGGGACTCCTGCACAAAAATACCGCTGCACGGAGAAAGTCCGCCCTCGCCAAAAAGGCAAACGGCTAATGGTTTGCTTTATAACGAGCTTTAGAAAAAGACCGGTTTTTGCCGGTCTTTTTTCTTTTGCTGTGCGCGAAGCGGTTCATCTGGTGCGAAAAACCACCCACTCCCCCTCTCGCTGCTTGAAAAGATGGGTTGCCGCCGGTGTTCGGTTTGTTTTACCGCTTGTCGCGGCGGCGAATGTGTGCTATAATGGATTTGAAAGCGATCACAACCACCAAGGAGGGAGCCGTTATGTCGTCTTTGCCGCAATCCGATTGGGTCAAACCGATCGTGGACTTTCATTGTCCACGCTTTCAGGAGCTGCCCAATATTGAGCTGTATATGGATCAGGTCATCAGTCTGGCGGATAAATACCTGAGCGTGTTCACTGACACGGACGGCGACCGAACCATCACCTCCACCATGGTCAACAACTATGTCAAGCAAAAGGTGCTGGCGGCGCCCACCAATAAAAAATACTCCCGCGAGCAGGTGGCTTGTCTGTTTTTCATCTGCGTGGTCAAGCAGGTGCTCAGCATTTCGGATATCGGTCGGTTACTGGAAATCCAGCGCGAAACCTACACCGTAGAGCAGGCGTATGATTATTTTTGTGCGGAGCTGGAGCTGGCGCTGCAAGCGGTGTTTGTGACCCGCGATTTTTCCCACGCCAACACCGCCACCCATGTCACGCCGGAAACCGAGCTGCTGCGGTCGGCGGTTATGTCCTTCGCCAACAAGATTTATGTGACCAAACATCTGCTGTACCGCTCGTCCGAACAGGAAACCACCAAAAAGGACGACAAAAAAGACAGCAAAGACAGTTAAGTCCGCTCCTAAAAAGCGGGATTATAACGCGCCTTCTACATATGGCAAAAGCCAGCACCGTTTGGGTGAAGTAGTCAATAGTTAGTAGACACAAAATTTCTTAAGCCACCAGTACTGTTCT